>JACPQD010000092.1 GCA_016190665.1 Chloroflexota bacterium
CTCCAGCACTACGGGTGCCCGACCCCCAACTCCCGACCCCTGACCCCTACCTGGCCAGCCAGGTCTCGGTGTGTTTGTGCGAGTTCCAGATCCCGATGGGCTCCGGGTAGTTCTTGATGTTGTCCCAGAGCCCCATCATATACGTTCCACCCCTCACGCTGGGTATGACGGGTAGCGTTTCCAGTAGACGCATTTCGATCTTCCGCACCAGTTCCTTGCGCTTTGGGAAATCGAGTATCCTGGTCTGCTCTTTCTTCCAGGCGTCAAGCTGATCGTCCTTGAAGCTGATGCCGGGGGCCAGGATGTTCTCCAGCCACGGCGACGGGTCGTCGGAATCAACCCCATAGGGATCTAGCAGCAAGTCGTAGTTCTCCTTGGTCTTGCGCTCTGTCCACACGGCAGTCTCCAGAGCATCGAGCTTCAGATCGATCCCGGCGACCTTGAACTGCTCGCGTAGCATCTCCCCCGTGCGCGTGTGCTGGGGAATCGTCCGCACGGCGAGGGTGAGCGAAAGGCCGCTGCTCTGACCTGCCTCGGCCAACAACTTCTTTGCCTCCTCGATGTCCGGCGTCTTATCGGCGCGATAGCCGGGGAGCTTGAGCATCTCGTCGTTGGGGAACTCCCACTTCCCGTAGGGCTCAGGGACGAAGAACACGGTCAGCATGCCCTCCGTGGCCCAGGCCACTTTGATGATGGCAGGCCGGTCGGCGAGGAGATGGAGGGCGCGACGCACCCTGACATCGTCCAGGGGCTTGCGGGTCACATTGATCGACGTGAAGGCGTTGCTGATGCTCACGTAGCGCAGGGGGTGGGCCTTCCCCTTCAGCTCTTTTTCGGTTATCTCCGCCTGGACCGGGTTCAAGCCGCCGGAGCCTTGGGAGGTCATCAGCACGCGCCCCGTCCGGAAGGCGGCGAAGCGTGTGGCGGAGTCGGTCATGATATAGAACACGAGTCCGTCCAAGTATGGGCGATCCTTGCGAAAGTACTCCTTGTTCTTCGTGTACTCGACGATGACACCGGTTTCGTACCTCACGAACCTGAAGGGGCCAGTGCCCATCACCGTCTTCTTCATATCGCCCTTCTCCTCCACCACCTTTTTGGGGTAGATGACATGGTGGCTGAGAGCGATGCCGCCCAGAAAGCTGGCATCCATGTACTTGGTAAAGATTTTCACCGTGTTGGCGTCCGGCGTCTCTATCCGGTCGATGGAGGCCAGCAGCGCGGCCCTGGGGCTCAGGACGCCTCGCGGCGGGTTCCGCAGCCTGTCCAGGTTGTACTTGACGTCCTCTGAGGTCAGAGGAGCGCCGTCATGGAACTTGACCCCCTTGTTCAGGGAGAAAGTGTAGACCAGCCCGTCCGAGCTGACCTCATACTTCTCGGCGAGGTCCGGGATAATCGTATCCGACTTCAGCGGGTTGTACTCCAGCAAAGTGTCGTAGGGGGGGATGGCCGCCATGCGCGTCACCAGGATCTGGCTCTGTTGGAGGTCGAGGTGGGGTGGCTCCAGGTAGAGCGAGATGGGCAGCACCCCACCATAGCGCGGTTGCTCTCCGGACGGTTTAGGTACGGGGCTGGGAGCCGCTGGTGTGGCAGCGGGCTTGGCTGCCGTCGGCGCAGCCGCTGGCGACACGGGCGTCGCCCCGGGCTTCGGTGGCCCTGACACAGTCGGGGCCGGCGCGGCCGCCGGAGCGCAACTCAAGAGCAGCAGTGCGATTGCCATTATCACGCTTACCGTAGTCAACCACTTCCGCATCATTGCGTTCCTCCTGAATCCACTGTGAATCGACCGTGGGCGCCCCTCGAACACGACCTCTTCCGTCCTGCCAGCAGCCGGGCGCCCCTAGCGGGCCGGGGCGCCCCCCTACAACACGCTCGTCCTCTATTTTTGCAGCCACACGTTCTGGAACTTCAGGTTGTTATATATGCCGATCCCGGCCTTCCAGTCCTTGACCTCAGACCAGTAGGAGAGCTCGTAGACGTACCAGAAGAGCATCGAGGCGGGGACCAGTTCGTGGAGCCGGCGCTGCGATTCCAGGACGATATTCTTGCGTTTCGCCGGATCAAGAGCGCGGGCCTGCTCATCGTACCACTTGTCGATCTTCTCGTCGCTGAACTCAGAAAAGTTATAGGGCACGCCGCTCAGGAAGTTCGTCCCCAGCACCTGGTCCGGGTCTTGCGAGCTCAACGCCGTGCCGAAGACGGCCAGATCATAGTTGCGCTTGAAGAGCAGGTCGTACATGGTCGCCTGGTCCTTGAGGCTGATGGTTATATCGATGCCGATCTGCGCCAGTTGCTCCTTGACGCTCAGCGTGGCCCTCTCCTGCTGCGGAACGTTCCTGGTGATGGTGGTCACCTTGAAGCCCTGGGTAAGCCCAGCGTCCGCCATCAGCTTTCTGGCCTCGGCGATGTCGGCCTCCTTGTCGGGCCGATAGCCGGGCATCTTGGCAACTTCGGCCGGGGGCAGACTCCACTCGCCAGGCGGGAAGAAGCCGACGTCGCCCACGCCCTCGACGGCGACTTTGATCACCTTCTGCCGCTCGATGGTCAGCTCCACGGCCCGCCGCACGCGGACATCGTTCCACGGGGCCTTGTTGTTGGGCATGCGGACGGCGAGGAAGACCAGGCTGGGATATGTTTGGGTGACGACCTTATCGGCTAGCTCTTTGCGCAGGATCTCAGACTGAGAGGGCGTGATCCCCTGTGAGCCGAAGGGTGTCCCCTGAACGCGGTGGGTCCGCAGCGCGGCAAATCGTGTGGCGACGTCAGGGATAATATACCAGGTTATCCCGTCAAGGTAGGGACGGCCCTTAATGAAATAATCACCGCTCTTGACCACGCTGAAGGAGGTGCCGGGCGTGAAGGACTTGAACCTGAACGGCCCTGTCCCCACGATATCCTTCTTCATGTTGCCCTTGGCCTCGAAGATATGTTTCGGGACTACCACCATGCGCCCATCGGCCAGGTTGTCGACGAAGGAGGCGCTGGGATACTGGAGAGTGATCCGGAGCGTGGTTGCATCCGGCGCCTCGATCTTGTTCACGGCCTTGAGCAGGGCCTGGCGCGGGCTGTTGACGCCCCTTGGGGGCTGGCGCACTGTTTGCAGGGAGAAGCGGGCGTCCTCAGCGGTGAAAGGCGCGTCATCATGCCACTTGACGTTCTTGAACAGATTAAAGGTATAGGTCAGGCCATCCGCGCTCATGTCCCATTTCTCGGCAATGTCGCCGATAACCTTGGCCGGCTGGAGAGGATCATGTTGCACCACCCCGCTGTAGCTGGGGATGACTAGCGACTCTGACTGAAGGGAGGCCTCCTGGAGGGGATCGTAGGTCGCCGGATCGGCGTAGTGAGCGATGTAGAGCGTGCCGCCCGGCTTGGCCTGGGCAGCGGTGGGCTTGGGCGTAGCCGCGGGAGCGGCCGGTGCGGGCGCCGGTTTTGTCGCTGGGGCCTGGGTGGGCGCAGCGCCGACGGCCTTGGTGGGAACTGGCGTGGTGGCCGGCGCCTTCGGGGCGGGCGTTGGTGCCGCCGCGGGAGCGCAGGCGCTGACGACGAAAACGACGACAGCCAGAGTCATATTCACTGCATTGTTCCGCATGTTGCCCTTCCTGTGACCCAAGGATGCGCCCCAGCAGCGGTGGGGCTATGGAGTGCGGCGGCTTGCCGCCGCTGGCAAAGCGCAGGCAAGCCTGCGCAGTCCAAAGCATCCGCCTTCCCACCCCCGGGGACCGAGCAGGGGACAAGCCCCTGCACTACGGCTGCACGGTGGGCGCGCGGGACGGGCTTTCGGACAGGTCTGACCTGTCAGACAGTCCGGCCTGTCCGACCGGCAGCGCCGGCCCCAAGGGCTCGCGGGGATCATCCGGTCCCCAGCCCCCGGCCCCCAAACCCTGGGCGCACAGCCGTGCGCCCCTATTCCCCTATCCATACGTTCTGGAACTTGAGGTTATTATACACGCCGATCCCCGGCTTCAGGTCCCTGACCTCTCTCCAGGAGCCCAGCTCGTATACCGTCCAGAAGAGCATGGAGGCGGGGATGATCTCAAACATGCGTCGCTGCATGTTGAACACAATCTCCTTGCGTTTGGCCGCGTCCAGCGTGCGCGACTGCTCATCGTACCACTTGTCCAGTTGGGGATCGGTGGCCTCTGAGAAGTTGCGTGGGACGCCGCTGGCGAAGTTCTGGCCGAAAACCTGGTCCGGGTCGTCGAAGCTGGCTGAGCCGCTGAAGACGGCAGTATCGTAGTTTCGGGCGTAGAGGAGTTCGAACATGGTGCCCTGGTCCCTGACGTTCACGGTCACGTCTATCCCGATAGCCGCCAGTTGCTCCTTGACGGCCAAAGCCGTGCGCTCCTGATTGGTCACGTTCCTGGTTATGGTGGTCGTCTTGAAACCCTGGGCGTGTCCGGCTTCCGCCATGAGCTTCTTGGCCTCAGCGATATCCGCGTCCTTGTTCGGGCGCCAGCCCGGCAGATTCAGAAACTCCGAGTCGGGAAGGCTCCAGGAACCTTTGGGCATATAGCCGCTCACTTCCGCTGAGCCCTCGGCGCCCACTTTGATCACCTTGGGGCGATCGATGGTCAACTCAACGGCGCGGCGCACCCGCACGTCGTTCCAGGGCGCCTTCACATGGGGCATCCAGAAGGCGATGAAGATGAGGCTGGGGTATTTCTGAACGCTGATCTTGTCGCTCAGCTCCTTGCGGATAAGCTCGGATTGTGAGGGCGTCAGCCCCTGAGAAGCAAAAGGAGTTAGCTGGATACGATGCGTCCGCAAGGCCGCGAACCTGGTGGCGACATCGGGGACGACGTACCAGGTTATGCCATCCAGATAGGGGCGCCCCTTGATGAAGTAGTCAGGGTTCTTGACAATGCTGAAGCTCGTGCCCGGCGTGAACCCCTTGAACTTGAAGGGGCCCGTCCCCACGATGTCCCTCTTCATGTTCCCCTTGGCCTCGAATACCTGCTTGGGGACGACCACCACCCTTCCATCGCCGAGGTTGTGCAGGAAGGAGGCGCTCACATATTTGAGCGTCATCTTGAGGGTGTCCTTGTCTGGGGTCTCGATGTTATCGACGGCCTTGAGCCACTCCTGGCGAGGGCTCGTGACGCCGCGCGGAGGCTTGCGCGTGAGTTCCATGGAGAAACGGGCATCCTCGGAGGTGAGCGGCGTGCCGTCATGGAATTTCACGTTCTTATACAGATGGAAGGTGTAGGTCAGGCCATCAGGGCTGACGTCCCACTTCTCCGCCAGATCGCCGATAACTTTGTCCGCCTGCAGGGGATCGTGCTGGACGATGCCGCTGTAGTTGGGGATCACCAGAGACACCGACTGGACGGAGGCCTCCTGGATGGGATCGTAGCTTATGGGGTCGGCGAAGTGGCCGACGTTCAGTATACCACCGCTCCTTGGCTGCCCGGCGGCGGGTTTGGGAGTTGCGGCCGGCGCCGCCGGGGTGGCTGCTGGCTTGGCTGCCGGCGTCGCTTCCTTCGTGGCCGGCGCCGCCGTGGGCGCAGGCTTCTGCGCCGCAGTGGGCGTCGGCGCGGCCGCCGGGGCGCAACTCGCCAGAAGTAAACTCAGGACTGACAACAGCCTTGCCAAGGATAACCAACTCCTGGCGCGCATTCAACCCTCCTAGAACTCACATTGCTCAAACTTCGAAAGTCGCGCCGGTCCGGCCCGGCTCGGTTGAAAAAGCTACCAGATGCTAACATTCGGAGGACACAATGTCAAGCCGTTTTCCCGGCGGGGGTGGGTCATCGGCTCTCGGCGAGCGAGGTCGACAACGTCTGGCGAAGTAACAAAAGCCTTCGGAGGGGCCACGAACAATCACCTTCCAGCCCCTCCCCCACGCGTGGCTAGAAATCACCTGAGGAACCTGCGCGCCCCATTCTTAGCTTTACGACGATGGCGCTTAATGCTATTATTAATCGTCGTTGTTGGGGCGATCATTCTGACGTTGAGGTTGACGACGCACGTGGAAGGAAAGGACCTCCTATCTGTTGCCGATTTGGGCACTCATGATATCAAAAACATAATTGACGCCGCCATGCACTTCAAGAAGAACAGCCCCGGCTCGCTTCTTCGAGACGCGTCTGTGGCTCTGGTTTTTGAGAAGCCGTCGCTGCGGACCAGGGTTAGCTTCGAGGTGGCGATGACGCAGCTGGGCGGGCGGGCCGTGTATTTGTCTCCGGTGGAGGTGGGGCTGGGCAGGCGAGAGCTCGTCCAGGACGTGGCTCGCGTTCTCAGCCGGTACGTAAACGGAGTAGTGGCGCGGACTTTCTCCCATCGGACGGTGCGACTATTCGCGGAATTCGCCGACGTGCCAGTCATCAACGGCCTCGATGACGAAGAGCATCCCTGCCAGATCCTGGCTGACCTGCTCACCATACGCGAAACCAAGGGCGACCTGAAGGGTCTGACGCTGGCGTTTATCGGCGATGGGAACAATGTATCAAACAGCCTGCTGTTGGGAGCGTCTCTTGTGGGCATGAACTTCAGAATCGCGTCCCCGCCAGGCTACGAAATACACGGCAAATTCGTTGAGATGGCTCGCCGGTTCGGCTCAACCACTGGCGCTGACATAGTTTGCACGTCTGAAACTGCCGTAGCGGCCAAGGATGCTGATGTGCTGTACACTGACGTCTGGACCAGCATGGGGCAGGAGTCGGAAAGTGCGCAGCGGCGCGCGGCCTTCGCGGGCTATCAGGTGGACAAGCAGCTTCTTTCCCTGGCCAGGCCTGACGCAATCTTTATGCATCCTTTACCAGCTCACCGGGGGGAGGAGGTCGCTGCCGATATTATCGAAGGACCGCAGTCTGTTGTCTTCCTTCAGGCCGAGAATCGGTTGCATGTCCAGAAGGCCATTCTGGTTCACCTGCTGAAAAAGAATTAAGGGGCGAGGCACGCGCCATGTCCGACCTGCTCGTAACAGTTGGGGCCACCCTGGGACGTCTCGATGCCCGCGGTGTGTTGGACATACTCATCATCGCCTCCATCTTCTACTGGCTCCTGCTGTTGCTCCGCCGAACGACCGCTATGTCTCTGCTCCGGGGAATCGTCATCATTCTGGTGGTCGGTTTTGTGCTCAGTAACGCGCTTCAACTCACCATGGTGGGTTGGATACTGAGGAACTCGGTAACCGGGCTCCTCGTGGCCATCCCCATCCTCTTCCAGCCAGAGCTGCGGCGGGCTTTGGAAAGCGTGGGGCGTACCGGCTTCAGGAGATGGGTGGAAGGTTCGGCGTGGGAGAGGATGATCGATACGGTCATCGAGGCGGCGCGCATCCTTTCGGAGCGTCGTTACGGCGCCATATTGGTGCTGGAAAGGGAAACAGGTCTCAAGGAATACATAGGCACGGGCATTGAGATGGACGCTACGGCATCAGTGGAGCTGCTGCTGAGCATTTTCTTTCCGAACTCCGCTCTCCATGATGGCGCGGTGATCATTCGGGGAGACCGTATCATAGCTGCTGCATGCGTGCTTCCACTTTCCGAGAATGTGTCCGCCACGGCGCCCTGGGGTACGCGCCATCGGGCGGCTATCGGCATAACTGAGCGCACGGATGCCACCTCCATCGTTATCTCCGAGGAGACAGGCAACATATCTCTTTGCACCAGTGGGCGCATCGTGACTCGGCTGGACGAGGCAAGGCTGAGACGCGTCCTAACGGCGCTTTACCGTGTGCCTGCAACACGCTTCACGCCCGCGTGGCGGCGCAGTCGGGCGTAGCCCTTCGTTCGGGAACAAAGACGTGTTAGAAGTGCTAGAAGTAATAGTTCGAGAGATCAGAGAGTTTGCCTGGGGTTCCGCTCGCAGCGTTGGCAAGTCGCTGCGTAGCAACATCGGTCTGGGCCTTCTGGCGCTGGGACTCTCCTTTGGATTATGGCTGCTCATATCCGTCGAACAGAACCCCCCAAGGGTTGACATCTTCTCACCCAGCATTCTGGTGGAGCCAGTCAACGTCCCTCGCGGGCTAGACGTCCTGGGAGCTGTGCCCTCGGTTCTCGTCAGAGTGAGCGCTCCATTGGACTCCTGGGATCGGCTGACAGTGAATACTTTCAAGGCCACCGCCGATCTGACGCTAGCCAGCGCGGGAACCTACGAGGCGCCGGTCCATGTCGAGCCAAACGATTGGCGGGTGCGGGTCCTGGATGTCATTCCCTCCAAGGTCACGGTGCGTTTGACCGCGCTGACCCGCCAGATCGTTGAGGTGAAGGTCAACCTGCTTGGATCTATCCCTCCTGGCTATGCCTCCGGAAACATGCGCGTCAATCCGGAAAGGGTCACTGTCCTGGGGCCGGAGCCCTTGGTGAGCCAGGTGGACGTTGCCGCGGCCGACGTGAGCCTTACCGGGGCAACGGTCAACATCAGTCAGTCCTTGAAGCTGAGGCCTCGCACTGTGCGCGGTTTTGAGATTGAAGGGGTAACTCTGGAGCCCTCTTCTGCCTTAGTGGAGATACCCATCACGCAACAGATCCTTTATCGAACCTTCTCGATAAGCCCTCAAATGAGGGGGGAGCCCGCTCCAGGATATTGGATAAGTGCTATCTCTGTGCAACCGCCTGCGGTCACAGTCACGGGCACGCGCGATGCCCTGCAGCCCCTGGCATTCCTGGAGACTCAGCCGGTGGACATTACCGGCGCTTCCGCGAACATCGTGCGCACCGTTGGTTTGAGCCTGCCCAGAGGGGTCGCTCTGGTAGGGGCCGCCAACGTGGTGGTATATTTGTCTGTATCACCTATCGACGCGTCTCGAGTTGTCCGAGTTGTCCCCGATTTCAGAGGGCTGGCCGCTAGCCTTTCGATTCTATCCAGCCTGAACGCGGTGGACGTCACCATCAACGGGGACCTGCCCACTCTGCGAGCGTTGAGGCCCAGTGACATAATCGTCACTGTTGATTTGACTAATTTGGGCCCTGGCCTCCATGAAGTAGAGCCCAGGGTCAACGTTCCCAGAGGCATCACACTGGGCAGGGTTGACCCTGAGCGCATATGGGTGATCATAAGATAGAGGCATGGCGTGAGTGGAATGGTGGTTATTGTGGGGCGACCAAACGTGGGGAAGTCAACCCTATTCAATCGCTTGGTGGGGCGAAGAAAGGCCATTGTCGAGGACTTACCGGGTACTACCAGGGATCGGATTTCCGCTGATATCCAGTGGGACGACCGCCAGTTCACCCTCGTGGACACGGGCGGTCTCGAGATAAGTTCCGACTCAGACATTACGCAGCGGGTCAGACGCCAGGTGGAGCTGGCCATAGCTGGGTCTGATGCGGTGATCTTCCTGGTGGACGCCAGGGACGGAGTGACTGCCACTGACCTGGATATCAGCGAGGTGTTGCGCAGGTCTGGCAAGCCCGTCGTACTCGCCGCCAACAAGGTCGATAACGAGCAGCGACGGACCGACGTCACTCAGTTCTACGAGTTGGGCGTCGACGAAGTGATGCCCATAAGCGCTTATCACGGGACAGGAATCGATGACCTGATGGACGCGACTGTGGTCCATTTGCCGTCGGCGCCGGGACATCCCGGGGAGACCACGATTTCATCGGGGCCCAAGATCGCCATACTGGGACGCCCCAACGTGGGGAAGTCGGCGCTCCTGAACGCCATTCTGGGCGAGGAGCGTGTCATCGTCAGCGAGGTACCCGGCACCACCCGTGATGCCATAGACACCGTCGTTGAGTACGAAGGCGAGCGGACGGTGTTCATCGATACGGCGGGGATTCGGCGGCGCGGGCGAATCGAGGGTGGCGTAGAGAAGTACAGCGTCATCCGCGCCATGGAGGCCGTCGACCGGGCGGACGTGATATTGATTGTCCTGGACGCCAGCGAGCTGATTACGGCCCAGGACGCCCACATAGCGGGCTACGTTGTGGAGGCGTGGAAGGGAATAGTGATCGTAGTGAATAAGTGGGACCTGGCCCGGGAGCTGGGCCTCAGCAAAGAGCAATGCGACAAGGGGATTCGATCCAAACTCAAGTTCCTTCCCTACGCCTCTATTCTTTACGTGTCCGCCTTGCTCAAGGAGGGGGTCAAGGAGGTTCTGGCAGAGGCCAAGCGGGTGGCGCAGGAACGCCTCAAGCGGGTCCCTACCGCCAGGTTGAATAACGTAGTTGGCGAAGCCGTCCTTGCTCACCGGCCGCCTGCGGTGAGCGGAAAACGCTTGAAAATCCTTTACGCTACCCAGGCCGATGTTAATCCTCCGACCTTCGTTTTCAGCGTCAACGACCCGGAGCTCGTGCATTTTTCCTACCAGCGTTACCTTGAGAACCGTCTCCGTGAGGCTTTTGGCTTTAGCGGGACTCCGCTACGCTTCGTCTTCAGAAAGAGGGGCGAACAGCGACAAAATGACAAATGATGAATCCCCCGCTCCCCATTCCTCGCTCCTCTCTCGTCATTTCAGGAAGAGAGGCGAATAGTGACTGCTGAGCTTATTGCGGTCCTCGCCCTGTGCTATCTCGTTGGCGCCATACCCTTTGGCTTCGTAGCGGGTAAGGTGTGCCGGGGGATCGATATCAGGGAGTTTGGCAGTGGCTCCATCGGCGCTACGAACACGCTGCGCACGTTGGGAAAACTGCCATCCGCGCTGGTGCTGCTGGGCGACATTGGCAAGGGCGCAGCGGCCGTCTTGCTGGCGCGCTTTCTCCTGGGCCCCGATGCAATGGGGGTGGAGGTGGCAGCGGCGCTGGCGGCCGTAGCTGGTCATAATTGGCCGGTGTACATCGGGTTCAAAGGCGGGAAGGGCGTCAGCACGAGCATCGGAGCCCTGGTCATGATCGCCCCCTGGGTGGGCCTTATCTCCACGGCCATAGGCCTTGCGGCCATGGCGGTCTTTCGCTACGTCTCCCTGGGATCGCTGCTTATCGGCGCCGTCAGCTTCTTCGCGGCGCTGGTTCTCTATCTTGCAGCGCGGCAGCCCGTGGAGCACGTCCTCTTTACGCTGGTTGCCGCGTCTCTCATGCTCGTGCGCCATCGTGACAACGTCGCCAGGCTCCTCTCCGGCTCTGAGCGCCGCCTCGGGGAGAAGGCGGACACGAGGGCGGGGCAGGCATGAAGATAGCCATTGTGGGCACGACCACCTGGGGTATGACCCTTGGCATGATGCTGGCGGCGCGGGGCATACAGTCGGTCCTCTGGGCTCGGACGGAGGAGGAAGCGGCTCAGCTCAGCCAGGAAAGACAGAATCGCCGCCTGTTGCCGGGACTCGTCTTCCCTCCAGAGCTTTCAGCCACCGCTTCAGTTGAGGCCGCCCTAAGGGATGCCTATATGGTAATTCTGGCCGTCCCTTCCCAGACGATGAGGGAGAACGTGAGGCGGGTGCGCCGCGGGCTATCGGAGGCTTCGGTCATCCTGAGCGCAGTGAAGGGGATAGAGGTTAAGACCACGCGGCGCATGTCGGAGGTGCTGGAGGATGAATTGGAGCCCGCGCTACACAGTCGAATATGCGTGCTTTCGGGCCCCAACCTCTCCGGGGAAATTCTGCGGAGGCTGCCCTCAGCCACGGTAGTAGCCTCCCGCGCTGTCGCCATCGCGGAGGAAGCCCAGAGGATTCTCATGTCGCCAATCTTCCGGGTATACACCAGCGCAGACGTGGTCGGAGTGGAGTTGGGGGGTAGCCTGAAGAACATTGTCGCACTGGGCGCTGGCATGGCCGACGGCCTGGGCTATGGCGACAATGGCAAGGCCGCTCTGATGACGCGGGGACTGGCGGAAATCGCGCGGCTCGGCATTGCGGCAGGGGCTAATCCCCTCACCTTTGCCGGGCTGGCGGGTATAGGCGACCTGGTGGCCACATGCTCCAGTCGCCTGAGCCGCAACCATTACGTCGGCGAGGAGCTGGGCAAGGGCAGGTCTCTGCCGGAAGTGATGGCTGCCATGAAGAACGTTGCCGAAGGTATCCCGACCACCGTAGCTGCCCGTCAGATGGCAGCCAAAATGGGAGTGGAAATGCCTATAACTGAGGAGATGTATCGCGTGCTTTTCGAGGGGGAGGACCCCAGGCAGGCAGTAGCCAAGCTTATGAGCCGGCAGGCGCGACGGGAGCTGACGGACATCGAGCTATGAGCCTGTCGCTGGCCTCTCGGGTTAGTACTGGCCTGCTGCCTCTTGTTCTCTGTGTGGCGGCGGCGCTCCTGTTTCTCTCGTGCACGCCAACTCCCATGACCGTTGAGGTCCCCCTTTTTGCCCTCCCCACCGATACGCCGACGCCTGTACCCACGGCCACGCCTACACCTACAGCAACGCCTACGCCGACGCCCACTCCGCCTCCGACGGCGACGCCCCGCCCTCCCGGCCTGGAGATCGACCCGGACATTCTTACTCAGGGGGGCGTTGCTCTGGTGAGGGTCAGGACTTCGCAGACCCTGAGCCTCAGCGGGGTCATAGGCCAGCGTCCGCTGGCCTGGGTCAAAGATGAGCAAGGCTACTGGACAGTGGTGGGCATGGGCTCTTACGCCGCCGTCGGCTCTCATCCAGTCCAGGTGACTGCAACTGACAGCGCGGGCAAAGAATACTCCATGGCTGACGCAATCACTGTAAGATCGGGAGGTTTCCCAGTGGAGAACATCGTGCTGGCGCCGGAGACGGCGTTGCTGCTTGATCCCAAAATCGTTGCCGCCGAAGAGGCGAAACTAGCGGCCATTTTCAAGCCTTTTAATCCCGAACGCTTGTGGGACGGGCCGTTCCTGGTCCCTGCGCAGGGTAAAACAACCTCCGTCTTCGGCGAGGGCCGCTCTTACCAGGGCGGTCCGGTCGGCAGCCGCCACCAGGGGTGGGACATAGGGGCCAATGAGGGAGACCCTGTCGTGGCAGCGCAGAGCGGGCGGGTCGTCTTCGCCGGGCCGCTGCAGGTCCGGGGCAAGACCATCATCATCAGCCACGGCGTGGGCGTCTACAGCAGCTATAACCATCTCTCGGTCATTTCTGTGGAGGCGGGCGCGACTGTTCGCACCGGCCGGCCCATTGCCCAGGTAGGCAGCACAGGCCTCTCCACCGGCCCTCACCTCCATTGGGAGATGACGGTGGGAGGGGTACCCGTCGACCCCGTGCCTCTGACCAGGGTGATGGTCGCGCCGTGAGCTGAGGAATCGTAACTATCACCCACTTGCGCAGAAAACCGTATATTCTCTCTCCCATTAACGGAGGCGAAACCGATGGGACCTGAGTCCAATCTGAAACAAAGTTGCGCTGGTGTATGCAGATAACTCGCGAAGTCGCTGCCCTGCTCTTTGCCATCTCTATGCAGGCGCTGGCCCTTCCGTCGGCAGTTGCAGCCCAAGCTCCTGCGATTCTGCTGAGCCGCTATCAGATCTCGGTGGATGTGGACTGGGCCGCCTCCTCGCTAGAAGCGAAGGAGACGGTCACCTACGTCAACACCACAGGCAACGCCCTGGGCAGCATCGTCTTCAATGTAACGCCGGCTAACTTCGGCACCTTTTCTCTCCGGGAGGCGCGCGTGGGAGGTGCAGTTGTCGAGACGACGCTGGAGGGCGTCGTCCTGGAAGTGTTCCTGCCCACGCCTCTGCCCCTCGGAAAAAGCGCAGTAGTGGAGCTTGATTTTCAGCTTCGGGTGCCTATTCGCAGCGGCCGGTTCGGCGCCGGCCAGGGCATCATGACCCTCGGGAACTGGTTCCCGATACTGGCCGTCTACCGGGGGCCGCGGTTGGCGATCGGCGGGCAGTCGGAAGGCTGGGACCGCCATCGTCACGGCTGGGGCGACCCTTTTTTCACCGAGGTTGCCGACTACCGCGTTGAGGTGAATACGTCCATTCCGCTGACTGTGGCGGCCACTGGCCGGGCAGTCGCCCAGGAAGAGAGGCGATGGGTTTTCGAAGCGCAGCGAGTCCGCGATTTCGCCATAGGCCTCTCCCCAAACTTTGAGACCAGGTCCACGGAGGTGGAAGGCGTACAGATCATCGCCTACTTCTTGCCGCAACACGCCGCAGGGGGCGAGCGTTTTCTGAAGGACGGCGCTGAAATGCTGGCCTGGCTCAACAGCTACGTCGGCCGGTATACCCTTCCCAACCTCTCCATCGTCGAGATGTATTCCCAGAGCGCAGTAGACGTAGGGCAGGAGTACCCCGGCCTGATCTTTCTCAGCAGCGCGGAGTCTGCCTCGCCGGGTGGGCTGGGCGGCAAGCTCAGCTATCTTCTCCGTCACGAGGTGGCCCACCAGTGGTTCTATAGCATGGTGGGCAACGACCAGATGTACGAACCCTGGGTGGACGAGGCCCTGGTGACGTGGCTCTCCCTGCACTTCATCCGGCAGAACTATCCCCAGCTCTTCCCCAGCCACTGGGAGGGCATAATCGGAGCGCAGCTTCGACAGGAGATCGGCTTACTCGGTCGGGCCCCGGTAAGTGGCAGCATCTACGACTTCGCCTCCGAGGGCTTGTACTTCTCCATGGTCTACCGCCGCGGAGCGACCTTTCTTGAGGAGCTTTACCAGACCATGGGAGAAGAGGGCTTCTCGGCCTTCCTGAAGGGCTTTTTCGCCGCCTTTCGGGACGGGATCGCCACCGCCAGCGCCTTTTTGGACATGGCGCAGGCCGCCACGGAAGCAAACCTGAATCCACTTTTCCGGCAATACCTCACTTATTCCAGGTATCAAGCCTCGGAGCCGCTGCGTTTCCGGATCTTCGGGCCGCCCGCAGATGCAGCCTGGTCAGGCAGAGTTGTGCTGGGTATCGAAACGGACGCGTCCGTGGCCGGGGTGAAGGTCCTGGTCGACGACGCTCTTGCCCTCAGCGCGCCGGGGGGCAAGGAGGTCTCGATTGACTCCCGCTCCCTGGAGAACGGCAGTCATCTGCTCACCGTGATAGTTGCCGACACGTCGGGTAGAAGCGCGGAGGCGGTCCAACGCTTCCTCGTAGAAAACAAGCCGGAGCCTACGCCTACGCCTGTCCCCACTTCGACGCCCGTCCCGCCAACGATTTTGCCGCAGGTCACTATCTCCGTTCCCGAAACCATCGAAGAAGCCGCTGAAACGTTGCAGACATATAGCCGAGAGCCGGTGGCCTACGCCATAGCGGGGGGCGCGGTGCTGATCCTGGCACTGTGGGGCATCAGCCGCCGGCGGTGACAGGGGGACTTGAGCGCCAGCCCGGCCGGCCGCGACGCGTGCCGGGACGCGTCATTCCTTGCCCTACCGAGGCGGGGCAGGTGGCAGCGATTCCCCAGCTGTGACCGTAACCGCGCCGCCCGCCGCGGAAAAGACCCAGGCGCCTCTGCCAACGGGCAGCGTTGCCGAGCCCTGGTAACGCGTGTAGCCGGAAGCGGGATCATAGGTGAAGATCACATCGGCGTTGACCACAGCGCTTCTCTCCCCACTGGGATTGCCCACCATCTTGAGTTGGCCTGGCTCCAGAGTGGTGGTATAGGAGTTGGCCCCTGCCCCGTTCATTACAATTGTAGCGTCGCTAGTGAAACGCGCCCAGTAGCCCCAGCCCTGGGTAACCCCTTGACCGGCCGGCGACTGGGTGTACCCGGCGGTGCCCTGATAGGTATACAGCGTGCCGCTAGCCTGGGGGAAGGTGGTGCCGGCGGGGCCGGCGACCAAGTTCCAGCCACGGGCGTAGGATACCGTATTACCGATGGGCAGTGGTGGTGGGTAGGGGGGAACGGTGGGCGTCGGCGCGGGGGATGGCGGCAGAGGGGTGGAAGTAGGGGTCGGCGTCTCCGTTGGTATGGGTGTAAGCGTAGGCGTCGGAGACGGCTCGGGACGGTCGAGGTCGCTCACGCGCCCCACCATCAGACTGACCCCATTGCCAGCGGAGATGGCAAAGGCCTGAGGAAGGCCCGATACTCGTATTGGAATGGTAGTGTCAGTGGTCGTCCCGTCACCTAACTGGCCATCGGCATTGCGACCAACAGCCCACACAGTGCTATCCCTGCGGAGTGCCAGGCTATGAGAGTATCCCGCCGATATGGCTGCCGCTCCAGTGAAACCGAGCACCAGCGTCGGCGTGGCCGCGGAGTAACCATTGCCCGACTGGCCATACTGGTTATCACCCCACGACCAAACAGTCCCATCGGAGCGCAGGGCCAGGCTATGAGCGCCGCCCGCCGAGACAGCCACCACCCCGGTCAGCCCCACCACCTGGACTGGCGTAGTGCGAATGGCGTCCCTGTCAGGAGGCACCGGAACTGTCCCGTCTCCGATGCGCCCGTTGCCGTTCGAGCCCCAACCCCAGGCGGTGCCGTCCTTCCGGACTGCCAGGTTGTGGTAGGCTCCTGCACTTATGGCTACTACTTCACTGAGGCTGCCAACTTGCACTGGCATTCTTCTTGCGGTGGTGGTCCCATCCCCAAGTTGACCACCGGAGTTTTGGCCCCAAGCCCAGACAGTGCCATCGGAACGAAGAGCCAGGATATGGTAGGCGCCTGCCGATACGGCCACCACGTCCGTGAGGCCCTCGAAAGGCCTTCCGGACCAGCCAGCGTCTTCGCCGACCCACACAGTGCCGTGCGCCATCAGCGCCACCTTTCGGTGGGCCCCCACAGAAATTGAAGAGACGCTAGCCAGATGAGGCAACTGATACGGAGCGGGCCTGCCGTTGCCCACCTCCCAAACCGTGCCGTCGGAGCGGAGCACCAGGCTGGAAGGGCCGCCCGCGGCGACTGCCACCACTTGAGTAAGACCGGCGACCTGGACCGGAGTCCTGCTGCCAGCGCCGGAACCCCAAGCCCATACACCGCCGGGATTGATAACCGAAAGGGATGGGAGAGCGGCCACGGGGCTGACAAAGGTGAAAAAGGCGCCCGATGGCGAGAAAGCCGCAGCTGCTGAAACACCTACGGCAAGCCAGAAGGCTTTCCCCACGTTGCGCCTCCTCACACAGCTTCCGCCAGTCATCAAAGCAATCAGGAGGTTGCCTGACAGTTCTTCAGTCTCAGCATAGTTCCACCTATTATACATCCGAGGCGGCCGATATGTTTCACAAATTGCTCGAACCGGGGATGCGTCAGGCGCTGTCGATGTATAATGAATCGTAGCTTCAGACAAGAAGGAATCTCATGCCCATCCTTTACCTTGTCGCGACACCCATAGGCAACCTGGAAGATATCACCCTCAGGGCGCTGCGCATCCTTGGGGAGGTTGGGCTGGTGGCCGCGGAGGATACACGCAAGACACGGCGCCTCTTTGCCAGATATGACATCAAGACGCCCCTGACCAGCTACCACGAGTACAGCACCGAGGCGGTGTTGCAGCATATCCTCGACAAGCTGAAGGATATGGATGTGGCCCTGGTTTCTGAGGCGGGCATGCCCGGCATCAGCGACCCCGGCTACGCGCTCGTGGTCGCCGCCATCCAGCGCGGCATTCCGGTGGTCCCCATCCCTGGCCCCTCCGTTGTGCTTGCCGCTCTGGCCGTGTCTGGCCTCTCCACTAACCGGTTCCTCTATCTCGGCTTCCTGCCGCGACGGCCATCGGACCGAAGGCAAACGCTGCAGTCCGTCGCCAAGGAGCCGGGGACCATCCTTGCCTTCGAAAGCCCGCATCGCCTCCGGGCAGCCCTCAGCGACATCTTCGCCACCCTCGGCGACAGGCGGATGGCCGTCTGTCGGGAGATGACCAAGATGCACGAGGAGGTCTTTCGTGGTGTGGTCAGCGCCGTCCTCGAGCGCTTCTCGGCGCCGCGGGGCGAGTTCACCCTGGTCATCGAGGGGGCTGGCGAACAGCCAGCGTCCCCAACTTCAAACGATGTTCGGACTCGACTCCGACAGCTTCAAGCGAGCGGGCTTCCCGCCCGGGAAGCGGTATCCCGCATCGCCAGGGAGTTCGGCCTCCCCCACAGAGAGGTGTATCGGATGTGGCTGGAGGCCAAAGCAGGGTAGCAGGATTCGGCCCAGCTTCGAGAAAACGACGACATCGTCCGCCGGCCGAAGTGGGTCGAGAAGGCAGCGTTGCGACGCCCACCGCTCAATGCTACAATTGCCTGGATTTCGCGAGGAGCGGAGAACCCTTGGACTACATGCTTCGCGCTCTGGCGCTGGGGCGCCGGTCGCTGGGCCAGACCAGCCCCAACCCGGCGGTGGGAGCGGTTATCGTCAAAGATGGCGCCATCGTGGGCGAGGGCCGGACGCAACCGCCTGGCTCCTGGCACGCCGAGGTTATGGCCCTGAGGCAGGCGGGCGGGAAGGCGCGCAGGGCAACCATGTACGTCACCCTGGAGCCCTGTTGCCATTTCGGTCGGACGCCGCCCTGCACCCAGGCCATCATTTCGGCAGGCATCGTGGAAATCCACGTCGCGACCTCCGATCCCAATCCCCTGGTCTGCGGAAAGGGCGTGGCGGAGCTCGAGGCCGCGGGCATTAAGACATATCTCGGCGAGCGGGCTGAGGAAGCCCGGGAGGTCAACGAGGCCTTTTTCAAATTCATAGCTATGCGCCTCCCCTTTGTGACCGCCAAGCTCGCCATGAGCCTGGACGGCAAGACAGCGACCAGGACGGGCGAGTCCAAATGGATCACGGGCGAGGCGGCGCGGCGCTACTCTCATAGCCTGCGGCGGACCTTCGACGCCATCATGGTGGGCGTGAACACCATCCTCGCCGACGACCCCCAGCTCACCGCGCCGCGCTCGCGGCGCCAGCCGCTACGGGTCATCGTCGACAGCCAGGGAAGGACGCCCCCACCTGCCAAGCTGCTCCAGATGCCGGGCAAGACGCTCGTAGCCACAACGCGGGCAGCGGAGGCCGGCGGCATCGACAGGTTGAGGGGAGCCGGCGCGGAAGTGGCCGTTCTGCCGGAGAGAGAGGGACTGGTGGACCTTGGGGCGCTGCTCAAGCTCCTGGGCCAACGGGATATCACCAGCGTCCTGGTGGAGGGCGGCGGCACACTTCTGGGATCCTTCTTCGACCAGCGACTGGTGGATAAGGTCCTGGCCTTTGTGGCGCCTGTTATAATAGGGGGTGAGAAAGCGAGGCCCGCCGTCGGCGGCCAGGGCGTGGCGGAGCTGGCCCGGGCGCTACGATTGGAGCGGGTGAGGGTGAGGAGGCTGGGGGAGGATATTATGGTGAGCGGGTATGCCGAAAGTCAGGAGGGAATTCATGGTCTCCAAGAAGAGTAGGGCAGGATCTCGTGTTCGAATACCGGGACCGGAGTACCCTGAAGAATCGCTCACTGGAGCATACTCGAATCACGCGGCCATGGTCGCTCTGGATGATGACATCATCCTCGATTTCTTCTTCTTTGCTCCGGTCGGCGGCGAAGACGGGGAGTACCAGAGGGTCAGGAACCGGCTCATACAGAGGATAGTGATGCGTCGAGACATGGCGCAGCGCCTGGCTGCGGCGCTCAAACGAGTTACGGAGTCCGCGGAGGCGCAGCATGGCGACGTATAAGAAGAGAACAAAGGCGACTACCAAGGTAGCTGAACAGGCCGTCGTGTATGAGACCGGAACGGGCGAGGCGCGCACGATGGGCCATGTACAGGGCTCGCCCAAAGGAGCGGAGAGTTGCGAGTGGAGCCCCATCACGACTTCTCAGAAAGGGTACGTAGTCCTCAGCCGCACGGAGACGACCACTGATCAGGCGTACCGCACGGAGAATCGAGAAGCGCTCTCTCCCGACACGGAGCGAGAACGAGAAGAGGCACATGAGCGATCTCTCCACTACCTTCGTACCGCGCCGCACAGGAGAGCGAAACGAAGTCCTGAGACAATCGCCCGGATGTTGGCCATCATCGGGGCTGCTGGCCCCGGACTGCCCCCTGACTTGTCGGAGAACCTGGACGACTACCTCTACGGTTCGAAGAAATGATCGCCAGCGTCTTTGTTGATGCTTCCGCGTGGGTAGCCACCTTCAGCCCGGATGATGCGAATCATGTGCAGGCCACTGTTTTGTGGGGTGAGGTTATCGAAAGGAACTGGGCCTTGCTTACCACGAACTGGGCACTGTATGAGGCGCTCATAGTTCTGAAGAGAAGAGCAGGGATCGACGCGGCTTTGAAGCTTTGGGACTTGGATGAGTCCCGAGGAGGGATGGTGAGAGTGGTACGCGTAGCTCTCGGCCTCGAGGAAGCGGCCGTGCAGACTTTCTTCCAACACAAGGATAAGACCTGGTCTGTCGTGGACTGCGCCAGCTTTCATACGATACGTGAGCGAAAGTGCAGACTGGCGTTCGCTTATGATGCCCACTTCCGCCAGGCCTCCGGCGAGTTCGGCTTTGAGCTTCTGGAGTGACCGATGTTCACCGGCATCGTTGAAGAAGTAGGTGCTGTCCAGGCCGTTGAGCCGGGGAGGCTTATGGTCAAGGCCCAGATAGTCTTGGAAGGCACGAAGCTCGGCGACAGCATCGCCGTCAATGGGGCCTGTCTCACCGTGGTCGCCCTGGGCGGCGACAGCTTCTCGGTGGAGGTGATGCCCGAGACTCTCAGGCTCACCAACCTGGGCGGGCTGCGTCGCGGCGAGGCGGTGAACCTGGAACGGGCTGTGGCCCTGGGAGGCCGGATGGGCGGGCACATGGTCCAGGGGCACGTGGAAGGCACGGGGAAGGTGCTGTCGCTTATCCGGGAGGGCGATGCCGTCCTGGTCCGGTTCTCTGCTCCCGCTGACCTGATGCCTTACATAATCAAGAAGGGCTTTGTCGCCGTGGACGGCGTCAGCGTGACCGTGGTCGACTGCGACGCGGCGTCCTTCACCGTGTCGCTGGTGGGCTTCACGCGGGCGAATACCAACCTGAGCCAGCGCCGCCCCGGGGACCGGGTCAACCTGGAAGCGGACATCATCGCCCGCTACGTCGAGCGCTTCACCACGGGGAAAGCCGGCGGCGTGACCATGGACTTGCTGCGGGAACAGGGGTTTGTGTAGGAGGATAAGAGAGCGCTTTGGGGCATACCCAAGGCTATAGCCTCGCCAATGCCGAAGGATCAGGCGGAATGTCTTTGGATTTGAACCTTCAACAAGGGGTGTCGAGATGGAAAGAATACACGTGCCAATAATCATCGAGACTGATGAAGATGGATATTTCATTGTGAGTTGTCCGCTGTTCAAGGGTTGTCATTCCTATGGAAAGACCATCGATGAGGCATTAGACAACATCAAGGAAGTCATAGAGATGTGCCTCGAGGAAACTAAGATTGAGGAACTCAACAAATTCGTAGGATTCAGAGAATTGGAATTGGTCCAAAATGCCTGATCTACCGACAATCAGGGAGTTTGAATTCGTAAAGTTCTTGAGGTCCCTCGGATTCAGGGTTATCAGAACGAGGGGTTCGCACGTGAGACTAAGAGCGGAAGATGGGAGAGTAACCACAGCCCCCGTGCATAGAGGCAGAAACATACCCAAGGGACTCCTTCGTAAGATAATCAGAGAGGATTTGGAGATAAGCATCGAGGAGTTCTTGGAGTCATACGCGAAGTACAAAGGAAGATAGAAATAGGGACTGTGTCGCCGCACGGGCAGACTAAGTCGTGACGATAGGCTCGCCCGAACGGCAGGGGTTTGTGTAGAAGGAGGATGATGACATGAGAGTGTTGAGCTACAGAGTGCGGCTTCGCAAGGAGCCTGAAGGGGGGTACACCGTTATTGTGCCATCCCTTCCCGGTTGCATTACCTACGGTGAGACCGTAGAGGAATCTATGGCGATGGCCAAGGAAGCTATTGAGGCGTACATCGAGAGTTTGGAAGCCCACGGGGAGGAGATTCCAACCGATGAGGGAGTTGTGGAGTCTACCGTGACCGTGGAGACTCATGCCTAGAATCCCGGCTTCAACTCCCAAGGCCATCGCCAGGTTACTCGAAAGCAGGGGCTTCATCCTGGACAGAATTGTAGGGAGCCACCACGTCTATCGTCATGCACAGACAGGCAGGACAGTTGTTGTCCCGTTCCACAAGGGTGACTTGCCAACGGGCACGCTTCACATGATCTTGAAGGACGCGGGAATAAGCAGAGAGGAATTCCTGGACGGCTAGGGACCTCTCATGATTGGGTTGATGAATAGCGCGCTGAGAAGAGAATGCCTTTTTACGGAGAACGCTGACGATGACATCAATCAGTCCTGAACACCCCGAAGACCATCAAGCCATCCACGAAGTCAACGCTCTCGCCTTTGGCCGGGAAGTCGAGGCGCGGCTGGTTGATGCCCTACGCGGGTCACCCGATTTCATTCCCGAGTTCTCGATGGTGGCGGTCGAGGACGGCAAAGTTGTTGGGTACATCATGTTCGTTCCCCTGGCCATCGAAACCCAGCGCGGCACCGTGCCCGCCCTGGCGCTGGGGGTCCTGGCCATCCGTCCCGAGTTTCAGAGGCGCGGCATCGGCTCCGAGCTTGTCCGGCGAGGGCTGGCGGACTGCCTGGGCCTGAGACATAAGATCGTGGTGGTAGTTGGGCACGCTGAGTATTACCCTCGCTTCGGCTTCTCTTCAGCCAGGGCGAAAGGCCTGAAAGCCCCCTTCGAGGTCCCGGATGAAGCCTTCATGGTCCTGGAGCTTGAGCCGGGAGCGCTGGACGGCGTCAGCGGGATGGTGAGATATCCGGCAGCGTTTGGGGAAGTGGGGTGACTCGGAGAACCTGCTGCAGGGTTGACGGACTCTCGATGAGCAGCCGTTTGCCTAGACACGGTCTTTGACTTCAATGATGTCTGAGGGATTCGACCCATGTCAAGTGTAATTCTGCTCGGAGCCGGCGCCTCCAGAGGAACGTTAGGAGAAGAGGCACCGTCTGCCGCGGATTTCGGGAAGTATCTGGGTAAGGCTGTGCCTGGCTGGGCGGACGAATATCCCCATCTGGCGGCCGTGGTGCGTTTCTTAAGGTTGCGAATTGCCAAGACATCCGAGAAATCATGGGCTCTGGACGAGGTATGGGGGGCCATCGACAACAGGGTCAAGTTGCGTAGAATCTTGGGTCTTAATCTCCCGGGTGCGCCCTTTCCACCGCCCCGCACGAAGACAATCTACCAGAGGAACTTGGACGCTTGGGGGCTTGCGGGTTTTGAGCTGAGATGCGCTTTGGCCCGGGTCTTCGGCACCGCCCTTGACTCCCCGATCCAGAAAGCGGCTAAAGGCAAGGGGACGATGGCGGCGACGGTAAAGCAACTCCAACCGGGAGACTGCGTCATTTCGTTCAACTACGATCTGCTTGTTGAGAGAATCATCGAGGCGCTTGGCAAGCGGCTGGTTACCGCCAATGCCTCGTCCGACTCCACTGATTGTGGTGAGGCAATACTCCTCTGCAAACCTCACGGCTCTCTCAACTGGAGGCAAACCGTCCCGGAAGACGGAAGGGCAGTTCAGATTCTGGGATCTGCGATACTTGAGAGTGCGATTGATTTCGATCCTGCGCAAAACGCTACGGTCCAGCCGGTGATTATTGGCCCGGTCCCATTCAAAAGCGAACTCATCCTTCCTGAACTTCAATCAAGTGTGTCCCACTCCGATAACCTCCTGTTGGCTCAATGGAGCTGCGCGATACAACACATTTCAGAAGCTGAGAGACTTGTTGTTTTGGGATATGGATTTCCTAGTGAGGATTTGCACGCCCGTTTTTTGTTCACTGAAGCTGCCGCAAGAAGAAAGAGCGGTGAAAACCTGGAAATAGAGGTATACGAGAGGTCTGAACGGCAGTTCACGAAAGTGAACGAGCAAATTCGCGCGGTTTTTGGGCCGGCGTCGCGCAGCTCTAAGAGATATCGTATATCGTGCACTTACAGAGGTGAAGTGCTCCCTTAAGGCGGAATAATTGATTCAACTCACGTCTTCATGGGCTTGTGCACCTCTCTTCCCTTCCCCTCTTCTATGCTAATATTATCTTAGACCCTTTTCTCCAGCGGACTTCATACATGC
Source organism: Chloroflexota bacterium (assembly GCA_016190665.1). Classification (GTDB taxonomy): domain Bacteria; phylum Chloroflexota; class Dehalococcoidia; order JACPQD01; family JACPQD01; genus JACPQD01. Next base: position 23,784 of record JACPQD010000092.1, read on the forward strand.
CCATCCTTGAAACCGACGCGCTGACGAAGCGCTTCAATCACTTCACAGCCGTGGATGCCGTCAGCCTCTCGGCGGAGGCCGGCGAGGTGCTGGGAGTCGTCGGGCCTAACGGCGCCGGCAAGACGACCACGGTCAAGATGCTGACGACGCTCCTGCAGCCCACCTCGGGCGCGGCGACGGTAGCCGGCTTCGACGTGGTGAAAAAGTCCGGCGGCGTGCGCCGCAGCATCGGCTACGTGCCTCAGTTGCTCTCCGCCGACGGCCAGCTCACGGGTCACGAGAACCTGCTGATCTTCGCCAAGCTTTACGATATCCCGCGTCGCGAACGCGACGAGTTGATCCCCGAAGCGCTGTCCTTCATGGGATTGACCGACGCCGCGGACCGGCTGGTGCGCACCTACTCGGGCGGGATGATCCGCCGGCTGGAGATCGCCGAGGCTACGCTGCACCGCCCTCGCGTCCTCTTTCTCGACGAGCCGACGTTGGGGCTGGACCCGGTCGCCCGGCGGGCCGTCTGGGACCGCATCATGGGGCTGCGCGATACCTACGGCACTACCATCGTGCTGACCACCCACTATATGGAGGAGGCCGACAGCCTCTGTGACCGCGTCGCCATCATGCACCAGGGCAAGGTGGTCGCCATGGGCAGCCCCGAGGAGCTCAAGGTCGCCGTGGGCGGGAACGGCGCCACGCTGGAGGATGTGTTCGCCCATTTCACGGGCAGCTCATTGGATTCCAGGGGAAGCTATAGTGAGACTTCAAGGACAAGGCGTGCTGCGCGTCGATTCGGCTAGCGTGGTGATTCCGACATATGTTCTTGAACCACTGATGGACACGGAGCAACTCGGATATGTTCCTGCAACTGGGTAGTCTGAAACGAAGTTGCGCTGAATCATGCAACTAAACGGAAGTCTGAGCCACAGTCAGTACGCCGATCTGACTGCTCGTACCGCACAGTTTTTCGGCAAGACGCTGACCATCGTCGAGATAGAGGCGCGCAAGCTGCGCCACGATCCGATAGACCTGCTGGCGCGAGCCATCCAGCCCACCATCTGGCTGCTGGTCTTCGGGGAGGTGTTCACCCGGGCGCGGGTCATCCCAACAGGGGACTTGCCTTACCGCGATTTCATGGCGCCAGGCATCCTGGCGCAGAGCGTCCTTTTCATCTCCATCTTCTATGGCATCTCCATCATCTGGGAGCGGGACCTGGGCATCATCCAGAAGATCCTGGCCACGCCGACGCCGCGGGCGGCGCTGGTGTTGGGCAAGGCCCTGGCGGCAGGCCTGCGCAGCCTGTCCCAGGCCCTCATCATCTATGTCCTGGCCCTCGTGCTGGGGGTGCAGGTGAGCTGGCATCCCGCCGCCCTTCTCGGCGTCGGTCTCTTCGTGGTGCTGGCGGCGGCGCTCTTCGCCACGCTCTCTCTGATTATCGCTTGCCTGATCAAATCACGGGAGCGCTTCATGGGCATCGTGCAGGTGCTGACCATGCCCTTGTTCTTCGCCAGCAATGCCATCTACCCTGTTTCGGTGATGCCGGACTGGCTGAAGGTGGTCTCCCACGTGAACCCGCTGACCTACGAGGTGGACGGGATTCGGGCATTGATGCTGGTTGGGGTCCCCAGCGAGTTCGGCCTGATGGTGGATTTCGCCATACTGCTGGGGATTGTCGTGGCGCTCGTTCTGGTGGGCGCCAGGGTGTATCCCCGGGTGGCAACGTAGGGGCGCCCTTGCGAGCAATGTTGTCTTATTAAAATTGAATCGCGCCTGACTGGATGTTTCCTCTCCCCTCCGCGGGAGAGGACTAAGGTGAGGGGGCTTTCCGGTTTCACCCTCACCCTACCCTCTCCCATCGAGGGAGAGGAAACTCGAACGGGCGTCATGCACTTGACAGAATAGTTTTATCGGACAGTATTGCCCTTGCGAGGGGCGCTGTCTCTATGCCGCGTACTTATGGTCTTCAGGTAAATAGCGTGACATTGATGAGGGCGAAAGGCGGGATGCGAGGATGCGGTTCGACCTCTCGCTCTTATCCCCCTGAGGAGGGAGGGACGCCCAGTTTCGCGGCGAAAGAGCGGGAGTCCAGAGGGCGTAATGCCTCTGGCGGGGGCTCTGGGTGTCCCCCAGAGTCATGAAGTCCCCCAAGACTGGGGGATTTAGGGGGTTCATGAGCGCCGCCAGACGCCCAGTTAGCAGATTGGCACACTATTCCATTAAAGGCCATGAGTGCGCCGTATCTAAACCATTTTCATGCCACCACGAGCCCAGCCGCGGCGCATGGCCATCCGCCCGGGGTGGTTCACGAACCGCCCCCACAATCGCCGCCCCACGCGCTAGACGCGGGTGCGCCAAAAGAGGATAATATAAAGAATCCGAGACTACTCGACTGGACGCGTTATTGTGAACGTCCACAGGAGCACATATGGGACTGGCCAAAGTAGAAGAGGCCATCGAGGATATCAAAGCGGGCAAATTCGTTATCATCGTGGACGACGAGGACCGGGAGAATGAGGGCGACCTCGCCATTGCCGCGGAGAAGGTCACCGCCCAGGCCATTAATTTCATGGCGAAACACGGGAGAGGCCTTGTCTGCGTGTCGATGCTGGGGCAGCGTCTCGATGAGCTGAGAATCCCGATGATGGTCCAGGACAACACCTCGCCCTTCGGCACCGCTTTCACCATCTCTGTGGAGGCCAAGCACAAGGTGACCACGGGCATCTCCGCCCACGATCGGGCGGCTACTGTCAGGGCTCTCGTCGATCCGGCCACCAAACCGGAAGACCTGGCCCGGCCAGGCCACATGTTCCCTTTGCGGGCTCGCAAGGGCGGCGTCCTGGTGCGAGCGGGACAGACCGAGGCTAGCCTGGATCTGGCTCGTATGGCGGGACTCTATCCGGCTGGCGTTATCTGCGAGATCATGAACGATGACGGCACCATGGCCCGTCGCCCCCAACTAGAGGTCATCGGCGCCGAGCATGGCTTGAAGATAATCAGCGTGGCCCAGCTCATTGCTTACCGGCGGCGCCATGAAAAGCTCGTGGAGCGCGTCGCCGAGGCTGTGCTGCCCACCAGGTACGGCGAGTTCACCGCCGTTGCCTACCGCAGCAGCATCGAGCCAGGCGAGCATGTGGCCCTCGTCAAGGGCGAAGTCAGCAACAATGGGCCCATCCTCGTTCGCGTTCACAGCCAGTGTCTCACCGGAGACGTCTTTGGCAGCCTGCGCTGCGATTGCGGTGACCAGGTGGGGCTGGCTATGAAAGCCATCGCGCAAGAGGGCCGCGGCGTTTTCCTGTACATGTGTCAGGAGGGGCGCGGCATCGGGCTGCACAACAAGCTGCGCGCCTATGCGCTTCAGGACAAGGGGCTGGACACCGTCGAAGCCAACGAGGAACTGGGATTTCCCCCGGACCTGCGCGACTACGGTATCGGGGCGCAGATTCTGGTCGACCTTGGCGTGAAGGAGATACGGCTCCTCACCAACAACCCGCGCAAGGTGGTGGGGCTGGAGGGCTACGGGCTGACGGTCGTTGGGCGCGTGCCCATAATAGCGCCGGGCCACTGCCACAACATCCGCTACTTGCGGACGAAACAGAAGAAGCTGGGGCATCTCCTGGGCATCGAGGAGCAGCCGAGCCAGGGGAACCCGGCGAGATAGCTCGGTCCTTAATCCGTCTTTAGGAGGTCACCTTGGGCGAAAACTACGAGGGCGTGCTTCTGGGGGAGGGGCTGCGGTTTGCCATTGTAATATCGCGTTTCAATGAGTTTATCAGTCGCAAGTTGCTGGAGGGGGCGAAAGATGCTTTCCGGCGCCACGGCGTCGTCGAGACGGACATAGATATCGCCTGGACGCCGGGCTCTTTCGAGATACCGCCCGTGGCCAAGAGGCTGGCCAAGACCGGGAAATACGCCGGCGTCGTCTGCCTGGGAGCGGTCATCCGGGGCGGGACGCCGCATTTCGACTACATCGCCGCCGAGGTAAGCAAGGGCATCGCCAACGTGGCGCTGGATACGGGCCTGCCCGTGATCTTCGGCATTATCACGGCGGACAACCTGGAGCAGGCCATCGAGCGGGCGGGCACGAAACAGGGCAACAAGGGGTTCGATGCCGCCGTCTCCGCCATCGAGATGGCGAACCTGATGAAGGCGATCGGATCTTAGGACAGGCATTCCTGCCTGTTTGGGGCATTACCGCCTCCCCGGACTCCGGACAGTCTTGAAAGGCTGTCCTACCGGCGACGACGCCTGGATGCTGAGGGCTGGCACTTATCCGATAATCCTGTAAACGTGGTCTCCCCGCCTCACCCTATCGGGCACCTTGACGCCTACCGAATCCCCAGGCTTCGCCTCCTGCACGTTGACGTTATTGATCTGCAGGGAGGCGACCGTCGTCTCCATGTCCGTGGTGTGGCCCTTGATGTGAAGCCTATCCCCAACCCGGAGAACGCCCGACGCCACGTCGATGCCGGCCACGGACACATGGGAGAAGAACTCGCTGATCCGGCCGATTTCCTCTTCTGGCATGGTAATCCCTCCTTTCTGCCCTCAGTATACGGGTTTCGCAATATGGCGTCAACGGATTCTGAACGGATAAACGGATGGTTTCCGCGCTGTTACCCAAGTTTGCGGGGATGGAGTTCTTCGCGTTCTTCGCGCCTTCGCGTGACTAGTCTTACCCCCAAGCTTGCGCCGATAAGACGAGGGGTCGGGGGGTCAGGGGTCAGCAATCTCCCCTCGTCCCCTGGCCCGCGAGCCCCAGACCCCCCGGTAGACTTTTGAGCGGCGATGCTCCATAATTCGGGATAGCAGTCCGCTCGGGAGGTGTCCCCTTGCGCGTAGTAGCCAGGTTTTTCGCCATGTACCGTGAGTTGGCGGGCAAGGAGCGCCTTGAGCTGGACGTGGAAGGCGCCAGTAGTGTGGCGAGCTTGCTGGGCAAGATAAAGGGGCAATTCCCCAAGCTGGCCGCTCTTTCAGATAGCCTCATGGTGGCGGTCAACGCCGAGTACGTGACGCTGGACTACATCTTGAAGGAGGGCGACGAGGTGGCGCTGATACCGCCAGTGAGCGGCGGTGGAGAAGGCTGGATCACCAAGGAGCCTATCTCTCCGGAGGCTGTCGCCGCCAGGGTGCGGCGAGACGATAACGGGGCCGTCGTGGTCTTTCTGGGCACGGTACGGCTTCACTCGAACGAGCGGGTGGTCCGCTATCTGCAATATGACGCCTACGAGGAGATGGCCGAGAAGAAGCTCCGCCAGATCGCCCATGAGATTGAGGAGAAGTGGGGCTTGAAGGACGTGACCTTCTGCCACCGCGTGGGACGGATGAAGGTGGGCGAGATCGCCGTGGTCATCGCTGTGGGCAGCCCGCACCGCAAGGAGGCCTTCGCCGCCTGCCAGTACGCCATCGATCGTTTGAAAGTCATCGTGCCCATCTGGAAGAAAGAGGTCTACGAGGACGGCGCCTGCTGGATCGGTAAGGAAGGCGAGGCGGGGCACTTGTATCCGGCCGAGCATTGATAAATGATGAATGCGGAATGATGAATGATGAATGCGGGGACGGTAAATGCGTATTTTAGCCATCATGCAAGGCCAGTATGGCCGCCGGATAGTCGACAACATCGGGAAGCGAGCGCCCGCGAATTGGGCGGTTGCCTCCATCCAGGTAGCGCATCATCTTCCGGCCATCATCGACGATCCTGACGAGTTCCTGACGGGGGATGTCCCCCAGGCTGACTTGGTGTTGGGGCTTGGGGAATCGGTAGGCGCCGCCCAGTTGCTCCCGGAGGTGGTCAAGCGTTCCGGAGCCAGGGCGGCAGTTGCCGCCATCGACAACACCGCCTGGCTGCCCACGGGCCTGAAAAACCAGATCAAGAACGAACTCGCCGGGATGGGCGTGGCGTCCGCTTTTCCGAAGACCTTCTGCACCTTGACCGAGACAACCTGCGGCTTCCGCCGTTTTTCTGAACCCTACAACGATGAGACCATCGCCGCTTTCGCTCGGCTCTTCGGGCGGCCGAGGATGAGGATCACCGTCGATCCGACGAACAGGACCTTAACGAAAGTCGAGGTCGTGCGCGGCGCGCCCTGCGGATCCACGCAATACACCGCCGAGCGCCTCGTCGGCCTCACCGCTGACGAGGCCGCGGTGAAATCCGGCCTCATCTGCCATCATTATCCCTGCCTGGCGTCCATGGCCAAAGAGCAGATCGACACCGCTCTCTTCGACACGCTGATGCACATCTCGGGCTATGTCATGCAGGAGGAGGTGGAGAAGGAGGTCAGGCCCTTCATGGAGCCAGCCCGCTACTTCACGCCTGGGGAACGGGTGGAGACACGGGAGCCAGGGGGCAACTGAAAGGCTGAAGCCAGACCCGCTGCGATTTTACAGGTGCGGTGTCTGGTAGTATCATAGGCTTGAATCTGGGAATCAGGTGAATTCGAATGGCGATAGTATCCGATGCAGGGCGGGCGCAAGCCGAGAATCTGTTGGGCGAACCGGGGAGGAAGGTTCTAAGCCAGGTGCTCACCTTGATCGATAGCTTGGCCGCCTCGCTGGAATGGCCTCCAGTTAGGATCGATGTTCGCTACACGCGTGACCCTGAAGTGGCGGGCTGGGAATACGTTCTAGTTGTTTTCGTGTTTGACTGCTCCTTCGAGAAGGCCGACGAATACCTCCATATCTTCTACAATGATCTGGACAACCTTGCTCGTGACCTGAGCCCGAAACAGCGGAACATACTGAGGAGACAAATCTTCTTTGACATCGAAACCCCAGTTCAGCGCGCTTGATCCGGCGGCGTATCTCGACCTGGCAAACGAGCTTGCCAGCAGGCCCGAAGCAGAGGCCAAGCGGACAGCGGCTGACCGGGCCTACTACGCAGCTTTTCTTTTCAGCCGCGACCAGCTTGCAGCCAAGGGTTATCTCGTTCCCTATTACAGCCTCGAAGACCACAGGTACGTCGCCGAATGTCTTCGAGAACTCCTGGGAGCCGTGGGCAATGACGAGAACAGGCTCCGCCAGCGGCGAAATACCGTGACCTATGATACCCGCGACCTGAGCTCTCCGTCGCTCCAGTGGATGATTAACACGGCTCAGAAGATCACTGAACTCGTCAAAGAACTCCCATCACGTGCTTAGCCCGTCTGCATCTAGCGTCGTCCTCGTCAACCCCAACCGCATGCGGCCACCCGTGGCACCCATCGCGCTGGACTACCTGGCCCATGCCGTAAGACAGGCGGGGTTCCAGCCGGAAGTCCTCGATTTGTGCTTTTCTGCGGACCTGGAGAAGGACATCGCTGCCTTCTTCTCGGGCAGGCAGCCGCTCGCGGTCGGCATTACGTTGCGCAACACCGATGACACCTATCTCGCCAGCCAGGACTTCTTCGTGCCCCAGCTCAAAGACCTTGTGGACCGGATCAAGGCGCACACGTCTGCGCCTATCGTCCTCGGAGGCGCCGGCTTGTCTCTGATGCCAGAGGCCATTCTGGAATATTGCGGCGTGGACATGGGAATCTGGGGGGAAGGCGAGGAGGCGTTACCAGCCCTGCTGCAGAGACTGGCCTGCGGACAAGACTACCGGGATGTGCCCGCCCTGGTCTACCGCGATGGCGCTGGTTTCCGCCGCGTCCCGCCGAGCTATCTTTCGCTCGGTCGCATCTCCCGCTCGCCCCGGGACGCCATCGACAATCGGCGGTACCATGCAGAGGGCGGCATGGGCGCCGTCGAGACCAAGCGCGGCTGCAACCGCGCCTGCATCTACTGCGCCGACCCCTTGAGCAAGGGGAGGCAGATACGCCTGCGCTCGCCTCAAAGCGTAGCCGACGAAATCGAGGCGCTCCGTGGCCAGGGCGTCGACAACCTTCACCTCTGCGACAGCGAGTTCAACCTTCCGGGCGAGCACGCTGAGGCCGTATGCCTGGAACTGATAAAGCGGGGGCAGGGGGAACGCGTGAGGTGGTACACCTACGCCAGTCCGGTCCCCTTCTCCGACGAGATGGCCGTGCTTTTCAAAAGGGCGGGCTGCGCGGGCGTGAATTTCGGGGTGGACAGCGCCCACGAGGGGATGTTGCGCACGCTGAGGCGTGACTTCACGGCGGAGGATTTGGCGCGCACCGCGGACATCTGCCATCGCCAGGGCATCGTCTTCATGTACGATTTGCTCCTCGGCGGCCCCGGCGAGACACGCGATTCTCTGCGACAGACCGTTGAGGCCATTAAGCGCCTGTCTCCCGATCGCGTGGGTGCTGCTCTGGGCGTGCGCGTGGTTCCCGGGACCAGGCTAGCCGCCCTGGTCCGACGCCAGGGGCCAGTGGCTTCCAACCCGAATCTCAAAGGCGCGGTCGAAGGGAACGACGACTTCTTTGCCCCGGTCTTCTACCTCTCCTCGGAGTTGGGGCCGGACCCCTTCTCCTATCTGGAGAGCCTCATCGGCAAGGATGAGCGCTTCTTCGTCGGGGCTAAGGGTGAAGCGGAGCAGAACTACAACTACAATGAGAACACGGCCCTGGTGAAGGCCATTCGAGAGGGATACCGGGGGGCTTTCTGGGACATACTGAGAAGGATGGCATAGCCGGCCCGAGTCGCACAAACGTACCGGTGCCCTAATAGACCTTCGAGGTCTCGAAGACCTCGAAGGTCTTTGTCATCCTCAGCTTTCCGTTATTCTCATCGTGGCCGGCTTGGAGCTGTAGTTCTGGACGAACTGTGAATGAGGGCCAATACCTCCGGCCACTACGATGATGAGATCCTCCGGCTTTCGCGAGATGTGGATCTTGCCGTCGATGACGGTCACCTTCATCTTGTCAACTACAGCGGGCAACTGTTCAGGAGCATAGGCGGAAACGGGCAGGCAGGCCCTCTCCCAGAGTGCGTCCCGGACGTCCGCTTTGCTCAACCCGTCCCTGCTGAAGATGCTGGCATGTTCAGGAGAGAGGATCAGCAGCGGCTCGCCAGGGAGGAAGCACATGCCGTAGTCCCCAAGGCCGGTCATGGACCCGGCCAGGGTGATCAGCATGCCGCTGGCCGTCTTGCTTTCAAGCTCGAGGATGTTCCGGAAACAAACGGCCCCGAAGACCGTAACCGTGCTGTCATCCTTAGCGAAGCCGCGATCCACGTGCAGCGGCTCCCAGGGACTAGCCTCTTCGTTCTCGCCAATGCAGCAGGTATACTTCGAAGAGCTCCCCAGGGTAGACATGTCGGATACGCCAGGCGTGGCCCCGCCGATGTTGATCATGGCGAGGCGTACGGCACGCCCGATGGTAGCGTTCGACCGCCTTCCCGGGCCGAGGGCGCCGTTGGCGCAGTTGATTTCCAGTTCCTCTCTTATCGGCCCGTTCAGGACGAACAAGGGGGCTACCGGATTGGTGGTCGCCTGGACCCGGGCCACAACGAACTCCGGCTCAAGCATGGCCCTTATGCAGGCGACAACCACCGGAAAATAGGCGGGCAGGCAGCCAGCCATGACCGCATTGATGGCCACTTTCTCGGCAGTAGCCTGCCCATGAGCTGGGGGAATCGTCCCGATGAGATCACCGGGTGCGAGCTTCATCGAGGCCAGCATGCGCCGCACCCGGTCTTCCGTGGGAGGCGCTACCGGCAATCCATCCGTCCGGCCCTCACGGTATAGGTAGTCCTGTATCGCCTCGTAGGAATCGTCGATTACGATCCTGTTTGAGATCAGTTCGCTTGCCATCTCGTCGATCCGTCACTGCGCTTCTGGCTTGAATGGCGCCCCTGGCGCTCTCAGAGGGTTGGGACCGTTCACATGGCGGTCGAGGTAATCCTTTTCGAGCTTCTCGGCCGGTTGTGTGAGGATGTGGATGATCTCGTCTACCGCCTCATCTCCGGCGTTCTGCACTGTTTCCCTCAAGAGCGAGCCGAAAGGATAAGGCATGACGACAATGGGAAGCCAGGGAATCCCTAGAGCCTTGGCCTGGAGTTGGCCGAGCCGCGAGAACCGTCCGGCAGCGAGCATCGCGGTGGGTATGCCGCGTTTCTCAAACAAGACCGCGTCGTTGAGACTCAACGTTGTGCAGCCGCCTCAATCACCCACGCCGGTGACCACCACATCGCAGCGATCAGCCAGTTCGGCGAGTAGAGAGGTCATCGTGCCTTCCACTCTGTGCGGCGGCTGGCTTTTCCTGATTACCTCGGCGAAGGAGAAGCGTTCCATGAGCTTTGCTTGAATTTCGTCGAGGACCTCCGCCGCGTTGGCTTTCGTGTTGTCCAGAATGCCAATCACCTTTCCGTTGAGGTCTCCCGGCCGAGGCGCAAGGCTGTGAAGCTGCGGCTTCGGCTCCGAGTAGGGGTCGAGAATTTCTATCTTTCCCATGGCTGCATTCGCTGCCTCCCCAAGTTTAACGTCGATATGCAGGATGAACAGGATGGGGAGTGAGTGATGAATGATGAATGCCACCACACCCGTCAATCAACAATCGGCAATCACAAATCAGCAATCAGGAATCCCTTTATCCTGTCTATCCTGCTCATCCATGTGAATAGATCCGGTCTATTCCCGCTACTTCGGATATCGCCTCATTCTGCCCGTAGTCTTGTCCAGCGGATGGATGTCGTCCAGCATCCGCTCGTCGAAGGGATAGGTGCTGTAAACGTCGGGTTCGCCGTCGGTGACGATGACGTCGTTCTCCAGCCTCATGCCGCCGACGCCTACAATGCCGGCATACGGCTCGATGTTGATGACCATGCCGGCCTGGAGCGGCATGGTGAAGTCGGGAGTGAAGCCGGAGAGCCAGGGAGCCTCCCAGGGGTTTATCCCGGCGCCGTGGCCGCCGCACAATCCAGGCCCATGCTCACACTGCTCAGCCTTCCAGACATCGTAGTTTGTCTTGCCGACCCGGCAGTTGTCGCAGCCGCCAAAGACGCCGTTGTAACATTCCTGATGAAGGGCCTTCTGCTCCTTGGTGGGCATCATGTTGCCGCAGATATAGGTGCGGGTGAAGTCGCCCCAGTAACCGTTGAAGCAGGCGCCGATGTCCAAAGCCACCAGGTCGCCTTCTCGAATGACCCGGTCAGAAGTCAGCCGGCGGTAAGGCGCCAGATAGGGTCCGGAACACACGATGTTGGCGCACTGGCTCCATTCGCTTCCGAGGGCGGTGAAGGTACGCCAGGCTTCGGCAAGCATCTCGCACTCCTTGACGCCCGGCCTCATGATCCGCAAAGCAGCGTCCATGCCCGCCTCGGTAATCATGTTGGCCGCTTTCAGGCACTCCAGCTCGTCAGAGGTTTTCAGCAGCTTTGCTTGACCCAAGACCGCGTTTCCATCCACGAACTGCGTTTTGGGGAAGGCCTTCTGGAGTGACTCGAGCATGTCGATAGTGGTTATGTCCACGCCTATCTTCCCCTCGACCAGATTCCCAATGGAAGCCGTCACCCGCTCGGCCCAGGCCTTCACGCCGTCCGCCGATCGGATAACCGACCCCGGCTGGATCGTCCCCTTGGGCATCCAGGGCATCCGGTGAGCGGCGGCGATGTGGTCCATCGTATAGAGGAGGGGGTCGCCCCCCCTGGGAAGAACAGCGATGCCGAATCCCAGAGGTGTGGCCGTGGGCCTCCCGTGCGACCGGAAGGAGGTCAGGTATCTGACGTCCTCACCTTTGAAAACGAACAGAGCATTGACATCGGACTCAGCGAGGGCATCCTTGGCCTTCTGAAGCCTCTCGCGTCGCATCCGGTCGTAGTTGATGCGCTCCTCCCAGTCCACTCCCATGAAGCCGAACTCGGTCATTGCTTCCTCCGTGACAATAGTCTGCTCCCATTGAAATCCGGCGTCAATATACAGCGCCGTGCGGAACATGTCAACACAAGTAGGCCTTCTTACGTCCTGCCCAGCAGCGCCTCCGCAGCTTCTATCACATCTGCTACCTGGATCGCATCCAGGGCCCGGCAGCGGCGGCAGAAGCTGCGTTGCCAGAAGGCGGTGCTCCCCAGGAAGTGAAAGCACGGGGCGCAGGGGACCTCCTTGTGCACTATCACATGCGGCACGCCAAAAGGGTGAAAGTTGTGGGTGTTCGAGGGGCCGTAGATGCCCACCACCGGCGTCTTCACTGCCGCCGCCATGTGCAGGGGACTGGAGTCGTTGCCCACAAAGAGACGGCACCTCTCGATCAGGGCGGCGGTCTGCTTCAGGCTGGTCTGGCCAGCCCCGTTGAGGCAGTTATGGGTCATGGAGCCAGCTACCTCCCGCGCTAGCGAACTCTCGTTGCCGCCGCCCAGAATGAGGACTTTTGCGTCAAGCTTTCGCACCAGATCATTCCCCACCTGCGCGAACCCATCTTTGTTCCAGCGCTTCTTCCCGTACCATCCCTCGCCGCCCGGATGCACCGCAATGACCGTTTCGTCCTCCCGGACGCCTCGCTCGGCAAGATATCGCTGAGCGAAGGCACGGTCCGCCGGGGTGAGGTTCAAGTGGAGCTGGGGGTCGTCCACCTCTATGCCCAGGGGCTCGATGGCGCGCAGGTAGTGGAAAAGGGCGTGGGTCCTGCCCCAGGTCTCGCGGTGGGATACCAGCCACCAGAAGTCCGGCAACTGGAGTTTGACCCGCCGCGGCGCCCCGGCGACTACCCTGCTCAGGAAGAAGCTGAAGGTGCTGAAGTCAACCGCGAGATCGAAACGGCGCTGCCTTATGCTCCAGAAGAGCCGCGCCAGTTCGAAGGGATGGCGCCGCTGTTCCCAGGTGAGGTGCACCAGCAGCTCATCGAGGTCCGGATTGTCCTCCAGGATGCCTTTGTTGGTGGGAAAGACGATGGCGGAGATGTGCGCCGTCGGGTATTTCTGCCTCAGACCATGCAAGGCCGGCGTGGCAAAGAGAGTATCCCCAATGGGCGAGAGGATAGTAACGAGGATTCGCGAATGTTCGCCGTCGGCGTGGCAGCAAGCAGGGGTCAGTTCGCACCCCCTAGACCAGCCGTGACCGCCTGGATCTCTTCTCGCGCGTCTTGAACCGCTCCGCTGGCCTGGTGCAGCTCCGGTAATCCGGCGCCCGAATCTGGAGAGGAATGCTCAGCCTTACATCCGCCATGCGGGAACTCAATCGGCTGTCGATGTCCTCCAGGGCGCGATTGGTCGTGATGACGGTGGGCAGCCTCCCGTTGTAGCGGTGGTTTATGATCTGGTAGAGTTTCTCCTGGGCCCAGGGCGTGCTGGTTTCCGTCCCCAGGTCATCAAGAATGAGGAGCGGCGTCCCTTTGACGCGCTCGAACAGCTCATCGTAGTTCACCTTGCTATCGGGGCTGAAGGTGTAGCGAAGGTGGTCCAGAAGCTCGGGCACGACCATAAAGATGGCCGACTGGCCTGCCTTCAATCGCTGGTTGGCGATGGCTGCCGCCAAATGGGTCTTCCCGCTGCCGATGTCACCCAGCAGGATGAGCCAGCCCTCGGGGGCATCGGCGAAGGCGCGAGCATTCTGGAAAGCGTTGACAAGCGTATGCTGCTGCTCCGGCGTGGCTTGTAAGCCGCTCACGTCGAAGGACTCGAAAGTCATATTCTTGAGCAGCTCCATGCCCATACTTCCCACTTGGTGGAAGCCGGAGGGCTGTCCCTCCGTCACAACAACCACTTGCGAGAGCCCGGGGTCGGCGAGGCGCGTGCGCAGGCGCTCCTCCATCGAATCGAGCGTATGGTTGGTGGTGAAGACAGTGGGCGTTCGCCCATTATAGCGATGATTGATGATCTGAAAGAGCTTCTCCTGGGCCCAGGCGGTGCTGCTCTGCGTCCCCAGATCGTCAAGGACCAGGAGAGGCGCACCGCGCACCTGTTCGAAGAGCTCATCGTAGTTCATTTCGCTGGTCGGGCTGTAAGTGGAGCGAAGGTGGTCGAGGAGGTCCGGCGTAACGGTGAAGAAGACGGGCTGACCCATCTGCAAGCGATGGTTCGCAATGGCCGCCGCCAGGTGAGTCTTCCCGCAGCCGCTCACGCCAGTGAGCACCAGCCAACCTTCGGGGTTGTCGGCGAAGGCCCGGGCGATTCCCAGGGCATGGGCGAAGCGCTCCTGGTTCGCCGGGGCAAGGTTCCGACCACGCGGCATTACTGTATCGAAGGTCAGGCGGGTGAGGGGACCCAGATTGCTATAGCGCTGGAGCCTGGACAGCCGGGTCTGCTCAAGCTCAAGCTCTCCGCAGCGGCAGAGGAGCGCCCTGCCAAAATCGGGGTGCTCCAGGGGCACATCCGCCCGGACAAAGCCCACGCCCTGACACAGCGGGCAGATATATTTGCTGGGCTCGTCTTCTCCCACGCTACCGTTTGATGAGGTGGGCGTATTTGCCTTTGAAGTAGTAGTTAGGGTCCTGTCTAGATTGAGAATCTCTCCCAGGCTTTCCACTTCTGCCCTCCCTGGCCCATCGTTCCAGAATACGGGCGATATAGCGCCAACTCCTTTTGTTGAGCTCCACGGCTTCCCGGAAGGCGTCCTCTATCCAGGCGGCGGGATAAAGCTGGTCCGCCTCTTTCAGCTCGTCAGCCACCATAGGGGTCAGCAAACCGATATTCTTTTCGTACAGCGCGAAGATGGTGGGGATGTCTTTCCTCGGCTCTACCGGCGTCCCGGCGACGATTCTGCCCAGGGGCAGCTCTCCCGCCTGTATCCGGGCCACAGCGTACCTGTCTGACTCGGTATTCAGAAAGTACAAATCCTCTCGCTTGCCCTTGACCTCCAGCGGCAGGTGGAGCAGCGTCCCGCGCCGCACCGCGGCCTCCAGGCCTTCTGGCAGCCCATCGCTGGCGGCCGCCCTGTCCGCTGCCAGCTCTCGATAGGCGACAAAGAGGGGATAGCCGCGCCTTTGCGCCCGCAAACGCAGGAACTGGAGGGTGGCTTTCAGCTCCGCCAGATCCTCGATACGCGGCAGCAGGTCGCTGAGGAAGAGAGTCGGCACGGGCGTGACTCGAGTTCTTGGAGGGAAACCGGAAAAGCCGGTCATGCGTTCACCCGTCTCTCAGCAATGGCCTGGGGCGCCATACTATCAAACCGAGCTGTCCTGTTTCTGAAGACCAATTGCAGGCGACCGGTGGGGCCGTTTCTGTGCTTGGCGATAATTATCTCAGCGATGCCCTCGGGGTATTTCTGCGTAGGGTTCTGCTTCTCCCATTGTTCCCTGGTGAAGTAGACGTCCTCGCGGTAGATGAACATGACCACATCGGCATCTTGTTCGATGCTCCCACTCTGTCTCAAGTCGGAGAGCACGGGCCGGTGGTCGGGACGTATTTCCGCCGCCCGGCTGAGCTGGGAGATAGCGATCACGGGCACATCCAGGTCCCGCGCGAGAACCTTGATGGACCGGGATATTTCGCTCATCTCCTGTACCTGGTCCTCGGTGCGGCGGCTGCTGCGCATGAGTTGCAGGTAGTCAACGATTATGAGATCGACGCCTTTCTCGAGGGCCAGGCGACGCGCTTTGGCGCGCATATCGGTGTCCCTCAGGACGGCCGAATCATCGATAAAGATGGCGGCCTCGGAGAGGGCGCCCATAGCTTTCATTATGGCGTCGCGCTGCTCGTCGTTGAGCTGGTCAAGTCGCAGCCGCTGCGCATCTACGCCGGCCTCTCGGGAGAGGAAACGATGGGCCAACTCCATTTTCGACATTTCCAGGCTGAAGATGGCCACGCGGGCGCCGTGGTCCAGGGCGGCGTTGCGGGCGATGTTCAGCGCCAGGCTCGTTTTCCCCAGGCTGGGCCGGGCGGCCAGGACTACCATGTCAGCGCGTTGCAGCCCGCCCAGAATCTTGTCCATATCGACGAATCCGGTAGGTATGCTGATGAGATTGCCCTCGGTGGGTGTGGGCGAGAAGCTGCTTTCCTCGAAGTACTGGTCGATGACGTCGCGGATGGGCACGAAGTCCCGGGGCGCATCGGAGCGTCTCAGCCGAAAGAGGACATCCTCGGCCTTGGAGAGGGACTCATCGAGGTCGGGTCCCGCCTCATAGCCGATGGCGGCGATCTGGCCTGCGGCGCTGATAAGGCGGCGCATCATGCTCAGGCGGTGAACGATGCGACCGTAATACTCGATGTGGATGGACGGCGGGACGATGGACACCAGATGGCTGAGATAGACGGGTCCGCCGGCTGCCTCCAGCCTCTCCTGGCGGGAAAGCTCGTGCGCCACGGTGATCTCGTTCGCAGCCTCTCCTCTGTTGAAAAGGTTTAAACAGGCCTCGTAAGCCCACTGGTTCTTCTCCCGGTAGAAGTCCTCGGGATTGAGGAAGTTGGCCACCTTGAGGATAGCCTCCTCATCTACCAGGATGGAGCCGATCACCGCCTCTTCAGCGGAGGTGTCATTGGGGGGAAGTCTCTCCGGAAGCACGGCTAGTCCTTAGTCTCCTCCGCCTCTTCCTTCTCCAGTGTTACCTTGACCCTGGGTGTTAGCTTGCCGCCGAGCTTAATCGGGACTTCGTAGGTCCCGAGCGTGCGCAGCGGCTCCTCTAGCTCCACCTTGTGCTTGTCGACCTCATGGCCGGTCTGCTTCTGTATTGCTTCCGCGATCATCGCGCTGGTCACGGAGCCGTAGAGCCGGCCCCTGGCGCCCACACGCACCTTGAAGCTGAGTGGCAGGTCCTTCAGGGAGTCCGCCAGACTCTCCAGTTGTGTTCTGACGCGGTCCTGGCGGTGCGCACTGGCAACGCGGTTAAGCTCCAGTCCCTTCAGAGTCGGTGCGGTGGCGACCATAGCCAGCTTCTGCGGGATCAGGTAGTTGCGTCCAAAGCCGTCAGCCACCTCCTTAACATCGCCAGCCCTGGCGACATTGGCTACATCTTTCAAAAAGACAACCTTCATACAAACCTCCTGAGATGCCCAACGGAATCGGGGCGGACGCCCTCATCGTGGGAGCGCAGCAGCATAGCACATTATAACCGACGGCGAGGTCTTAGACAAAATCCGTGGCGGGCGTGGGCGGCCGGCTTTGTGTTGGCGGCAAGATCGTCATTTATGTGAACTGAATTTTCTCCCTTCCTGTGGTAGAATAGTTCTATTGCGCCGCCTGAAGGGAGAGGGTATGGAACAGCGTATCGAAGGCTTCTTGGACTTCCTTAGGGTTGAGAAACGAGTATCGGGCAACACCGTCGCTGCCTATCGGAACGACCTGAGCCAGTTCATCGCTTTTGTCACCGAAGAAGCCGCCAGGCGGGGCCTGGGCGCCGAGTGGTCGAGCGTGGATCGCTCCATGATCACGGAATATATCCTTGATCTGAAGGAGAGGAAGTACGCTCCGGCCACGGTAGCGCGCAAGGTGGCCGCCGTGAAATCGCTCTTCGGTTTCCTGGTGGGAGACGGAGCCGTGGAGCAGGACCCGCTGGAGGGTATGGCCTCCCCGCGCGTGAAGCAGGGCCTGCCCAAACCTCTCTCTGTCGCCGAGGTTGACGCGCTGTTGGAGCAGACGGCTCGCTCCTCTATGCCTGAGGCTAAGCGCGACAGGGCTATGCTGGAGCTTCTCTACGCCAGCGGCATGCGCGTGAGCGAGATGGTCTCACTGAACGTGGCTGACGTTAACTTGCAGGCGGGGTACGTTCGCTGTCTCGGAAAAGGCTCCAAGGAGCGTGTGATCCCACTGCATCAACAAGCTGTCGACGCTGTCCGAGCCTATCTGAAGGAGGCTCGCTCCCGGTTTCCGCTTGCCCGAGATGAGCAGGCCCTTTTCCTGAACCAGCGCGGCAAGCGCCTCACCAGGCAGGGCTTCTGGCTTATCCTCAGGGGCTATGCCAGGGCTGCCGACATCCAGTCCGAGGTTACGCCCCACACGCTGCGCCATAGCTTCGCTACTCATATGCTGCACCGTGGTATGCCCCTGCGCAACGTCCAGGAGTTGCTCGGCCACGCCAGCATTTCGACGACCCAGGTGTACACCCAGGTCCCTGGCGACTATGTTCGCCGCGAATACGACAAGGCTCACCCCAGAGCGAAGTAGCGGTCAGCGCCGACTTCGTCCCGACTCTGTCGGGATGGAATCGGGACTTTCAGCTATCAGCGGTCAGCTTGGCGCGCGCAGGCTCGTTTGAAGAGCGGCAGAGCCGAAGCTTGGAGCGACGCGAAGAGGAGCCGCCGCACTCCACATCACAGTTCACTCTCTTTGCTACGGAAATGGGTTTGTTCATAGGTAAATGAGATTCGCACAAGATATGCATAATTCTATCATTCATCATTTAAGGCTACCAGCCGGATTGCTCCTAACGGGCTTGCTGGTGGCCTTCATTCTTGGCGCGGCGCCTCCGGCCTCGTGCTCACCTCCGCCCGCCACGCCCACGCCTACGCCTACGCCCACCCCCACTGCCGCGCCCCAACCGACGCCTGGGCCTGGCACGCCCACGGCCACTCCTGTCCCCACACCCACGGTGACCCCGGCTCCGTCGCCGACACGGGTAGCTGGCATCCCCGAGCCGCCTCCCATCGACTTAATATCTCTGGCGCAACGGCTGCGTCTGAAATCAACGGCGCCCATCCCGAGAGTTGTCAACTCAACTCCGCCCGCATATGCGGTGGGACAGCGACAAGTCTTCTGGCTGCTGAATTCGGAGACCAGCCGGTATTTCTCGGCCACCGCCGTCCTTCGCAAGGTTACCGATCATGGCCTCTTCTATCTTCAAGAAGGCGTGGAAGCCACGGAAGAGGCCATAGACCGGTCGGCCACGGAGTTCGAGGAGCGAATCTATCCTGCGATAACTCGCTATTTCGGCCCGCCGAGGAGCCCTGGCGTCGATAACGATTCTCGTGTCGCCATCATCGGCGCGAACACCCCGGGTGTCCTGGGCTACTTCAGCGAGCTGGATTTCTACCCGAAGATGGTGCACCCCTACAGCAACGAGCGAAATGCGATCTACATAAATGCGTCCCTGGCCAGGATAGGCGCGAGGCTCTTTAATGCCACCGTTGCCCATGAGCTTCAGCACCTTATTCACTTCGGCGCCGACCCCGCCCAGCAGGCGTGGATCTCTGAAGGCTTGTCGGAGGTAGCCATCGACTTGGCCGGCTATGAGGCCGGGAGCCCCCGCAACTTCTTGAGTTCGCCGGACATCCAGCTCAATCACCTCGGGGAGAGGCTGGACTACGGGGCGACCTACCTTTTCATGAAGTACATCGTCGAGCACTTCGGTGGGCCGGACGCGATAAGGGACCTGGTGTCCGGGTCCGGCCGCGGAATCAAACGCATTGAAGACTTCCTTGTCAAGCGTGGCTCCGGCAAGGAATTCATGGGCCTCTTCAAGGACTGGATTGTAGCCAACTTCGTGAATACCGGGGACGGAGGCCTCTATAGCTATTCCAGTGCGAGGATCAAGATTACCGGAGCAGAGCCCGTGGCGGACTTCTCTCCGAAGCAGTCCCAGGTGCATCAGTTTGCCGCCAAGTACTTCGATCTCAGGCCGGCGGCAACGGACTTTTCCATCAACTTCACAGGAGCCGCCAAGGTGAAAGTCATCCCCAACGAGCCTCGCAGCGGCGTTAGACAATGGTGGAGCAACCGGGGCGATTCCATCGATACCACGCTGACTCGAGAGTTCGACCTTTCGGGGCTTAGCAAGGCCACGCTCAATTTCTGGCTCTGGTATGACATGGAGAAGGGCTACGATTACGCCTACGTGGAGGCGTCCACCGACAACGGGTTGACCTGGGACGTCCTGGCCGGTCGGCATACCAGCGAAGAAAACCCCGTGGGCAACTCCTACGGTCCGGCCTACACCGGGAACAGCGGCGGCGGCAAGGAGCCTATCTGGGTCTACGAGACTATGGATCTTACGCCCTACGTCGGCAAGAGAGTCCTTGTGCGTTTTGAGTATGTGACCGACGGGGAGATAACTCATGAGGGGCTGGCGATTGATGACCTCTCAGTTCTCGAAGTTGGTTTCTCCGATAGCGCCGAGTCCGATGCTGGCTGGGTGGCAAGGGGTTTTGTGAGGACGGACAACGAGCTTGACCAGCGCTACATCGTGCGTCTCATCGAAATGGGCCCTCCCGATGCTGGCGGGATCACCGTCCGCGACATGGCGCTGGACCAGCGCCAAAGCGGCAGCCTGGAGGTGAAGGGGTTGGGTACGACGGTATCCCGCGCCGTGCTGGTGGTGGCCGGCGCGACGGACGGCAGCCTCCAGAGCGCGCCCTTCGGCATTTCACTGCAGAGGGCGCCCTGACGCCCGACCCCACCCATCCCAAACGGTCGGACGAGTCTGACCTGGCGGACGCGTCGGACCGGCCCGCCGAGCCCCTCGGCAGAGACGCGCCCCTTCCCCAAACGGAAGGGGGCGCCAACAGGAGGACCTTCACCGTATGTACGGCTCGAACCTGCGGATTCCTTCGATTCGGTCAAAGTGGAGATCGTATGAGGCAACATCGGTGATTTTGAGCTTCTCCATCAGGGCAGCGTTGTAAGCGTCCCCAAAGGAGACATTCTTGTCCACGTACAACTCGAAGGCCCGGAGGAAGAGCCTCTTCTGAGGAAGCATCAGACCAGGGAAGAGGATGATAGGCAGCAGGAGTTCCCGTATCTCGTCGTTCGGTAGCCGGTAGGTCCGCTCGAGGACGAAAACGACCTCTGCAATTACGATGTTTGAAGTTAGGGCTTTGTTCTCTCCTCGTTCCAGACGAGCAAGAAGCTCCTTAGAGGCCGTTGCCTTCTCCTCGTCATCTCGCAGCAGGTGCCGAAGAATCACATTCGCATCTAAGAAGAAAATCATCTATCCTTAAGGGGCCTCAGGGCGTCTTCGGCCATCGCCTCTTCGGCGAATCGCTCGAGCTCTTCGAAATCCTCCGGCCTCTTCCGCGGTCGAACCGCTCCGAAACTTCTGTCCAGAGCGCTCTTGACGCGTTTCACTTTGACCTCGCCCTTTTCGAGAACGAAGGCGACTTTGTCCCCCGGCGCAAGACCAAGGGAATGTCTTATCGCCACAGGGATGGTGACTTGTCCCTTCTTGGTGAGGGTGGTCAAAGGCTCATTCATGGTCCCTTCCTCGCGCTGCGGTCTTATGACTTCCATAGGTAATACATTCATAACATAGGTATTACGCTATGTCAAGGGTATGACTGAGTGGTCTTCACACCAATTTTGCGGAAGTCTTCCGGGGATTCTCACGCGAAGGCGCGAAGACGCGAAGGAGAAGCGAGGGAAGAGAAGTGAGGAGCGAGAGATGTGGAACCCTCACGCGGAGCCGCGAGGGGAGCGGGAAACGGGGCGAAGGGGACGGAGTTCGCAGGAAGAGCTTTCACGCGTTGAGAAAGAAGAAGTACAGAAGACGGGTGAAGAAGGGGGCTGGACTCGGTGAGGTTTGGAGCAGGCTCAGTTACGGCCTTTCCCTAACGCGCACTGCCTTCTCAGTTACGACGACAAAGCGATCCAGGCGATCAGCACAACGGTCCAGCGCCGCAGCGACCCGAGCGATCTTCGTTTCCAACTCCATAGGAGGTAATCGGAGGTAAAGGACGCCGGCGTGGGCAAGGCGCCGGCGAAAGATGAGCTCACCGAAATCGCGGTCCTCGGTCACGAGAATCAGCTGCTCCCGGTGGGCGATGGCGAGGACCTGCTCGTCGGGCAAGGACGGCGGATAGTCAACAGCCACGACTGTTACATCGTGGCCGCGTTCCCTCAGATAGAGCGCCAGGCGACGGTCGGTGTTCTGATCAAACAAGAACCTCATGCGGCAACGGGGTGACCTGAAGTGCGGCGAGGAGGACGACCTCGCTTCTCAGCGATTGCTGCCTGCGCGTAGGCGAGGCAAGCCTTCACGTCGTCAACCGTCAACTCGGGGTAGATGGCGAAGAGTTCGTTCAGGTCGGGCTTATATGCCAACTGGTCAAGCACCTTCTCCACGGGGATTCGGGTACCCTTCACCACGGGCTTGCCGACCATGA
This sequence comes from Chloroflexota bacterium, assembly GCA_016190665.1. Taxonomy (GTDB): domain Bacteria; phylum Chloroflexota; class Dehalococcoidia; order JACPQD01; family JACPQD01; genus JACPQD01. Next base: position 45,615 of record JACPQD010000092.1, read on the forward strand.
CGTTCGGGTCCTGGGTGATTCGCTGCCGGTACTGCAATTTGGCCATCGCTGGTCTCACTCCTTGTCGCCATTATAGCATGAGGGCGAGAGAAACCCAATCGCGCCGAACAGCTTGCTTCACCACGCAGACCGACTCGATCCCGAAGGCTGAGCCGGCCTCGAAGGGAGGAGAGAACCTTCCCGCACGAGCAGGCAGGGGCGCCCGCGTCCGACAAAGGCGGCGAAAGCCGCTATCGCGCGCTAGGCGTCGAGCCCTTCCCTGGCCTGGTTCCAGGGAATTGCCTTTCCTTCCTTGACCTCCCGGATGCTGCGGCGCAGCGCCGCCACAGCCTCGTCATCGCTGAGTATCTCCAGGCTTTCCAGGATGGCCTCGTAGTCCTCCCAGGTCATGATAGCCAGGACGGGTTTCCCCCTTCGGGTAACGGCCACCGTAGCCGGGTGAGCCCCCAGCTTCTCCGGCAGCTTCGTCAGCTCCCGCCTGGCATCCACCGTCGTTATTTGTGTAGTCTCTCTCATTGTGGTCACACGTATCCTCCTATATCAGCCCCCGCCGGACAAGTCGCTGGGCCAGGGAATAGATGTCGTGGCGGCTGCCTTCTTTGCGCGCGCCCACCAGATACACGAATACCCGTTCTTCCGCCTCGTCCACGTCGTATATTATCCGATACCGTTGTCCAGCGGCCCGTATGCTCATCAACCCCGCAAGCCAGCCTCGAAGCGGCTTCTCAAGGCTGCCAGGTTCTTCTGCCAGCGAGTCGACGCGCCGCACAATAGCGGCGCGAGTATGGCGATCGGCAATGGCTTCCAAAGCCTGAAAAGCCGTCGGGCAGTTTTCGGGTCAACTTCACACCGATTTTATGCTTTTCTTCGCGGTGTCATGGCGTCCTTGCGCCGAACGCCGCTACAATGAGCCATGTGCGGTGCCGCCTTCGTGCCTGCTGTGAGACGGGACCTAGCTTCGTCTCAGTCGCCTCCCAGGTAGCTGTGGACGCCCCTTCTCACCGAATGCTAGAATGTAGAATGCGACGTCGGGAGGGTGGGTTTGTCTGCAGAGGCGCGTTTTAGACCCAGGGTGGCCTTCGTCAAGGGCGACGACCGCTACGCCGACATAACGAAAGCCCTGGATCTCCTGGGAGATCATGAGCGCATCACGGCTGCCCGGAAGATAGTCGTCAAGCCCAATTTGACGCGGGGCTCGTGTCCGCTTTCCGCGACCCATGTGGATGCGGTGAGGGCCGTCCTGGACTATATCCAGGAATTCAGCTCCTCTCCCGTGACTATCGCCGAGGGTGCTGGGACGGGCTCGCCAGCGTCCTTTAGCGCCTTTCGCAGTCTGGGCTACTTCTCGCTCCGCTCGAAGTATGATGTGCGCCTTGTCGATTTGAACGCCGACCGCTGGGTGGAGACCGAGATCCTCGACGCCGAGCTCAAGCCGACGAAGGTCAGGGTGGCGAAGACCATCGTTGAGTCAGATTACCGTATTTCGGTGACGCCCCCCAAGACCCACGACTGCGTGATCGTCACGGCGTCGCTGAAGAACCTGGTGATGGGCAGCCTGGTGCGTCGCGAGAACGCCGCGGTCCGTGAGACCCTGCGCTGGGGCATTTACCTGGCGGGGATCGCACGGCGCAAAGTGCGCGCCCTGAGAAGCAGCACAACGGGTGGTTCTGGGCTCGCCCAGGAGCCCCCGCCATCGCGCTTGCGGGAGCAGATACTATCGTTCGTGGCAAAGGCGTCGGGGAACGACAAGCTGAGGGTGCATCAGGGTTTCCCGGTGATGAACCTCAACTTGTACCGGCTCGCCCGATTCGTCTCGCCTCACCTGGCTGTCGTCGACGGCTTCGAGGCGATGGAGGGCGCCGGCCCGACGGAAGGGACGGCCGTGCCCCTGGGGGTGGCCATCGCCAGCGCGGACTCTGTGGCCGCCGACTGCCTGGCGGCCCTGACAATGGGCTTCGAGCGGGAACAGATCGGCTATCTGAGCTACTGCCACCGTATGGGCCTTGGGATGGGCGATGTCGCCGCCATGGACATTATCGGCGACGACTGGCGAGGGTGCGTCCGCCGGTGCGAGCCGCATCCACAGTACCAGGCGCAGCTCAACTGGCGGATTCCGGACGTGGGAAGATACCTTTGCTAACATGGATAAACAGGATAGACAGGATGAGGGGATTCTTGATTGAGGATTCGTTACTCACATGGATGAACAGGATAGATAGGATGAGGAGATTTCTGATTCTTGATTCTTGGGTGGGGCGGCATTCATCATTCACCCAATCCTGTTCATCCTGTGCATCCATGTTAATGAATTCTTCCTGGAAGCGAGGAATCATCGTGAATAGACCGGTCCGGGTGCGCTACGCCCCCAGCCCCACGGGCATACCCCACGTGGGCAACATAAGAACCGCCCTCTTCAACTGGCTCTTCGCCCGCCACAGCGGCGGCAGCTTCATCGTGCGCATCGAAGACACCGATGTGGCGCGCCGGGTGGAGGGCGCCGTGGAGGCCATCCTGGACAGCCTGCGCTGGCTGGGGATGGACTGGGACGAAGGCCCCGATGTGGCCGGGGCTTATGGCCCCTACTTCCAGTCGCAGCGCTTGCCCCTTTACAAGGAGGCGGCGCAGAGGCTGGTTGAGGAGGGGAACGCCTACCTCTGTTATTGCTCGACGCAGCGCCTCGAGGAGATGCGGGCGGAGCAGACGCGCCGCCGCGAGCCGCCGCGCTACGACCGGCGCTGCCGGCCCCCCGAAGAACGGGACCGGCTGGCCGCCGAGGGAATCACGCCCGTGGTCCGCTTCAAGACGCCCCTTCAGGGCGAGACGGTCTTTCACGACCTGATCCGCGGCGATATCGTGGTGGACAACGCCACCCTGGACGATTTCGTGCTCCTGAAATCGGACGGCTACCCGACCTACCACCTGGCTAACGTCGTTGACGACCATCTTATGGAGATTTCCCACGTCATGCGCGCCGACGAGTGGCTTCCCAGCACGCCCCGTCACGTGCTCCTGTACCGGGCGCTGGGCTATCAGCCGCCCCTTTACGCTCATCTGCCCATTATTCTGGGCCCCGACCGCTCGAAGCTGAGCAAGCGCCATGGCGCCACTTCTCTCATGGAATACCGGGAACAGGGCTATCTGCCGGAGGCCATGCTGAATTTCCTGGCCCTGCTGGGCTGGGCGCTGGATGCTACCACGGAGATTTTCAGTCGCGATGACTTGGTGCGGCATTTCTCCCTGGACCGTATAGGCAAGGTGGCCGCCATTTTCGACGTACGGAAGCTGAGCTGGATGAACGGCCTGTATATCCGCCAGTTGCCTCTCGACACCCTGGTGGAGCGCGTCATGCCCTTCCTGGAACGAGACCTGCCGCCCAGCGTGGCGCGGCCCCTCTCCCGGGAATACGTGGCCCGGATCATGCCGCTCCTTCAGGAGCGCCTGAAGACCCTTGCCGAGGCGGCGGAGCTTGCCGAGTTCTTCTTCCAAGAAGAGCTCGACTACCACATGAAGCTTCTGGTAGGGAAAGGGATGTCTTCGGAGGCAAGCTTGAAGGCGTTGGAGAAAAGCCTGGAAGGGCTGCGGGCTCTATCCACTTTCGAATGCGAGGCGTTGGAGAACCTCCTGCGCCCTCTGGCGGAGGAGCTGGGGCTGAAGACTGGCCAGCTCTTCGGAATCCTTCGGGTGGCCACTACGGGCCGCACCGCCGCTCCGCCCTTGTTCCAGACCATGGAGGTGTTAGGTTACAAGCGCTGCGTGAGGCGGATAGAAGCAGCCATCGCCAGGTTGAAGCAAACTTGAAAGACCGACTCGCCCCCCTGATCCCCCCGTCCACGGGGGGATCAGGGGGGCGAGTCGGTCTGGTCCCGAAAGGCTTGTCCGGCCGGTCCGACGTGTCCAACAGGTCTGACCTGTCGGACGCGTCGGACGTTCTGCACTGCGGTGAATTCCTGGCGGCAGGACAGCCTTTCCAGGCTGGCCGCCGGACAGGCAGAAATGCCTGTCCTACCAGTTGAGTGAGCGCGATGTCTCGAACCCGTGTTGTCGTCGCCATGAGCGGCGGTGTGGACTCCTCGGTGGCGGCCGCCCTCGTCAAGGAGGGGGGCTACGACGTCATCGGCGTCACCATGCGCCTCTGGCCTCTGGAGCAGCCTGACCTTCCTCGGGGGCATCAGGGCTGCTGTTCCGTGGAGGCTATCGACGAGGCGCGGCGCGTCTGCCAGGTGCTCGAAATACCCTACTACGTCCTCAACTTCGAGGCCGAGTTCCAGTCCCACGTCGTGGGCCCCTTTTGTCGTGAATACGGGCGGGGAAGGACGCCCAACCCCTGCATCGCCTGCAACCAGCACCTGAAGTTTAACTTCCTGATGCAGAAGGCCTTGGCCCTGGGCGCGGAATACCTGGCCACTGGTCATTATGCCTGCGTGGAGGAGCGTCAAGGGGTCTTCCACCTGCTCAAGGCGATAGACCCGCGGAAGGACCAGTCCTACGCTCTCTATACCTTGAGCCAGGCCGAGCTGAGCCGTCTGCTGCTGCCCGTGGGCCATCTGCGGAAGGAAGAGACGCGGCGCAAGGCCGCCGCCTTCGGTCTACCCGTCGCGGAGAAGGCGGATAGCCAGGAGATTTGCTTCATCCCCGAAGGCAGCTACCGCGAATTCCTGTCCGAAAGGATGCATCTTTTCCCCGGAGAAATCCTCGATACCAGCGGCAGAGTGGTAGGGACTCATGAAGGTGTTGCCCTCTATACCGTCGGGCAGCGTCGTGGCCTGGGCATACCCGCCAGAGCGGCGCTCTATGTCCTCGATATCGACGCTTCGCGGAACGTGTTAGTGGTGGGAAGCCGGGAAGACTGCATGAAAAAGACTCTCATCGCAGGGGAGCTCTCTTTTGTCTCGAGGCAGCCGCCGGGGACCCCCCTGGCTATCACCGCGAAGATCCGCTATAGGTCCCCGGAGGCGGAAGCGACGCTGTCAGTGACGGATGGCAGGGCTGAAGTCCAGTTCGCCGAGCGGCAGTGGGCCATAACTCCGGGGCAGGCCGTGGTCTTCTATCTGGGGGAGGAGGTCCTGGGGGGTGGGGTAATCGACGGCGGCGGTCAGTAGGGGCGCGGTGCACCGTGCCCCTACGAGTCCTCCACATGCCTCGGATAGGAGCCGAACACCTTGCAGAGGGCCGTCTTCTCCTGGACGCGGGCGAGCGCCTCGGCGACGATAGGGTCCTGTCTGTGTCCCTCGAGGTCCACAAGGAAGAAGTAGCGCCAGGGGGTGTCTTTTGAGGGTCGCGACTCGATCTTGGCCAGGTTGATGCCGCGCTGGGAGAACTCCTGAAGGACTTCGCAGAGGCTCCCCGGCCTGTCCTCTTCGATGTAGAAGCTGAGGGAGGTCTTATCGAAGCCGGTGGGTGGATGGTCGGTCCGGGCCAGAACCACGAAACGAGTGACGTTGGCCGACTGGTCCTGGATGCCCTTGGCCAGGATTTCCGCGCCGTAGATAGCCGCAGCGCGCTGGGTGGCGATGGCTGCCGCAGGCGCCTGGCCGGCCAGCATCTCCTCCACTGCGGCTGTGGTGCTCAATGAAGCGATGACTTGAGCCTTGGGGAAGCAGCGTTCGATGAAGCGTCGGCATTGCCCCAGCGCCGACGGATGAGAGAATATCGCTTTGACTTGCGCGGCCTTGACGCCGGGTTTGGTCAACAGGCAATGAGAAATGGGGAGCATCACCTCGCGGCGGATCATGAGGTTTGACTCGTGGATGAGCAGATCGAGGGTATCCGTCACTGAGCCCTCGATGCTGTTCTCTATGGCGACGATGCCTTCGTCTGCCATTCCGGTGTCCACGGCCGAAGCCACCGCCGCGACGCTGGGAAAAGGCAGCAACTGGGCAATCGCATCATAGAGGATGGCCGCCTCCTCGGTGAAGGTACCAGGAGGTCCCAGGTGGGCGATGCGCTTTCTTTCCTCTCGTGCCACGATTTCCTTTCCCGCCGGGCCTAACCGCGAGCCCGGATTGACATGCAGATGCGCGGACACGATGTCCCTATGCGGTCGGGCCTAATCCGCTGAAGGCCGATGGCCGATCGCTTCCAGCTTCATGCCCACTAACCCCTGACGCTTATGAGGGTGTTGCGCAGGGCTTCTTCATTCTCCACCTTCGTTACCGCCACAACTTCGTCGCCTGGCGAGAGCATGGTGTCGGCGCCCGGAACCTGAGGGCCCTTATCCTTGCTGATCACCAGGGAGAGGATGCTATCTGGGGGCAACACGATATCTTTGAGCAGCTTGCCGACGACTTGTCCGTCCTTGGGTATCTTCACCTGAACGATCTCCAGATTGCCCAAGGGTAAGGTTAGCAGGTGAACCAAGGGGTGAGAGGGTACCTCCGCCTCAATATGTTCCAGGATCAGGTCGGTGCTATTGACGGTGAAATCGATACCCAGCTTCTTGAAAATGCCCTCGTTCTTAGGGTTGTTTATCCGGGCAAGGGTGCGGGGGACGTTGAACTTGTGCTTCGCCACCTGACAGGCAACGAGGTTGTCCTCGTCGTCACCAGTGACTGCTATGAGCATATCAGCTCGAGCTGTGCCGGCATCGTCCAGGGTCTGCGCCTCGCAGCCGTCGCCATACATCACCACATTACCCAGTTCCTCGCACATACCCTCGCACTTGCGGGCATCCTTTTCGATAACCAGGATCTCGTGACCTTCCGCTAGAAGCTGTCTGCTCAGGTAGAAACCGACCTTGCCCCCGCCGACAACGATGATGTACATACTGTTACGTCCCCAGTTTTTCCTTCAAGAGTTGAGCGCCGACCACCGTGGGGCTGATAGTGCTGAGGCCCAAATCCCGGTACATTTCCTCTCTGATGGGGTCATAGATGCGGCACACGACCTTGGGTACTCTGAAGATGTGTTTCGCTATCTGCGCCGCCATGACATTCCTGTTATCTCCCTGGGTCGCCGAGACGAAGGCATCGGCCTCCTCGATGCCCGCCCGTTTCAAGGCATCCTGGTCGATGCCATTGCCCATCAGAGTGACGCCGCCGAAGGTGGGCGGCAGCTTGCGGAAGCTATCGTTATTCATATCCATAACCGTGACCTGATGCCCTTCTTCATCGAGCAGGGTGGCCAGGCGGGCGCCGACCCTGCCACATCCCATGATGATGACTTTCATTGAAATACCCCTTCGGTCAGCAATCGGCGGTCAGCAGTCGAAATACACACGCTTAACGGTAAATTATATCTCGCACCGGCCATGCCTGCAACAAACAGGACAACGGGTGGAATCCCGCCAGGAGGGACGTGGGTAGCGGTCCTGACCGAAGAGACGAGGTACAGCCATCACCTTTCGGCATTCGGCGGTCTGAAAGCCGACCGCTGATCGCTGACGGCTCCTTGCCGAGCCTTCTGGCGGCGGACGATGTCCAGAAAGGCCTCGATTCTCGTGCGTTGATGCTCAGTCAGCAGGAAATCCGCGTTGCCCTCCAAGGTGAGGATGGGGAGCTTGATGGCGTCCCTCATGATGATATCCCCAATGCCCCGATGGCAGAAGGCCTGAACGTAGTGGATGACGCCATCGATTTGCCGCAAAGCCAGTTGGGGCGTAATGTCTGCCAGGCGGTCGAAGACGGAGTAGGGATAAGTGTAGTTGGTATATTGCTCCGCCAGCGATGAGCTGGGGCCGGGCATGGAGAACTGACGCTGGATCTCGTTGAAGACGACGCGGGCGCCGAGCGCTTCCAGGGTGCGGTAGAGGCTCTCGGCGAAGATGGAGGGGACGCCCAGGTGGGCGAGCCGGAGCATATCGTCCGGGCGCGGACGGTTGTCGACCTCGGAGACCTTGGCCGCCAGCTCCCTCTCAAAGGCGGCGCGATCGCTATTAAAATCCGAGGTGGAGACCAGCCACAGGTGGTTCTCCCAACCGCTCACCTTTCCGTCGCGCCAGGTGCGTTCATCCAGAAGATGGGCCAGTATCCTCGCAGGCGCCAACTCTTGGCGCACCTCCTCCGCCGCCTCGAGGCTGGTTCCCAGGGAAGCGGCCAACTCCTGCAGAGCGGAGTGCATTCTTATCGGATCGCGGCGGTCGGGGTAGGCGAAGGGGATGATGCGCACGCCCTTTAGCTTGAGCACATCCATGAGCATGAGGGTGTTGGAGCAGTCGCCGCTGGTGACGCAGAGGACGGTGTCGATGTCCCGCTCCATGCACGTGCCGTAGATGCCCTTGATCCAGGCGCAGATGTTCTGCGGGAAGCCCGCCCGCTCCGCCAGGGTGACCATCCTCTCCTTCTCCGGGCTGGAGATGAAGAGGTTATTCAGGTCCACCGGCTGACAGCCGGCGGCCAGGAGCACCTCTATGGGGACAGTGGTGGTGATGCCGACGGTGGTCATGGTCTTCCAGAAGGTGGCTCAGGAACCGACAATCCCCGACATATCTTTCTGGCCAATCTGTCGGGAATCTCAGAATGGCGCGGGATGGGCTCGATCCGGCCAGTATGCGGGTTAATCCAAAGCGAGTGCGACCTGCCTTCTCGTTCGAGCACGCACCCGTACTTGCGAAGGCGGCGGAGAAGAGTGGTGCGTTTCACCCGACGGTAACGGTGTCACGTATTGCCCCTGAGGGCATCGCGCGAAGAGCCTCTTCTCTGCGGTACTCCAGAACCAGGTCTATGGCGTCGGCCAGGCTCTTCAGGGCTTCTTCCTTCGTAAGGCCCTGACCGTTAGCTTCGGGGATTTCCGGGCAAAAGGCGATAAACCACTTCCCATCCCTCTCGATAATGGCGGTGAATTCATTCCTCATTTGGGGCCTCCACATCATACGAACCGCAAAGAGATTGCCGCGCGAGTTCAATCACAGGGTTGCGCACTGAGAAACCGTTGACCACACGTTTCAGCACCGCTTCTATTTTAGCACGGCTTTCGACGGTGAGACGCGGACGAAAGCCTCTTCCTGATTCTTTTCTTTGCTTGTTCCCAGCCCGATGCCTTGACCTTGCCGGCCGCGAAGGCTTCCTCCCGGTCCCTAAGAACCGCTTCATGCCTGGCCGGGGACTCGAAAGCTTGCTCGTTCCGGGCGAGGTCCGCCCAGAGCGTCTCCATAAGGTCCAACTTCTGCGCAAGTGAAAGCTCCGAGAGAGGCAAGTCAACCCTTCTCATGCAGTTTCCTTTCTTCGGCGCGTTTCATCCGACTGTGACGGTCTCGCGAATCGCCTCCGGAGGAATCCCCCGAAGGGCCTCTTCCCTGCGATCCTCCAGGACCAGGTTTATGGCGTCGGCCAGGCTCTTAAGGGCTTCTTCCTTCGTAAGCCCCTGACCGTTCGCTCCCGGGATTTCCGGGGAGTAGGCAATAAACCACTTCCCGTCCCGCTCGATGATAGCCGTGAATTCATTCTTCATCTGGGGCCTCCAGGTCTTTCACTGGTGAGCGCTGGCCACCCACAGGAATCTGCGCCATGCGCACGACCAGGCGCAATGCTTCATTTTACTGCTTCCTCAGTGGGAAAGGCATGGGCCACATCAGGGGCCAACAGCACGACATTGGTGCCAGCCCGGTACCGCTCGATGTACTTGCCGCGCACGCCGCCCTTGAGCAACTTGCGCAAGTCATACTCCGGCCGCAACTCGTCGTCCATCTCAGATGCTGTCTTCTTCATAAGCTTCTCTTTCCCACCGCGTCAACTCGCGGGCGCTGATAAGGCGGATACGGTCACCTCGCTCTGTGTGTGACACAATTGGCAGCCGACGACGATATGACTGGCCGATAACGACATAGCGATTCTCTTCCAGGGGGTGATCAGGGTCAGGCGCGGTGACGGATAGAGGATCGCCGAAGACCGTCGCCGCTTCGCGGAGGGACACGCCACGCCGCCGTAGATTGAGGGCCGCCTTCCTCGGGTCCCATTCGAACTCCATGCATCAAGTATAGCAGAGGAGATTCAGTCTTAGGGTGTGGATGAAACCTGCTGGACGGCTGCCGAGGGCACGCCGTGTTGATCACGCTTCTGATTTCGCCAGACTCCCAACGCCGCGAGGCCTTTTACCCTCTCGCGACAAACTTCACACCCTCGATACCGGCGAAGTGCTCATCTTCGGTCCAGAGTGCTGCACCATAGGCACGGGCGGTGGTCAGAATAACGCTATCAGCCATCGGTAGTCCGAGGTCAGCTGAGTTCCTTGCGGCCCCGAGAGCAAGCGAAATATCCAGGTCTATCACCTGCCCCTGAATCATCACCGCGACGGCTTTCATAGCGTCATCTTCGCTACGTTGTTGCAGGACGCGTTTGAAGACTTCATACAGACTGATCGAAGGAACAATCAACTCGCCGACGTTGCGGACTGCCGGCGCGAAGAAGGCGGCATTGGGCCCATCGGCGAAGTACTCCAGCCACCCTGACGAATCGACGACGTTCATACGCGGTCGGGCTCGCGCTCAACGGAGGTATCAATCCCTTTCAGAAAGCCGCGCATCTCTCCGACCGGTGTGAGTGGAATCAGCTCGATTCGGTTCTCGTACCTGATGACCTGGACCTTTTGCCCAGGACGAAGGCTCAAGCGTTCTCTGATGGCGCGAGGGATGACGACCTGAAACTTGGGCGATACCGTTACCGTCTCCATATGCCCTCCCATCGATAAGCATTTCGTAATACGCTTCTATTGTAGCACGGCTTGGCGTTAGAAGGCGTCTTGTAGTTTTGTAACGTGGGTGAAACCCACCGCACCCTTGCTAGCCTTCTTCTGTGCCAAAGTCAGCAACAAGCTGCTTGAGCACCCCCACAACGTCGGCCCCCCGCTCACGCCAGGCGGCGATACGGTAAGTGGGGTAGGCCTTCATGATGTCGGCCGGCACGTTCAGGACCGCCTTTTCCCGCATCAGCTCAGCAAACCGGTCTCTGGCCCTTTCAGCGATATCGCTCCCGTTAACCCACCCGAAATTCAACTGCATGTCACCATTTGACCAGAAGGTCAACCGCGAACGCGGACAAATAGTTTCCGCCTTGAGATTGAAAGAACCCTTGTCGGCGCCGGAGCGTGGACGAAAGCCTCTTCCGAATTCTTCTCTTTGCCTGCTCCCAGTCCGACACCGTGGCTTTGCCAGCCGCGAATGCTTCCTCTCGATCCTTAAGGACGGTTTCGTGCCAATCCGGCGACTTAAGCGCTTTTTCACCTCTGGTCAGCTCGGCCCAGAGGGTCTCCATCAGGTCCAGCTTTTGAGCAGGGGAAAGCTAGGAAAGCGATGGATCAACTTTATTCATGACATGTCCCTTCTTGAGCTGGCCCCGGGCCACGTCAGGCGCCAACACCACCACGTTGCTCCCAGCGCGGTAGCGGTTCGCGTATTTGCCGCGCACTCCATCCTTGAGGAGCTTGGTCAAATCATACTCAGGCCGTAATTCGTCCTCCATCTCGGTCTTAGTGAAAGCCACTGTGCCCTCACTTCTGGTGTGTTACGCTCCGCTTCACGAACCGTACTGTGCTCTTACCAGATACGTTCGAGGTCGTCCCGCGCCGGTAACAAGAGTTAGGTTCTCGGCTTAGTACTCAGTGCGAGTCCCTTGTGAGGTGCTTCCGGCAGGCGATAGATGTACGCGTCCTCGATAAGTGTGCCATCGACAACGTTGTTAGTGAATCTAATCCCGCTTATTCCTGAGCCAGTTCGGATTGCGGTACGCAAGAGCGCAACAACAGGCGCGTCTGGCTTCGCCAGAGTTATGTTGTCCAACGACAGTTCGCCGAATTCTTGACTGAACGCAGACAGTATTTCCTGAATCTTCCTGTATATCTGTCTTGGGCCTTCGGCGCCGAGTCTTACGTCAGCAAGGAGGAGTTTCCATTGCTCTTTGTCGGGGAAATAGAGCCAGAATGCGGCGTCTGGCCGAACCCCTTGCTCATCCAGTTTCTTTATGAGCGCAGCCCCTGCCTCGATCATTTCCTTTGTCAACGTTTCCGTCACCATTTCCTCTTCACCCACGGCAAAATGCCGTCCTTTCCTGTACAAGCTGAATACAGGCCCCATGCTTGGGCAGCAGTTATCCCGACTTCATACCTTACGGCCTCAGACCAGTCCTTAACGATTCCCCAACTCAGGTCAAGCGCCTGATTGGCCTTCCGGTCTCCATCGAATTCTGGCGCTGACCCCGCCACTCTCATCAGTTTCTCAAGATCATGTGTAAACGCCTCGGCGGCGACTTTCCTGTCAGGGAAGTCATACTGTTTCACCTGCTTGGCCACGCACGCCTTCAGCCCACATTCAACCGCGTATCCTATCAAGTAGTAGGCGCCCGCCCATTGACCAGCGTCGAGGAGTACCCGGGCTTCAACAACCCGCAACCTGGCAACGTCTTTGAATTGCTGTCTGTTCATACGACATCCACGGCAGAAATCAATGCCAAGAATCGAGGCTGCTCAAACCGCCACCCTTTGCACCCCGATGAATTTCAGGCCGGTCTCGGAAACCTCCTGTCCCTCGACCTCAAGGCACAGGAGAATCACTTCCTTGACGCGTTCCGTGAGTTCATCAAGGGACCTGGCCTGAGTGTGGCATCCTCTGAGTTCGGGCACCGTGGCCACGTAATAGCCGCCCTCATCCTTTTGTATGACAACGGTGAACTCTCTTTCCATCCCTTCCCTGCCTTTCCCAGTACCGACCGCCTGTGCCGAGGCGCCCTCCATTCCTGCTTCCCGCTCCGCGCTTCGCGCTCCAAACCTTACCTCTTCAAATGGGGAAACGCCTCCAGCCCGGCGTACCTCGCCCTGGTCCCCAGCTCTTCCTCGATGCGCAGGAGGCGATTGTACTTGGCTACCCGCTCGGAGCGGCAGGGCGCGCCCGTCTTGATCTGGCCCGCGTTCACCGCCACCACCAGGTCGGCGATGGTGGTGTCCTCCGTCTCTCCGGAGCGGTGGCTGACGACGGCCGTCCAGCCCGCGTTCTTCGCCATCTTGATGGCCGCCAGGGTCTCGGTGAGGGTGCCGATCTGGTTCAACTTGATGAGCACGGAGTTGGTGGCGCCTTCCTTTATGCCGCGCGAAATACGCTGCGTGTTGGTGACATAAAGGTCGTCGCCGACCACCTGCGCCTTGCTGCCGATCTTGTCGGTGAGCAGGCGAAAGCCCTCCCAGTCGTCCTCGGCCATGCCGTCCTCGACGCTGATTATCGGATAGGCGTAGACCCAGCGCCCAATGTAGTCGGTCATCTCCACCGGCGTCATGGTGACGCCCTCGCGAGCCAGAACGTACCAGCCATCCTGGTAGATTTCGGTGGCCGCCGGGTCCAAGGCGATCCAGCAGTCCACGCCCGGCCGGTAGCCCGCCTTCTCGATGGCGGCCAGGATTAGTTCAATGGCGTCCTTATTGGAGGGCAGCGAGGGCGCGAAGCCGCCCTCGTCGCCGACGTTAGTATTCAGCCCCTTGTCTTTGAGCACCCTGCTCAGGGCGTGATATACCTCGGCGCCCATCTGAAGGGCGTGGGCGAAGCAACTCGCCCCCACGGGCATGACCATGAACTCCTGGAAGTCCGTCGAGTTTTCGGCGTGCTTGCCGCCATTGAGGATGTTCATCATGGGCACGGGCAACGTGATGGCCCCGTCACCACCCAGGTGGCGGTGCAAGGGAACTTTCTTTGAACTGGCGGCCGCATGGGCCACGGCCAGCGACACGCCCAATATGGCGTTGGCGCCCAGTCGACCCTTGTTCGGAGTGCCGTCCATGTCGATCATTTTCCGGTCGATGGCCGCCTGGTCTGCGGCGGACATCCCGACAAGGGCCGGACCGATCTCGTTGTTGACGTTGCCCACCGCCTTGAGGACGCCCTTGCCACCGTACCGCTTCTTATCGCCATCGCGGAGCTCCACGGCCTCGTGGGCGCCGGTGCTGGCGCCGGACGGCACGGCAGCCCGGCCCGTTGCGCCATCCTTAAGGACGACATCCACCTCCACCGTGGGATTGCCCCGGGAGTCAAGGATTTCCCGCGCCTTCACGCGCTCGATAATCATTGTGTGCTGCCTCCGTTGCCACAGGTTTGAGTCTCCCCGGCGGCCAGCGCCAAGGCCGTTTCCACCGCGTCCACCGGGTCGTCTACCCGGATGATGCAGTCGTCCTTCTTCCCGTCGATGGACACCTCCCAGGTGCCCAGCCCGACGATGGGGATGCCGCTGATCAGGGCATAAGCGATCTCGGACAGGGTGCCATAGGCGCCGTCCACGGCGATGATAGCCTGCGCCGACTTCACCACGATGGAGTTCCGCGCGAAGCCGAGGCCGGTGACGATGGGGATGGTCACGTATTCGTTGGCCGCCGCGCGTTTGTTGCCGGGCAGGATGCCGATAGTGACGCCACCTGCAGAGCGAGCGCCGCGGCAGGCAGCCTCCATCACCCCACCGCCTCCCCCGCAGACGAGCGTCGCGCCGCGTTTGGCCAGCTCCCGGCCCACGGCCTCCGCCAGCCGGCAAGCGTTCGCATCGCAGCGCTCGCCCCCGATAACGGCAATGAACATGATGACTCCTTCGAGATGGGGTTTGAGTTGATTATAGCATCGGGAACGGGAGAAATTGTAGGGGCGGCCCTCCGTGGCCGCCGCCTGTGCCAGACCCAGCCCCTTGGGCGGTAGGACAGGCATTCCTGCCTGTCCGCCCGGACAGTCTGGAAAGGCTGTCCTACCGGGTTTCCCAACCCCAGGGCGGACAGAGACGTCCGCCCCTACGTCCGTCGAGGCCAATTGGCGGGCAACTGCACTTTCCGGCTGACCGGAACACCCTGCTTCTGGTTCTGGGCGTACCCCTTGTTCTGGTTCCGGCCGGGGTCGCCGCTGACGACTATGCTGATCCATTCGGGCTTGAGGAAGACGGGCACCATTCTCTCCGGATCGTCCGATTCGCAGAAGTCCTTGGAGACCAGCCCCTCCTCGTAGCACTTGCAGAAGGTGAAGCTGGTGGGACCGGCGCCCCAGGCCAGCCTTTCGAGAACGCCCGCTTTGTCGCGCGTGTTCTCGTACAGGTAGCGCTTGATGTCGTCCTTGTCGAAGCCATCTCGGGCCAGGACGCGCGCCACGGCGGGGCTGAGGACGAAGAGCGGGAAGCTCTGCCCGTAGTGGACCGACGTAGGCGTCTTGTAGGCCATGGAACGGCGCCCGATGAACTCGGAGATGGTCTGCAAATGCTGTTTCGCTGCGTCGCCGCCGCTGTAGATGGCGGGCGAGATGCTGACGCAGCTCTGCACCGTGACCACGCTGTCGCCTGGGGCAAAACCTCGTTCCACGCCCAAGGGCTTCCAGCCCAGCTCTGCCACGATGTCCTCGTTCTCCGCCAGGACCACGTTGAAGGTGGCGCCAATGCTGGCCTTGTCCGTCCCTCCCGGCGGTATGCGCAGCCCGGCGACATTGCGCATATAGAGCCGCAGGAAACGGCCGATGCTGGTGTTCGCCTGCCGGCCCACCCGCAGCACGCCGGAGCCGTAGTTGAAGTCCAGGTCCTTGATGATCGGGCCGTTGACGATGATGAGGGGCTCCCAGCCGGGCGTGCTGCCGCCATCCTCGATGCGGAAAAGCGGGTCGGATATGGCGTCGACGACTGCCAGCAGCACGGGCATGTACTCCGGCCGGCACCCGGCCATGACGCCATTGACAGCCACATTCCAGACGGTCGCCTGCCGGTTCTCGGGCAGGAGCACGCCGATGACCTCGTCCGGGGAGCGATCCGTGAAGGCCAGGAACCTCTCCACCTCATCGAGTGTAGGCGGCATAATGGGCAGTCCCTCGGCCCAGCCATTGGCATTGAAGAAATCGTAGACCTCTCTCAGCGTTCCCTTGAAGACGATGTCCCTGGGGCCAGGCTCATTGGGTTTCACCGAGTCTGCAACTGGCGTGGTCAGTCCTCTGATGACATTCTCCAGAAGAACCTCTCTGACTTTCCTCTCCACCTCTTCCTTGCCGTCCACCATGATCATGCCCGGGTACTCCGCCACGGCGAGATTCTCAGCGCCCAGGGCCTTGGCGATGGCATGGGCCTGCTGGACGAAGCCAGAGGCGGCGATGGATACGCTGCGGACGCCAGTCTTCTCCGCTACAGCGCTTGCCCGCACCACGGCGGGCGTACAGCTCCCTCAAGAGCCGACCGCGGAGATGACGGCGTCGCAGCCGTGCTCGCGCAGCATGCCGGGGAGGGCGGCCATCAGTTCCCTCTCTTTCCGGCTGTGCGTGTTGCCGAAGACGTTGTAGTCGACGAATTTGACGCCTGGGTATCTCTCCGAAAGCAGCTTCCTCAGGACCGAGAAGATCTGATCGCCTTTGAAAAGCCAGTCCCACAGCTCGCAAATGGTTCTACCGCTTAAGTCATCCGCCCTTTTAGCCAGCGGCAACGGTTCGTAAACGGCTTTCCCCAGCGGCCACACTACCTCGTACAACGCTTCTGCCAAAACATCCTCCTTTACGCAGGTTAGAGGTTAGAGGTTAGAGGTTAGAGGACCCCCTACCCATATCCCCTGGGCTGCAGGTTGTGGAGCCTCCCTCTCCCCTAACCCCTATCCCCTATCCCCTATAACC
>JACPQD010000093.1 GCA_016190665.1 Chloroflexota bacterium
CTCGATGGGAGAGGGTAGGGTGAGGGTGAAACCGGAGAGCCCCCTCACCTTAGTCCTCTCCCGCGGAGGGGAGAGGAAACATCCAGTCAGGCGCGATTCAATTTTAATAAGACAACATTGCGGTGCACCGCGCCCCTACCCCAAGGAGGTGAACAACATGACAAAGAAATACGCTTTGGAAAAGGTCGACGATTTCCGCTGGCGGATACCCAAGACCTACAAAGAGGGCATGCGCGTCCCCGGCCTGGTCTACGCCAGCGCCGACATGCTGGAGCACATCGTCGAGGACCAGGCATTGGAGCAGGTGGCCAATGTCGCCTTCCTGCCCGGCATCGTCAAGTACTCGATGGCGATGCCCGATATCCACTGGGGCTACGGCTTTCCCATCGGCGGCGTGGCCGCCACGAGCGTCGACGACGGCGTCGTCTCCCCGGGGGGCGTCGGCTTCGACATCAACTGCGGCGTCCGCATCCTGCGCACCAACCTCGTCCACGAAGACATCAAGGCAAAGATCCGGGAACTGGTGGACGCCCTCTACGTCAGCGTCCCCTCAGGCGTCGGCTCCAAGGGTAAGATACGGCTGCGCGGCAACGAGATCGACGACGTGCTGCGTAAGGGATCGCGCTGGGCGGTGGAAATGGGCTACGGGAGGAAAGAAGACCTGGATGCCACCGAGGAGCGCGGCGAGATGCATGGCGCCGACCCCGACGCGGTCAGCGCCAAGGCCAAGGACCGCGGGACCCCTCAGTTGGGCACGCTGGGCTCCGGCAACCACTTCCTCGAAGTCGCCCTGGTAGACAAGATCTTCGAGCCGGAGATAGCCTCGGTCATGGGCATCGACAGGGTCGACCAAGTGATGGTCCTCATCCACTGCGGATCGCGCGGCCTGGGCCATCAAGTGGCGGACGACTACATCAAGGAAATGGTCAAGGCGATGAGGAAGTACGATATCGAGCTGCCCGACCGGCAGCTCGCCTGCGCGCCGGTGAAATCGCATGAGGGCCGGGACTACCTGGCCGCCATGAGGTGCGCCGCCAACTTCGCCTGGGCCAACCGCCAGTGCATCATGCACTGGGTGCGCGAGTCCTTCTGCCGCGCTGCCGGCATGTGCGAGGAGGACGCCGGGCTGGAGCTCATTTACGACGTGTGCCACAACATCGCCAAGATAGAAACCCACGAGGTGGACGGGAGAAAAGACACGCTCTGCGTACACCGCAAAGGGGCCACCCGCGCCTTCCCCACCGGCCACCCCGATGTCCCCGCCAAATACGCCGCCATCGGCCAACCGGTGCTGATCCCGGGGGATATGGGCCGGGTGTCCTACGTCCTGGTGGGCACCGAGCAGGCCATGAAGGAGACCTGGGGCTCCACGTGCCACGGGGCCGGCCGTATGCAGAGCCGCGCCGCCGCCAAGAAGCACCTCCGAGGCACAGACATCCTCAAGGAGCTGCAAAGCCGCGGCATCACCGTGCGCGCGGGCAGCATGTCCGGCCTGGCCGAGGAGGCCTCCGAGGCCTACAAAGACGTCACCCAGGTAGTGGGCGTCTGCCACAACGCCGGCATCTCCCGCATCATCGCGAGGACGAGGCCGATAGGGGTGATAAAGGGCTAGAAGCCATTGCAGTGAATCTCAAGAACATGGATGCACAGGATAAACAGGATTGAAATTGCGCAAACACTATCCTGCGCATCCTGTAAATCCATGCTAATATGGGAGCGTTTCTCGGAGACGGAACATCAGCGCATGGCGTATAATGGGAGTCTGAGGATGGCGCCGTTCGCCATGAAAGGAGGCATCCATCATGGACACCCTCTACGAGCAGGCGGAGACGGGCTGCTGCCCCCGGTTCAATCCGGAGCCCTGGGATGAGAAGGAGATAGCCTGGCAGGACAAGCTCTTCCTCAAGGACCACGTGAGGGCCTTCCTCCACATCCCGCTGAACTTCGGGAAAGTAATGGTGAAAGACATGGAGCGGATCAAGGCGGCGGATGCCCTGCCTCCCGAGCCGCTCATGCTCTCCGACGACAAGTCCCTCTGGGGCTCCGACATCTACATCGCCGTGGGCAAGGAGGTTCCTGGCGCCGAAATGACCAGGATATCCGGCGCCTTCCTGAGCAAGGTCTTCGAGGGCCCCTACAAAGACGTTCCCAAGTGGATGAAAGCCATGAACGCCTACGTCGCCGCCAAAGGCAAGCAGCCCAGGAAGCTCTACTCTTTCTACACGACCTGCCCGAAATGCGCCAAAGCGTACGGCAAAAACTACGTCGTGATGCTGGCGGAGGTGTGAGGCGTGCTCTCTGTCTCTCGCCTCATCTCTCTCCTCCACCTCCAACCCCTGCCCCTCGAGGGCGGGTACTACCGGGAGACGTACCGGTCGCGGCACAGCACGGCTATCTACTACCTGCTGACGCCGGAAACCTGTTCGGCCCTCCACCGGCTGCCCCAACAGGATGAGATCTTCCATTTCTATCTCGGCGACCCCGTCGCCATGCTCATGCTTTGTGAGGGGGACGGCATGGCCGACCTGGTGACTCTCGGGCCAGAGATCGACAAGGACCAACGGGTACAGGTCATAGTGCCAAGGAACTTCTGGCAGGGGTGCTTCCTGAAGGAGGGCGGGCGCTTCGCTCTGATGGGGACGACGGTGGCGCCGCCATTCAATTTCGATAACTACGAGGCAGGACAAAGGGAAGAGCTGCTCCGCAAATTCCCTGGTGAGCAGGAGTTGATAACGAGACTCACGCCGCCATTCCGGTAGGGGCACGATGCATCGTGCCCCTACAGCCGTCAGCCAACAGCCTTCAGGTATCAGCCAGCGGAAAGACGCGCGCTGCGAATGGTTGCGGCCATTCGTCGGGTCCTTCGCGGGAGGAAAGCCGTTCCCAGCTCCGACGTCGTTTGTGGTGCCCGCTCAGGACGACAGTAAACCGAGCCCCTTTCGTACTTGAACGCCGTTCTTCCGCCACCAAACTGAACGTCCCTCCCTTTCAGAGCCTGTCCTGAGCCTGCCGAAGTAAGGGATCAGAGGGACAGGTTTGAGAGAACCTAACCCCTGACCCCTTCCCGAAACGGGAAGGGGAACCAACCATTCTTACGCGTACTCTCCCTCCCCGTGTCGGGGAGGGACCAAAGGGAGAGGTGGGTATGACCCAAGAGCACGCCGTCGTCACCCCGGAGATGATCGCCCAGGCCCGTGCCCGGTACGGCCAGGAGTTCCGGCCCGGAGAGCCTTTCTTCAATACTCAGGCCACCCGGGACAACATCCGCAAGTTCGCTCAGGGCATCGGGGATATCAACCCGCTCTACAATGACGAGGAGTACGGCAAGGGGACACGGTACGGCTGCATGGTGGCGCCGCCCACCTTCCTCCTCAGCGTCTACTGGCCCATCGTCCACAGTCTGCCCGGCATCCACGCCTGGCACGCGGGCAACGATTTCGATGTCCTCCGCGATATCCGCCTCAACGATGACACCAGCTACACCATCACGCCCCTGGACCTGGTGGAGAAAGGCCAGAGCCAGATGGCCAACCGCATTTGGATCCAGTATATCCTCGTCAAGTACTTCAACCAGAACAACGAGCTTATCGCCAACCGCCGCGCCTGGACGGTCCGCGCCGAGAGGGCATCCACCAGAGACACCGCCAAGTACGCCTCCATCCGCAAGGCGGCCTACACCGGGAAAGAGCTGGAGGCCATCGAGCGGGATCTCGAGAGCGAGGAGATTCGCGGCGCGCTGCCCCGCTACTGGGAGGACGTCAACGAGGGCGACATCATGAGGCACGTTGTCAAGGGGCCGCTTACCGTCAGGGACATGATCGCCTGGCTCATGGGTTGCGGGTCGCCCTTCATCCGCGCCCACCGCATCGCCTCAGATTACCGGAAGCGCCATCCTTCCACCACCCTCGCCGACGCCGCGTCCGGCCAGGCGGACGTAGTGGAGCTGGTCCATATGCAAGAAGGAGTGGCCTCCCAGATCGGACTCCCTGGCGCTTACGACTACGGCGCGCAGCGCTCCTGCTGGGTGGCCCAGACGGCCACTAACTGGATGGGCGACGACGGCTTCCTGAAGAAGTTCTACGTGGAGATCCGCCGTTTCAACTTCATTGGCGATACAACATGGTGCCGAGGCAACATCATCAGGAAGTACATCGAAGGCGAACAGCATCTGGTCGACTGCGAGCTGTGGGCGGAAAACCAGCGCCACGAGGCGACGGCCCCCGGGCGGGCCACTATTGTGCTGCCTTCGAGGGGCTGCCTTGATGCTATAATGAAGACGTACCAATCGTAAGCCTCGGGGCAATCGAGGCAGCGGAAAGGAACCCTCAATGAAGCGCGTCTATGAAAACGAGACGATACGGGTGGTCTGGGACAACGCCAAGTGCATCCACGTGGGCTATTGCACTCGCGGGCTGCCCCAGGTCTTCGACGTGAATAAGCGCCCCTGGATCAACATCAACGCCGCGGACGCCGACGAAATCAAACGCGTCATAGACACGTGCCCCACGGGAGCGCTGTCCTACGACCTCCCCGAGGAGTCCAAACAGGGCGCAGCCACCATAACCGTGCTGAAGGACGGCCCCTACAAAGTCTGCGGCCACATCCATCTGTTGACCGCCGAGGGCGAGATGATAGAAACGGGAAAGGTCTGCGCCCTCTGCCGTTGCGGCGCCACCAGGAAGCCGCCCTTCTGCGACGGAACGCACCTCCGCAATGGGTTCAAGGACCCGGAGCCTCAGCCCCAGGAGACGCCGTAGTTAGGTTTTAGGTTAGAGGGGATAAGTCATAGGGCCCGATACCAGATTTGAGGTCAAGCGGAATAGGTTTGGGGCCCACGGCCAGGTTCAAGGTTTTTAGGGAATAGGTTGTGGGGCCCCGCCCCCCACCCTCTAACCTACAACCTAGAACCTCTAACCTAATCTATGCGCTTGAACTGGTTCTTGGGATAGCCACAAACCGGGCAGACGTCCGGCGCCTCGCCCTCTACGGTGTTGCCGCAATGCTGGCACACGTAAAACGCCGTCGAGGCGGCCTCCTGGCCCTTTTCCAACATCCGCAAGGCAGCTTCATACAGGCTGTGGTGAATCATCTCAACTTTGTTGGCCAGCCCGAAAGAATCCAGGGCCCTCGCATCGCCCTCTGCCTCGGCCTGCTTGATAAATTCGGGATACATCTTGGTGAACTCATAGTGCTCGCCACTTATGGCCGCCAGGACGTTGTCCTTGGTGGACTTGATCCCCCCCAGAACGTTCAAATGGTTGCGGGCATGGACCGTTTCCGCCTCGGCGGCCGCGCGAAACAGGCGCGCAACTTGCTTGTGTCCATCGGCATCGGCCTTCTCCGCAAAGTAAGTGTACTTCCGGCTGGCCTGGCTCTCCCCCGCAAACGCAGCCGCCAGGTTATCTTTGGTGCTCATAATTTACCTCCGGCTCAACCGGAGAAGCCGCCCCAATGTCATCGGGGCGGCTCCCCATCGTGTACGATTGACTCTCTAGCTTAAGCTAGGGCTTGGTCGCTGGCTTGGTGGGCGCCGCTGCTGGCTTCTCAGCCGGCTTGGCTGCTGGCGTCGCAGCAGGAGCCGCCGGCTTCTCAGCCGGCTTCGGCGCCGTCGTCGCCGTCGGCACCGGCTTAGGCGTCGGCGTCGGCGCAGGGCCAGCGCAACTGACCAAGGCCAGGCCAAGGACTAAAAGAGCTACAATTGCCAGATGAATTATCTTCATTGCTCTCCTTTCCGCTTAGGATACGATGTCACGTACTGTGGGCTGCTGTGCTCCCCTATATCACCTCCCTCCGCAAGTGCATCATGCCACATTCGTATTTACACGCCGCCAGTCCAAGAGCGTAAGCGTCCCGTGCTTTCGAACCATAAGCGGCGAGCGGTGACAATGGGGTGGACAAATCGAGGCGGGAAAAACGCGAACAAGTGGGGGCACCTTCAGACCCCTCGTCTCCAGATCCTTCTCCTGAACCCAACTCTTGCAGAAACCCGGCAAGACGGGACGAGAACTTAACATACACTTAAGCTTTTTATACACCACATCGCCCCATATGTCAAGAAGGCTTTCACCACAATTGCGACTTCGGAATGCACCGCCCATCGCAATTACGAAGCCGTGTACGCAGGTCGGCCTTTTCGCTGTTCCTGTGGATTCCCGCCACGATACCCTTTCCCCTTGACACGAAGGAGTCCGACTGATATATTTCGCCTACCGGCTCCGGCGAGAATAGCGCTCTGAGGGGGAACCGGGGGGAGGAAACCATGGATGCGCCGAAAGCCTTCGCCGAACCGACCCGAAGTTAGCCGGCTCAGCAGCTAATGCTGTCAAAGCTGCCAAAATGTAGCTAGGCGCGCCGATACTTAAGGTGTAGGAGGAGAGGAGATGTTAGTTCCAAGAGGCATCAAATGGGACAAATCGGCGGACGTGGTGGTCATCGGCTTCGGACTGGCGGGGGCGGCCGCCGCCATCACTGCCCGGGACAAGGGCGCCAGTGTAATCCTGTTAGAGAAGCAGAAGGCGGACGGGATCTGCTCGTGCAGCAGCATCTCCGGCGGCCTGTATCTTTGCCCCACGGACGCGGACGATGCCGCCAAGTACATGAACGCCCTTTGCCGCGTCAAGCGAGGCCTGAGCTGGACGGACCGGGACATCATAGATGTCTGGGCCCGCTACACCGCCCAGAACCAAGACTGGGTCGCCGGCCTGGGCGGCAACGCCAAATTCTTCGCCAAGGCGGCGGAGTATCCGGAGCTTCCCGGCTCCGACAGTATCGGACTGTGGTCATATCAGGGCAACGGCCTGCGCATGATGGACTTCATGTACGGTCTCGCTGAGTCGAAGAGGATTGAGGTGCTGTGGCAGACGCCAGGCCACCTCCTCTACACCAACCGCGATGGCGCCGTAATCGGCGTCCGGGCCACGGACATCAGCGGCGGGCGTCCCGTCCGCGTCAATATCAAGGCCTCCAAAGCCGTAGTCATAACGACGGGAGGCTTTGAAGAGAGCGAGGAGATGAAGCTCCAATACCTCAGAATGTACCCTGTGTACTTCGCTGGCGGCCAGTCCAACACGGGCGACGGCATCAAGATGGCCCTGGACGTAGGGGCGGACCTCTGGCATATGAACTGTTGCTCGGCGCGCCTGATGGCCAAGTTCCCCGATTTCCCTGTCGGCTTCCTGGTCGATTTCGGGGGCGGCGGCTGGAGCCGGCGGCAGATTCTTGGCTCCACCGAGGAAGAGAAATGCGGCTTCATCATCGTCGACAAATACGGGCGTCGCTACACCAGCGAGAACATCAAGCTCCACGCCGCCTTCTATGAACTGACGGACTACGATACACACAGACGCGAATACCCTAAGGTCCCCAGCTACTACATATGCGACCAGCGGCGTATGGAGCTGGGGGGGTCCCTGGGGCAGCGTTCCAGCGGGCCTTCCGGCCCCCACCAGCTCTACAAATGGAGCCTGGACAACAAAGCGGAAATCGAAAAGGGCTGGATTATCACCGCTGACTCCCTTGAAGAATTGGCAGGCAAGATCGGCGTGCCCGTCACGAACCTGAGAAGAACGGTCGAGAAGTGGAACAACTATTGCGCCAAAGGGAAGGACCCGGAGTTCGGCAGGAAGCCGCTGGACCTTGTCCCCCTGGACGAGCCTCCCTTCTACTCGATAAGACTTTATCCGGGCGGGCCCAACACCCAGGGCGGCCCACGGCGCAACAGTAAGGCCCAGATTCTGAATCCCTTCGGCAAGGTTATTCCCGGCCTTTACGGCGCCGGGGAGTGCGGGTCCATATATGGCATGCTCTACCCGATCGCCGGCGGCAATCTGGCCGAATGCATCGCCTTCGGGCGCATCGCTGGAGAGAACGCCGTTCAGGAGAACGCCAGGCAGTAGCCAGGCATGGCGGGGCACGACGGCCAGGGGGTTCCCAAACAGGTTCCCGGGCAATCTCAGGGCATTTATGCCTGTCCTGCAGATACGTATTTCTGGACGATTTCGCGGCGGGCTCGACCGCCCACGTACCCCAAGCTGGAGATTTTTGGTATAATAGAAAAAGTTACCGGGGCTATGCCAGCCTCGACGAACGTCCCGGAGGCAACGCCGTAATGGACCCGAGAGGGCTTAAGAATGGTTTCATATACTTACTGATACTGGTCGCCGTAGTAGCTATCTTCTTCGCGCTTTTCCCGCCTACGGAGAGCGGCAAAGATGTACCCATAAGCACCGTAGTCGAAATGGCGCGGAAGGAGCAACTGGACCAGATCGAAATCCAGGGCGACTCGGTGATCGCCATAACCAAGAACAACGAGAAGCTTAAGTCGCGCAAGGAGCCCAACTCCAGCGTCCTGGAGACCTTACAGAGGGCCAGCATAAAGACCGGCGACGGTGGCGTGAAGGTCACAGTCAAAGATGCCAGCCACTTCGGCAACTTGGTCGGCCTGCTGATAAACTTCCTCCCCCTCATCTTCTTCGGGGCGGTGCTCCTCTTCATGATGCGCCAGGCCCAGGGCAGCAATAGCCAGGCGATGAGCTTCGGCAAGAGTCGCGCTCGCATGTTCAGCAGCAACAAACCTACCATCACTTTCGGAGACGTCGCCGGCGTAGACGAAGCCAAGACGGAACTCCAGGAGGTGGTAGAATTCCTGAAGTACCCGGAGAAGTTCGCCGCCCTTGGAGCAAGGATTCCCCGCGGCGTCCTCCTCGTAGGCCCTCCGGGCACAGGGAAAACTCTCCTCAGCCGCGCGGTGGCCGGTGAAGCCGGGGTCCCCTTCTTCTCCATCAGCGGTAGCGAGTTCGTCGAGATGTTCGTGGGCGTAGGCGCTTCGCGCGTCAGGGACCTCTTCGACCAGGCGAAGCGCAACGCGCCTTGCATTGTCTTCGTCGACGAGATCGATGCTGTCGGCCGGCAGCGGGGGGCTGGACTGGGCGGCAGCCATGATGAACGTGAGCAAACCCTCAACCAGATACTGGTTGAAATGGATGGGTTCGATACCAACACCAATGTCATCGTCCTTTCCGCCACTAACCGCCCGGACATTCTGGACCCGGCTCTACTGCGGCCCGGCCGGTTCGATCGCCAGGTAGTGCTCGATAAGCCGGACATCAATGGTCGAAGGTCCATCCTCGAAGTGCACTCGAAGGGCAAGCCTTTCGACGAGACGGTCAATCTGGAAACGCTAGCCAAGCAGACGCCTGGATTCAGCGGGGCCGACCTCGCCAACCTGGTCAACGAGGCGGCCATCCTTGCCGCCCGGCGCAACAAGAAGCTTGTCGGCATGCTGGAGCTTGAGGAGGCCATCGACCGGGTCATCGCCGGGCCGGAGAGAAAGAGCCGCATCATCAGCGTGCGTGAGAAGGAAATCACTGCCTATCACGAGGCGGGGCACGCGCTGGTGGCTCGCATGTTGCCTCACGCGGATCCGGTGCACAAGATATCCATCGTCGCCCGAGGCATGATGGGCGGCTACACCCGGCTGCTGCCCACGGAGGACCGCTACCTCTGGACCCGGCGTCAGTTCAACGACATGTTGGCCTGGGCGCTGGGCGGCCATCTCGCGGAGGAGTTGGTCTTCGACGAGATAACGACGGGAAGTGAAAACGATATCGAGCAGGCTACGAAGATCGCCCGCAAGATGGTCACCGAATACGGCATGAGCGAACGCTTGGGGCCGAGGACTTTTGGCCGCAAAGAGGAGTTGATTTTCCTGGGGCGCGAGATAGCGGAGCAAAAGAACTACAGCGAGAAGATGGCCGAGCTGATAGACGATGAGATTCGCACCATCATCGAGCACGCCTATGGCGTCGCCAGGGATATCCTCTCGAAGAACCGGGAGAAGCTGAAGCAGATCGCCGATCGTCTTATCCAGGAAGAGACCCTCGAAGGAGACGAGTTGGAAGCCCTCTTCAACGCTCCCACACCGACGCCCGCGGCAGCGGCAGCTTCGGACTAGACGGAAAGCCCCACCGTTTCCCCATCCCCCAACCCTCTGGCGAGGTCAAGGCCGGAGCAACGCTTGGCGGTGCGCGCTGTCTTGTCACGCCATATCGTCCAGCCTGTCGCCTCAAGATGCTGGCGCCGCCAAACATCCCGCTCCTGCGAGCCTTTACAAGTTCTGGCAGCCTCTAATATAATCCTCTTTAACGCCTTTGAGCCAGGGAGCCATGTCGAGATACCCTCCGGATTATGGACCTCCCTGAATACAAGCCCGTGCCCGAGCTCTCGTCAGGACTCACCTCAATCGGCTCGCAATATATGGTACAATGTTTGTAGCACTTAGAGGCAGGCTCTGCGGAGGCTCTTCTTGACTGTCTTACCTATATCGCTTTTCGGCAATCCGATATTGCGGCAACGAGCGAGGCGGGTGACCCGTATCGATGGCTCGGTCCAGAAGCTCATCGCTGACATGGTCGAAACCATGCGTGACGCCTCTGGCACCGGCCTGGCCGCCCCGCAGGTTGGCGTACCACTGCAGGTGCTTGTCATCGAACCTCCGGAAGACGATGTCCTCGTGCTCATCAACCCCCAAATCGTCAGGAAGAAGGGCCAGAGAGTCGTCCAGGAGGGATGTCTCAGTCTGCCCGGCTATCGCGGAGACATAACAAGGTCCGAGACCGTCACGGCCAAAGGCCGCGACCGCCATGGAAAGGAGATACGAGTCAGGGGTGAAGGTATCCTCGCTCAGGCGCTGGAGCATGAGCTGGACCATCTCCGCGGCGTCCTTTTCACGGACTACCTGGAAAGCATGGACAAGCTGTACAAAATAAGGCCCGAAGAGGCGGAAAACGACGAAAGCGAAGACCAGCCTGAGGCAGCCGAAAGCAGGGCGAGCTGACGCTCCCCCCACCGGGAGGAGCAGGGCCCCGAAGGCTTCTACCGAGACAAGTGTCCTCCTCCAAGTGGGGGATTTTTTCTCCAGGCGCCGCGTGCCCGCTTTCGTGGTGGGCGGGGCGATCCGCGATCGCTTGCTGGGCAGGGAGAGCGGCGATATTGACATTGTCGTCGGCGGCCCGGGCCTCGAGCTGGCCAGGGGAGTCGCGGCGCTCGTCGGCGGCTACTACGTGCCCATGGACGAAGTGAACGGAGTCGCCCGCGTGGTGCTGCCGCAAACAACGCCAGAGTTGCACCTCGACATCTCGACTATGCGAGGTGGCATCGAAGAGGACCTGGCCGGACGAGACTTTACCGTCGATGCCATGGCCGTAGACCTGGTGAAGGGGACCTTCGCCTCAAGGAACATCATTGATCCTTACGGTGGCCAGCGCGACCTCGTGTCAAGGTCTGTCAGAGCGTTGAGTGAGGTCAATCTGCAGAGCGATCCGCTGCGCCTCTTGCGGGCGGTCCGTCTCGGCGCTGAGCTTGGTTTTGAGATCGAACCAGATACGGCTATCCTTGTCCGGCGCAACGCGCACTTGGCGGCCACTGTGTCCGCGGAGCGGGTCCGGGACGAGATCTACCGCACAATCGCCGCCCCGGACGCCTTCCGCTGGCTTTCCTGCCTGGATGAATTGGGCTTGCTCACTACCATTATCCCCGAGATGGAGGCAGGCCGAGGCGAAGCACAGCCCACAGAGCATTATTGGGACGTTTTCCGCCACAGTCTGGAGACGGTGGCCGCCCTCGAGTTTCTTATCGGCGGGAGGCCGCCGCAGAACACTTCACATCTGACGCCCAAACTTCTGGCGGCCATGCCGCGGACATCCTCGCTTGAGGGTCACTTCAGTCAGGAGATGTCTAGCGGACGACAGCGTGGTGGGTTGTTGAGGCTTGTCGGACTGCTACATGACGTCGCCAAGCCAAAGTGTAAGACGATCGAACAGAATGGCAGGATTCGCTTTCTGGGACACGCCCATGAGGGAGCACGTATGGCAGTGGACATCATGGAACGGCTCCGTTTCAGCGCTAGAGAGGTAGAGACAGCGTCTACCGCCATTGAGAATCACCTCAGGCCGGGGACCTGGGGAGAAGAGTTGCCCACGGACCGCGCGGTGTACCGTTTTTTCCGTGACACGGGAGATGCGGGCATCGACGTCATCTTCCTTAACCTGGCGGACCATCTGGCAAGTCGTGGGCCGGCGCTGACCCTGCCCGAATGGCAGCGCCATGCGCAGGCTGCCAGCTACGTCCTCACGAAGTACTTCCAGGAGAAGGCAGTGGTGGCGCCCCCCAAGCTTCTGGACGGGCATCTTGTTATGGAGCGACTCCGACTCTCGCCGGGGCCCCTCATCGGAGAGATTCTCGAAGCGGTCCGAGAGGCCCAGGCAGCCGGCGAGGTAGGCACTCGTGAAGAAGCACTGGCCCTGGCTGCGAGGCTCTCGGCTCGGGGCGTGGCCGCCGCAGAAGTGGCGTCTTCCCGTACCGCATGACCTATATCAACGTAGAAGTGAGGAGAACTGTTCGTGTATAGGCACAACGGCCGCATCCTGATTGGACTCATACTCATTGCGCTCCTGGCACTGTTGGTTGCCTGGCCACAGAAACCAAGCAACTATCTCCCGGGGATCCTTCCCTGGCCGGAAAGGGGCTGGATAGAATTCACCCTGGGCGACTCGCGCTTCGTCAGGCAGGGGATGCGGCTCGGCCTTGACCTCCAGGGCGGTACTCACCTGGTCTACGAGGCCGACCTCTCCAAGACAGACGCCAGGGAGAGGGACAATTCCATGAGGGGCGTCGTCAATATTATCGAGCGGCGCGTTAACGCTTATGGCGTGGCGGAACCTGTAATTCAGAGGCAAGGAACCAACCGTGTCTCCATTCAGCTTCCTGGCGTCAGAAACATTCAAGAGGCCATCAAGCTCATCGGAGCGACCGCCCAACTCGACTTTCGCGAGCCAGAGTTGGATGCTACGGGAAATGTGGTCTACGACGCCGGCAAGATAAAGTGGAAGGGAGTGGCCAAAGGCATCGGCTCAGACGGCCAGGAGAAAGAGCTCACCGGGCTGTTCTTCAAACCCAATGCACAGGTGGTGATCGATCCTCAGACCTCCAAGCCAGAGGTAGCCTTCGAGTTCGACTCGGAAGGAGCGAAGCTCTTCGAACAGATCACCGGGCGCTTGGTGCAGAAACCTCTCGGCATCTTCCTGGACGACCAGGTTATATCCGCCCCAACCGTGCAAAGCGTGATCCGCGAGCGAGGGCGCATCACCGGCCTGAGTATCGAAGAGGCCCGGCCCCTCGCCATTCAGTTGAACGCTGGCGCCCTACCGGTGCCCATCCACGTGGTCCAGCAGGAGGATGTGGATGCCACCCTGGGCGCGGACTCTATCAAGAAGAGCATCCTCGCCGGAGAGATTGGCCTGGCCTTGGTAGGGCTATTCATGATCCTTTACTACCGGGGGCCCGGCGTGTTGGCCACCTTTGCTCTCCTTATTTACGCGATAATCGTGCTGGCCATCTTCAAACTGATTCCGGTCACGTTGACGCTGGGGGGCATCGCCGCCTTCATACTGTCGGTGGGCATGGCAGTGGACGCCAATATCCTGATTTTCGAGCGCATGAAAGAGGAGTCATGGGCCGGCAAGACGCTGGGCGCTGCCATCGAGGCGGGCTTCGATCGAGCTTGGAGCTCCATACGTGACAGCAACGTCTCCACCTTCATCACCTGCGCCATCCTGTATTGGTTCGGGAGCAACTTCGGGGCCAGCCTGGTGATGGGCTTCGCTCTCACCCTCTTCATTGGCGTGGCGGTCAGCATGTTCAGCGCCATTTTTGTCACCCGGACCTTACTGCGTGCTGTGGTGGGCACTGGACTGGCCAAGAATACAGTACTTTTCAAATCACGACTGGAGAAGAAGTAAATGCTGGATCTGGTTGGAAGAAGATACTGGTTTTTCCTGCTCTCCGCTCTATTCATCGTGCCCGGTTTGATCTCGCTTGCCATACCGCCTGGTCTTAAGGCGGGCATTGACTTCTCCAGCGGCTCAACGATGACGATCGCCTTCGAGGCCCAAGTCACCCAGGCCGATCTGCGCAGCGAATTCGCCGATCTCGGTCACGGTGATACCGTGATTCAGCGCACCGGCGAGGGCAACTATCTCGTCCGCACGAGAGACCTGAGCCCTGACGCCAAAGGGAGGGTGGAGGACGGCCTGCGGGCCAAATTCGGCGCCTTTACGGTGCTGGATTTCTACTCCGTATCGCCTGTTGTGGCCACCGAAATAGTCCAGAACTCTGCCCTGGCCGTGGTCGTTGCCTCCTTTGGCATCCTCATGTATCTCTGGTGGGCCTTTCGCCAGGTACCCAATCCCTTCAGGTACGGGGTTTGCGCCGTGGTCGCCCTTATCCATGACGTGCTCGTGGTCCTGGGGGCTTTCTCCATCATGGGAAAGCTCTTCGAAGTGGAAATAGATGCCATGTTCATCACCGGTCTCTTGACCGTTATTGGCTTCAGCGTCCACGACACCATTGTCGTCTTCGACCGCACCAGGGAAAACCTCAAGAAGGGCATAAGTCGCGAATTCGACACTACGGTCAATGCCAGCTTGTTGGAAACGATGAGCCGTTCCGTCAACACTTCGCTGACTGTTGTCATTACCCTGGCGGCGCTTCTTCTATTTGGTGGAGTGACTATTCGGAACTTCCTTCTTGTCTTGCTGATCGGCATTATCAGTGGCACTTACAGCTCCATTTTCAACGCCAGCCAGTTGCTCGTGGCTTGGGAGAAGGGGGACTTCGGACGCTTTTTCCGCAGATTGCAGCCGCGTCAGGCCGAGGCGAAGAGAGCTTAGACTCCTAGTTCTAAGGCATCTGACCTCACCGGGCCGCTTGCAGGCAGCGGGCTTTGGAGCCCGTGGGACTTGGCAGTCCCGATTTCGTCGGGACGGTTGAGAATCGAGTCTCACGGGTTTTCGTATCTATCGAGGTCCGCTACGATGAAGTTGTTCAATACTAGAACCAGCGCCGCCGGGCTCTCCATCCTATCCAACACGCTGCTGATCGCGCTGAAGGTCGCGGTGGGATTAATGACGGGCAGCGTCAGCGTCCTCTCGGAGGCTATCCACAGCAGCCTGGACCTGGCTGCGGCTCTCATCGCTTTCCTCAGCCTGCGCATGGCCAGCCGGCCGGCGGACGCGGGCCACCCCTACGGCCACGGCAAAATTGAGAACGTCAGCGGCACGGCGGAGGCCAGTCTGATTATCCTGGCCGCAGGGCTGATCATCTATGAGGCCGGCAGCCGCATAATCGAAGGGTTCCACGTCGAGCAGGTAGACCTGGGACTGGCGGTCATGCTCATATCGGTGCTCGTCAATAGCGGCGTATCGCGCCGTCTATTCGCCGTGGCCCGACGTACCGACTCTATCGCTCTGGAAGCCGATGCTCAGCACCTGGCCACCGACGTCTACACCTCCATAGGCGTCTTTGCCGGTCTGCTGGCAGTGAGGGTTTCCGGATGGGAGATCCTGGACCCGCTCGTGGCCATCGGCGTAGCGTTGGTGATCCTCAAGGCGGGCTACAAGGTCTTGACCAAGTCCTTCCTGGACCTGGTGGACGTCCGCCTGCCTGAATCAGAGGAGGCGGTGGTGAAGCGGAGCATCGAGGAGCATTACGGCGAGGTTATCGGCTTCCATCGCCTGCGCAGCCGCCGGGCCGGCAGGGAGAGGCAGATCGACCTGCATCTGGTCATGGCTAAGGACATAACTCTGGAAGAGGCGCACCGCATGAGCGACCATCTGGAGCGTGACATCCGGGGCAAACTCCCCTACTGCAGCGTCACCATACACATCGAGCCGTGCAGGACAACGCCGACAAACTGCGCCACCTCATGCCCGCTCACCAGGAAACCACCGTGCCACCCGGGACAGTTAAATGATGAATGATGAATGCGGGATAAGAGTCCATATCTCATTCATCACTCATCACTCATCACTCATCATTTATCATTCCGCATTTCTCCGGTCTCCTTCGCCACCAACTCCCGATAGGCCTTCAGCAGCTTCCTCGTCGTCGGCCCCGGCCTCCCTGACCCGATGGCCTGGTCGCCGACTCCTACCAGCGGCGCCAGCTCCAGGACGGAGTTCGTGAGAAAGGCCTCATCAGCCTTCAGCAACTCGTCAAGCGCAACCGGGCCCTCCACCACGTCCAGCCCAAGGGACGGCGCAAGCTCGACAACAGTCGACCGCGTCACCCCGGGCAGGCAGCCGCTGGCCAGGTCAGGCGTGAGCAAAGCGCCGCCCTTCATGACGAAGACGTTGCTGATGCTGCCCTCCGCCACGTTGCCCGCCTCGTTGAGGATGATCGCCTCCTGAAATCCGGACTTCTGCGCTTCCATCCTGGCCAGCAGGAAGAGGAGGTAATTCGTGCTCTTCACGCGGGAAAGCGGCGATCGACTGTTCTGCCGCAGCGTGGGGACCAAGGCACGGCAACCCGCATCGTAAGTAGATTCAGGAACCTGGGACTGCCTGGCCGCGGTGACGAAAAGGGTGGGTTCCTTACATGTGGCTGGGTTGGGCACCGGCTCTCCTTCCCCAGCGGATATGGTTAGCCGTACGCGGGCATCCTGCAGCTTGTTTGCCTGGAGCGTTTGGTATACCGCCGACTCGAGCTGGGCGTTGGGTAGGGGCAACCCCACCGCATGGGCCGATGTCGCCAGACGCTCCAGATGCTGCCGCAGCCGGAAGACGCGGCCCGAATAGGCCCGCATAGTTTCGAAGAGGCCGAAACCGTAGAGGAAGCCGTAATCGAAGGGAGAGATGCGCGCCTGGCTCCGAGGTAGGATGTGGCCGTTCAGATAGACCAGGTCTTCCATATCCCAGCATTCCCTTGACAATAATTACAATAATTCTTGGATCGTGCGATTTCTCTGTAGAGATGAGGAATACCACTACGGAACCACGAAATACACCAAATACACTAAACATTTTCGTGTCTTTCGTGTGTTTCGTGGTTCCATCACCGGGCGTCCCACCTGGCCTGAGTTATGTTAAGGAAAGCCCGCAGAACATCGTGGCCAACGCTGGTGAGGATGGACTCCGGGTGGAACTGCACACCCTCTACAACATACTCCCGGTGACGCAAGCCCATCACCTCGCCACCCTCCGTCCTGGCCGACACCTCAAGATGTTGGGGAACCGTCTCCGCCCTCACCACCAGCGAGTGATAGCGGCCGCCAGGGAAGGGATTGGGCAGCCCAGCATATATGGTCTTGCCATCGTGGTAGATGAGCGATGTCTTGCCGTGCATGGGCACGCGCGCCCGCACCACCTGGCCCCCGTTGACATGCCCGATGCACTGGTGCCCCAGACAGACCCCCAGGATGGGAATCTTGCCGCTGAAGCATCTCACCACCTCGTTGGAGATACCCGCCTCCAGAGGCGTGCACGGCCCGGGGGAGATGACGATGTGGGTGGGCGCCAGCTTTTCAATCTCCGCCAGGCCAATGGCATCGTTCCGGTAGACCACCGGCGACCGGCCCAGCTCGCCGATATACTGCGCCAGGTTATAGGCGAAGGAATCGTAGTTATCGATGATGAGGATCATATGCCCGCCCCTGTGCCGCGTACCTATAGTCTTTAACCAGCAATGTGCCAATCCGCGAACCGGCGTGTCGCGGTGCCCCATGAACCCCCTAAATCCCCCAGTCTTGGGGGACTTCATTGAATCTGGGGGACACCCCCAGACCCCTGCCAGAGGCGCTGCGCCCTCTGGACTCCCGCTCTTTCACCGCCAAGCGTGGCGTCCCTCCCACTTCAGGGGAGGGATAAGAGGGAGAGGTCCAAAGCCCCACTTCCCACCCCTTTTTGTCTCAATAATGTTGCGTTAAGTGCTTTATGACGATCAGGGCGCGGTGCCTGGCGCCCCTGCTCTTTCGGAAATATAGGTGATCGCCTGTACCAGCGCTTTCCCCTTGTCCAGCGTCTCCTCGTATTCCGCCTCCGGCTCTGAGTCGTATACTATGGCGCCGCCCACCTGGAAATAGGCCCGTCCCCGCGTCATGAGTATGGTGCGTATGGCGATATTCAGGTCCATATCCCCGCTGAAGCTGAGATAGCCGATGGAGCCGGTATAGACGCTGCGCCGGGTCGGCTCCAGCTCCTCGATGATCTCCATGGAGCGCACCTTGGGCGCGCCAGTGATGGAGCCGCCAGGGAAGCAGGCCTTCAGGAGGTCGAGGCGACTCTTCTCCGGACACAGCCTCCCCTCCACGGTGGAGGTCAGGTGAAAGACCGTGGCGTACTTCTCCAAGGCCATCAGCTCCCGCACGCGCACCGTCCCGTAGCGGCAGACGCGACCGATATCGTTCCGCTCCAGGTCCACGATCATCACGTGCTCCGCGCGATCCTTGAAACTATCCAGCAACTTTTGCGCCATGGCGGCATCCTCGGCCGGCGTCCTGCCGCGCGGCGTGGTGCCCTTGATGGGCCGCGTCTCCACCAGATCGCCGGTGAGCCGCAGGAAGCGCTCCGGAGACGAGCTCACCACAGCCACCCCCTCGAGGTTGAGGTAGCAGGCGAAGGGCGCCGCGTTCAGCGTGCGCAGGCAGCGATAGAGATCATAGGGCGGGATGGACAGGGGCGCGTCGAAGCGCTGCGAGAGATTGACCTGGAAGATATCGCCCGCGCAGATGTACTCGCGCGCGGCCTCGACAGCCTTCAAATATTCGTCGTGCTCGAAATTGCAGTGGAAGAGGGCGGGTTCGGACGGAATACCGACTGGCGGAGGTTCCTCATGCGAACCGGCCTCTTGTGAGAGGAGCCTCCTCAGCTCGGCCAGTCGTCTTTCGGCCTTGCGCCCTCGGCTAGGCTCCGCCATCTCTGGAAGCCCGGTAGAGGCGATGTAGACCTTGTTCTCCAAGTGGTCGAAAGCGGCGATGGCATCGTAGAAGCCGAAGCAGCATTCGGGAAGCTGCAAGTCGTCAACGGTGTCCGAAGGGAGGCGCTCGACGAACCTGCCCAGGTCATAGCTGAGGTAGCCGACCGCTCCCCCGGCGAAAGGCAAGGCAGGATGGGGGTCCATCCTGTACTGGTCCAGGAGTTGTCCGAGGACGTCGAAGGGATTTCCGCAAAGCCTTCTCCTCCCTCCTCCCTCCTCCCTCTTCCCTCTTCCCTCCACCGTGATCTCGTCTCCCCGGCTCTTCATGACGAGGAAGGGGTCTGAGCCGATGAAGGAAAAGCGGCCCAGCTTCTGGGGGTCCAGGCGGCTATCGAGGAAGAAGCTGTAGGGCCGGTCCTTGAGGAACTCAAAGGCCTGAGCGGCGGTGAGGGGCGACTCTATCTCACAAATCAAAGGCTTCATAAAACAGTGTCACCGGATAGGCCATCGGAAAAACGGATGGACGGGTTGGCCTCTCTGTCCCGCGCTCCACACTCGCCTGCCCGCTGGTGCGGAGGCATTCTCCCTCGCCACCTCTGGTCCGCTGCGCCTGACCGGGAACACCGATTCCATAGACTCGCCGTGTCCTCGGCTCAAATTGGCTCGCGGCGGTGCACAGGCAGCTTTCGAATGCGGACCCTCTGGCGATCGACCACCACGATAGCGTTCTTGAAGGATTCCTCAGGCAACTGCCCCAGTACCCGTTCCAGGCGATGGTCAATCTGCCGCCTGGTCCAGTTCCCCACCCGTAAGATGATAACACCAGGCTCCACCTCTCCGGTAACGGCCAGTATGGCCCCGAAGTCCAGACCCTCGGTTAGGACGGCCCTGTCATCCGTTTTCGCCCGCTCGATGATTTCCTCGTCGGTGGCGCGAGCCATCTTCAATTGGCCGACGTGGACCACGTTGTGCCCCCAACTCCGTCAGGAACTTCACAGTCTCCGGCGAAATGGGCATATCTGCCAGCAGACGCATTGCTCAGGCTATCTCCACGCGCTCTTCCTGCACCACCCAAGCAGCGTATTTCAATGCCTGGCGAATGTCTTCCTCCTCCAAATAGGGGTAATCTCTCAATATCTCCTCGTGAGTCATGCCAGAAGCGACCAAGTCCAGCACCTTGGAGACCGGGAAGCGCATGCCTCGAATGCAGGGCTTCCCCCCAAAAACCCTGGGGTCGATTGTAATGCGATCGAATATCTGCATCTTTCCTCACCTCCGCAGCCGATTGCCACTTCCTCATCTACCACGATTGTACAATAGTCAAGACCCCCCTTCCACCAGCTTCCTCTCCTCTTCCGTCAGCTCGTATAAATCATACACCAAGTTGTCTATTTCCGCGTCGGTCAGCGCTATCGCGTGCTCCAGGCCGGCGCGCTCCTCATCGTGCACTTCGCCTTTGGCTGCCAGGCGCTTATGAGATTCCAGCATGCGCTCCACTAGGGCGACCAGGCGGTCGTGCATCTGCTTATCATCAGGGCTGTTGAAGTCGATGCGGCGGATGGGGAGACGACGGAGCTCCGCCAGCGTCGTTTGACGGAAGTCGTCCTTGGTCGCAATGGTGGACGTATTCACGTATAGGTACGATATCAGGCTACTGTTAAGCAGCCCCAAAACGAACAGAGCGTTCCACTCCGAATCCGTGACCGCAAAGGGGTTTACATCTTTCTTAAAGAGCAGCCTTTTCTTTTCGTACGTTGCCATCAACCTGTCCTGGCGGTTGACTACCCTGCGTACCAGCAGCTTCGGCCTTTCATCGTAGAATGGTTTCAGAGAAGGATGCACGCTGAGGTCCGCGTACGCCAATGCATCAATTCGGAGGGCGTATCTGTACACCTGCCCTTTGACGACGAACGGATACAGGTCTTCGCCTCCAGCCACCCCCACAGGGGAGAATCTATTTCCTGCCAAGCCTTGCGTCGAAATTGTGAAGCTGCCGAGCTCGGCGTATTGAGGGGCGGCCGAAATGCGAGCCAGAATGGCCTGAACAGTTGGCTCCAGAACGATCTTGTAGCCAGGAGCAGTCACCGATTCGCGAGGAACGTGTGTATATTGGAGATTTCGGAGGTCTGAGGGTTGCGCCTTCTTGGGGAAACGATAGATAACATACTCGCCTGCTGGCATCCGCGATAGTATGTAGATGCCCGTGTCCACGTAAGCATCCTTGAAGACATCAAAAGGGAGATCTATTAACACCTCCACGCCCGCTTCAGTAAATAGTAGCTGCCGCAGCTTCCCGTAGTTCTCCCCCGTTTGCCACGTGACCGACGATATGAACCCAAGCCGTCCGGACGGACGGAGTGTCTTGAGGAGAGCGAGAATGAAGACGACAGATGAGTCATATTTGCCCTCCAATTGAGGATGGCATTCCTGGAAGTATCTTCTTTCGTTTTCCTCCATTACCTCGATAGGTATGTAGGGCGGATTCCCTATCACCACATCGAACCCACCCTTCCCCATGACGGACGGAAACTCTTGCTCCCAGTTCAACGGGCGCTTTTCCTGCCAGCCGTCGCCGAAGTACGGGCGTAGTTCCGCTTCGCCGCCAGAAATAAGGGAATTGCCCACTTTTATGTTCTCGTTCAGAATCAGAGGCAGCTTCTTCTGGCGGGAGTCGGCGAAGGCCTGCATGGTCAGGTTGACGGCGGCGATCTCGGCGGCCTCCGGATCGAGGTCGACCCCAAAGAGATGCTCTTTGAGGATAACCTGGGGATAGTCGATAACAGGCTGAGGGAGATGCTTCAGGCGCTCCAGGCGGTCGAACATATCAGGGGCGGCAAGATCGGTAACCAGCTTGGTCTGCTCATCGACGATGGCTTGATTGAGTCTTCGATAGAAATCTGCCAGCACGTGATAGGCGTAAATGAGAAACGAGCCCGAACCGCAGGCAGGGTCCAGCACCGCAAGGCCCCGCACCTTGTCAATCGCTTCAAGGCCGAACTTGTCCTCCAGCTCCTTGAGCCGGCGTCCCAAGGTGTTATCAACGATGTACTCCACCACCCAGCGCGGCGTATAGTAGATGCCCCGGCCCTTGCGGATATCCCGCCGCTCCTCGTCCGCGATCTGACCGTTTCTTTGGACGAGCTTCGTACCCAGATAGCTCTCGTAGGTATTGCCCAGGATGTCCGAGGTGAACTTGCGAAAGGAGATGCGATTCATCTCGTCGATGACCTGAGCCAGCGCTTCGTTGGGGAGAATCACCTTCTCGCACACGTGCCCTGCGGCGAAGAGGCTCGTGTTGTGATGTTCATCCATCATGTGCGAGAGGTCAACGAAAGCTGCCATCAGGTGGTCGGGGCGGGCATAGGCGCCTCGGTTGCGGTAGCCGGCCAGCATATTGTCCAGGAGGTCGTGAGTAAGGAGCACCTCTTTGTCGTCGCCAAAACGAATAAGGATCAGCCGGTCGAGGATGCGTTGCACGGCCTCCATCAGGCGCTGAAAGTCAAAACCGCCATTGTCTTGCAGCACAGGATTATCACCATTGAGTTCATAAATGGCTTTCGCGAGTCCCAGCCGCCAGAGGCGCAGCGCGGACAGGAATTCCAGGTCGACATCCTTCTTCTGGAGCTGGCCATCCCACCAGGGGAGGCTGCCCCCCTCCACCTCACCCGGCGACAGGCGCCAGAGAGCTTCAAAGTCGTCGAGATACTGTTGGGGCGAGTCGAAAGCGTAGATCAGGCGCTCGTGGTCAGCGTTGAAGAGGTGAAGGCGTTCGAAGTTGGTGAGGATGGCGTAGGTGATTTTCTTGCCTCGGGCATAGCGAAAGGCCTGCTTCTCCTCGGTGCTGCGGTCGCCCGTACGCTCGGTGGAGGGCGCAATGAGGCGGAATCGCTTGGCTTCCAGAAAGAGGACAGGCTGCCGCCGAATCTCCAGGCCTACATCCACGAAGCCAGCGCCGCGAACATATCCCTCGCGGTAGTAGTTGGTCGCCTGGCCCGGATCGTTACGGATATTCCAGCCCAAAGCCTGGAAGAGTACATCGATGTAGCCAACCCGGACGTCAGCCTCGGACATTGCCCAGTTGCGCTCAGCCTCGAACTTCTCGACCAGCCTCGCTACCTCGTCTCGGGCCTTGCGCCGCGCAGCGCCTTCACCGATCACGAATCTATCTCCTCACCCTGCGCTCGTTCATCGTTTGTATGAAAATGGGCTCCCCCTACCGCGCACTAAAGTACGCGGCATAAATAGCGTAGTTTTCATTCTTGGTGGCGCCGGCGTCAACCGGCATGGACGATTCATCATTTCGTGCATCATCCGTTTATCCGTTCAACATCCGTTGACGCCGTGCTCCTCCACCAGCTTCCTCTCCTCTTCCGTCAGCTCGTATAAATCATACACCAGATTATCTATCTCCCTGTCGGTGAGCGCTATTTCGTGCTCCATGTGCGCCCGCTCCTGATCGTGCACCTCTCCCTTGGCCGCCAGGCGCTTATGCAGCTCCAGCATGCGCTCCACCAGGGCGACCAGGCGGTCGTGCATCTGCTTATCATCAGGGCTGTTGAAGTCGATGCGGCGGATGGGAAGCGGCTCCAAGAATTGCCGATTGGCCGAGCGGAAGCCCCCTCTGAAGGGAGGGCTAATCTGAGCGTGGTAGAAGTCGAGCAAGCGGCCATTCAGGAGCCCAGCTACATACGAATAGTTCTCAGGGGTCGCTTCCTTCAATAGAAGGCCGCCAACATCGACGTTGTCCAGATAGTACTCGCCCTTACTGTCAAAGAAGGCGTGCAACCGATGAATAAGCCTGGGTATTGCCAGCTTCGCCAAGTCATGAAGGGCCAGGTTCTTCGGATACACGTAGGCGTACCACTGCTCACGGCGCATCTTTCCGCCTTCCCGCTCTTCCAAGACCTGCCTGTTTTCATTCAAGTAGGCCCAGCACCTCGGATACATGTTCTCGAATTCCTCTGGGCCGATTAGAGCCGCCTTGCCGTCTCTCACGTCATATGGGAAAAGCAGAAGCTGGCCCGTTGCCGGCGAAGAGTAGCGGTGTGTGTTTTGGCCGCTGAGGAGTGGCTTCAGAAGCGCCCCTTCGAGTTCGTAGCGGGAACGCGTCTGGGAAGAGCGAACTGTGAGGAGGCCGTCTTTTTCCCCCAATCGATCCAGGACATACACCTTGTCGGCGCTCGTTTGCAGCCCCACGAATGTCTTGTCTGCCACTTCTCTTAAGGGTACCGCCTTGGCGAAGAGTTTGTCTGTCAAGGGGTCACCGTCTTCCTGTGGCGGCCAAAAACCCTTGGTCAAGGCATGCTGAGAGGCTACCCGTTCAAGGCGGTCCCCGGCATCTCCCAGACCACCGCCAGGCGGCGGGTCCTTCCGAAGTAGAGAGTAGTAGAGAAGTTTTTCGGCCTTGCCTTTGCGCAAGATGAGCAGAATTGGGTAGGTGGTGGCCTCCTCGAAGACCTGCAGGGCAGAGAGGTCAATTATCTCCTCGACGGTGCAGGTGTTATGGATGTCATGGCAAAGCTTTTTCCCGTAGTCGGACTTCAGGAACTTACCGGAGGTGATGAAGCCCAAATAGCCGCCGGGCTTCAGCAGGCGGATCGCCTGCTCGATGAACAGGATGTAGATGTCAAAGGAGCCAAAGGCAGTGGCAAAATTCCGGCGGTAGTAGTCGGCTTCCTGCCTGTCCAGGGTTTGAATGCGGACGTAGGGCGGGTTGCCGATCACCAGGTCGAAGCCGCCTTGCCCCATTATCTCGGGGAATTCCTGTTCCCAGTTCAGCGGATGCTTCTGCCGCCAGGCGTCGCCGAAGTGCGGGCGTAGCTCGGCCTCGCCGCCCGAGATCAGCGAGTTGCCTTGTATTATGTTGTCCTTTAGACTCGGCAACGTCTCCCGCTTGGCCACGCACCTCAGCATAAGGTTCAGCCGGGCAATCTCCACTGCTTGCCGATCGAGGTCGACGCCATAGATGTTTCTGGTAAGAATCCCCAGCCTGTGATAATGGTCAAGGTCTGAGACTGGCTTGCCCTCGACCTCTGAGTGATAGCGCAGGAGAGCGTCGAAGGCGCCGATAAGGAAGGAGCCTGAGCCAGAGGCCGCGTCGAGGACCCTCACGTTCAGATTTTCGTGGTGACTATGCTCCTCGAGGTACCGGGCGAGAGTCTGCTTAACAATGTAGTCCACTACCCACTTGGGCGTATAGTAGATCCCGTGCTCCTTCCGTTTTTCACGCTTCGCCTCCACCCTTATCTCGGGCACATCGAGGCCCAGCGCCAACTGACTCTGTCGGCGGATGGCTCGTTCCCTGGTGACGCCGGCCACGTGGCCCAGGTACTGCTCGTAGACCCTCCCCAGGACGTCGGCATCGATAACCGAGAAGTCGTAAGCGGCAAGGCTCCGCGGCGGCTCGTAGAGGCCACGCAGCACATCTACGAGAATGTCATCCAGCGCGCCGCCTATTTTGAGAACTTCGTCCGCCCAGGCAAGTGGGGCAAAAAGGTCGGAATCATAAGAGCCGTCATAGTCGGCAAAAATCTTCTCGATCATCGCCGCCAGGCCGTCAGGCACAGCGCGTTGCTGCCACTGATGCAACGAGGCCCTCAGAAAGGCATCTTCAATACGCCGGTCTTCGCACGTCCGGATGAAGATCAAGCGGTTCAGCAGCCGCTGGATGGCCTCGTCCACCTGCTCGCGTGACAGGTCAGAGCGCATGCGGGAGATGCCGTTGAAAAGGCGCTCCCGCCATTGCTTCAGTTGGGCGAAAAGGCTTTTCTCCACCGGTAGACGCGGGCGCATGCCTCCCCAGGTTTGGGCGTGCCGGTC
Organism: Chloroflexota bacterium; assembly: GCA_016190665.1. Taxonomy (GTDB): domain Bacteria; phylum Chloroflexota; class Dehalococcoidia; order JACPQD01; family JACPQD01; genus JACPQD01. Next base: position 25,567 of record JACPQD010000093.1, read on the forward strand.
AAGGTCACCTGACAACAGTGCCTCCCTTGAAAGCAACCCGAGAGGAGAAGCAGCCTGGAGATAGGACTCGAAGGTAAGATTGAGAACCCTGGCTTGGCTAAGGTCAGGGGTTTCCCATTCGGCGTTGAAAACCTGGAGCCCGGCAAAGTTGCAAAGTACCGCCCACGTGACGCCTTTGTTGTAAGCGTAGGTAATCACCTGTTTGGCGTATTCGGGGTTGTGGATATCCTCGTCCAGCTGCTTCGCTTCCAGGTAGAATCGTACAATTCCGTTCACCTTGAAGGCGTAGTCGGCGCGGCCGCCGGAAACCGGGGCCTCGAAATCAACCTCGTTTCTCTGCACATTGCGCATGTCCCAGCCGAGCACGGCGAAGAGCGGATCGATGAAGTCGTTGCGGGTCTGCGTCTCGTTGTAAGCGCGACGCTGGCGAAGAGTCAGGCCCTCATATTTAGCAAGGAGGGCTGAGATTGCGCCCCGTGACGTCTCAGGCAGTTCAGTCAAAGCGTTTCCTCACCCTGCGCTCATTCATTATTCATCATTCCGCATTGGTATGAAAATAGGAATTCGCACACACACCGCGCACTAAAGTACGCGGTATACCCCGTACTTCAGTGCAGGGTATAAAAACACACAATTCTCATGGTTGGTGGTGCCCCGTCGCAATCGGGGTATGGACGATTCATCACTTATCCGCTACCCTACCTCACCCTCTTGACCGCCGCTATCCTCTCTTCCGCTATCTTCTCCGCGGCGCGGGCGGTGGTGATGCCCTCGGATTTGGCCCGCGCGATGACGCGCTCCATGGTCTGGTAGATGCTCATCACCTTCTCCCGAGAGGCGTCAGCGTTGTAGCCGGTAAGCTCCAGGGAGAGGTTAATCACCCCCCCAGCGTTGAGGATGAAGTCGGGACCGTAGAGGATGCCTCGCTCGGCCAGCCGCTCAGCATCAGCGTCCTCCAGAAGCTGGTTGTTCGCGCCACCAGCCACTATCTGGCACTTGAGGCGCGGGATGGTTCTGGAATTCAGGATGCCGCCCAGGGCGCAAGGTGCGAAGACATCGCACTCGACGTCGTAGATGCCCTCCGGGTCTACAATCTCAGCGCCGAACTCCTCTCTTGCCCTCCGGACGCTGTCGGCATATATGTCAGCGGCGACAATCGTGGCGCCCGCCAGCTTGAGGTGCTTGGCGAGTTGGTAGCCCACCTTCCCCATTCCCTGAATGGCTACTGTCTTGCCCTTGACGGAATCGGTCCCGAAGACCTCTTTGGCGCAGGCCCTCATGCCACTGTAGATGCCCAGGCCGGTGGGGGGCGTGGAATCACCGCTGCCGCCCATGTGGACGGGCACGCCGAAGACATGCTTCGTCTGCGTGCGGATATACTCCATATCACGCATGTCGCTGCCCACGTCGTCGGTGGTGATATAGCGTCCGCCCAGCGATTCCGTGAAACGACCAAAGGCGCGCATCATGGCCTCGTTCTTGTCCTTGTGAGCGTCGGCGATGATGACGGCCTTGCCCCCACCCACCATGAGGCCGGCCGCTGAGGACTTGTAGGTCATGGCGCGCGCCAGGCGCAGCACGTCGAGGACCGCGTCTTCCTCGGAGGCGAAGGGCCAGACGCGCGCCCCGCCCAAGGCGGGACCCAGCGTGGTATCGTGGACCGCTATGATGGCTCTCAGGCCGACGGCCTTATCGGTGTAAAAGGCCAGCTCTTCGTACTCGTATTCGTCCATGTAATCAAGGATGTTCATGCGTCCTCTCTCAGCAGTCAGCTTTCAGCGTTCAGCTATCAGCGCCCCACCCCACCCGAGTTCTTCGCCAGCCACCTCAAGGCGTATCGTCCCTCCCTCTTCAGGGAAGGGATAAGAGGGAGAGGTCCAGAGGTTATCCCCACAAGTCCTTCGCATCGGCCCGGCCGCTTTTCTTCACCTCATCCGCGTCCTTCAGGCCGAAGCGCTTGTAGGACTCCGGCGAGCCGTATTCCCGGGTCTTCACGACCACCGGCATGGGCACGGCATGGCCAAAGACCAGCGCCTGCTGTTTGGTCTCCAGCTTGGCCAGCACGGACTTGAGTTCGCTCTTTCCCGACGCCCCGGCCAGGACCGCATCGATATCTTTCTCGTTGTCCAGCAGACAGACGATCTTGGTGCCTATCTGCGACATCACTTCTTCATCTATGCCGCTGGGGCGCTGGTCGATGACCAGCAGCGTGACGTTGTACTTGCGCATTTCGCGGGCGATCGTCCCGAAGATGGTCTGCTGCGCCACCTGCGGATTGAGGAACTTGTGCGCCTCCTCGATGGTGATGACCAGCGGCCGCGGCTTGTCGGCGTCGCTCTTAGCCTGCTCGACCATGTCGCGATAGCGGTCGTAAATTCGCCGGGTGAGCACATTGGCGACCAGCACATAGGCGGTGAGATTGTTGCTGTAGCCGCCAAACTCCAAGACAACGTTCTTGCCGCTGCCCACAAACTCCAGTATGCGGGCCACCGAGTTCTTGGGCGCCTCCTCCTGCAGAAATTTCAAGCGCCGCAAGGGATGCAAGTGCCGATACAGGGCGTCCAGGGTCGCGGCGTTCTCGCCAAGGTCCTCAGCCAGGTCTTTCACGTCCTTGAGATTTATGTCAAGGAATGCTTTCAGCCACTTCCGGTCGCCATAGTGGCTGGCAAGCCGGTAACAGGCTTGGACGCCGTTATCGGTGAGACCCAGGGTATCCCGCAGCATAGCGATATCGTCCGGCTCGATGGCATCGTAGCCAATGACAACTTCTTCGTCAATGACCACGCCGCGCCGCATCGAGTTCTCCTTATCCAGGGTGAAAATGGCCACCTTGGACTGGAAGAAAGGCTTCAGCGCCTTGACTTTGTGGCCGGACTCGCTGCTCGCTTCCCATCCGTAGTCGTTATGCATATCGAAGATGAGGTTGGCGGCGGCGTCCTTCTGGATCATCTCGATGAGGAGCAGGCGCGCCAGAAAGGTCTTGCCCGTGCCGCTCTTGCCGAAGACGCCGTTGCTGCGCTGGACGAAGCGCTCCATATCTATGCAGACCTTGGTCTCCATGTCCAGCGGGTTGCCGATGTAGATATGCTTAACATCGTCATTGCCGAAGATCTGCTGCATGTCCTGGTCCGAGGCCAAACCAACCTTCGAGAAATGGGCCGGCACCGTCTTCACCGGCTGCGGTCCCTCGATCAGACTGGAGGCGCCCATGGTGAGCATCGGCGCCACGTGGAGCGACCCGTAAGTGCCCGTCCCCGCGATAACCTCGGCGATGAAGGGGTCAGAGACGTCGGGCGGAGTCACAGTGAACTGTTGATTAATGGCCCCAAGCGAGACATCGGTAATCATGCCGAAGAAGCGCTGCCGCTCGCCCTGAATAGCAACGTAGTTGCCCACCTTCATCTCCTCGATGGATACGAAGGGGTCCAGCCTCACCTCCAGCCCCTCTTTCAAGGAACCGGCGACCACGATGCCGAGACGCTCCGCGCCGCCGACGGCAGATGTCATGCCTGGCTCTAAGAAAAGCTCATCAACCATGGCCTATCCTCTTCAGGATGGCACTGAGACGATTAAGCTCGCCCCCCAGCAGTATGGCCAGCTCCTTACCCGCGCCGACCAGAAACTGGCGTCTGTCGTCGTGGGCCTGGGCAGCGGACCGCAGGCAGGCGGCGACAAGCTCATCAGTGGAGACGGCGCCCTTGGCGCCCGTCAGTATGTACAGAAAATCAAAGGAATGGGTGAACTGGCGCACTTCCTCAAGCTCGCACACACAAACGAAGCCATGCACCCGACCTGGCCGCGGCGGCAGGTAATGATACCAGCTCTCCTCCTCATGGTGGCCCACCACCAGCGCCCTGAAGATAGTGCGAAAGAGGTGGGCGAGCTGGGGGTTCTCGCGATAGATCTCCTCCTCGCTCTCCACATCCCTGCCCAGGGCCAGCGGACGACGGCCCGGGTCCAGGCTTTCCGTCTCGCTCCAGCAGACCACGCCGAAGATGTCCACGCCGCCGTCCACAATCTTGACCAGGCTGCCCAGCGGAGGCGCGCAGTTCAGCTCGTAGCATTCCGCGGTGAACTCCGCAGTGGTCGCCCCGATGACCTCGCCAATCCTCAAATTCCGCTCTCCTCGCTTCCCGCTTCTCGCTCTCGCTTCTGATTCTCTGTTAACATGGATGGGCAGGATAGACAGGATAAGAGCCGGACCAGAAAATCCTGAATATCCTGTTCATCCATGTTTGAAGGGACTTCCTGCTTCTCGCTCCGCGCTTCGCGCTTCTCCTAGACCCATCGCGTCCGTTTGCTCTGGCTCTTGAGCGACGTACTTGTAGACAGGCGCCCCTGCGTCAGGATTCTATCCACCATATGCCAGAAGTGCTCGCGCTCGGGGCCGGTGATCACTGCGCGCTCGTGGGCCTCAGACAGGGCCACCGGGTAGCCCTGGCCGCGACGACACTGATTTACCGCTATGGCATGCGTCATGTCGAGGAGCGTACGGTTCTCCGCCACCCACCGGGGCAACTCCAGGCGAGCCACTTCCTCCTCCGCCCTCACATAGAAAAAGCACACCTCGTGCTCACGATAATGTTTCATGACGTGAGAGCGGCTGGCAAAGACAGGTGATCTCTCCCCCGGCTTGAGCGACTGGGCGAATATATCTCTATCGACAACCCCAGCAACAGCGTCACAGGCTCGCTCCGAGAAACGCTTGCCCGAACAGGCGCGGTCGCAGTCGACGCGAGGGTCAGGACAGGCGGCGATGCGCAGCGCATCGACGACATCAGTGGCGCGTGGGAAGCTGATGTAGCTGGCCACGGCCAGCGGGGAGGACTTGCTCCTCTCTCTCATGGCATCCAGGCTACTCAGAAGTCCTTCCTCCAGCAAAGCCTTACGGACAAAGTCGGGCGTCTCTTTGCCACCCAGGCTCCAGAGAATAAGCGTCCCATCCAGAAGGCCCATCGCGGGTCCCTCAGTCTCCTGGCCAAGTGCGGCCAGGGCTTCCACCTCCATAATGGTCCGCTTGGCCCCCAGAAGCGCGCCCTCCATCTCCCGGGGCCTCTGCGTCCCCTCGGCAGAAGACATCTCAAGCTCCTCTCTCCTGGAATAGAGAGTGGGCCGCGAACGCAACCGCGCCCAGGGATTGGCGCCATAATGCAGCGTCACTTCGCCGATATTGACCAGGCTGCAACGCAACGGGCGATGCCGGTCAACATCGATATGGGAGCCATCCGTAGCGATCACCGTGAAGTCGGAAGGGCAGGGCGGCGGTGGATAGGCGGCGCACAACCCTTCCACCAGGCCCGCCGGGAGCCAGGTGGTCTTGCTGGAGGCGATCTTCTGGGCGAGGGCCGCGGCATCCGCGGCGCCCAGGACCTCCAGGGCCTTGTCCAGACGCCCTTTCCAGTCCATGTGGTCCTGCGCGACCGTATCCGCTATCGCGGCAACCTGGCCGGCCAGCAAATTCAAGTCCAGAGTCATCAGCGCAAGAACCTTTCATCGCCCACGCGGCGAGTTATCTTCTGATCGTCCAGGTACTCCATCAGCCCCAGGGCGTATTTGCGGCTGGTGCTGAACATATCCCGCATTTCGCCAACGGTTATCCTGCCATTGGCCTTGATGTGCTCTACAATCTTCTTCACCATCTCGTTGTAAGCTTCGGTCGTGAAAACCACGTTGTCCTCCACTTTGACCACCTTGCCCTGCTCGATGAGCAGGTTGAGCAGCTCCGGCTCCGGAATCGAATCGCTGGGCGGCGAATAGGGATCGCGGACCAGCGATTTCAAGAAAACCTCCACGGTCGCTTGCTGAGCGGAAGTGAGCCGCACCTTGAAGTCGGGGAGCCGTACCAATGCCCCGTCCTCGACCAGCACCCCTTCGTCGACCAGCAGCGCCAGCGCCTCCCCGAAGGCCCTCGGCCCCAGCTTCAGTCGACTCTTCAGCTCCTCCTTGGGGATGCCCGCCCGCAGTGAGAACTGCTGGTGATACGCCGCGGCCGCTTCCCTGGCCCTGTCGGCGAGATTGCTCCAGCCCGGCAGTGAGAACAGTATGGTGTTGGACTGAATCGCCTTGTTTCCGGGAACGACGATGCGTTTCTCAGCGGCCAGCTTCTCAGCCGCTGCCCTGCTAACATCCTGAGGCAGCCCGCTGCGCCGAACAATCTCCCCGAGTTCGCTGGGCTCGTGCATCTCCAACACCTTAAGGAAGATCTCCTCCGGAACGCCCTTTTCCATCGTATCGAGGCGCTCCAGTGTAGCAGCATGGAAACGCCGGTGCCGTTTCGCGTAGGGATCGACAATCTCACCGCCACCCACAGTGCCCTTCGATGAGCGGAGAATGAAAAGATCGCCTTTGGCTACGGCGACCGGATGGTCAAAGTGAAGCTGCACCCAGGAGGTCTCGCCAGGAGGGAGCTCGGCCTTCTCCAGCAAGCGCACCCGAGCTACCACTTCGGTGGTCCCGGAATGAAAGGTCACGGCGGCGTTATGGGCCATGGAGGGTGCATCGGGCAGAAGCCGGAATTTGGCGTCCACGGCGATGGTCGGCTTCAGCCAGCCAGGAGGAGTCACCACCTCCCCGCGTGACACGTCAGTGGTAGCTACACCGGTCAAGTTCACCGCCACCCGGCTGCCTGGCATAGCTATCTCCACCTTCTGCTTATGGGTCTGCAAGCCCCGAATACGCGACTTCAGCCCGCTCGGTTGTATCTCCACCTCCTGCCCCAGCGCGAATCGCCCGTCGATGAGCGTCCCCGTCACCACGGTGCCAAAGCCGGATATGGTGAACACGCGGTCGATGGGCAAGCGCGGCCGGCCGGTGTCCTTCTTAGGCATTATCTGCTTAAGCCGTTGCTCAATGGCGGTCACCAAATCCGACAAACCCTCCCCGGTTACCGAAGACACGACAACCATGGGGGCGCCGCCCAGGCTCGTGTCTTCGACGGCTTCCTCCACATCAGCCTTGACCAGCTCCAGCCACTCGTCGTCGACGAGGTCCCTCTTGGTGATGACGAGGATGCCATTCTTCACGCGCAGCAGGTCGAGGATGGCGAGGTGCTCCCTAGTCTGGGGCATGACGCCCTCGTCGGCGGCCACGACCAGGAGGGCGAGATCGATGGATCCCACGCCGGCGAGCATGTTCTTGATGAAGCGCTCGTGGCCCGGGACATCGACGATGCTGACCTCCTGGCCGCCCGGCAGCTTGAGCCAGGCGAAGCCGAGGTCGATGGTCATGCCCCGCTCTTTCTCCTCCTGGAGACGGTCGGGATCTATGCCGGTGAGAGCGCGGATCAGGGCGGACTTTCCGTGGTCGACATGGCCCGCCGTGCCGATGACGTACACGTGGCCTCCGAGTGACGGGGGTTGTTTCAGTGGAGTATAGCATAGCGAGGCAGGGAGGGCAACGCGGATGAGTCATGAGTTGTGAGTAGTGAGTTTCGAGCCCATGACTCTCATAACTCGTAGGTCACAACCCAGAGCTACTATGTGAGCTGCAATATGTCTCGCAGATTGTTTTCGATCGCCTGCATATCAGCGTTCGGCATAGTCCCGAGTTTCCTGCCAATCACACCACGTTTCACTGTTCTTATGATTCCTGTCGTTATTGATGGAAATAGAAGTCCAGCTCCTTGCCAATCACCGATAACATGGTCTCCCAGCAATACCCGGTCAGCCCTGCTCGTAATCGCCGCCACTATGGCCTCCTGGCGGCTGGAGTGATATGCGTCTGAACTAACTATTACCACTGGGCGCCGTCTCTCCCCCGACTCATCCGTGAAGATGAAACTGATAAGTACTACATCACCTCGCCTATATTCGGTCATAGGCTGCGTCCCTTTCGTTGTCCCATATCTCGGCAAGGACCGGGTCAGATTTCGCTGTCAGCTTAAGAAGTCCTTCCGGCGTTCTCAGTCCTTCGCTCGGTCTGGGCGCCCTGTCGAGGTCCTCTCTGCGGAACCGGCGGTGACGTTCCTCGCCAATACGGAATGCAGGCAGCCTCCCCTCCTGAGTCAGTTTATAAATAGTCCTTTTGGAAACACGCAAATACGAAGCAGCTTCTTCCACCGTAAACCATTCATTCATCGTCACCACAAGTACACTCCGACCCGACACGGAATACCTTTGCGGTATCATTCTAGCACATGTAGGCAGATACGTGCAATAGAAGATATGAGTTTTGAGGTCGTAGGGGTGCAGTCCCGATTTTCTCGACGTTCAGGGCTCTGAGAAAGCCGGAGCATCGGGACTGCACCCACCAGCACCAATCTTCGGTGGGTTACGCTTCGCTCCACTTACTCTGCGGACTAACCAATTTTACACCATACTAGCACATATGGGCAAATACATGCAATCAATAGTAGTGAGTTTGGGTTCATAACTCAAAACTCATGCCTCATGCCCGCCTTGACGCTGTATCTAAGGCCGTACTCATAATCCATAGGGTGTAAGGGTGGAAATTCGCTTCTCGACGAATCGCCTTGTCGAGGCAAGTACGAGCCTCTCTGAGGCTAAGCTCTTCGGCGTTCCGGTTGGTCGAAAGTACATCCAACGCCTGACACTCTTGAGAGCCGTGGACAAATTCGCTCAGCTCTACGGGCACCGGGCGCTGCGGTTGGCGCCGTGGAGGACAATATGCGATGGCCTGACCAGGCATGGCCAAATCCAGTATATATCATTGTCTTTTCAATATATACTATAATGGGTATGGAGGTGACGAATGAACATTGGCACTCTATCTGCTAAAGGATGGGTGGTCATACCTCAGAAACTGCGGGAGCGCTACCGGCTGAAGAAAGGAGACAAGGTTCACTTCGTTGACTATGGTGAGGTAGTCGCCATTGTCCCGGTGTCCAAGGAGCCATTAAAGGAAGCGGCCGGCGCTCTGAAGGGAGAGAGTTCGCTTCTTCGAGTTCTCCTGCAGTCCAGGAAAGAAGATGCAGACAGAGGCAAGTAGATTAGAACCGGAGCGCTTCGTTCTGGACAGCTACGCCGTAATCGCTTTCCTGGAAGGCGCGGGGGGATGGGAGTGGGTCAACGATTTGTTGCGGAGAGCATTCATCGGCCGTTCTGCGCTCTACATGAGCGTTGTTAACCTTGGGGAGGTCCTCTACATTACCGAGCGGGAGAGAGGTCTCCCCAAGGCACAAGAGGTCCTGGCCCGGCTTGATGAACTTCCTGTCAGGGTGATCGAGGCCGGTCGTGCGCATGCTCTCAGTGCGGCTCACCTCAAGGCGCAACGGCCCATCGCCTACGCGGATTGTTTCGCTGCAGCGCTGGCTATACTTGAGGATGCAACCATCGTTACGGGCGACCCGGAGTTCAGGCATTTTGAGGGTATGATCCCGATCAAATGGATCTGAACGAAGACCAGCGTCTGTTATCATCGTGTATCATCGCCTCAGGACTTATTCTGGGGGATTTGGCATGACGAATACAGGCATGGTCTATGGCCCTATCTATCTAGTACATGATACCGGTACGCACATCGAGAACGCCGGGAGGCTGAGGAGCATCGTCGGCCTTCTCGAAAAGTCGGCGCTGAAAGGGGAACTAGTCGTTATTGATCCTGAAGCCGCCCCGGTGGAGAAGGTGGAAACGGTCCATTCTCCCGAACACGTTGCCGGCATTCGTCGCCTCTGCGAGCAAGGGGGCTCGTGGATAACCCTGGACACGGTGGTCTCGAAGGCGTCCTACAACGTTGCCTTGCACGCCGTGGGCGGCGCGTTGCAGGGCGTCGATCTCGTTATGCGTGGCGACCTCGATAACGCCTTCGCCCTGGTGCGGCCGCCCGGCCACCATGCCACGCGCCACCAGGCCATGGGCTTTTGTCTCTTCAATAACATCGCCATCGCCGCCAGACACGCCCTGAGCGAGCACAAGCTGGAGCGGGTCCTCATCGTCGATTTCGATGTTCACCACGGCAACGGCACCCAGGAGGCCTTCTGGACGAACCCTAACGTCCTCTATTTCTCCACCCACGAATACCCCTTCTATCCAGGCTCGGGGGCGGTTGACGAGGCTGGAGCGGGAGCGGCCAAGGGCGCAACGGTCAACGTGCCACTTCCTGGCGGCTGCGGCGATGCGGAGTACCTGAAGGTCTTCCAGGAGGTACTCGTCCCGGTGGCCAGGAGGTTCCGGCCACAACTTATCCTGGTCTCGGCGGGCTACGATGCGCACTGGATGGACAATATGTCGTTAATGCAGGTGAGCGTTCAGGGCTACGCCGGGATGGTGAGTATCCTGAAGACGCTCGCGGAGGAGCTATGCCAGGGGCGCCTCGTACTGGCGCTGGAGGGCGGCTATCACCATGAGGCGTTGGCCCTTTCTGTCAAAGCGACTTTCGAGGTGCTTCTGGGCAAGGAACCCAGCGCCGACCCGCTGGGCCTAGCGCCCGGGCGGGAAAAGGCGCCCAATATAGATGGCTTGCTCGGAGAGGTGAAGAAGACTCATCGCCTGGCGTAGGGGTGTCAACCCCCCTTTATCCCCCCGTCCACGGGGGGAGAGCTCTTATCCAGGCCCGGTGCTTGTTCGTCCACCCTTTATCCCCCCGTCCACGGGGGGAGACCTGCTTCCGCCAGCGAGAAGGCGACACTGCCTCGTTCCCTCCCCGTCCACGGGGAGGGCTAGGGAGGGGGTCCTAAGCCACCCCCAGCCTACCCCGCCAGGAACCTTGAGAACACCTCGTTGCCTAGCAGTCGACCTCTTCTCGTCAAACGGAGCGATCGACTGGCGCGCTCCAGGAGCCCCAGGCGCGTTAGCTCGGTGACGTGGGCGTCGTACATCTTCACCGCATCTACGCCATACCGCTCCGCGAAAGCGCCAAGACTGACTCCCGCTGTCAATCTCAACCCCAAGATCATCGTCTCGGCCATCTCCAGGTCCCGATCTATTGCCTCTGCCTTGTCCACGGCTGGTCCCAGCCCGGCGTAGTCCCCGGAGGCCGCGGGGGCGCGCAGCCGCGCGATGTACTCCTCCGGCCGCATGACGTTGGAAAAACGAAAACCGCTGGCACAAGAGTGAGCGCCAGCCCCGAAGCCCAGGTAGGGCTCGTTCCGCCAGCAGGACAGATTGTGCCGACAGGCCATGCCCGGTCTGGCCCAGTTCGATATCTCGTAGTGTTCGTAGCCCGCCGCCTCCAGCCTGTCTTCCGCCAGCAGGTACATATCGGCGGCGAGGTCGGGGTCGGGAAAGGGAACATCGCCCTTAGCCACCGACCGTCCCAGCCGTGTGTCGTCTTCGATGGTCAGGCAGTACAACGAGAGATGCTCAGGCTGAAGCTCCAGAGCCCGCGCCAGATCAGATTCCCATGTCGGGAGGGTCTGCCGTGGCAAACCATACATCAGGTCCAGATTCACATTTGCGAAGCCCGCCTGCCTCGTCATGAGGAAAGCTCCGCGCGCCTTCTCCCCGGAGTGAATGCGCCCCAGCAGCTTGAGCGCCCGGTCATCGAAGCTTTGCACGCCTAGGCTGAGCCGGTTGACGCCGGCTTCCCTGAGTTGCGCAAGCAGCCCTGGGCTGATCGTGCCCGGATTGGCCTCCAGCGTCACCTCGGCGTGAGGAGCCATGCCGAACTCGCGGCGGCAGGCCTCCAGGACGCATCCCACGTCCTCCGGCTCCAGAAGGCTTGGCGTCCCGCCGCCAAAGTACACGGTCTCGATTTTGACCGGTTCAGCCGGGGCCCGGAACGCCATCTCCTCGACCAGCGCGGCCACGTAGTCGGGAATGAGCTGGGAGAGGCCAGAATAGGAGTTGAAGTCGCAGTACCCGCACTTGCTCCGGCAAAACGGGATATGAACGTAAATGTGGGCGCTGGCAAGGTCCGTCATACTATCCAGATAACATTTTAGCAGGAATGCCCCAAGTGAGTTCTGAGTTTTGAGTCTTGAGTTTTGAGTGATGAGCATTCAATTCTGATCTCATAATTCACAACTCGCAACTCGAAATAGCCAGTCCAGGTGATATATGGTATAATGCCAATTTGTCAGAACTGGCGAGCGACGCCGTTTCACCTGATGTGGGGAGGAATGCTCCTTGTTTAATCCCGCGGATACCTTCCTGGGATGGTTCTCCCATGACATAGGCATCGACCTGGGCACGGCGAATACCCTGGTCACCGTTAAGGGCAAAGGGGTAGTGATCAACGAGCCCTCTGTGGTGGCCTTCGAGAGGACATCAGGCAAAGTGCTTGCGATCGGCGCGGAAGCAAAGCGCATGATCGGCAGAACGCCGGCGGACATCGTGGCCGCAAGGCCGCTGCGGGACGGTGTCATCTCCGACTTCGAGATAACCGAGAAGATGCTGCGCTACTTCATCGGCAAGGTCCATGAGCGCTTCAGCTTCATAATACCACGGCCGCGCGTGGTGGTGGGCATACCGAGCGGCGCCACCGAAGTGGAGCGCCGCGCTGTTCACGACGCCACCCTCAGCGCGGGAGCCCGCGAGGCTTTCCTCATTGAGGAGCCCATGGCGGCCGCCATAGGCTCAGGCCTGCCCGTGACCGAGCCAAGCGGCAGCATGATTGTGGATATAGGCGGCGGAACCACCGAGATAGCTGTCATCTCTCTGGGAGGAATAAGCACCAGTACCTCCATAAGAATCGCCGGAGACGAGATGGACGGCGAGATTGCCACCTATGCGCGCCAGGTCTATAGCCTGCTGATCGGAGAACGCACCGCCGAAGACATCAAACACCAGGCGGGCTCGGCCTATTCTCTGGAGCAGGAGATAGAGGTGGAGCTGCGCGGCCGTGACCTTGTTAGCGGCCTCCCCAAGTCGGTCATTGTGAGCAGCGTCGAGCTCAGGGATGCGCTCTCCAGCTCTGTCGGCGCCATCGTTGAGGCGGTGCGCAACACCATTGAGCAGACCAAGCCGGAGCTCATTGCCGACCTCATGGAGCGGGGTATAGTGCTTGCCGGGGGTGGCGCCTTGCTGAAGGGGTTGGACAGGCGCCTAGCCCAGGAGACGAGATTCCCCGTCCACGTCGCCGAGGACCCCCTGAGTTGCGTCGCCAGGGGAACGGAGCAGGTGCTGGAAGAGATAGGACGGCTCCGTAAGGTCCTGGTCCAAATCTCTCAGCGCAAGGCCCCCCGCTAGTGAGCGCTTCTGACATACCACTGGAACCACAGATGAACACGGATGAACCCGGATACTTCGAAGCGAGAAGCGAGGAGCGGGGAGCGGGAAGTCCTGACGCATTGGGATCGCGACGCGGTCGGGACGCCAATCCCCGGCCCCTGCCCTCGCATCGTGTTCAGTGCTTCTTCTTTCTTGCTTCGTGCTTCTTGCTTCGTGCTTCTTACACCCGTGTCTATCAGTGTTTATCCGTGGTTCGGTAGCCAGAGGAGCTCTCCCTTGCATCCGAAACGGGTCATCTGGGTTTTCCTCCTCCTCGCTATCCTGGTAGCTGTTATCGCCCTCCCCGGTGAAGTCCGCGCCGATTTTATCGAGGCGCCCGTGATGAAAGCGCTGGAGCCCCTGCAGGCCCGGCTAACCCGGCTAGCCTCGCCCCTGGCTGGCCTGGTAAGCTACCTGAACAGAATCTCCGGCCTTGAGGCTGAGAAACAGCGACTGGAAGGTGAGGTAGCCCAGCTAACCAGCGATGTCGCTCGACTCAAAGAGACCGAAAGCGAGAACAGGCGGCTTCGCGAGCTTGTGAGCTATCAAAGCGCTCATCCCGAGTGGAACTTCCTCGGCGCCGAGATTATTTCTCGTGACCCCAACAATCTGGTCCAATCCGCCACACTCGACAAGGGCTCCCAGAGCGGGGTAGCTGAAGGCATGACTGTGCTGGCCGGCGGCACGCTGGTAGGGCGCATCAGCCGAGTCCTGGAGACCACATCAAGGGTGCTTTTCGTATCCGACGCCAGCAGTTCGGTGAACGCGATGGTGCAGCGTTCTCGCGCCCTGGGCGTAATCAAGGGCCGATTGGGCAATCGCCTGCTCATGGATTATCTCCCTCAGACCGACGATATTCAGATGAACGATCTCATCATTACGTCTGGCCTGGGCGGCGGTTTCCCCAAAGGCTTGCCCCTCGGGCGGGCTGTCGCTATTAGAGGCCGCGACGTAGAGCCTTTCCTTCAACTGGAAATTGAGCCGCTGCTGGACTTCAGGAAGCTGGAGACGGTGATAATTATCCTTAACTTCACGCCCCTCAGGCAGTGAAACATGAGCTACCTTGTTCTAGGTGTCGCCGTAGTTCTTGCAGTCCTCCTTCAATCTGCCCCCGCGCCTCCTATCAAGCTCCTGGATCTTAAGCCGGACCTGCTGCTCATCCTGATGGCGGCTTGGGGCACAGCCCGGGGGTCACAGGAGGCGATCAGCGGAGGAATCGTGGGTGGCATCCTCATGGACATCCAGAGCCATGTCCCTTTGGGGATCACGGCGCTAGCTCTGCTGCCCGTTGCTTTCGTCGCCGGTCAAAGCAGGTCTTATTTCCAGGGCACCCATCCTTTGGTCCTGCTGACCATCACGTTTTGCGGAACCTTCGTCTACTATTCCATCACCCTCCTCGCCCTCCAGGCGACAGGGTCGGAACTGGACTGGTTTGAGAGCCTTGCCAGGGTTTCCCTCCCCGTAGCCATACTTAACAGCCTGATATCGTACCTGCCCTTCTGGGCATTGGGGCGCTTTCGCGGCCCCACGGGCTGAGACAAGGAGGTCAGCTTGGGCAACGTAAGGAAACGTTGGGTAGTGCATAGGCCGCCCCGGGTAAAGCAAGCCCACATAGTTGCGCTGAAGCTTATCTGTCTGAGGCTGCTCATCCTGGCTGTATTCTCTGTGCTTGCCGCGCAGTTGTGGCGGATGCAGGTCGTCGAAGGAAAACAATATCAACAAAGGGCCGAACTGAACCGCCTCCGCCTGCTTCCCATAGCACCGACACGAGGCATCGTGTACGACCGCAACGGCGTCATACTGGCGCGAAATGTGCCGAGTTTCACCGTCTCCATCATGCCTGCTGACGTGCCCAGGAGCCAGCAAGAGGATGTAAGCGGACGCCTGAGCGAACTCCTCGACATCCCAGCCGACGAGATAAGCGATCTGGTGAATAAGAGGCGCTCGCAGCTTGAATTGTTCACGCCGGTTCCTATCAAGGAGAGGGTGGACCAGGAGACAGCCTTCATCCTGGAGGAGCGCAGCGCTGAATTCCCAGGCGTGCAGGTTTCCGTCGAGCCAACTCGCCAGTACGAAGGCATGTTCACCTCCCAGATAATCGGGTACACCGGACGCATCTCCGCGGAAGAATACTCCACACTCAAGAGTTCCGGTTACGAACTGAACGACCGGCTCGGCAAGACCGGTGTGGAGTCTTCCTATGAGGACCAGCTCAGAGGCAAGCCCGGCAAGGAACAGGTGGAGGTAAACGCGGCGGGCAAGAGAATACGCACGCTGGAGCGTTCTGAACCCCGCACAGGTAACAACATTGTCTTGTCCATCGACCTTGATCTTCAGGAGAAGATCACCGAGTTCCTCCTGGCCGGCAAAGGACGGTCTCAGCACGCCGTCGCCATTGCCATGAACCCACAGACGGGTGAGATACTTTCCATGGTCTCGTTGCCCACCTACGACAACAACGTTTTCACCAGTTCCATCTCGCGAGAGATGCTCGCCGAGCTTCTGCAAGACCCGCGCCGCCCTCTGTTCAACCATGCTATCAGCGCCCAGTACCCGCCTGGCTCCATCTTTAAGATCGTCACCGCCTCCGGTGCGCTGCAAGACAGGGTGGCCAACCCCCGCACCCAGATTGTCAGCACCGGCGAGATAACCGTCCCCAACAAGTACGACCCGTCCATCGTATACACCTTCCGTGATTGGGCTGCTCTGGGTATGCTTGACTTCTACCAGGCGATAGCCCGCTCGTCCGATATCTACTTCTACTATCTCGCCGGCGGCTACAAGGAGTTCAGGGGACTCGGGGTCGAGCGCTTATCCCACTACGCGCGGGCCTTCGGCCTGGGCCAGCCAACTGGGATCGACCTGCCCGGAGAGGCCAACGGGCTGGTCCCCGACGAGCGGTGGAAACAGGAGAGGTTGAGAGAGCCGTGGGTAACCGGAGACACCTACAACTACGGCATAGGACAGGGCTATGTGCTGACCACTCCCCTGCAGATGGTGAACGTGGCTGCCGCGGTGGCCAGCAATGGAACTCTTATGAGGCCGCGCGTGGTGAGAGAGATATCGGACGCTGACGGAAACGTGATAGCGCCCTTCTCGCCAGAACCTGTCGGCAAGCTGCCAGTATCCAGCGCTAACCTGGACATCATTCGGGAGGGGATGCGACAAGCGGCGGAATGGGGCACGGCTACAGGCGCCAAGATACCTGGCATACGCATCGCCGGCAAGACAGGTACCGCCGAATATGGTATGCCCGATCCGATCACTGGCAAGTACGCTGCCCATGGGTGGTTCCTGACCTTCGCTCCCTATGAGAACCCGGAGATTGCTTTAGTGGTCTTTCTGGAAGAGGGGAATGGCGCGGCCGACGCCGCTCCACTGGCCGGCAAGATACTACGGTACTATTTCGAAAGAACCGGCCGCATCTCCAGGGATGCGCCGCCGGTGGCGACCCCGGTGATTCCCATCGCTTCGAACCTCAGACCGGGAGAGCGTGTTGCAGATTAGGCTTTGGCTTCATTTCGACGTCTTGCTCTTCCTCGTTTGCCTGGTCCTGGTGGGTTTTGGCCTGCTGACGATCTATAGCGCTGCGGCGCCGACAGCATCCTCTGAGGCTCAACTGCTGGAGACCCCGTATGTGCGCCAGGGGGTTTCCGCTGGCATCGGCCTGGTGCTGATGTTAGCCCTTGCCTGGATGGACTACCGTTTCCTGGGCCGGATATCGCCGTTCCTCTATCTGGTCGCTCTCGGATCACTGCTCCTCGTACTCCTGATGGGGAGCAGCACCTACGGCGCCAGACGGTGGATCAACCTAGGGTCCTTTCCAGTACAACCCTCAGAGATGGCCAAACTCACCATGATTATCGTTCTGGCCAGGTTGCTTGCCGACCATCAGCAGAGGCTCAAACATCCCCTCATAATGCTCGCGTCCCTCCTGGCGCTGGCTGTTCCTGCGGCGCTCGTCTACCTCCAGCCGGATCTGGGCACCATGATCATTTTCGCCGCAATCTGGGTGGCGATAGCCGTCATGGCCGGCGTCCGTCTCATTCACCTGGGAAGCGTGGGGGCGGTGGCGCTCCTGGCCGTGCCCTTCGCCTACGCCTTCCTGCTGCGCGGCTACATGAGGGAGCGAATAGCCACGTTTTTCGATCCCGCGGCCGACCCCCTGGGAGCGGGTTATAACATGATGCAGTCCGCCATAGGCGTGGGCTCAGGAGGAATGTGGGGAAAAGGATTCATGCAAGGCACTCAGAGCCAGCTCCATTTCCTGCGCATTCAGAAGACCGACTTCATCTTCAGCGTCTTCGCCGAGGAGTGGGGATTTGTGGGCTCCGTAGCTCTTTTCTCTCTCTTTGTCATCCTGCTATTCAGAGCAGTGAGGGTCGCCTCCGTGGCGCCCGATGTCTATGGCCGCCTGGTGGCCGTGGGCATTGTCACCATGATTCTCTTCCAGGTCTTCATAAACGTAGGAGTAAATGTGAGGCTGCTGCCGGTTACCGGTGTGCCTCTACCCTTTATCAGTTACGGCGGGAACGCCCTGATAACCAACATGGCGGCGATAGGGATCCTGCAAAGCATAAACATGCGCCAGAAGAGGAAGGAGCCGAAGAAGACGTAGGCGAGCTGTCAGCTTTCAGCGGTCAGTGGTGAAGGGAAGATTTAACCACGAAATACACGAAATACACGAAAATAGTTTACAGTCTACTTCCTATGTCGCTGCTCGGTGGTCTCTGCGCGGTGCCCCCGGCCATGCCATTTCAAGCCGGAGACAGGCATCTGTCTTGATTAGTCAGGAGAGTAGATTGATACCGATCGAAGAGGAATTCCATAAGGCTATGCTGTTGGTGTACGAAAGAGCAAAGACCGAGTGCAGGTATAACGCGACTCGGTTTCTGCAAATGGTCTGTGAGCAAGGCGGCCTGAACGCTGCGAAGCCCCTCTTGCGTGCAGAAGCCCTCTCCGACGGCTTTGTGGCGCTCTGGGAGTGCGGTCGGCTTGACTTGACAATGGAAGCCCTCCTTCTGAACCCGAAATGGGAAGCGCTTTTCTCTGACGAGGAGAGAGCGATTGCCAGACGAAGGCTGTCGGCCAGTGGCTACAAATCGTAGTGTTTCCTTGGGAAACCTCCTCTCCTTCCTGGAACATTCGCAGGTGTCCCTTGTTATGGACAGGATCGGCATCTCACCAAGTGCTCATCCCTAAGTCAACCAAATGGCTGCCCTCCGACCCCATTTGGAAGGCATAGAATGAGGCCGCTAGTACCCAGCTGTATCCATCAGCATTTCGTCGTAAACAAAGAAACTTGGGGGAGGGGCTATTTCATCATTCATCATTCCGCATTCATCATTTCAACGGGCTGATAGCTGAAGGCTGACCGCTGACAGCTATTTTCACCGCCTCCGCCAGGGATTCCACGCCGACGATGCGGAGCCCCTGAGGCGCTGAAAATGGCCCGCGCCTCATCCTGGGCATGAGGCACTGGCCAAAGCCAAGCTTCGCCGCCTCTCCCAGCCTGCGCTCCATCTGGCTGACCATCCTGATCTCGCCGCTGAGCCCTACCTCCCCCACCGCCACCAGGTCGGTGGCCAATCCTTTGTTGCGCAGGCTGGAGGCGATGGCCAGGGCGATGCCAAGGTCGGCGGCGGGCTCGCCCACCTTGAGGCCGCCCACCACGTTGACAATGATGTCCTGATTGAACAGCGAGAGGCCCACCCTCTTGGCCAGCACGGCGATCACAAGCAGCAGCCGGTTCAGGTCTACGCCATTAGCAGTCCGGCGCGGCAGACCGAAGCTGGTAGTGCTCGTCAGGGCCTGGACCTCCACCAGGAAGGGGCGCGTGCCCTCGAGAGTGGGAATAACGACGGAGCCTACGGAAATGGGCGAGCGGTCCGAGAGAAAGGCTTCCGATGGGTTCTCCACTTCCACGAGCCCCTGGTCCCTCATCTCGAAGACGCCGACCTCGTTGGTTGAGCCAAAGCGGTTCTTCACACCCCTCAACACGCGGTAGGCGCTGAAGTGCTCGCCCTCAAGGTAGAGGACTGCGTCCACCATATGCTCCAGCAGGCGAGGCCCAGCGATAGCGCCGTCCTTAGTCACGTGGCCGGTGATCAAGACCGGGATGTTGGACGATTTCGCCCATTGCATCAGCCGGACGGCGCACTCCCTTATCTGGCCGACGCTTCCCGAGGTGGACCCGGACTCCTCGAGATAGGCCGTCTGGATCGAGTCAATAATAACCACGCAGGGCCCAAGCTGCCCGGCCTTTTCCAGGACTACGTCCAGGTTGGTTTCCGCCATCAGGAAGAGACCGTCACCGGCCAGGCCCAGCCGGTTCGCCCGGAGCTTGACCTGCTGCACCGACTCCTCGCCGGAGGCATAGAGGACCTTCCCCACGGATCCGGTCAACGTGGCGGCTACCTGCAGCAGGAGGGTAGACTTGCCGATGCCGGGGTCGCCGCTGATGAGGACCAACGATCCGGGGACTATGCCGCCGCCCAAAACACGGTTGAACTCGTTGAAGGGGAGGACTATACGTCCCGTTTCCTCGTCGGAGATTCGAGACACCTCTTGCGGGTCGTTGACCGGGAGGGGACTGAGGCGCTTTCGTGGGGTTTCGGCCTTCGCGGGAGCCTCAACATAGGAGTTCCACTCGTGGCATCCCGGGCAATAGCCTACCCACTTGGGGCTCTCTCGCCCACACTGCTGGCAGAAGAACAAAGCCCTGGTCCGATCCTTGGGCATTACACGACGCCCCTCAGCTCCGAGCCACGCCTGCGAGCGAGCTCTTGACCGCCGCCCCCAAAGCGGCGTCCTCTTCAGGAAGGACCGTGCGCAGGTCCAGCAGCAACCTGTCATGCTCGATCCGGCCAACACACGGCGGCTCCGACGTGCGCAGGCGGCGGGCGAGCTCCTGCAACCTAGCTGGGCCGCGCTCACCGGACGGCGCCCTGATAGCGACCAGTCGCGTCTCGATGGTTGAGCCTGGGATGCTTCCCCCACCCACCACTGACTCGCCGGGCACGACTTCCGCAACCTCCCCCAGCGCCTGCGCCAGATCCCGCGCCCTCCGGTCCACCTCGGCCACGGGCATTGAGATCATGCGCCACACCGGGACCTTGTCCAGCGGCTCACCTTTGAGGTAATGGAACAAAGTGGCAACCAGGGCGGCCAGACTGAGCTTGTCGAGACGAACTGCCCGCGCCAGAGGATGGCGCTTGAGCTTGTCCACCAGGTCCTTCTTGCCGACCACGATCCCGGCCTGGGGGCCGCCCAGGAGCTTATCGCCGGAGAAAAAGGCGAGCCCCACCCCAGCCGCGACGCTCTCCTGCACCGTGGGCTCATGGTCCAGCCCGAACGTGGTTGTGTCCAGAAGGCAGCCGCTGCCCAGGTCGTCCAGGCAAAGGACATTGAGTCGATTGGCCAGCGCTGCCAACTCTCCGATGGCCACCGACTGAGTGAAGCCCACCACCCTGAAGTTGCTGGAGTGAACGCGCAAGAGGGCGGCCGTCCGCTCCGTGACCGCCTGCTCATAATCCGCCAGATATGTACGATTAGTAGTGCCGACCTCCACCAGCTTGGCGCCGCTCTGCCGCAGCACCTCAGGGATCCGGAAACCGCCGCCGATCTCCACCGCCTGCCCCCGCGAAACAATGACTTCCTTTCTCCGCGCCAGCGCGGTGAGGCCAAGGAGCACCGCCGAGGCGTTGTTGTTCACCACGATAGCTGCCTCGGCGCCAGTCAACTGGCAGAGGATGTTTTCCACGTGGGCGTGCCGGCTGCCGCGGTCTCCTGCTTGGAGGTCAAACTCAAGGTTGCTGTAAGACCTCGCCACCAGGTTCATGGCCTCGACAGCTTCCCGACTCAGCGGCGCCCGGCCCAGGTTGGTATGGATGATGACACCGGTGGCGTTGATGAGGGGACGAAGATTTGGCCGCCGCAACGCCTGAGCGTTGGCGACCATCGTCTCAACTATGGAGTCGAAGGGAGGACAGCCCTTCCCCACGCCTATAAGGTGGCGCAGCTCGTCGAGGTAGTTGCGGACGAGACTGGTAACCAGGCCCTCAGAGTAGAGATTCCTGAGGTCCCTGATCCTATCGTCGGAGAGGACCCTGTCGACGCTCGGCAGGCCCCGAAAACGGTTTTCCATGTCCTTCTGTGGCCTGTTCTAAGCGAGGGATCTGCTGGTAGACCGGCGGCGGAGGCAGCGTGTACCCCCCCTTAATCCCCCCGTCCACGGGGGGATTAAGGGGGGGTACAGGACACTAGAACTTGACGACCTTAGCCTTGTAGACATCGGGTATCGCCAGTATGCCTTCGATCTGCTCGTTGTTGACTGGCTCATCCAGCCCCAACACCATTAAGGCCTGTCCTCTGGGCTTCAGGCGGCTCACCTGCATCGAGCTGATATTGATATCCGCTTTGCCGGTGACCATGCCCACTGAGCCGATAAGACCGGGGCGGTCCCGATGGTCGATGAAAAGCCAGTACCCGCCCGTGGGCATCAGATCCATCCAGTACTCGTTGACCCTGACGATGTGCACCTCGCCCCGTAGGTGAGTGCCGCCAACGGTGGCCGTGCCCTTGCTCGCGCCAATCTCCACCGTGATGAGGTTCGCGTAGTTCTCTCCAGCCGGACCTTTCTGCTCCGTCACCTTCAGCCCGCGGCTTGCGGCGATCAAGCTGGCATTGATGAGATTCACGCGCTCCTCGGAGATAGGGGCCAGCAGAGCCCCGATGACCGCCGCCTTAAGCACGGCGGTGTCGTAGTTAGCGATCTCACCCTCGTACCTAATGACGATGGTGCTTACCTGGCCTTCGGCAAGCTGGGTCGCCAGCCCACCAACCTGAGTCGCGACATCCAGGAAGGGGGCCAGAACGGAACGAGTTTCCACGGCGATCAGCGGCATGTTCACGGCGTAGCGCACCGGTTTGGCCTGCAGGACCGCCAATATCTCCTCCGCGACATCGATGGAAACGTTGGTCTGCGCCTCCTCGGTCGAAGCCCCAAGATGAGGCGTCACCACAACCTTGTCGCTCTTGCAGAGGATATTGTCACAAGCAGGCTCCTTAGTGAATACGTCGATAGCAGCGCCGGCGACCCTCCCCGCCTCGATGGCCTCGTAGAGGGCCTCTTCATCTATGATGCCGCCGCGGGCGCAATTGATGAAACGCGTCGTCGGTTTGACGAGGGCCAGCTCCTTGCGCCCGATCAATCCCCTGGTGGCAGATGTCATGGGAGTGTGGACGGCGACAAAATCCGACTTCTTGAGCAGGTCCTCGAGAGAGACTATCTCCACCCCTATGTTCTGAGCATGCTCGGGGGAGACATAAGGGTCGAAACCTATCACCTTCATGTCAAGCCCCTTGGCGCGTCGCGCCACCTCCGATCCAACCCTTCCCAGACCAATGATGCCAAGGGTCTTGTTACGCACTTCGACGCCGGTGAATTCGCTCCGCTTCCACTGCCCGGCCTTCAACAGGGCGCTGGCTTGCGGAATGTTGCGCGCCATGGACAGCATGAGGGCAATGGTATGCTCCGCGGCAGATATGGTGTTTCCCGTAGGAGCGTAGACCACTACTATTCCGCGTCTGGTGGCCGACTCCACATCGATGTTATCGACACCGACGCCGGCGCGCCCGATCACCTGGAGACGTTTCCCAGCTTCAATAACTTTCTCCGTGACCTTGGTCTCACTGCGCACGACGAGTCCATCGTATTCGCCGATGATGGAAAGAAGCTCTTCGGGCTTAAGCCCCGTCTTCACATCCACTTCGGCATGCGGCTTGAGGACATCTATCCCCTCTTCAGCCACGGGGTCGGCCACAAGTATTCTCTTTCCCATCAGGACTTACCTCACACTCCAGCTTTGTCCAAAACCAGCAAGAGGTCGCCGCAGCGACCTCTTGCTGCCAACTCTTATCAAGAAACTAGGCCTTCACAGGCACGAACCCTGCTTTGGGAAGGCTCTTGCGCATCGCCTCGACAACTTCTTTAACGTCGGCGTCGGTCACGTAACCCATATGGCCAATGCGGCATATCTTCCCTTCAAGGGATTGCTGACCGCCCGAGACGACTACTCCCGTCTCCTCCCGCATTACAGTCG
Source organism: Chloroflexota bacterium (assembly GCA_016190665.1). Taxonomy (GTDB): domain Bacteria; phylum Chloroflexota; class Dehalococcoidia; order JACPQD01; family JACPQD01; genus JACPQD01. The sequence goes on from JACPQD010000093.1 coordinate 48,776, forward strand.
TCAGTCTCTTCATGTCCAGACCGTTGGTAGCCTTCACCGCCGTCACCGTGTTGGAAGCGGACTTCTCGTCGGCGAAGAGGGACAGCCCCAATGACTTGACGCCATCCCGCACTTTCTGGCCCAATCGAACATGGCGGGCCACAATGTTCCCCAGCCCTTCCGTCTCCATCATGGCCAGGGCAGCGTCCAGCGCGTAGTAGAGCGACACAGCAGGGGTCCAGGGGTTCTGTCCCCCCTTTTCCAGATAGCTCTTCGCCTTGCCCAGGTCCCAGTAGAACCGCGGCATCTTGGCCGTTTTGTAGGCTGCCCAGGCTTGTTCGCTCACGCTCACGAAGGTGAGCCCCGGGGGTATCATCCAACCTTTCTGCGATCCTCCCACCACGACATCGCAGTTCCATCTGTCGACGGGCAGGTCGATCGAACCGATACTGCTGATAGCGTCAACTATCAGCAGCTTCCCCATTCCCTTCACCACGCCGCTGATGGCCTCCAGCGGGTTCGTTACGCCAGTGGAAGTCTCATTGTGGGTTACGATAACAGCTTTGATCTCCGGGTCGCCAGTCAGAGCTTGACGTATCCTGTCGGGGTCGGCCGCTCTGCCCCACTCGAAATCCAGTTTGATGGCCTTGGCGCCGTAGGCTTCCGCGACCTGCGCGAACCGGTTCCCGAAGACACCAATGGACACCGCCAGAACCTTATCGCCCGGGGACAGCATGTTCACGACCGCCGTCTCCATGCCCCCCGTACCTGACCCGGTAAGAATGAGAAGGTCATTCTTCGTCTGGAAGAATCCCTTCATCCTCTCCGTAACGCGGACGTTTATCTCACCGAACTCCTTACCCCGATGATTTATCATCTGTTTGGTCATAGACTGAAGGACTTCGGGGGGACAAGGGGTGGGACCGGGGATACGAAGGTTCATGATGAGCCTCCAAAGAATTTATCCAACTATACCTTAAAACCCCATCGCTGGTCAAGCGGCAGGAGTTAGCTTCGGCTAGGCTCAAATCGGCCAGTAGCCCAGGCGTGAAAACTAGTGAAAAATCGCACAAGAGGCGTTTGCTACCCGGCAACCAGCTCCCCGCACTTCTTGATCAAGGCAGGGAGGGCCTGTTTGTAATCGCCAATAACGCCGAACTCCGCCACCTTGAAGATGTTGGCCTCCGGGTCCTTGTTGATGGCCACAACGTGTTTTGATCCAGAACAGCCGGCCAGGTGCTGGCTCGAGCCGGAAATGCCAACGGCGATGTAAAGGTCGGGAGCCACGATCTTGCCGGTGAGACCGACCTGCTGCGTAGAGGGCAGCCAGCCCGAATCACAGGCTGGCCTGCTGCCGCCCACCGCGCCCTTCAGGGTTTTCGCCAGGGCCTCCAGCATGGCGAAGTTCTCCGCGCCACCCATGCCACGGCCGCCGCTCACCACGACAGCGGCCTCCTCCAACCTGATGCCCTCCGCCTCTTGCTTGACGGTCTCGACGTATCTGACGCGAATGGATGCGGCATCGACCTGGACCTCAAGTTTGACCACCTCTCCCTTGCGGGAGCCGTCCGGCTCGACGGGAGACATGGCCTTGGCCCGGACAGTGGCCATCTGGGGACGCGTCTTCTCGCAGAGAAAGGCCGCCAGGGCATTGCCGCCGTATACCGGACGCACCAGGGTGACCAGCCTGGTCGCCGGATCGACAGTCAGCTCGATGCAGTCCATGGCCAGCCCCGTGCCCAGGGCGAAGGCAAGGCGAGGCGCCAGATCGCGGCCCACGCTCGTCTGGCCAAGAAGCAGAACCTCCGGAGACGTCTTCTGACACGCCTTCTTGATCGCAGCGGCGTAGGGCTCCGGCTGATAGTCCTTCAACAACGGGTCATCGGCCACGTAGACGGTGTCCGCGCCCCAGGCGATCAGCTCACCGGCCACATCGCCGATTCCGTCTCCTATTAAGAGCGCGTTCAGCTTCTCACCCAGAGCATCGGCGAGACGCCGCCCCGCCCCCAGCAATTCGTAGGTGATGGATGAAGGCTTCCCCCCTGCCAACTCGCCGCAAATCAACACGCCGCTAGATTCAGTCATGAACGTCACTCCTTCTCAGTAGCTGTCAGCTATCAGCCGTCAGCTTTCAGCGAACAGACTAGCCACGAAATACACCAAATACACCCAGATATTCTTTCGTGTTTTTCGTGTATTTCGTGGTTCAAATTCGGTTCCTGCTGAACGCTGAAAGCTGACAGCTTCTAAATCACCTTCGCTTCGCGCAGCCTCACCGCCAGCCTCACAGCGGCCTCGGCCACCGACTCGCCCTCCATGATCTCGCACACACCCTCCCGGACCGGGATGAACAGTTTCACGAGTTTGCTCCGCGCGGCAGCAGCGCCCACCTGCGACGTATCCAGTCCGATATCCGCCGGGCCCCAGACCGTCACCGGCTTCCTGGCCGCGGCCATGATGCCCTTGAGCGTGGCATAGCGGGCCTCACCCAGCTCATTGCTCACTGTGATGAGGCACGGCATCGGGGCCTCGACCACTTCGTAGCCGTCGGGAAGCACCCGCTCCACCCTCACTCTCCCATCGGCGACTTCGACTTTCTTGGCAACGGTCACGCAAGGTATGCCGAGTATCTCGGCGATGCCAACTCCTGTCTGGCCGGCATCCCAGTCGGCGGCCTGACGGCCGCAGAAGATCAGATCGAAGTCGCCCATCTTTTTGATGGCCTGAGCCAGCGTGAAGGCGACGGAGTAGCTGTCATTGAAGCTGAAGGCATCGCCTTCCAGGAGGACCAAATCGTCCGCGCCCATGGACAGCGGCTTCTTGACCACCTCGCGGGCCAGGCTGGCGCCCATGCTGAGGACGGTTATGGTTCCCCCGAGAGCGTCCTTTATTCTGAGGGCCGCCTCGGTCGCTTGCTCATCGAAAGGACTTATGACGGGAGCAACGCCGGGAGGCGGAATGACCTTCATCGAAGCCGGGTCGATCTTGAAGCTGGAAGGCGGCGCTTCCGGGTCCGGCACCTGTTTCACGCAAACGATCATCTTCATACAGTCACCCCTTCAGGCAATCACCAATAACCAAGATATAAGCACCAAGACCAATCACCAATGACCAAGAAACAAACATCAAACAATGACCAACAATCAAAATACAAGCACCAAACAACGCGAGACCGTCCGACCTGGTTTGGTTATTGTATCTTGTATCTTGGTTATTCCTCACGTGGTTATTGTTTCTTGTATCTTGCTTCTTGCGCGCTGTTTCTTGAACAAGAAAGCGGCCTCCTGCCTGGCACCCAAGCAGGAAGCCACCAGAGGCGTCACAGGAAAATCTAGCATAGCCAGGTTCGGGTGTCAAGGAGATTTGACCAAGGGCCCCATTTCTGCGTTGGAAGCCGTGAGGGTCATGAACCCCGTGCTCCGCCGCGCAGATGGACATAGCGGAGACAAGCCGGGCCTGGCATCTGAAACCCAATACAACCGTCTCCCTGACTGAACCAAGGCCCCTTCCGAACAGGAAGGGGCCTCTCGCCTTAGTCTCTGGGGTCACCAACTACTGCGCGGTTACGGTCACCGTCCCCCCCGCGGCGGAGTACACCCACGCCCCAGCGCCGACAGGCAGGGTCGCCGTCCCGAGGGACATGGCATAGCCGTTCTTCGGGTCATAGATGTAGATTCTGTCGGCCTTTACGGTGGCGCTGCTTGTCCCGCTGGGATTGCCCACCATCTTCATCTGGCCGGCGGTCAGACTTGTGGAGTACGACGTCGACCCCGTCTGGCTGATGATTACTGTCGTGTCGCCAGGGAAGTTGGCCCAATAGCCCCAGCCCTCTGTCACCCCCTGGGTGTTGATCAGCACGTCGTAGCCTCCGCTGCCCTGCGAAGTATAGAGCATGCGGTTAGCCTGGGAGAAGACGGTACCGCCAGGTCCGGCTACGATGTTCCAGCCGCGACTGTAGGACACTTCAGTACCGACGGAAGGTGGGGAAGGCGGCCCTCCGTCCGGTGTTGGCGTGGGTGTAGCGGTAGGGGTCCATGTCGCCGTCGCGGTCGGCGTCAGAGTGGGCGTTGGGGTGACCGAAGTCCCATCATAATACGCTTCAAATTCGTAGATCCATCCGTGGGTGATATCGCAGTTGTTGAGGGCAAACCTCACCTTGCTTGCCGTTACCGGAGCAAAAGAGTTTTCTGTCGCTGTTGACCAGTCTTCCCACCAGTATCGTGGAGATCTCGTGGGAAACTTCTTCAGGTACGAGCGCCCATTGCTCGTGGAAAATACATCCACCCACTGCGTTCCATTCCAGTATTGGATCTTGTACGTGTTGGGCACATGCTCCAACCCGTGATGCCACACTACTACCCTGTCAAATGTCGTTGGTTTTCCGAAGTTTATCGTTGCCTGCCTCCAGCCACAGGGTTCAATATAGGGTTGCTTTCCCCCGGTAAAGGCCAGGCCACTATCCCATGCAGGGTAGTATCTTACCCCATCAACAATGCCCCATTTATCCCGACCTCCACCCCAGCCGTTGTCCGACTCCAATGGGTGAGGATAGCCAACCTTGCTTGAGTTGCGAGCAAGGTCTTCTGGAGGACTAGACTCGCTGGGAGTTGGTACAGCATTGGTCGGCGTGGCAGCGGCCGTTGGCGTAGGCGTTCCTGTCAGCGTCGCCGCGGCGGTGGGCGTCGCCGTCGGCGTAGGCGTCGGCGAGATGGTTGTATACTCCCCGAGAATGCGGGTATCGAAGAAGCTCGCTATACCCGTGTAGTGCCGGACATGAAAGGCCACGAGGTTTGATCCCGAGCGGATAAGAGACTGGGGCACATCCAAACGATGTTCGTCCAAAGCAGGACACCCAGACTGGGAAACGGCGCCAGAGATTGCTGTGCCATTAAAATATACGCCCACGATGTCATTATCGATGGCAACCATGACGCGGACACTCGTTACGCCCGACGGAATTGTGACAACGCGCCGAACCACCAGCCTCGTATCGACTGGCCAGGATGTGCGGACGGTTTGTTCCAAGGTACAGTTGCCAATGCCACCGGCGCCGAAGGCGGCATCGCCCGTGCTCCACGCCGAATCGTCAAAGCCCGGTTGTTCAAACCCCGCGGGGGGCGTTGTGCTGGAGCCGATGACCTTGTAGCGATACCCCGTGGCTTTATAGGGTGAGAGTTCAAGAGGGTTGGCCGGCGTAGGCACAGGGGTGATGGCAGGCGTGGCCGTTGCCGTCGGGGTAGGCGTGATTGTGACTATAATCTCGGGCGTCAGCACCAGGTCATCGAGCAGGACAGCGCTGAACGCCGCAGAATGGTGGCTGTCGGAGTCGAATCGAAGGGATGTGATGCCCGGGCCAGTCAGCGTGAAAGTCCTGGCCGGGACGTTCGAGTAGCTGCTGATCAGCGATTCGCCATCGAGGGCCACCTCCGCCCCGGCTGCGTTGAGCGCATGCGCACTCCACTCGGGGTGAGTAATTCCCGAGGGGCCCGCCAGCAGAGTCGCCCGGGTGAAACTGACGCTGTCGAGAGCCGCGCCGAAGTCCAATGTAAACGTGACCGGGTCCTTGCTGCTGCCCTGAGTGAGGACATTCGGAGGTGATGACGCCTGCGCGGCCGTTCCACCATACAGGCTCGATTGGCTGTTGACGATGACGACCTTGGTGCCAGCCGTGACTCCGCTGAGCGAGATGCCGAATCTGGCCAGGTAGTTCGTGGCATCGACGGCGTAGGGAGAAACAGATGTGTCGGCCGCGTCGAAATTCAGAGTGGCCGGCGACAGGAACGCTTCCAAGGTGTGTGCCAGCGTTCGGCCGCTCATAGCCGTGAGTAGCCCCAACGCCAAGAGCGCAAGGACAATGCCACTGAGTGTCTTGCTTGCGGGCCTCATAACTCCTCCTCAGCCGGTACCTGTTGGAAAGCCTGGCCCCCAACTAACTTGGGTGCTGCATAGCCGACATCGGCGAAACGCTCTGCGACAACCGTGCTTTCGCCGTCCAGCTTTGCGGCCACATCATGCAAGGGCTGGGGGGTGTAACCAGTTCATTGGCATGAACGACGGCGTCCATAGAAATGACAGCCCTCATTACGCCATATCGCTTAGCTCAATTCGCAACAACGTGCCTAAACGTACGCTATTAGCCCCGTGTTTCTCGCAGTAGGCCCACAGTGTATCACCGCCGGCAACTTCTGTCAACGAGATTTGGCCCGTTTCCCCGGCGAAGGCAGGCCGCGCCACCCACCCTCATGCCGCCTCAGTATACACACTGCGCCCCGCGCCATAGTAGGCGTCATAGATGTACTGGAACACAGCAGTTGATCTTTGCTCGAGCAGTGCCCGTGTGCAGGCTCTCGGCAAGCCCCTGTCCAGCAGTTTCTCGACGGTCACCCGCAACTCGGCGCGGGCCTGCTGACGTTTGCGCCAATCCAGCACCAGCTTTTCCGTCCCCGGGGTCGTGAGCAAGCCCCGGGCTCGCCGCTCCCCAGAGCGGCATTTCTTCTCCTACGTTGTCCCGGCTTCAGTCCTGTCCTTAGCGCTGCTCCACGGCCAAGTCTCGGGCTCTATCGCCAACCCGGCATTCACCGGATTCATCACGATATAGTTCCTCACCGCATCAAAGTGACGCTGATCCCGAATGAAGCGGTCCCAATACTCCCTATGCCACACTTGCGAGCCTTCCTGGGATTGGGACCGCTGCACCCCAGTGCGGCCCTTGAATTCGTTGATAAATCGCGCCGTATAGTTCTTCCAGGAAAGCACGATCTTCCCCAAAGGAATGCCCTCAAGCGGTTCAATCAATACGTGGCAATGATTCGGCATCACCACCCATTCAAGCAGGCGATATCGCTCCCCGTCAAAGCGATGCCACGTATCCGCCACGCACGCGCCGACTTCCGGTTCCTGCAACACGCAGGAGCCATGACCCGCGTCAAGATAGGTCTCGATCCGCCGGCGCAATTCCGCCCTGCGTTTCTCATCATCGTGAGCCGAGGCCGCCGCTTCTGCCTGCATGCGCTCCAGCACTGCGCGGGGAAGCGAATCGGCCAGGCGGTAAGTGATGTGCTGGATGACGTGGGGCGAATCGAAATGGGGCAGGTACCCCCGCGAATACCATCCTCGATGCCTTTGGGAGCCTTCCTGGAAACACAGCTCCCCGGAGCGGTCTTCTATACGCTTGTTATTATGAGCGCCGCACTGGGGTGCGGCGGTCGCTGGATCGCGCATGCTTTGCCCTCCTCCGGAACGGCGAGGTCCAGTTCCGACGCGGAGCTAAATGTCCGCACCATTATACTGCCGTGAAGGCGAGCATGAAAGCCTTGTCCAGGCGGGCATCCTGATGGCTCTGCGTGGTTGGGCGCAGCCGGACTGCGCCAGCAAACACTCCAGTAGCGCGTCCGCCACGCCATTGGCATCCCCTTCAACAATCCGACTTTAGTAGTTTGCAGCGCGCATCATTGGACTGTATTATGGAGAGTGGAATCCCGCGTTGGGAGGAACTCCATGAGAAGCGTGTATCTCGATAACGCCGCCACTACCCGGGTCCTGCCCGAAGTGCTGGACGCGATGCTGCCTTACTTCAAGGATTACTACGGAAATCCTCAGTCTCTTCACCGCTGGGGAGACGCGGCCCGAGAGGCGCTGGACGAGGCGCGGGAGAAAGTCGCTGCGCTTATCGGCGGCCAGCCTGAGGAAATCATCTTCACCGCTAGCGGCAGCGAGTCCAACAACCTGGCCATCAAGGGGCTGGCCCGCGCCCAGCAAGCCAAAGGCAAGCACGTCGTCGTCTCCGCTATCGAGCACTTCTCGGTGCTGAACTCGGCTCAGACCTTGGAGAAGATGGGCTTCGAGGTGACTCACGTCTCCGTGGACAGGTATGGGATAGTCGACCCCGAGGAGGTGGCGCGAAGCCTACGGGGCGACACCATTCTGGTCTCGATCATGCACGCCAATACCGAGGTGGGCACCATCCAGCCGATCAGGGAGATCGCGGCAGTCGTGAAGAAAGCGGGCGTGGCCTTCCACACCGACGCCGTCGCCGCCGCAGGCAACATCCCCATCGACGTGAAAACGCTGGGCGTGGATGCCCTGAGCCTGGCGGGCAACCAGTTCTATGGCCCGAAGGGCGCGGCGGCGCTCTGGGTCAAGAAGGGGACGCGCATCATTCCCCTCATCGACGGCGGGGTGCAGGAGAACGGGCGGCGGGCCGGCACGGAGAATGTGCCCGCCATCGTCGGTCTCGGCAAGGCTGCCGAGTTGGCAAGGCTGGAGATGGACTCACGCGGGAGGCGCCTTACGACTCTCCGCGACAAATTGATTGGCGGCGTACTCTCCAGAATAGATCGCACCGTCCTCACAGGCCATCCTGCGCAGCGGCTTCCGGGAAACGCCAGCTTCTGCTTTGAGTTCATCGAGGGGGAATCGATCCTCATGCTCCTGGACCAGCAGGGCATAGCCGCCTCCAGCGGCTCCGCCTGCACGTCCCGTGCCCTCAAGGCCTCTCACGTCCTTATCTCCATGGGGGCTCCTCACGAGATAGCCGCGGGATCGATCCTGTTCACGCTGGGGCTGGATACCACTGAGGAGGATATCGATTACGTCCTTGAGGTGCTCCCGCCGATAGTCGACAGACTGCGCCAGATGTCCCCGTTGTACGCCAGGTTCGTGAAAGCGCAGGCAGGAAGGAGTTAGTATGCCCATATACAGCGACAAGGTGATGGACCACTTCATGCACCCTCGCAACGTGGGTGAGATAGAGGATGCCGATGGCATCGGTGAAGTGGGCAATCCCGTTTGCGGGGATATGATGACCTTCTACGTCAAGGTTAAGGACGGTCATCTCTCCGACATCAAGTTCAAGACCTTCGGCTGCGGCGCGGCGATAGCCGTGTCCAGCATAGTGAGCGAGATGGCGATGGGCAAGACCATCGAAGAGGTCAGACAGATTACCCCAACTTTGGTGGCCCAGGAGCTGGAGGGGCTGCCCAAGCAGAAGTTCCACTGCTCCAATCTGGGCGCCCAGGCCTTGAACATGGCCGTGGACGACTATCTCAGAAAACAAGGCGTGGATATCCCTCAGAGGCAGGAGGAGGCCGAACATGAGCGCGAATAGCAGCCAGGAAAAGAGCAGTATGTTCAGGAAGTGCCTTTGCCCCTTTTGCGAGGAGGCGCTTGTAGAGGCTGAGCCCCTCTTCTGCCAGCCTTGCGGGCTGGCCCTCCGGCGTTGCTCGAAATGCCTCACCGTGGTGGCGAAAGAGGCGACTGTCTGCCCGCAATGCGGGACCGCCATCGAGTAAAGAAGGAGATGGGCCATGGCAGACAAAATGACGCTGGCGGTCTTCAGCGGAGAGCTGGACAAGGCCCTTGCCGCCTTCAACATCGCCATCGGGGGGGCTTCCATGGGCATGGAAGTGAGCATGTTCTTCACTTTCTGGGGCCTGAACATCATCAAGCGCAACGAGGGCGGCATACAGAGCAAGGGGATAATGAGGAAGATGCTCAATCTGATGAACCGGGGAGGGTCGAAGCGACTGCCCATGTCCAAGTTTCACATGCTCGGGATTGGCACCGGGATGATGAAGGGCTTGATGAAGGACATCAACTTCCCCCAACTCGAGGAGTTGATCAAGATGGCCCACGAAATGGGAGTGAAGTTCATCGCCTGCACGACCACCATGGGCATGATGGGCATTTCCAAGGATGCTTTCATCCCCGAGGTGGATGACCTGGCCGGTGTCGCTACTTTCCTGGCTGACGCCAGGGACTCGAAGGTCAGCCTCTTCATCTAGTACCCTGCAGGTGAAATCACGCGCAAGTTGTGCATGAGTTCAGCTCTGTCGCCATCTTTCTTGGCTCCAGCTTGACCGGCTCCGGAGGAGAAATGAAAGCAGACGTAACCCTTGACTGTATTGGCCTATATTGCCCCATGCCCATAGTGAGCACAGCCAAGAAGATAAAGGAACTTGCGCCGGGGCAGGTGCTCGAAGTGCTGGCTGACGATAAGGGCATCAAAAGGGATATGCCCGCCTGGTGCGACGCCACAGGGAACGATTTTCTGGGCATCGAGGAGGATGACGGGCACTATAAGGCTTACGTGAAGAAGAAGGGGGAATAGGTGGTAGGGAATAGGGGATAGGGAGCAATGGGAAGCTCAACCCTTGAACCTCAAACGTACAACCTAAAACCTATCCTTGCGACAGGAGCTGCGGTGAATCTCAAAGCCCTTCATGATCTCACTTACGGCATGTATATCATCGGCTCCCGCAAAAGCAACAGCCTGAACGCCCAGACTGCCAACACAGTCATCCAAGTCTGCTCCGACCCGGTGGTGGTCTCTGTCTGCATCAACAAAGGCAACCTCACCCACGAGTTTATTAAAGATAGCGGCGTTTTCTCCGTATCCATTCTGTCCAGGGACGCGCCCTTGAGCCACATTGGCGCCTTTGGTTTCCGGTCGGGCCGCGACGTCGATAAGCTGAAGGGCGTGAACTACCGGGTTGGAGAGACAGGGGCGCCTATTGTCCTGGATTACGCTCTCTCCTATCTGGAAGTCAAGGTGGCGAAGGATATGGACCTCCTGACCCACACCACTTTCGTGGGCGAAGTGGTGGCCGCCGAAGTCCTGCGAGCGGGCGAGCCGTTGACCTACGCCTACTACCACGCGATAAAACGCGGCACTACCCCTACCACCGCCCCATCGTATGTAAAAGAGACGCAGGCGGAGGGGGTCCCGGCAGTAGTTGAAACGAAGGGAGAGGAGAGACCGGCGCGCATGGATAAGTACAGGTGCATCGTTTGCGGCTATGTCTACGACCCTAAGGAGGGTGATCCTGACAGCAATATTCCTCCCGGCGTGCCTTTCGAGAGCCTGCCCGATAACTGGGTGTGCCCGGTCTGCGGCGCCACCAAGGTGGACTTCGAGAAAGTGGAGTAGAGTCGAAAGGAGTTGAGACTGTGTCCTGCTATTTGCGTCATCTGGATAGCGTCCTGGCGGAGGCGGGTATCGAGCTAACCCGAGAGAACCGCAAAAGGGTCGATCAGGCGATTCACCTGGCCGTGGGCGTCGCCTACAAGGAGTGTCCCCGGGCCTGGAGGCAAGTCAAAGCGCGCCTGACGGCTGCCTCACCAGAACACCAGGTTTTCATCGAGGAGATGAGAAAAGCCTACCGCGCTTGCGCGAAGGGAGAGGTTTGAGCGATGGGCGACACATCGGATTCTGAATCAGGAGAGAGGACTAATGGAGGCAGCGTACAAGACTATTCTCTACCAGAAGGATGAGGCTGTACCGAACATTGTATACATCACCCTGAATCGGCCGGAGAAAAGGAACGCCATCAGCATCGGCCCCAACGAGATGACCGGCGAGGTGATGGATGCCATCAGGCGCGCCGAGTACGACGACGATATCAAAGTAATCATCTTCCGTGGCAACGGCCCCAACTTCTGCGCCGGGTTCGACCTATCGATGGTCTACCGGGTCTACGGCGGCGGCCCGGATGTCAGCCCGCCGCAAGCAGCGCGACTACGCATCGATGAGGACCATATCGTGGGCATCCGTAGAGCCCTGCTCTACTGCAAGAAGATAACCATTGCTCAGGTGCATGGCTGGTGTGTGGAGGGAGGCATATACTTTCCCCAGGCCAGCGATATCGCCGTAGCGGCTAAGAATGCCCGGTTCGCCCATCGAGGACAGCGGCTTGCCTTCGGCGGCACCATAAGTATGCCAAATGATCTGACGATAGGATTGAGCAAGAAGATCATAGAGCTTTCGCTCACGGGCAGGACGATAAGCGGCGAGGAAGCGGAGCACATCGGCATCATCACAAAAGCCGTGGAGCCTGAGATATTGGAGAAGGAAGTTTACTCCCTCGCCAAGGCATTGTGCAACATACCGGCGGATGCGGTGGCTATCGGGAAGATGGCGAGAAAGCACGTGGCCGAGTCCCTGGGACTGACCACCCTCTTGGGCCAGGCGACCTACCACACGCTGGCGACGAACCTGCACTATACGGCGGCGGAGAGGCAGAAGTCGGTCTACATCAGGGACAGGGAGAAGATGGGCGCCAAGGCGGCCTTCCATAAGCTGCACGAGCAGTTCGAGACCGCCCTGAACGAGACCAGGTACTTCAGGAGCTACAGTCCGGAGTAGACTGTTTGTGAGCGTCCAGACCGGACCGGTCTTGAAGACCGGTCCGGTCTTTCCGCCACCGTCCGTATTAACGGTCTCTGCGCTTCGGCCCGTAGACCACGGCCTCGGTCATCATCTCAGAGACGGTATCCTCCGGGTAGCCAAGCAGATCGCCAATAACTTCACTGGCGTGTCTACCAAAGGCGGGCGGAAAGGTGAAGGCCGGCTCGTACTGGGAGAACTTGACCGCGCTCCCGGGGACGGTGACGCATCCCCCCTCCGGACAGGGCACGGGCACGATCATGTTACGATGCTGGACCTGGGGGTCAGCGGCAGCCTGGGACACCGTGTTCACTACGGAACAGGGCACATCGTAGCTGCTCAGCCGGTCAACCCATTCCTGGGAGGTCCTGGTGGCCAAGATGTCTCTCAAAATGGTGGTAAGCGCCGCGCAGTGATGGTCGCGGGCATCGACCGATTTGAAGCGCTCATCGCGCATGAGGTCCTCACGTTCCAGGCCGCGGCAGAGCCCGTGCCAGAACTTCTCCAGCAAACAGGCGATGACGATGTGCCCATCCTTCGTCTCGTAGACCCGATAGAGCGCATTCTCACGCTTGTACTGCGGCGCCGGATTCTTGCCGGTGAGGAAGTACTCCAGTAGATTCGTGTTCAGCAGGGCCACCTGCCCCTCCAGCAGCGAGGTGTTGACCTTCTGCCCGACGCCGGTGCGCTCGCGGGCGTACAGCGCCGCCAGGATGCCATGCGCCGTCCACATTCCGGCGCCAAGGTCGCCGATGGACAACCCGGAGCGGACCGGCGGCGGCTCGCCGGTGAGGCTCATGCCGCCCGACATCGCCTGCACAACGATGTCATACGCGGGCCGATCGCGGTAGGGGCCGGTGTTGCCAAAGCCGCTCAGCGAGCAACTGATGATCGTGGGATTGATCCTGCGCAGCGTGCCGTAGTCAATAGCCAGCCTCTTGATAACCCCGGGACGGAAGTTGTCAACGACGACATCAGATACGCGCACGAGTTCATAGAAGAGAGCCTTTCCCTTTTCGCTACGCAAGTTGAGACCCACGCTCCGCTTGTTTCGGTTGGCTCCCAGGAATATGGTCGATTCCCCGGCGAACTGTGGCCGGGATCTGGGCAGCATGTTGGGCCGGGACTTCTCGTTCTCCACCCTGATCACATCGGCGCCCAGGTCGCCCAGGAGCATAGCGGCGAAAGGCCCCGCCAGGGCCTGTGTTATGTCCAGGACCCTTACGCCATACAACGGCCCCTTCTGGTCTTCTGCCATCAGCACTCGTTCCTTTCCAATCGCATTCAGCAAGACCGCCGAGGTCTTCAAGACCTCGGCGGTCTAGACTTACAAGAGTTCGCGGCGGCAAGCCCCGTCGGGGTCCGACCGGTCCGACCTGTCCGACCAGTCAGACTCGTCGGACGACCTGACCCCCGGGCCCCGACCCCTAACCCCTACTGCTCAGGTATGCCCGCCAGGCGGCGGGCGATGTTCTTCTTGGCGTTCAGATCGTAGTTGCCCAGGATAGCAATGGTTTCCATGATGGGCGAGCCGCCGCCATGCACGGCCGCCACGGACCAACCGCCGCCCCAGGAGGAGCACAGGTAATCGCCCACCATCCGGAAGCAGCGCTGCTGGTACTCCGCGGGAATCTTCGGATTTCTCATGATGTACTTGGCCAGCAGGGCGCCCGTCTTCTCGTTGTTGTAATCTGCCTCCAGCGGCAGCGTGGCCGGTAGTCCCCCAGCGATGTCCGCCAGAATGTTCATCTCATGATAGGTGGACTCGCCGGCGTGCCTGCGGCCCACATTGCAGTAGATCACATCGGGCACGTAGGTCCCCGACGAGGCGGGCCGGGCATTCACGCTGCCGGCGACGCCGGCGGCGTATACCAGTTCGGCAACGCCGATCATCTCGGCAAGTTTCTCCCTTACATGGTTGGCCTTCTCCACGCCATTGTACTCCGCAACGAGCGCCGTCATACCCATGATGACGTCGGTCAAGGCCGGCTTGCACCCGCAGTAGCTGTGCCGGTGGAACAGGGCGAAGAGCAGGGCCAGCCTGCCGGCGAACTGGCGCTCGCCACACATGAACACCCGCTCCCAGGGGACGAAGACGTCATCAAAGATGACGAAAGAGTCAGCCCAGCCCTGGTCGGCAACGGGCGCCGGCAGGCTCTGCCGCGGTCGCGGCGAGGAGGCGCGGCTGACAAGATAGACCCCCTTGGTATCGGCCGGCACGGCAAAGGCGACCGCCCAGTCCTCCTCGCCCTCGGTCATGACCCGCGTGGGGAGGGCGATAATCTCGTCGGCGTGGGCGGCCATGGTGATGTGGTTCTTGGCGCCCCTGACAACGATCCCGTCCCTCCTCTTCTCCACCACGCGGAGGTAGAGGTCGGGGTCCGCCTGCTCTTTGGGACGCTTGCTGCGGTCTCCCTTAACGTCGGTCTGGGCAGCCGCCGCCACCGAGTCGCGCTTCTGGAAGTCCTGAACATAGTCCAGGAACCGGCGGTTATACTCTGTGCCCAGCTCCTGGTCCATCTCATGGGTGACCACGGAAAGGGCGTTCATCGCGTCGATGCCCATGCAGCGCAGGATGCAGAAGCCGGTCTTCTGCACGTACTGGCGGGTCATCTTCTGTTTATTCAAAAGGTCATCTACGCTATGGTGGATGTGGCAGAAACGGTTGATCCTCTCCCCCGTGAGGTGAGACGTCGCCGTCATGACCCCCTCGTAGGCAGGCTCTTGCGCCAGGTCGAAAGTGAGGCTCAAAACGTTCAGCTCCGGGGTGAACCTGGGGTCATTCCGGCTCACGACCTCGCCTCCCATGTAGACATTGGGCTTGAGGGCCATGATGCGTTCTCGATACTCAGCAGCGGTTTTCATTTGCATCTCCTTCGAGCTGTCAGCTATCAGTAGTCAGCTATCAGTCACCGGTTCCCGGAGACTGAATGCTGAAGCCGAAATGCTGTTCCTTCTGGGTCGTTTAGCTACCAACGGCTGGTTATCGTCTCCTGAAAGCTGATGGCTGATAGCTCAAGTCTCAACCCTACGACTCTAATACAGATTATGGTCAGTTCAAGCGCTAAAGGTCAAAGTGCGCCGGCTATTTCAGGTAGACCAGCTTTCCCCTGACATCGCCGGTCGCCGACGCGCCAATGCGCAACACCTTGGAATTGGTCTTCCCAACGTTCTTGATAGAATGCACCACATCCGAAGAACAATAGATGACTGTGTCATCTCCCACGATCTGCTCTTCATCGTCGCCGATACTGGCGGCTATCTGGCCGCTGATAACATAGTAGGCGTGGGTCGAAGGGAGCAACGTCGGTATGGTAATGAGCATCGATCCCGCCTCCCGGCCTGATATCGTCAAGGGCGAGGCTCAGATGGGCCGTCTCCTTCTGCTCTGAATCGAGCAGGCGCCATGCAGTAAGGTTAGGGTGGCCGGTGATACTATCCCTGCCTTCGACCTGAGAGAAGTTCCTGATGATCGCCTTTGACATGTCGCAGCACCCTCCAGGAAATATTGAATAAGGACGCCGTCCGTCTGGCTCAAGGTATTGTAACAGGAAACGGCTTGGGCTCCAAACCTGGCTACGGTCGCGCCCCCGAAGGACCCTACTAACCACGAAAACACGTAGGTAATAGTTGCAATCCCGTCCCGGACGCCATACACTATGGAGTTGTTAAACACGCGCGGCAACGGAGACCGACGATGCCCATCTACGAATACAAATGCGACGCCTGCGGTGAGGAATTCGAGCGGCGCGTAAGCCTAGCTGAGGCCAAGAACGTGTGCTGCCCCAAGTGCGGCGCCGGCCGTCCACGGAGAGTGCTATCCCAGTTTGGCAAAAGCTCCGGGTTCAAAGGCCCTCGACCCGACTCCGCGCGACCGATGCCCACGCCCACGCTTTAGAGCAGTCCGCTGGACCACCGCATGTTAACAATATCTTTTCGTGTATTTCGTGTGGTTCGTGGTTCAACCAAGCGTTCATCCGCGAAGGAGGCAGCGATATGGCAAAGAAGTTGAGCCCGATGTGTTCCAGGTGCGGTGTCCTGGTGTGCCGCCCCGAGATCAAGGTGGATGAGACTCCGCCCATCGAGACGGCCCCTGTGTTCTGTCCCATGAAGCTCATGCCTGATGTTATCGACGACGCCATGTCCGAGTACAAGGATGACGGTGTGAAGGAGTTCGCCCGTCAGGCCTCGATCCAGGAGTTCGAGTGCTACGAGCAGACTCCGGAGGGCAAGAGGGCGAAGAACACCAGGATCGAGGAGACGATCCAGCTCGCCAAGAAATGCGGCTTCAAGAAGCTGGGGCTGGCTTTCTGTGCTGGGCTTCCGAAAGAGGCGAGTTTGCTCACGGATATCCTGGAGAACAACGGTTTCGAGGTTGTCTCCGCCCGGTGCAAGGTGGGCGCGGTGCCCAAGGAGACCATCGGGATCAGGCCCGAGCAGAAGATTCGAGGCCCACGGAACTGGGAGTCCATGTGTAACCCTATCAGCCAGGCCAAGATCATGAACGCGGAGAAGGTCGACCTTGCTATCTTGCTCGGACTCTGCGTCGGCCATGACACGCTTTTTCTGAAGTATTGTAGGGTCCCGGTAACGGTGCTGGCGGCGAAGGATCGGGTGACCGGCCATAGCCCCCTGGCGCCTCTCTACTCCTCGTATTACAGCCGGCTCATGAGCAAGCCGCGAGGAAAGGAAAACGGCAGATAGGCTAGTGTCCGAAGAAGTCAAGACGCAGGCCTGTCCGGCGCCCACCGGCGAGAGAGGCGTCAGACGGACCGCCCTTATCGTATCCACGCTTAGCTCCTTCGTCACGCCCTTCATGGGCTCGTCGGTCAACATCGCCCTTCCCTCCATCGGTAGGGACCTGGGGATGGATGCCATCAATCTGGGCTGGGTGGCCACCTCCTATGCCCTGGCGGCGGCGATGCTTCTGGTGCCCTTCGGCCGGATCGCCGATATCTACGGGCGCAAGAAGGTCTTCATATATGGGACAGCCATTTTCAGCGCTTGTTCCTTCCTCTGCGCCGTCGCGACCGCCTCCTTCGCCCTTATTGCCTTCCGCTTCCTGCAGGGAATCGGCGCGGCCATGATCTTCGGCACCGGCCTGGCAATCTTAACTTCCGTGTTTCCGCCGGGGGACCGCGGCAGGGTCCTGGGGATAAACGTTGCCGCCGTGTACTCCGGCCTTTCTCTGGGCCCCTTCCTTGGCGGGCTGATGACTGATGCGCTGGGATGGAGGAGCATCTTCGCTCTCAACGTAATCCTGGGAACGCTGGTTGTCTCCTTCACGGTCTGGAAGTTGCGAGGGGAGTGGGCCGGCGCCAGAGGCGAGCGGTTCGATCTGATAGGGTCGGCGATCTACAGTCTGGTACTGGTGGCAGCGATGTACGGATTCTCGCTCCTGCCGTCTCCCAACGCCTTTGTGTTCATTGTCGTCGGCGTAATCGCGTTTTTCGTCTTTGTTCGCTGGGAACTCAGGACGGAAAGCCCCGTCCTGGATATCAAGCTCTTCCGTGACAACCGCGTCTTCGCCTTCTCCAGCCTGGCGGCGCTGCTGAACTATAGTGCCACCTTCGCCGTCGGTTTCCTCTTGAGTCTCTACCTCCAGTATGTGAAGGGCCTGAGCGCCGAGGGCGCCGGGATAATCCTCGTGTCCCAGCCGGTAGTGCAAGCTGTCTTCTCGCCCTTCACCGGCCGCTTGTCCGACCGGATCGAGCCGCGCATAATCGCGTCCATGGGAATGGGGGCAACGGTGGTCGGGCTTGCGCTCCTGACCTTTCTCAGCAGCGATACACCCTTTCCCTTCATTGTGGGGTCCTTGATGCTCCTCGGGCTAGGCTTCGCTCTCTTCTCGTCGCCAAACATGAACGCCGTGATGAGCTCGGTCGAAAGGAGATTGTACGGCGTGGCTTCGGCCACCATCGGGACCATGAGGCTGATCGGTCAGATGATGAGCCTGGGGATTTCGATGCTGGTGTTCGCGCTTTTCATCGGCAGGGTGCAGATTACACCGGAGTATTATGCCAGCTTCCTCCAGAGCGCCAACACGATCTTCGTCATCTTCGCGGTCCTGTGTTTCGGGGGGATATTCGCCTCGCTGGCGCGGGGAAAGGTACGGTAGAACCACGGATGAACACGATAGACACGGAGTTTGGAAGCAAGAAGCGCGGAGCGTGAAGCGGGAAGGAGTGAGCGTCCCCCCAACTGGGCCCCGTCTTCGTGCTTCGTGTCCCGA
This sequence comes from Chloroflexota bacterium, assembly GCA_016190665.1. Lineage (GTDB taxonomy): Bacteria > Chloroflexota > Dehalococcoidia > JACPQD01 > JACPQD01 > JACPQD01. The sequence goes on from JACPQD010000093.1 coordinate 67,150, forward strand.
CTTTGTCGCGATCCCGATGCGTCGGGACTTCTCGCTTCGCGCTTCGAATTCACTTCAGGAATGTCACCCGGGAAGATGGCTTGTTGGCCATCTCGAACTGGATGCCCGCCTGCTGGAAGAGCTCGAGAGCCGACTCATCGGCATACTTCCCGAAGGTGACGTAGCGCACTATCTTGGCATTTACCAGCATCTTGGCGCAGAGGATGCAGGGCATGTGCGTGCAGTAGATGGTGCTCCCCTCCAGGCTGACGCCGTGCAGAGAAGCCTGGATGATTACGTTCTGCTCCGCGTGGATCCCCCGGCATATCTCATGTCTAGTGCCCGACGGGATCTTCAGTTCGTCGCGCAAACAGCCTAACGTCAGGCAGTCCGGCAGGCCGGAGGGCGCGCCGTTGTAGCCTGTGGCCAGGATGTGCTTATCACGCACCGCCACCACGCCCACGTGATGTCTCAGGCAAGTGGCGCGCTCCGCCACCACGGCGGCAATCTTGAGGAAGTACTCATCGACCGTTAGTCTCTCAGGCATTTTATTGCGTTGGCAACCTTCTCTGCTTCCCTGCGTAAGTCGTCCAGCGAAGACTCGTTCACTATCATGTAATCGGCCATGACGATGGGCCCCGCCTTGTGGATGTTCTCGATCTCGGCGAAATCGCGGCTACGGGCATCCTCGGGCGCCAGAGGTCTGAGCTTCCTCCTCCCGAGCCGTTCGTATCGGGTCTTAGGCGACGCCAGGACCGACACCATGAGCAAGCCGTCTCTATAATGTTCCTTCATGACCTTATATTCTTCCCACGAATACAGCCCATCGACGACCACGTTTGACCGGGCGAGAGCGGCATGTATCTCCGGCAGGCTTAAAACAGCGTAAGCGGCCATGCCGTGCTCCTGTCTCAAGCTCTCGCGGACAGAGCGCTCGTTCTCCTCGTTCGTCTTCAGGCCGCGGCTCTCGAGCTCGGCGTCGGTAATATCGCCGAACCTTATTCGGAAGAACCCCCCCTTTTCAAAGACCCGGGCCACTTCGGATTTCCCGGCCCCGGCCAGGCCGACTACTGCCACTACCTTCACAGTCTGCGCCTTCCAGCCAAGAACAAAGCTTCCAGAGATGCCGAAACAGCATTATACCTTGAAAAGGCAATGCATGCCACTGCCAACCATCCCCGCTCCCATGTCATGGCCCGGGCAACGAGTCCCGTCAGCCTTGGATTTTCGAGTACGAGTAAGGCGTTGACAAGATCAAAGGAGGTCGGACAAGTGGAGAGGCGTGACCCGCTAGCAAGTCCAGCGTTCGGGATAGGGCGACACGGGATCCCTATCGGTGGCGCGGGCACGGATTTGAGGAACTACCTTGGAGGCACCACGCGGAGAAGCGCGAAGCCAGCGAATATCCCGGTGGCCCGCCGGGAAGCTGTAGCCAACCTCGCGCCAGCGAGCCCTGAGAGCATTGACGCACAACCTGCGATCGAGTTCAGCCCCCTATGTCCTCATGGACACACAAACGCCGTCGATACACATAAACCCTGGGGGGCAGTCACCATCTACGGAACACGCCAGCTCCAGGCTGCGCCTCTCACCTGGAGACGTCCCTTGCCGCCTGACGCCAAGCACCTGATGCAGCCTGAGGATCACCCCAGCCGCGATGAAGGCGGGTGCAGCAACAGCAAAGACCACCACCAACATCGCCAGCGTCCCCGGAATAGCCCAGGCAACCACCAGAGACAATACCCTGAAAAGGTCCAGTACACTACCTTCCATCCTACGCCCCCTTTCTACCCGCTTCTGTCCCCTGATATATGCAGTATGTCATACACATAGTGCCCGGCACCATAGATACTCTTCCTTGTCTTTCATGAGTGAACTAACCCGTTTTTCTGAGTACGAACTGTCCAGTCAACATGACGCCTTTATGGGCATCCAGTCGCTGGTTTCCATATAGAAAACTTCATGCTCACACCAGTCACCCTTGTTGGCGCTCGTGGCAGCTCCTCGGCTTCCTGTGGACTCGGTCTTCGGGTACTCTATCCTCCCTAGCCTCCCCTCGGCCGCGGTCGGCGATTCAGGAGGAAGGCCGTCACCCTGATCATTACCCTCAACTATCGCGACTATACGCCCCATATATGGTGACTATATATACCTATACTAGTGATAATATATTACCTATGTCTCTTGACACTCATTACCCATATGTGATAGACTGAACAATGCTGATGAGGAGAAAGGGCGACGGATAACTATCGGAGGGCCGGCCTCTCGGAATTCCAGAGGTAAAATGCCTCACGAATGGTGACGCGTTCGCAGTGCAGGAGGAGGCCGTGGAAGTAAGCCGAAGGGATTTCTTGAAGCTCTCAGGCGCCGGAACCGGCGGCGCACTGCTCGCCGGCGCGCTGGGAGCGGAGAGCGTCCTCGCTGCCCCGCCTGACCCTATTCGCCTTCATAAGAAGATGGGCGAGAAGACAACCATCTGCCCCTACTGTGGCGCCGGGTGCGGGTTCATCGTCGCCGCTGAGAACGGCAAAGTCGTCAACGTTGAAGGAGACCCGGACCACCCCATCAATCGGGGCGCCGCCTGCCCGAAGGGCGCCTCCATACGCCAGTTGGCGGCGGACAATCCTCTGCGACTCACCAAGGTGCTTTACCGGGCGCCAGGCGCGGCCGACTGGGAAGAGAAGTCGTGGGACTGGGCCGTCACTGAGATTGCCAAGCGCATAAAGGCCACGCGCGACGCCAACTGGATCGAGAAAGACGGTGACGGGAATACTGTTCGCCGCACGGAAGGAGTGGCCTGTCTCGGTGGATCAGCGCTGGACAACGAGGAATGCTACCTCCTCGGCAAGATGGCGCGCGCGCTCGGGGTGGTCTACATCGAGCACCACGCCCGCCTCTGACACTCCCCCACCGTCGCCAGTTTGGCGGAGAGCTTCGGCCGGGGCGCCATGACCAACCACTGGACCGACATCGCCAATACGGACTGTGCGCTCATCATGGGATCCAACCCTGCGGAGAACCACCCGGTCGCCTTCAGACACCTGATGGCCGCCAAGGATGGTCGGGGGGCCAAGATAGTCTGCGTGGACCCGCGCTTTACACGGAGCGCCTCCAAGGCCGACTTCCATGCCGCGATACGGTCAGGCACCGACATCGCTTTCCTCAACGGCATGATCAGGTGGATACTCGAAGACATGGAGGCCAACCCCTCTAACTACAATATGACCTACGTCAGCGAATATACCAATGCCTCCTTCCTGGTCAACCCGGCCTTCAAGGGAACGGCCGATCTCGACGGGCTTTTCTCTGGCTACGCAGGCAGACTGAACGAGACCGACGTCGCCAAGAGAAAGTACGATACCGCGAGCTGGCAGTACCAGCGGGACGACACCGGCGTGCCGAAGCGCGACAAGACGCTGAAGGACCCGAACTCGGTGTTCCAGCTCCTGAAGAAACATATGTCACGTTACACCCCAGAGAAGGTCTCCGCCATAACCGGGTGCCCTCAAGAGGCCTTCCTTGAAGTATGCAAGGCCTTCGCGGCGACAGGGAAGCCCGACAAGGCGGGCACGATCCTCTATGCCATGGGCACCACACAGCACACCGTGGGCGCCCAGAACATCCGCGCCTTCGGCATCATCCAGATGCTCCTGGGCAACATCGGGATAGCCGGCGGCGGCATCAATGCCATGAGAGGCGAAGCCAACGTGCAGGGCTCCACCGACTACACCCTCCTGTACCATATCCTCCCTGGGTATCTGAGCATGTTCCAGAATGTGGATAGCTCATGGGCGAAGTACCGGGAACGAATGGACAAGGCGTACTTCAACAAGGACCCCAAGAGCCTCAATTGGTGGCAGAACTATCCCAAGTACGTGGTCAGCCTGCTGAAAGCCTGGTATGGGGATGCAGCCACAAAGAGCAACGACTTCTGCTATGACCTTATGCCTAAGATACAGGCCGGGAAGAACTACTCCCACATACCGCTCTTCGAAGCCATGCAAAACGGTACGATCAAGGGCTTCATGGTGTGGGGGCAGAACCCCGCCGTGGGCGGTCCAAACGCCGAGGCCCAGCGCAAAGCGCTGGACAAGCTGGACTGGCTGCTAGTCACTGACCTATGGCACACTGAGACAGCCAACTACTGGAAGCGTCCGGGCGTCAACCCGGCCGACATCAAGACGGAGGTCTTCCTCCTTCCCGCCCTCGCTTCCTTCGAGAAGGAAGGCAGCATCACCAACAGCGGACGCTGGTCCCAGTGGCGCTACAAGGGGGCGGAGGGTCCCGCGGAAGCCAAGGACGACCTCTCCATGATGAACCTCCTCATGCTTAAGCTCAAGGAGCTTTACAGGGCCGGGGAACCCAGCTCGGACGCTATCACCAAGCTGGCCTGGGACTACGGAAAGGATCACGCGGACCCGCACGAGGTGGCCAAAGAAATCAACGGCTACGATCTGACCACAGGCAAGCTCATGACGAGCTTCGCCAACCTGAAAGATGACGGCACGACTTCCTGTGGCAACTGGCTGTACTGCGCCAGCTACACGCAAGCGGGCAACATGGCGGCGCGGCGCGATAACAAAGACGCCTCTGGCATCGGGCTGTTCGCCAACTGGGCCTGGTGCTGGCCGGTGAACCGGCGCATCATATACAATCGAGCCTCCGTTGACTTGGATGGCGTTCCCTTCGATAAATCACGGAAGCTGGTCTGGTGGGACGCAGCCGAGAAGAAGTGGATGGGAGACGTGATAGACGGCGGCGGCGCCCCGATGAACCAGGGCGGGCACTACCCGTTCATAATGCGGACAGAGGGCGTCGGGCGGCTGTTCGGCGCCGGAATGGCGGAGGGCCCGCTCCCCGAACACTACGAGCCCTGGGAGAGCCCCGTCGCCAACATGATGGTCAAGCAGCAGTTCAACCCGATGGTCACCGTTTTCCGGCCGAAGGAGCAGGGCAGTCCCAACAAATTCCCCATAGTAGCAACCACCTACCGCCTCTGCGAGCATTACCAGTCAGGCGCGATGACCCGAAATCTGGCGTGGCTCACCGAGCTGATGCCGGAGCCTTTCGTGGAGATGAGCGAGGAGTTGGCGGCGGAGAAGGGCATTACGAATGGCGAAAAGGTCATCGTGGAAACATCGCGTGGGCAGGTCAGGATGGTCGCGATAGTTACCAGGCGCTTTAAGCCTTTCCGGATCGACGGCAAGGCCGTGCACGAGGTAGGCATGCCCTGGCACTGGGGCTTCATGGGACTGTCCAAGGGGGACAGCGCCAACAGCTTGACCCCTTACATCGGCGATGCCAACACCACCATTCCTGAGTACAAGGCCTTCCTGTGCAACATCCGCAAGGCTCAGGGGTAGCTGAGGAGATTCGGAGATAAGATATGGCTGAGAAAGCGATTCTTTACGACCCTTCCCGGTGTACCGCTTGCCGTGGCTGCCAGGCTGCCTGTAAGCAATGGTGGGAGTTGCCCGGTGAGACAACCACCAACATCGGGTCTTATGAAAATCCGCCCGACCTCGGCGCCAACACCTGGGTGAAGATGAAATTCACGGAACTGGAGCGAAAGGGCAGCATCAACTGGTTGTTCACTCGCCGCTCGTGCATGCACTGCACCGATGCCCCTTGCGTCACCGTCTGCCCGACAGGCGCCCTGTACCACCACGAACTGGGGTTTGTCGACCTCAATAAGGATCTGTGCATCGGCTGCGGCTACTGCCGTGAGTTCTGTCCCTTCGATGTTCCCCGTTTCAGCGGTAACGCTCTTACCGCCACACAGAAGGCGGATAAGTGCATCTTCTGTCGCGACCGGGTGAGCAACGGCCTGGAGCCTTCTTGCGTCAAGACCTGCCCTCCACAGGCTTTGGCATATGGTGATCGCGATAAGATGGTGGCTGAGGGTCGGAAGAGGGTCGCGGCTCTCAAGCAGAAGGGCTTTGCCAACGCCTACCTTTATGGAGAAAAGGAGATTGGGGGCTTGCACGTCCTTTACGTCCTAGACGACTCCCCCGCGGTCTATGGCCTGCCGGCGGACCCCAAAGTGCCGGCCATGGCTGCTGTTTGGCGCAGCATAATCCAACCCCTTGGCTACGCGGCGGTGGGAGCCACGGTACTGGGCCTGGGGCTCAACTATCTGGTCGCCCGCTCCCTCATAAAGAGTGAGAAGGAGGAAAACGAGTAATGAAGACCGCCGAGCGTCCGGCTCCTGCCCAGGAAGCCAGCATAACCACCGTCGAGCGTCCGGCTCCTGCCCAGGAAGCCAGCATAACCACCGTCGAGCGTCCGGCTCCTGCCCAGGAAGCCAGCATAACCAC
>JACPQD010000094.1 GCA_016190665.1 Chloroflexota bacterium
GCCCCGCCGACGGCGGCTGGGTACAGCCCGCTGCCCTACGGCACTTTCATGCCCGGTGGCGCCCCAAAGGGGCATGGGGAACTGCTATGAAAATGATTCTCAACGCCCCGACGACGGCGGCAGGGGACAAGCCCGCTGCCCTACGGCACTTTCATGCTCGGTGGCGCCGGGCCAACGGCATGGGGAACTGGTATGAAAATGATTGGCAACGCCCCACGACGGCGGCAGGGGACAAGCCCGCTGCCCTACGGCGTTTTCATGCGCCGTGGCGCCCCAAAGGGGCATGTGGAACTTTGCCAGAATGGTCGGACCTGTCTGACCGCTCCCCTGCCCGTACTACGCCTGGGGCAGCCTCTCCAGAAAGGCCAGCAGCGCCTCCACGCACTTCTCCGGGTGGCTGTGCTGGACGAACCCTGATACACCGGGAAAAGCCACCAGCTCCGCATTGGGTATGAGTTGCTGCATCTCATTCACGTAGTGCGGCGTGTAGCCGGGCCGTTCCTCAGGAGTGAGGATGAGCGTGGGCACCCTTATCTGGCGCAGCACATCCGAGAGGTCCTGCCCCGCCAGGACGCGATGGGTCTCCACAGGCATTCGCAGCGGAGTCCTGGCCATCTCGCTCGCGTACCACTCCACGAAGGCGGGGTCCACCTGCGAGGGGTCGAGCCGCCGGCTCATGCTTTCCCTCGCCCAGGCCAGCAGTCCCATCTTCTCCTGCTTCTCGGCCGCATCCATGTAATGGGAGTCTGTGAAACGGAAAGGCGAGCTGCAAACGGTGAGGCTTCTCAGCCGCTCGGGATACTCGTAGGCAAACTGCATGCCAATGGTGCCGCCCACCGTCTCACCTACGAGGTGTACTTTGTCCAGTCCCAGATAATCCAGGAGGCGCTTCAGATCAGCGGCGAAGCCGCTCAGCGACCACTTGTAGCCAGGAGGCGGCGCCTTGGACTGCCCGTAGCCGCGCGCGTCCAGCCGGACCACCCTATAGCGCCGGGCCAGGAGAGGGACCCAGGCATACCAGAAGCGGCTGCTCTTGCAGTTCCCGTGGTGGAGGACTATCGTCTCCGGGGACTTCCACGGGTCCGTGAAGTCGTCGATATCGTAGTACAAGTCCAGGTCAGCGTCGATATTCGCCCGGGGCAACGCTTCGCTCCCTATCCACCTTTGGGGTCACATCTTCGCCCCATGATAAGGCCGCAAGCTACCATACGTCAAGTTGGAGGGGCGGCGACGCGTGCGCCAATTCCGATGGCGGACAGAGACGTCTGCCTTTACTCCGTGCGGCTCTAGTGCATAATCTCCCCGCCGTTCACGTTGAAGGACTGGCCCGTTATCTGTCGGGCCTTCTCTGAGGCGAGGAAGGCCACCATGGCCGCGATATCGTCGGGGGTGGAAGCTCTGCCCAGCGGCGAATCTTTGGAGCGCCGCTCAATGCGGCGGCGCTCAAACTCCTCGTAGCTGACCCCCTCTCGCTCTGCCGCCATCTTCTCGCGCAGACTGAAGCGCCCGCTGTCGATGGTCCCCGGGCACACGGCGTTTACGTTGATGCCGTAGGGCGCCATCTCCAGCGCCAGGCACTGGGTGAAGCCAATGACGGCGAACTTCGAGGCGGAGTAGGCCCCTCCGCCCACGGAACCTCGCTTGCCCGCCGACGAGGAGATGTTGATGATCTTGCCCTTCTTCCCACAGGCGACGAAATGCCTGGCCACCGCCTGGCAGCAGAGGAAGGTCCCCCTGGCGTTGACGCCCATGGTCCGGTCCCACTCATCGTCCTTCATGTTCACCACCAGGTCGCTGGGCCCGATTATGGCCCGCGCGTTGTTCACGAGGATATCGACGCCGCCGAGCCTGGCGACCGCTTCGGAGACCATGCCTTCCACCTGCGTCCGGTTCGAGACGTCGCAGTAGACAGGCAGGGCGCGGCGCCCCAGCGCCTGGATCTCGCGGGCGACGCTTTCGATCCCCTTCCAGTCGGCGGCGATCTCGTCGGGGGGAAGCTGGTCGGGGGGCCGCCTGATGTCCACAAGAACCACGTCCGCCCCTTCACGGGCGAACCCTAGCGCGATGCCGCGCCCCGTGCCCCGCATGCCTCCTGAGCCGGTGACGATGACTACCTTGTTCTCAAACTCCAATTTCATACCTCCCGTGGTTGCTTTTGCTGTGCGGACTCGTCTGACAGGTCGGACGATTCCCCCTTCCCCCTTGCCC
>JACPQD010000095.1 GCA_016190665.1 Chloroflexota bacterium
AGAGACAGCCCCTGTGGTTCATGGGGGTCAAGGGCTGGGGGACCAACCCCCAACCCCCAACCCCCGGCCCCTGACCCCCTATACTATCCCCTTCCCTCGCAGAAACTCCACCCCGGAGCGGATGGCCGCCTCCTCGTTGCGACTGGACACCTCCAGCACGCGAAGGGCGGTGGGCGGCACGTGGCGCGCGATCAGGTCCCAGTCAATATCGCCTGTGCCCGGTGCGGCGTGGTCCCGCAAGCCATCGTAGTCATGAAGGTGGATGCCGAACATTTTGGGCCCCAGGCGCTCCAGCCATTCACGGTGCGGCGTGAAGCCCAGGCGGGCGAGGTTCTCGGCGTGGCCCGTGTCGTGCCAGAAGCCCACCACCTGGCTATCGCAGGCTGCCAGGAGCCCCTCCATCTCCTCAAGGTGGGGTATCTCATGATAATAGTAGCGAGTCTCCAGGCCCAGCTTGACGCCGCGCTCCCGAGCGCGGTGCTGGAGGCACCTCACCACCTTGTGAGCGCGCTCAAGGTAAGGCGTCCTGCTAGCCGTCCTCGTCTCAACCATAAGGTCTCGCAGGGAGCGAAACTCATTCGTATCCGCCTGGCCCGCCCGGTAAAGGTCGCGGCACTGGCGCTCTATCTCCACTACCGGCGTCACCGAGCCAACGTGGACAACCACGAAGCCAGCTTTCAGCTCCGCAGCCAGATCGACGGTCTTCAAAGCCAGGTTCAGGATGAAGCGGCTGTCCTCGGCATCCTGAGTGGTAAGCGGTATGCGGAAGGCGGGCACCCCCGCGTTGTTCTCAGCACGAGGGCAGGGAATATGAAGGCTGGAAACCTTTACGTCACCGAGGCGCCGCAACCGCTCCAGGGCTTCGGGCGTTATCTGGTAGTTTAGCTCGATGTGGCTGAAGCCCAGGTCGCGGGCGTTGGCGACGAAATCCTCAACGTGGTCGAACTTGCCCACCCACCATTGGGTGGAAAGCGATAGAGGCCTCAATACCTTTCCTCAGCGATGGTTCTCACAAAGCGACAGGCTAAGTTATGTTACCCCACCTGGGAGGCACAGTCAAATCAAACCAGAGCATTCAGCTTTCAGCAGTCAGCGGTCAGCCGTCAGACCTGTCGGACACGTCTGACAGGTCTGACACGCGCCCCTCCGGCCGGGGACAGAGTCCTGTCCCGCGATCCCCAAGCCCCAACCCCTGACCCCACCATTGACGCGGCGCGCCTCTGTGCAGTATTCTCTTTGAAATGTCAGCCTGCGAAGCTCCCATGCCACGCCCCTCCGCCTCTCAGAGGTGGCACCTTCTGGCTCTAGCCGCGGCGACCCACACTTTCGCTGCCGCTATCCCGTTTTCATCCATGCCGGTGCTCTTCAAAGAGATATCGGAGGACCTCGGCTTGAACCTGGTGCAGGTGGGCGCCGTCTGGGGCTCGGTCAATCTGGCCGGCGTCTTCGTCGCGCTCATTGCCGGCCTGCTCGGCGATCGTTTTGGCGTACGGGCGGTTCTTGGTATGGCTTGTCTGTTGGGGGGAGTGACCGGCGGTCTGAGAGGCTTGTCCGGCGACTTCGTCAGCCTTGCGTTGACCGTCTTCGCCTTCGGGCTGGTAAGGTCAATGATCCCCATCAATGTGCACAAAGGGGTAGGCATATGGTTCCGCGGCCACAACCTCGGGCTGGCCAATGGCATTGTCTCTATGGGCATGGGTCTGGGGCTGATGGTGGGGCCGCTGATCAGCGCCACGATAATGTCGCCATGGGTTGGCGGCTGGAGAAACGTGCTCGCCTTGTATGGGGCGGTCTCCGTCGGGATAGGGATGCTCTGGTTCCTTTTCGGGCAAGAGTCCGTCCCGCCAAAACCGGGCTATGTCAGTCCCGTTCCGCTCAGGCAAGCCTTGCCAACGCTGCTCCGCATCAGGGGTCTGTGGCTCATGGGACTGACCCTTCTCTTTCGCATGGGCAGCATCATGGGGATGGTCGGCTACTTGCCGCTCTTCCTCCGTGGGCAGGGATGGGCGCCCGCCGACGCCGACGGCATGCTCGCTGGCTTCTTTGCGGCGAGCATACTGGCCGTGCTCCCCCTGTCCGTTCTCTCGGACAGGATTGGGCTGAGGAAGCCGGTGCTTTTCGCGGGTCTAGCCGCCGCCACCATCGGCCTGGGCCTATTGCCCCTGGCCGACGGCATCATGGTGTGGATAGTGATGGTCCTGGTGGGCGTCTTCATGGACGGCTTCATGGCTGTCAGCATCACGATGGTCCAGGAGACGGCTGGGGTCAGGGCGACGCATTCGGGGGCCGCCCTGGGCGTCGTATTCACTATCTCCTTGCTGGGCGCCTCCCTGTCGCCGCCCTCGGGCAATAGCCTGGCAAGCATCAGCGCGGGACTGCCCTTCCTATTCTGGGCAGGCCTGTCCGTTCTGGCCGCCGTGACTCTGGCCTTCGCCAGGGAGACCGGGCACCCTGCATCCAAAACGGTTGACTTGAGGCACCCGAAGAATTAACATAGGGAAGGTTATCTCGGCGCGGAGCGGCGTCAATCATAGCAATTTTTCAGGAGGCGTGTCGATGGAACTGGACAGGGTTAAGACAGTGGGCGTCATCGGTGCAGGACTTATGGGCTCGCAGATTGCGGAGCTTTTTTCGAAGGTCGGGGGCTATCAGGTCGTAATGTGGGACCTCAAGCCCGAGTTCGTCAATAGCGGCCTCGAAGCCATGGAGAACCGGCTGGCGAAGTTCTTCGTTGAGAAGGGCAAAATGACCGCTGATGAAGCCAAGGCTATCAGGGGCCGCGTGAAGGGAACAACCAACATTGCCGAGGCAGCCGCCAACGCCGAGTACGTCGTCGAGGCCGTCCTTGAGAACACAGAGGTAAAGAAGAAGGTCTTCAGCCAACTGGACGAGGCCGCGCGCCCCGACACCGTCCTGGTCTCCAATACGTCCTATCTGAACATCACCGATATCGCCAGCGCCACCAGGAGGCCCGACAGGGTCGCGGGAATGCACTTCTTCAACCCGGTGAGCGTAATGAGGCTGGTGGAAGTAGTCAAAGGTACCCTGAGTTCGCAGGAAACGGTGGACCTTGTGGTGGGCATGTCCGTCAAACTGGGCAAGGAGCCAGTGGTCTGCAAGGACTTCAGCTACGGCTTCCTGGCCAACCGCTGCAACCGCGCCATGAGGAATGAGGCCGTCCAGATGCTGTGGGAGCGAGTAGCGCCGCCTGAGGATATCGATAAGGCGATGAAGCTGGGCTACAATCTGCCGATGGGTCCGCTGGAATTGGGCGACTTCACTGGCGGTTGGGGCATCGCCATCTCGTCAGAGGAGGACGCCATCAGGGAACTGGGGCCGGAAAAGGGCCGGGCGCATCCCCTGATCCGCATGATGGTGAGGGCAGGATACACGGGCGGCAGGTCTGGCAAGGGCATCTACGCCTTCTGGAGAGATGTTATGTCCAGGTGGTAGCCCTCGGAAAGCCGCCAGTCCGGCGGCAGGAGTCCGGGGCGCCCTCGATGTGAAAAACTTCGCGGCTTTTGCCTGGCGGGGGGATATTGAGAGACGCTGGAAGTAGAAAGCAGCCGTCGAAAGTGGAAAAAGCTGAAGCGCCGGTCTTTTTCGACGCAGCGGTGAGGCGGAGGCCGGGTCCCTTCCGGAAGCTGCTCCGGTTCTTCCGGACGAAGCCCCTGGGCGCCGCCGGTGGCCTCGTCGTCGCCCTGCTCGTGATCGTCGCCATTTTTGCCCCGCTGGTCGCGCCCCACGAGCCCAACCAGCTCAGCCAGAGGGACATTCTGAAGCCACCCAGCGCCGAGTTCTTTTTTGGCACTGACGACTTCGGGCGGGACATCTTCAGTCGCATAGTCTACGGGTCGCGGATATCGCTCTATGTGGGCATCTTTTCCATGATCGCGGGAACGACCAGCGGCGCCCTGCTGGGCCTCCTGGGCGGCTATTTCGGGGGGCGCACGGACAACCTCATCCAGCGGGTGATGGACGTAATGATGGCCTTTCCCATGCTGGTGCTCGCCCTGGCCATCGTCGCCGTGCTGGGCGCCTCACTGAACAATGTGATACTGGCCATAGCCTTCCCCATAGTCCCACGGGCGGCGCGAGTAGTGCGCTCCAGCGCCCTGACCGTCAAGCAGAACCAGTACGTGGATGCGGCCAAGGCCATGGGCTGTGGCGACGGGCGCATCATCTTCATGCATATTCTGCCTAACTGCACCGCCCCCTACATCGTCCTGGCTACGGCGCAGCTTGGCGGCGCCATTCTTGTGGAGGCGTCACTGAGCTTCCTGGGGCTGGGTGTGCCCCCACCTCACCCCACCTGGGGAAGCATGCTTACCGGCGCCGCGCAGCGCTTCGCGCAGACAGCTCCCTGGATGGCCGTCTATCCCGGCATCGCCATCAGCCTGGCGGTCTTCGGATTCAATCTGCTCGGGGACGCGCTGAGAGATGTGCTGGACCCGCGCCTGAGGCGGGGATGACGAGGAAGGGAGCGAGAAGTGCGGAGCACGAAGCTCAATGATGAATCCATCATGCCGGTTACCGGCGCCACCAAGGATGAAAACGTGTTTTTATGCCCCGCACCGAAGTACGGGGTATAGCAGACCGCTCCCTGAAGGGTATACCGCGTACTTCAGTGCGCGGTTTATGAGAAGTCTATTTTCGTGAGAATGATGAATGCCGCCCTTCCTCCGCTCGCGGGGGATGGCCATAACTGCGAAATTCACGAAATAGTCTGGCCTGAAATAGCGGAGGTTCGTAAGCCGTAGGGCGGGGGCTTGTCCCCTGCCGGGGGGTGACTCACGCCAAGGCGCGAAGGACGCGAAGTGTCAGGTTCGTCCCCTGCGGGTGGGGAGGCGAGAAACGAGAGGAAGGATGCTATGCCCACGAGAGAACTCATCACTCTGACAGGTTGCCTGGCGGCTTTGGGGCTGTTTCTAGCCGGGTGCGCGCCTGCAGCGGCGCCCGCGCCGGCGCCGGGAAGACAAGCGAGCCAGTCGCCAGCCGCGGCTCCCCCGAAGGGGGCGCCGACCCCCGAGCCCCGACCCCTGACCCCCAAGCCTGCCACTGGCGCCCCCTCGCCCTCCCCAAAAACAGTCGCCCAGCACGGGGGACACCTTCCCCTCCCCAGCCCGTCTGACCCGCCCAACCTGGACATCCATGCGCTTGGGGTGGCCACCCTTTTCGCGCCCATAGGGGGCGTGTACAACGGCCTCCTGCAATACGACCAGAGCGATAAGATAGTAGCTGACCTGGCGGAACGATGGGAACTGAGCCCAGACGGCAAGGTCTACACTTTCCACCTTCGCAAGAGCGTTAAGTGGCATGATGGCAAGCCCTTCACTTCCGCCGACGCCAAGATCAGCCTGGAGCGCATAGACCAGTTGGTCACCTTGAAGTTTGTCACCGAGGCAATAGACAAGATCGAGACTCCCGATGAGAATACGTTGCGGGTGACACTGAAGTATCCCCAGATGGGCTTCCTGGCTAGCCTTGCCCACGGCAGGACGCTCATGGGGCCCAAGCATGTCATCGAGGCCAAAGGCGACCTGAGGCGAGACGCCATCGGGACCGGTCCTTTCAAGCTCAAAGAATACGTAACAGGCGTTAGCTTCTCAGGGGTGAAGAACAGCGACTACTTCATGAAAGGGCTTCCCTACCTGGACAGCGTCACCTACTACATCATAAGAGATGCCGCCACCAGGCTCGCGGCCTTCCGCGCCGGGCGAGTCAAGATATATGGCCACCCTCCGGCCAATGGGGAGCTGACGCCGTCCGTCGTCGAAGCGATCAAGAAGACCATGCCCCAGGCCATCGTCAGGCCGTACGCTACTCAGCAGGCCATCGGCCTCCTGCCCAATACGACCAAGGCGCCCTGGAGCGACGTCAGGGTGAGAAGGGCGGCCTTCCTCGCCGTCGACCGGGACAAGGGCCTGGACGTGGTCATGGAGGGAGTCGGCAGTCTGGGGATTAGCACCTTCGTGGGGGAATGGGCGCTCCCCAAGGATGAGATGGTCAAGATGCCTGGCTTCAGGAAGCCCAAAGACCAGGATATCGCTGAGGCGAAGCGGCTCCTGGTCGAGGCAGGCTATCCAAAGGGCTTCAGCTCTAGCGTGCTGGTGCGGGCGGCCCAGCCAGTATACGAGAAAGCGGCCACCTTCCTCAGGGACCAGCTGGCGAACATCGACGTAGACCTGAAGCTGGAAGTGATTGACTACGCCATCTATACCGACCGGAGAGGCAAGCTGAGCTTCGACACCATGCTGGTCTTGAACAACGTCCCGCTTCCTGATCCGGATGCGTCTCTTCGCTATCTCTCCTGGAGGGTGGGCCGTCAGTTCTCCACGCTTGACGATGAGAGGACCCATGAGCTCTTTCTCAAGCAAACTCAGACCGCCGACACGCAGGAGCGCAAGAAGGTAGTCTGGGATCTCCAGCAAAGGGTTGCGGAGAGCGTGCCCCACATCTTACTCGGCTGGATCGACTCCTTCATTGCCTACTGGCCCGAGGTCAAGAATTACACCGCCACCGGCGGCGTCTTCATGCACAACAAGCTGGAAGATATCTGGCTGGCGAAATAGGGAATAGGTTGTAGGTTATGGGTTGTAGGGGATAGGTCATAGCCGTAGAGCGGGGGCTCGTCCCCTGCTGGGGAGGGAGCGAATCACGCGAAGGCGCGAAGGACGCGAAGATGTCAGGTTCGCGCCTTGCTGCGGGGAAGCGAGAGGAGGTACGCCATGCCGAAGAGAGGACCTCTTATTCTGACCAGCTGCCTGACAGCGGCAGAATGAACGGAAGAAGCTGGTCCGGGAGATGCTGATGATACTCCAGCAAGACAACCCGGATGTCACCCTCGCCTGGGGAGTCACGCAGGTCGCCCACAGCGCGCGGGTGAGGAACTACAAGCTCCCCTCGTCCAATGGTATCAACTCCAAGAACCAGGAAGTCTGGCTGGCCGATTAGGCCGGCGTGCATGGAGCGCCCGCAGTGGCACGTCGGACGGGTCGGGCCTGTCTGACCCGTCCGACGGTTCGACTAAGGAGAACAAGGAGGCTACACACATGGTGCTGACCGCTGGAAAAGTCAGGGTCATGTCCCCACGGCCTGAGGAGCGGCAGACCGTGAAGAAGAGGCTGCGCCTGACGCCCATGAGCGAGGGACTGCCGGGCAAGGCGATTTGCCTCATTAACAACGACCGGCCAAATGCGTTCCCGCTGCTCGAGAGCATCGCTCAGGTCCTGTCCCCTCACTTTCCGGGCCGGGTCACCAGGGAGCAGGCAATTAAGGAGAGGCCGGGATGGCCGACCATGACCACGGCGAAGATTGACCGGTTATCGAAGGAGTGCTCGGCAGCCATCTATGCCTTGTGCTCCTGAGGCTCCTGCACGTCGTGGTGTATCCACGTCCTGACGCAGTTTGAGGAGCGGGGTGTCCCCTCCATGGCCATGGTGCTGGAGGGCTTCGAGGGCCGCGCCCGCATGGAAGCCGAGCTTCTCGGCCTCCCGGACCTCCGGATCGTCGTCCTGACCAGGGATATGACGCAGGGCAAATTGTACACCGTGGTCGACCACGAACAGATACGGACCGTCACGGAGACCATAACTCCCACCCTGCTGGACCTTCTCGAGGGGGTGCGCTAGATGGTCGAGCTGACTTCGTCCTGGGTTGAGCTGGATGACTCGGTGGAGGCGATTAACGCCGAGTTCCACCACCGCGGATGGACCGACGGCCACCCCATCATCCCGCCCACTGAGGAGAGGGTGAAGAAGTTTCTGGAGGGAGTGCCCAGGGACCCCTCGGAGGTGGTCGCCGTGCTCGAGGCCTCAAAGGCAGAGGCCACTGTCGAGAAGATAGCCATCAATGCCGTGATGGCGGGATGCCGGCCCGAATACATGCCCATAATTGTCACTGCCGTCAGGTGCATCGCCGAAGAGCCGGAGCCTTTCTACACCTGGCTGACGACTGCCCACAGCGTGTCGCCCCTTTTGATCATCAACGGGCCTGTCAGGGCGCAACTGGGCATCAGCTCAGGCGTGGGCGGCACTACGGTTAGCTGGGAAGTCAACGCAGCCATCGCTCGGGCCATCCGCCTGCTCATCTATAATATTGGCGGCGTGCCCGGGGCGACTTTCATGCACAGCTATGGCTGGCTGGTCCAGTACAGCTACTGCATGGCGGAAAATGAGGAGGGCTCGCCCTGGGATCCCTACCACGTGGACTGCGGATTCTCCGCCGACCAGAGCACGGTGACTGTCCTCTCCGTTGAGCCGCCCCATCATATCGAGCCGCGCTCCTCGGGGTCGGCGCAGGGGCTGCTGGGCGTCTTTTGCGATTCCATGGCCACCACCGGATGTCGCAACGTGATGGGGGACGCCTTCCCCGTGGTGCTGCTCTGCCCCGATCACGCCCGGGCCATCGCCGCCGGCGGTTTCTCCAAGGAGGATGTGAAGCGGTTCCTTTACGAGCATGCCAGGGTGCCGCTTTATCGCTTCGACCCGGGCCACCTGACCCGCTTCCGCCCGGAGTGGCAGAAGTTCTATATGCACGCCCCGCACGCCCTGGTGCCCATGGTGGAGAAGGCCTCGGACATCTATGTCTTCGTGGTGGGTGGCCCGGGGCCGAACTCGCTGTTCATGCCCGGGTTCGCCGGGCCACATTACTTCACGAGAGAGATTCAGATGTAGCTCTGAGGCGCCTGTGAGCAGATTGGCTCAGGACTGTGTCGCGCCAGTCTGGTCGGTCACAGTACCATTCTGGCGCAGTTCCCCATGCCGTTGGCCCGGCGCCACCGAGCATGAAAATGCCGTAGGGCAGCGGGCTTGTCCCCTGCCGCCGTCGTGGGGCGTTGCCAATCATTTTCATAGGCGGCCAGAATCCAGAGGCGGGCAGCGGGGCGGGTGAAGCAGAGCGCAACCTTCCAGCGCAGTGCTACCTCTGCTGGATTCCGGCGTTCGCCGGAATGGAAAAGGGCCGGCCGACTGGGAAGGGTTCGAACGAGGGAGGACGAAATGCAGCGAAGGGAGCTTTTGTTTACGGCAAGCTGTCTGACAGCCCTGGGGCTGCTTCTTTCGAGCTGCGCTGCGCCACCCCCGGCGCCGGCCCTTTCGAAAGCGCAAACACCATCTGAAAATCCCACCGCCCGGGCCAAGGCCGGGGCGCCGACCCCCACCCCGAAGCCAGCGGATGAGCAGCCGAAGTACGGCGGTATACTGACGATCGGCCAGGCAGCGGACCCGGTGAGCTTTGACGTGCACCAGGAGACGGCGGGACAACATGCGGTCGCGTTGACGCCAGCCTACAACGGTTTGGTTCAACATGATCCGCTTTCCTGGCCGCAGACAAAGCTCATAGCCGATTTGGCGAATAGCTGGGACATAAGCGCCGATGGGTTGGAGTATACGTTCCACCTGCAGAATGGCGCGAAATGGCACGATGGAAGGCCGTTTACCAGCGAGGACGTGAAGGCCAGCCTGGACCGGATATTCAAGCCGCCAAGAGGAATTCGGAGCCCGAGACAGGCTTCATTCCAGTCCATCGCCCAGGTGGAAGCCGTTGCTCCCGACGTGGTTAGAATCCGTTTGCAACATCCAAGCGCCTCGCTTTTTACAAACCTGGCAATAGACTGGCTTGTCGTACTCCCCAAGCATGTCCTTGAGTCGAAAGGTGACATGAAACGAGATATAGTGGGGACCGGCCCCTTCAGGTTCAGCAAATACGCTTCTGGAGTGAGCTATGAGTATGTGAAGAACGGTGACTATTTTGTGAAGGGGCGGCCCTACCTGGACGGCATAAAGATTTACCCAATCAAGGACGACGCTACCCGATTCGCTGCCTTCCGAACGGGCAGGGTTCTCGTTGTGCCGCCTACCCCTGGGGTCAGCGGCAGCCAGGCCAGCTTGGTCAAGACTGACCCAAGCCTGGCAGTTCAAAGCGGCTGGCGTTCCAGCCTGTGGCAGTTCCGCTTCAATCTTAAGCGATCACCCTGGGCAGATCCCCGGATCCGTCGGGCCGTCAGTCTTGTTATCGACCGTCAGGCATTTATTGCAGTCGCGTTGGAGAGCGCGGGCCTCCTCGGAGCCCGGATGCCATCCCAGGGGCGTTGGGGAATACCTGAGGACGAGCTGCTCAAAATGCCAGGGTACCGACAGCCCAAGGATCCCGATGTAGCAGAAGCCAAGAAGCTTATGGCGGAGGCGGGTTTCCCACAGGGATTCAAAACCTCCATCCTCACGCGACCAGAGGAGGCGTACCAGAAGCGCGCAACCTTCCTTGCGGCTGAACTGGCGAAGCTGGGTATCAAAGCTGACCTTGATATCAAGCCGACTGCCGCCGAAGACGACGCCCTAATTCGGGGCGCATTTGACACTTTGAGTCATGGATTAGCCCCCGCTATCGATGACCCGGACCTGGTGTTCGGAGATTTCTACATAACCAGCGCCGGGAGAAACTACGGTAAATACAGCAACCCGAAAACAGATGAGCTTCACGAGAGGCAGGCCCGGGCGCTAGACGTCGATCTTCGCAAGAAGCTGGTCCGAGAGCTTCTGACGATACTTGAGCAGGATAACCCTGATGTTGCCCTTGCTTGGGCCATTTCGCTTATCGCCCACAATTCGCGAGTGAGGAATTACCGAATCGCCCCCTCCTTCTCCGTCAACAACAGGCACCAGGAGATATGGCTGGCGGACTAGCCTTGTAGGCGCTTGAACGAAGGGAGGACCAAGAGGCGAGCAGCAGGAAGCAGTGTGCCGAAATGGACAAGAAATCTTGGAGGAAGTGAGAGCATGACCACTAACGCTATTCGAGTGAGGAGGATTGCCGAGCCGGTCCTGGAGCCGGCGAACGCCGCGGCGGAGGAGGCCGGAGAAGCCAAGCTGGCGCCGCGACGGCTTGCCTCTCTCAGAGGAGCGCGGATTGGCCTCTACAACAACCGGAAGCCTCTGGGCGCGCTCGCCCTTGACGCTGTGGAACGGCTTCTCAGGAGCGAGGAGGTTGGGGAGGTCTTCACCGGCTGGTCGACTATGTCCAACAAACCCCCCGAGGAGACGCTGTCTCAGTTGGCCACAGCGGACGCCGTGATTCTCGCGGCTGCCGATTGAGGGGCCTGCACCTCCTGGCTGCTGTACGCAGCCGTAGAGCTGGAGAAGAGGGGCGTGCCCACCATCTCGGTAGTGGCTTCAGGGTTCGTGCCCACTGCCCGGTTCACCGCCGAACGTCGCGGTCTCGAAGGCCTGCCCATCCTGGAGATAAAAGGTGAGCTGCACGTCCAGAAGAACGTCGAGGAGCAAGTCTTTAGCCAGGTCAAGCAAATCGAGCGGGCGCTGACCCTGGCGGCAAAGCTGGCGACAGCGTAGAGGGAGAGCGGATAATGGATATGAAGTTGCAATCTCGCCGCATCCTGGCCCAGGAAACCATCGAGGACGTGCAGCCGGACAAGGACGGCCAGATAACCCTGGTCTCCGAGCCCGACGCCGAGAGGGTCTTCGAGGAGTTCGTGCGCCGGGGCTGGACCGATGGCCTGCCTATCATTCCCCCCACGGAGCGCCGGGTGCGCCGCATGCTGGAGCATACGAGGAGGGCGCCGGATGAAGTCCTGGGCAAGATGCCGCCGGTGGATGTGGATATCACCGCAGAGCTAGTGGCAATCAACGCCGTCATGGCCGGCTGCGCCCCGGAGTATTTCCCGTTGGTGCTGGCGGCCGTGGACGCGGCCCTTGACCCGAAGCTCAACTTTCGTCAGGCTATCACCACTACCTTTACCAGTTGGCCGGTGATGATTGTCAACGGCCCCATAGTAAGGGAGCTGTCCCTGAACCACGGCTGGGGTGTCCTGGGGTCCGGCTTCCGCCCCAACGCCACCATCGGGCGCGTGCTCACGCTTTGCGCCACCTCCGTCGGGGGGCTGAGGCCCGGCTTGAGTGAGAACAAGGGTACCAGCACCCCTTTAAGATATGGCCTGTGCATCGCTGAGGACGAGGAAGCCTCCGGCCTGACGCCCCTCCATGTGGAGCGCGGTTTTGATCCGGACGACAGCGTCGTCACGTTAATGGAGGTCGCCAACCCGGTGACCCTGGCCTACCCCAAGGTCACCCATTCTGCCACTCCCGTCGGCTGGCTGGGCGCCATAGCGAGGTCCGTTGCTGAAGCCATACTCGCCGAGAGCGCCGGGCCGGAGATAGGCCGCGAGGGGACGAAGCACCTGTTCATGGTGCCGCCCTTGATGGCGCAGAAACTCGCTAAGGACGGCTGGATGAAGGACGATGTCCGCCACTTCCTCTACGAGAACGCGCGCATGCCCCGCGCGGAAATCCACCGGCGACGGACCCACCCCGGCATGCCCCAGGACTTCATCGATGAAGAGCTGCGCATCCGGTACGAGACCGTCCCCCGCTGGGTGCGGGCGCAGATGATGGAGCCGGAGCACACCGTGTTGAACGAGCTGGTCCCCATGATGAGGGAGCCAGAAGACCTGATCATCGTGGTGGCCGGAGCGCGGGTCGTCAACTGCATGGGGCAGATTTTCCCCGGCCACGACCATTTCCAGCAGGCCGTCAGCAGGAAGGTGGAGATATAAGCTAAGCCTGCCCCGGGGGTGGAGCGGCATTGGCGGGGGGCTGCTCCGTGTGGTGGTGGGGCCTCAGTGTCAGGGGAGTAGTGCCGCCGGGCAGGGGTGCCTTGTCGATCACGACTTCACATTGGGCGCGGCGCAGCACCTCCATGATGGTGCTGCCGATCTGAGCGGGCATGAGGCGTCGCTTTACGCCGATCCCCATAACAATGGCGTTGACCTCCTCTTCGCGCGCGATGCGCAGGATGCCATCGGCGGCGTGGCGCTCGCGGACGACGCGGGTACTCACCGGCAGATTGTGGCGAGCGACAATGGTCCTCGCTACATCCAGTGCCTCCTTGCCTCTGGCCTCGGCCTCCGGCATGGGCGCGGTCAAGGGCATGGTGAGGGGCACCTCGACTACATTGGCCAGGATAATGGCCGCTTTTTGAGCTTCGCCCATGCGCGCCGCCAGCTCCACGGCCCGCTCGGAGGCCACCGCTTCCACCACTGGCACCAGGATGCGTCTCAAGGTGGTCACCGAGCGCCGGGCGGTGACCGCAAGACGGGGCATCAACGGCGGGACGGTAAACATCCACCTGAACAGCATGCTCATGCTGCCCACGAATACGAGGGACAGCAGAACTCCCATAGGCGCCAGAGTGAGGCCTTCCATTACCGCCTTTCTCCACGCTGTCGGGTGACGTACGTCTGGTAACGCTTCCAGGCGAGCCGGAGCCTA
The DNA here is from genome assembly GCA_016190665.1 of Chloroflexota bacterium. Taxonomy (GTDB): domain Bacteria; phylum Chloroflexota; class Dehalococcoidia; order JACPQD01; family JACPQD01; genus JACPQD01. The sequence continues at coordinate 13,281 of JACPQD010000095.1, forward strand.
TAGGCCCCGAAAGCAACCATCGCTACTCCCACCACTATAGCCAGTGGCGGCACTTGCGGCAGGGACATGGCGCGATAGAGCACGATAGCCCCGGAGATCATGGTTGCCAGGCTAACGAAGATGCGCAGATAGTCCTGCCAGACGATCGCTTCAGGCGGCGGCGCCTTCTTAAACATGACCGCCCTTCTTGTCGCGCTGTGCGCCATACCGCTTTCGCGGCTTCGCGGCTTCGCGTGAGCTCTTTCTAAACACGGCCAGCCTTCTTGTCCCGCTGAGCCAGCGCATCTTCGTACTCCTCCAGCATCTCGAATTCCTCGGCGGAGGTCAGCACTTCCCTCTGCTCCTTTTCCCAGTCGCGTTTCACGCTGCCTAGCAGCGACAGACCTCTGGAGCGCCGGTACCAGAAGTAGTATGTCAGGCACGCCAACACCCAGGCGGGGCCGGCGATCCGCCCGATCTCGTGTGTCAGAACCACCGTGAACAGCATGATCACCATTCCCATCATCCCCAGGAGGCCGAGAATGGGAACATCCACGTTCCGGCCGTTGTGACGCCACTTTATGTTCAAGGGCATCCTGTAAGGGCGCGGCGAGTAGGGGTCGGAGAAGCGCAGCTTGATCAGCGCGATAAACACCAGGGTATAGCCCAGCGTGGCGCCGAAGGCATACATGTTGGCCAGCGTATCCATCACGCTGGGCGTCAAGAAGGAGAGAACGGTCTGGAGAGCGCCGATGGCGGAGAAGATGACGATGGTCCGCGCCGGCGTCCGGTACCTGGAGTGTACCTTGTTGAACCAGGCGGAGAGCAGGTGAAACTGGCTCATGGAGTAGGTGAGGCGCGAGGCGCCCATCACGCCGGTGTTGGCCGAGATGGCCAGGATGGAGGCTCCCAGCGCGGCGGCAAGAGGCCCGGCAACGATGCCCAGGAGCGGGATCTTCGAGGCCAGGAGCGCCACGGGGTCCTGCTCGTGCCCGACGAAGCTGTCCCAGGGGAGAATGCCTAAGCTGAGCGTCGAAAAGCTTACGGCAAAGATGAAGACGGTGAAGACCAGGGTGATGGAGGTGCGCGGGATGATGGTAGCCGGCCGTCTCGTCTCCTGGGCGGCCTGGGATATGGACTCCAGGCCGACGAAGGAGATAATGGCCAGCGAGAAGCCGTACATCAGCTTGTCGATGGGAGGGAACTCCATCGTCCACTGCCGGACCAGTAGCTCCGGCTGCCAGGCAAGGACCAACCCGAAGATGATTATGGCCGACTCGACGCTTATGTCGATTATGCCCACTACTTCGTTGAACAGAGAGGACTCACGAATGCCCTTGATATTGAGCCACACCAGAAAGCCGATGAGCAGCAAAGTCTCAACGAGCCAGAACGCCTTCACGTCCAGCGGCCCCAGCGCGACGGAGAATTCCGTTAGATTGATCCCGAGGACGAAGTTGAGCAGGGCGTTCAGGTAGCCGATGGAGGCCACCGCGAAGAGGGCGATGTCGATGGTGTAGTCCAGCAAGAGGGCTGAGCCGCCGATGACCCCCCAAAAGTCGCCCAGGCCCCGGAGAGTGAAGTACGGGCCTCCCCCGGCCACGGGATAGGTGGAGGCTAGCTCCGTGTAGGCGAGGCCGATCATAATGTAGACCAGGCCCGCCATTGTGAACGCCAGGTTCGTGGCGCCCTGGGCGGCCGCCATGACCAGGCCCAAGGCTACATAAATATCGGCGCCGACGTCGGCGTAGCCCCACATGAAGGAGCCCCAGACCGTCACATCGCGGCGCAGCTCTATTTTGTCCGGCGCGCTGCCCACCGCGCCACTATTCACTTCGACCTCCACGCTACCCCGTCGGGAAAACATCAGAAAAAAAGCCTCTGCCCGCCTCCGGCGGGAAAGGCCAGGGTTTCGATCTTCTCGTCCTTCGCCAAATCACCAAAGCCACTTCCTGAGTATTCTCTGCCAAACACTGGCGCTTGTCAAGTCGTTTCATCCTTTGTCCCGAAAACTACAGTCAATTCGGACACTTGACAGCGGGCCGCCCGAAGGTATAATATCGGCGACGCATGAACCTTGAGGAATACTCGCCTCAAGGAACTCGCGCGCAGCAGTCGAAGCGCGCCTATGCCGAGACCAATTCAGAAGGAGGCTGGAGAGTGGTGAAAATGAGTGATAGTGTTGTGGCTAGCCGGGGCAAGATAGTGTGCGATGCGAACCTTTGCACCGGATGCCGGGCATGTGAGGTAGTCTGTTCGCTGCACCACGAGGGGGTGATCAACCCGGAGCTGAGCCGGATATCGATAACCACGTGGGAATATGAGGCCTGGCGCACCGAGGCCTACGTGTGTAAGCAGTGCGAGGCCGCGAACTGCATGGCGGCCTGCCCCACCGAGGCTATCCATGTCGACGCGCAAACCGGGGCCATCGTTATCGACGAAAGCAAGTGCAACGGCTGCCAGGAGTGCATCATCGCCTGTCCCAGCAGCCCATCTCGAATCCGCTACAACGATAGCCGAATGGTCTGCGTTAAGTGCGACCTCTGCGGCGGCGAGCCCCAGTGCGTGATAAGCTGCCAGCAGGGAGCGCTGACTTATGAGAGGATGCGAGCATGAGGCGGCAATTCGGTTGGGTGGGCAAGATCCTGAGGATCGACCTGACCAAAGGCCAGGTCGACGTGGAGCGGACCGACAGGTACGCGCCGAGATTCATCGGCGGGCGGGCCATGGGCGCCCGCATCTACTGGGAGGAGATCGGCCCGGAGGTCGGCGCCCTGGACCCCGAGAACAAGATTATCATCATGACGGGCCCGGCCACCGGCGCCCTGGGGCCTGGCGTCGGCCGGTTCTCGATCATCAGCAAATCGCCGGACCCGAACCCGAACTGCTTTTTCTACAGCGATCCCAGCGGGCATTTCGGACCCGAGCTTAAGTTCGCCGGCTATGATGGCCTCATCATAGAGGGCAAAGCATCCCGGCCCGTCTACCTGTGGATCAACGACGGCAAGGTGGAGATCGTCGATGCCCACCGGCTCTGGGGAACCAACACGCGGGTGGCGCGCACCGAGCTGAAGCGGCTGTATGGCAACAGCACCAAAGCGATGATCATCGGGCCGGCGGGCGAGCACCTGTGCCGGGAGGCGGTCATCTCCACCGATCTCGCCTCCGCCGCCGGAGAGGGCGGCTTTGGGGCCGTCATGGGCTCCAAGAACCTCAAGGCGATCGCGGTGCGCGGGACCGGCTCGATAGGAGTGGCCCGGCCCGGGGAGATCATCGATGTCTACAACCGGTTCTCCCGCCTCATCACGCGAAAATGGGGCGAATCCGAGCCGCCGAACCTCTGGAAGTCGATGCAGCACTACACGCAGTCGCGTCCCGTCTCCGTCCCCTACGTCGATGACTCCGAGGTGGCGGAGGAGGTGGCCAGAGGGGGCGCGGAGAAGCGCTGGGGCGCCTGCTTCGGTTGCCCGGTGGGCTGTCTCCAGGCGCACCGGTTCAAAGACGGGCTCAGCGGGGCGGGCCAGTGCAACGAGATCATGAACGTCGTGGAAGACGAATGGATTTTCCACAAGGGACAAAAGAAGAAGATAGGCAAGGACTCCATCGAGTTCGGCATACTCTGCCAGGAGTTCGGGCTTTCCGTTACCCAGGTCATGGGGCACCTGTTCCCCAGGCACAAGCTGCATGGCTCCACCTGGCCGCGCCTCCTCATCGACGCCGGGCTCTGGACCGAGGAGAACACGGGTCTGCCCGTGGACAAGATGGGCAGCAGCGAGTTCTTCCGGGAATACATGCGGAAGGTCGCCTATCGCGAGGGCATTGGCGACCAGCTTGCCGAGGGCCAGACGAGATATCTGAAGAGCTTGGTCGATAACGCGAGGACCGACGAGGAGAGGCAGAAAGCCAGAGACATTTATGAGGAAGTGACCCAGAAGAGCGAGCCCAGCTACTCGGTCCACTGGCAGAACGTGCCCCGCGGCGAGAGTGCGGGGTCGCCGCGCTGGTCATGGCTGCTGTCGATCAGCAGCAACGTCCGGCGCGAGAACATCACCGAGCAGTTAGCGACCAACAACATGGACCCCTTCCCGAAGGGCAGGGAAAAGGACATAGCCCAACTGCGCCGCGACCTGGGCCGCGACCTCTTCGGCTCGGAGCGCGCCTTCGACGAAAGCACGCCGGAGGGCAAGGTGGGCTGGGTGATGTACATGCAGCACAAGTCGCTGGAGACCGATAGCCTGCCCATCTGCCGCTACGCGCTGCCGCGCCACTTCTCCGTCTACACGCCCGACCTGATGGGCGACTACACCTATCCGGCGCAGCTCTTCAGCGCGGTCACCGGCATCGACCGGACGGAGGAAGAGATGTTCGAGCAGGTGGGCGAGCGGGGCTTCAACCTGGAGCGCGCCATCTTAACGCGGGAGGGCCGCCGTCGCGAGCACGACGTCGCCTGGAACGACTATTATATGAAGCTCTTCTCCTCCTGGGTGGACCGCAACCTGCTGAACAAGGTCATGGACGATTACTACCGGGCGCGCGGCTGGGACGTCAAGACCGGCATCCCGACTCAGGACAAGCTGAAACAACTCGACCTGGGAGATGTGGCGGAGGAGCTGAAGGGGAGAGGGATATCAGGGTAGACACAAGCGTTCTTGTAGGGGCGCATGGCCATGCAATACTTTCCGATAAAACTATTCTGTCAAGTGCATGACGCCCGTTCGAGTTTCCTCTCCCTCGATGGGAGAGGGTAGGGTGAGGGTGAAACCGGAGAGCCCCCTCACCTTAGTCCTCTCCCGCGGAGGGGAGAGGAAACATCCAGTCA
>JACPQD010000096.1 GCA_016190665.1 Chloroflexota bacterium
AATTAGAATTCCCCCCACCTCCCCACCGGGCCGACTAAGTCCTATCGCCGTTTGGGTTCATGTCATATACATCCTCCCGTTCTGCTGGCTGAACCAGTTCTGAACTTTTCACTGACCACTTCATCAGCTTACCCCACAGTGAAGGCGTTGACATCACCCATGAAGGGCGATTCTTAGGGTGAAAACTTTAGTAGCCCATTTGACCATGAGTGGGCGGGCCTGGCTAATCAACGGGTGAAAATGAGGAGGTTTCGGGTGAGAAAGCGGACGAGTGCAACGAACCATGGTCCATTGCGGCGCCTCGGGTCAGGGCTACCTGGCCCGGGCCAGACGAGATCGAGTGACAGGGACAGATGCGCGGTTATGCGCGCTGTGGAGATCCAGTGTTTTCGTTCACCGGCGGTATGCGGCGGAAGGTTTTCGTAGAGGGCAGACGGCCGCCCCTCATTTTCAATGAAGGATGACTCAAGACCTCGCAGGTCTCATGCCACCTACGCCGAGTCTTCTACCCACCCGGGGTAAGTGTCACCACACAACAAGAATCCGTCCCGACTTGAAGCCGGGACGGATTCTTCCCCTCCCCACTCAACCCTGTTACGGATACACGTCCTTGAAGCCACTGTTGCCCGCGATGGGGTAGGCCGACAGGAGCGTCTTCACCTTGCCATCGGAGCCTACATAATAGATGTAGGACCCGGTGGGCGCCGGCGACGTGCCCGAGGGCGCGTTGTCGGCGGAAGCTGAGTTCGGGATCCCATCCAGCAGGCCCTTCGCCGTCAGCTTCGTCATGTCAATGATGTAGTTGCGGGTATCCACCCAGTAGTCCTTGGCCTGCCGCGTCACCTTCACCAGGTGCCAGCCTTCGTCAGTGCTGGTGGTAGTTCTGAGGGTCTCCGCGTCCCGAATGCCGTTACCGGTGGCCGAGTCCGTCCACGTAGCGCTGCCGCCGGCGGTGCCCCCGAAGGGGTTCTTGGGACTGCCCCCGGTGACATCGTCGCTCGCCCGCAGGTCGGCTGGCGTGCTGCTGCCCTGGTCAGCGCCAAAGATAGGGTACTGAGGCGCACCCAGGAACCGGGTGTTGTCCGGGGCGGTATAGTAGGCCTCTACCGCCGCCTGTATCCGGGCGACATCGGTGGTATAGCCCCGCTGCTTGCCCTGGGCCAGGTAGTTGGTCACCATGGGCACCGAGATGGCGGCCAGGGTCCCCAGTATGGCGATCACCACCACCAACTCCACCAGCGTGAAGCCCCGCTGACCTCTCGCTGGAAGCGTAAAGTGTTTCATCTCACAGTCTCCTTTCTCTAGTTTTCCCTCTATACATCATTCCGTTGCCTGGCGCCCGGCGTACCGGGCGCAGGCCTTTGCTCTACGGGTGCACGTTCTGGAAACCGGTCTTGGTCGACGTCGGGAAAGCATTGAGCAGCGTCTGCACCTTGCCATTGGCATCTACATAATAGGTGTAGCTCCCGGTGCCGCCAGTAACGTTATCGCTGGATGCCGAGGAAGGGGCCCCATCCAGCAAGGGCTTCTTGTTGTTCGCCGCATCGTCAGTTGTCAGCAGCGACATGTCGATAATGTAATCGCGGGTGTCGACGTAGTAGGTCTTGCTCTGCCGCGTCACCGCCACCAAGCGCCAGCCCTCGACGGTAGCCGCCGCTGCCGTACCGAAGAGGCTATTGCCAGTCCGAAGGCCGTCACCATCGTCTTTCCAGTTTGGGTTCCCGCCCTTGGTGCCGCCGAGGGGGTTCTTGGGGGTGGTTACCTCCGTGTCGCCCGTACCGTCGGTGTCCCGGAGCCCCGTCGCGCTGGCGCTGCCGTTACCGAGACCCTTGATGGGGAACTGGGGCGCTCCCAGGAACTTGGGGTTGTTCGGGGCGGTTAAGTAGGCATCCACCGCCGCCTGCACCCGTTCCACATCGCTGATGTAGGCCCGTTGCTTGGCCTGGGTAAGGTAGTTAGTCACCATGGGCACCGAGATGGCGGCCAGGGTGCCCAGTATCGCGATCACCACCACCAGCTCTACCAGCGTGAAGCCCCGTTGCTTCTTTGCCATAAGCTTCATCAATCTCATCGGCCAGCCCTCCTTCCTGATTCTTTCTCTGTCTCTTGTCCCTCTTCATGCGGGCTTTCCGTCCCGCTTCCTGTTAGTCAGTGTTCAAACTGTTGCCAAGGATCTGCTGATAGGTAAGTATGAGGTTAGAGGAGCCTTCCTTCACCTCCGCCTTCACCAGCTTGAACACCGTCACATCTCTGGAGTCGTCCTTGCGCTCCGCCGCGCTGCCGGAGGAGATCTTAGTCAGGAGCCACAGGAAGTTCTTCTTGCCCGCGCTCGTCAGCTCCACCCCTGCCGGCTTCTTGGCCAGATAACCGCTCGTCACCAGACCCTTAACAGTAGTAGTATCGCTATCAAAGTCGACCGCCGTGAATTTCTCGAGGAAGTCCTTCCCCTTGAGGGTTTTGCTATTCGCATCCAGAAGGACTACGCCCTCAACCGTGGGGCCGGCAGAAGTCTGGAATATATCGGAATAAACCGCCCCAATCGCAGTCGCCGCCGTAATGCTCTCCGCGGAGCTGCCGGGCGCAGACCCGATGGTGATGAATTTCTCCGGCCAGCGGTTGCTGACAACCTGAGATGCGTCAGTAGCCACGTCGCAGTTCACGGTAGTCCCCACGCAGATTGTGGCGTCGGCCGTTGAGTTACCGTTCACCGGGAGCTTTGTCGTGGTCGAGACCTTATGCGTTGTCCGGGTCTCAGATTGATTCTGAGCGCTGAAGTACTTGTTGGCCGCAGTGCGGACCTGGGTGGCGTCCTGCTGCGCCTGGGCCTGAATACTGGCCTCTCGCGTGCCGGCGACAGCAGGAGCGACGATGGCCACCAGGGTGGCCAGGATAGACATAACGGCCAGCAGCTCGATTAAAGTAAAACCACGCTGTCCTCGGATGATGCCCTTGATGCGATGAACCATTTTGTTGCCTCCTTCGTTGGTCCTGTCATTTCGATGGCGCCGACGGGGTCGGCGCCTGTCAGCCACCTCCCCACCCCCCTCTGGCTTTCACTGCATACTCACCTCCAGAAACTGGTTGGCCACGCTAAAAGCTTATCGCAGGCGAGAGCCGTTAGCATCATCCAAAAGGGGTGATTTTGTGATGAAAAAATGATGATGGTAGAGCTTTCAGTATTCAGCTTTCAGCTTTCAGCCCTTTGAGCCTGTGAACTTATCCCATCGGGAAGCGAGGGAACCTCCTTATTGTCATGCTTGAGCCCTTCGGCTTCGCTCAGAGCCTGCCCTGAACGAAGTGAAGGGGTAAACCCCGTGAAGCATCTGGGTGGGGCGTCATGCACCGCTCACCCCTCCCCGCCCGGATTCTTCGGCTGCGCCTCAAGAATGACAATGGATCGCCTGGCGCCAAATCGCAAACTATGTTTCCCCTGCAGGGCGATTTGTTCACAAGCTCTTTCAATGACCCAGGTCATGTGCGTTCACCCCAGAGGCGCAGAGTCCGCAGTCCAATCTCCCCCCGTGGACGGGGGGATAAAGGGGGGCCGATCCATCTCTGCGCCCTATCTGTCTCTGCGGTAACTGCTTCCAGCGGCCCCGGCCATGTTCCTTCATGTATCCGGCAGCGCACCGCCGCCTAACGAAGCTCACCCATTCCATTCATCATTGCTACGAAAATAGGAATTCGCACACACACCGCGCACTAAAGTACGCGGTATACCCCGTACTTCAGTGCGGGGTATAGAACCACGGTTTTCATCCTTGGTGGCGCCCCGATGTAATCGGGGCATGAACGATTTCGCCTTCATCATTTCTCGCCCCGAAGCGTTTTGTCCTTGACAAAGAACAATCCCTGCGAGTAGCATTATACTGAATTTGGGCTTTTTGCCTTCCGGCGAGTCTCGACAATCTGGCCAAGAGGCAAGTAATGGAGCAAAGAGGAGGTTTCCACCAGGTGACAACAGCGCACGCGGAGATCACGGATGAGGCGATTGCGGAGCTGAGAAAGCGGATAGGGGTAGTCTGGCGCCCCCGCGTACCCTACTACAATGAGGCGGCCACCAAAGATGCCATAAGGCATTACTGTTACGGGATCGGGGATGCCAATCCCCTCTTTTTGGACCTCGACTATGCGCAAGAAACCAAGCACGGCTCGATCATTGCTCCTCCGTGTTTCCTCTACAGCGTATACTGGCCGGCCGAAGGGCGCGGGATGCCTGGGGTCCACGCCTGGCATTCCGGGGACGACTGGTCTTTTTACAAGACCATCCGCATGGGCGATGAGATCACCTACACGAACACCATGACGGACGTTATCGAGAAGCCGAGTCAGATGGCGGGACGGATCCTCATTCAGCATCACGACATAGTCTACACCAACAAGAAGACGGGCGAGGTCATGGCCAAGGCTGACGACTGGTCGGTCCGGGCGGGCCGACAGGCGTCCCAAGAAAAGGGCAAGTACGCTGGCATCAAGAGAGCTGCCTATACCCCTGAGCAGATGAAGAAGATCCAGGAGGACTACGCCAGCGAGGAGATTCGGGGTGCGAATACGCGTTACTGGGAGGATGTCAACGAGGGAGATGCCATGGGCCATCTGGTCAAGGGCCCGCTGAGCATGAGGGACATGATCGCCTGGCTTATGGGAGCGGGCAGCCCCTTTATGAAGGCTCACGGCCTTGCCTATTCCTTCTATCAGCGCCACCCCGGCGCGGCGATGCTGGACACTCAAACGGGAATCCTGGACGTGCCGGAGCTCGTCCACATGGAGGACACCAGGGCGCAAGAGATCGGCATCCCCGGCGCCTACGACTACGGGTGCCAGCGCCTCTCCTGGTTGGGCAACCTGCTCACCAACTGGCAAAGCGACCTCGGCTTCCTTAAGAGGTTCCGCGGCGAGCTCCGCCGCTTCAACGTCATCGGAGATACGCAGTGGATCAAGGGGAAGGTCGCCAGGAAATGCGTTGAAAATGGCGAGCACCTCGTGGACTGTGAGGTCTGGGCGGAGAACCAGCGGGGAGAGTTGACCGCCCCTGGCACCGCTACCATCGTCTTGCCCACTCGCGGCACATAAGCGCGCTTTCCATAATACCTGGGCTCATAGATCGCTTCGGTTGGATCTCCGGTCCCCAGCCGGAGCGATTTCGCTCAGGGCTACGGAAGGAGAAACGATATGAAACTCGGTTTCATCGGCACGGGCAACATGGGCAGCGGCATGGCCGCCAATGTCCTCAAGGCGGGGCACGAGCTGGCTGTCTTCGATGTGAAGAAGTCCGCGACGGACGCCCTGGTGAAAAAGGGCGCGCACTGGGCCACATCCCCGAAGGCGGTGGCCCAGGCGTCAGAGATGGTGATTCTGTCCTTGCCCGGCCCAATCGAGGTGGAGCAGGTTGTCCTGGGGGCCGACGGCATTCTGGCCGGGGCGAAGCGAGGCGCCATGATCATTGACATGAGCACCAACTCGCCGACGCTGGTGCAGAAACTGGCGGCTCTCGCCCGGGAGAAGGGCGTCGACTTCGTGGAAGCGCCAGTGAGCGGCGGCATGCACGGCGCCGCCGCGGGGACGCTGACCATCATGGTGGGCGCGGACAGGAAGGACTTCGACAAGGCCAGGGATATCCTCGATGCTATGGGCAAGACGGTCGTTCACGTCGGTGACGTGGGCATGGGCAACGCCGCCAAGCTCATCCACAACATGATCGCCCAGGTTATCATGCACGCCGTGGCCGAGGGCTTCGCCGCCGGCGCCAAGCTGGGTATGGACCTCAAGAAGCTGAACGACGTGTTGGCCAGCGGCATGGCCTCCAATCGCATCCTGACTCAGAAGTACCCTGAGAACGGCTTCAAAGGGAACTTCGAGCCTGGATTCCGGGTAGACCTCTCCTATAAGGACGTCAACCTGGCATCGACCCTGGGCAAGGAGCTCGGTGTGCCGCTCTACTTCGGCAACCTGGCGCTGCAACGACTGGTGGAGTTGAAGGCCAGGGGATACGGGGACAGGGACGTGACCGCCTGCCTGCTGCCCTTTGAGGATATGCTCAACGTGAAGATTCGCGTGCCGTAGGGGCATAGCGTGCTATGCCCGGGCCGCGCCTCCAGGGATGAAAGGCCCCGCCTTTTCGCGGGGCCTTTTCCTCACTATTGCGCCGTAGGGATCTCCTAGCGCCGGTGGTCCAGCAGCACTATTTGCGTGACTTCCGGCAGGCCGGAGGGCGACACTACGAGCCGGGGCTGCGGGCTTAGCTCCTTGTGACCAGTCTCCTTGAGAAACCTCTCCGCCGTCTCCAGCTCCAGAGTCATGTCTTCAGTCCTGTAGTGCATCGGGATCACGATCTTGGGGTCGAGCAGGCCGATGACCTCCATGGCCTCGGAGGCGCCCAGCGTGCCCCCCCCGCCGACGGGCACGAGCAGAACATCCACCGGGGTCATCTCCTCCACCTGCTCCGTCGAGGGAATATGCCCCAGGTCGCCCAGATGACAAACAGTCACCTCGTCTATCTCCAGGAGGTAGACGGTGTTCTTACCGCGCTCTTTGCCGCCCGCCTTGTCATGGCAGGTGGCGATGCCGCTGACAAAAACCCCGGCGATCTCGTACTCGCCGGGGCCCTCCAATACCCGCGGCTTCCCTCCCATCCCCTCCACGTTGCTGTGGTTGGGATGGGAGTGGCTCACGGTGACGATATCGGCGGCCTGCTTTCCGAGATTGTATCCCAGGGACTTACCGAAGGGGTCGGTGATAATTACCACCTCTTTTCCCTTCAGCCGGAAACAGGAATAGCCGAACCATGTGATCTCCAAGGTTCTAGCGCTCGCCCCTTCGCAGCAGCGCCCAGGCGGAGGGGAAAACGCCCGCCGCAATCGCCGCCTTCACGACATCGCCCGGGACGAAGGGCAGCAGATAAGCAGCGAACAGCTTCTCAGGGGGCACGAGAACAGCCAGCCGTGCCAGGCCGAACACGTGGATGATGACCGCGCCGACAAGCATGGCAACGGCCATGGTTAACACCCGCCTGTCCCAGCCAGCCTCCGCCAGGAGGCCCACAACGAAGGCGGCAACCACAAAGCCAACGAGATACCCAGCGGTGGGGCCCATCATATAGGCGATGCCGGCGTTGCCGGCGGCGAAAACTGGCAACCCTACGGCGCCAGCGCCCAGGTAGGCGATCTGGCTCGCTGCCCCCCGCCGGCTCCCCAGAACAGCCCCCGTGAGCAAGACGCCCAGAGTCTGCCCCGTTATGGGCACCAACGGGGTCACATAGATAGCCACGCGCGCCAGGACCGCGGTCAAAACCGCGAAGCCTGCTATCAGCGCGACGTCCTTCAATATTCCGCTGCGCGGGAGAACGGCGTCGCAGAGGGTCAGAGCTCTTGTTTGTGCCTGCACTATCCTATATTCCTCCTCGTATGCCAGAATTCTTCGGTTTGCCCAAAATCTATGACGATAGGCCAGACCCCTTTCTCTACGCAACTCTCAGCTTTCAGCGGTCAGGCGCAATCCCGGAACCACTGGTCGACACGGTGGACAGGATTGGACCTGAAATGCCCCCCTCCACGGCGGCGCCTGGCCGCTCACCCCTATTCATCACTCATCATTCAACCGGGGCGCCCAGCGCATCACAACGGCGCCCCAGGATAGCCCGCTGCCGAATCCCACCATAGCCAGATTGTCGCCGTCCTTCAGGCGGCCTTGCTCCACGGCCTCACATAAGGCGATGGGGATGGAGGCCGACGAGGTATTGCCGTAGCGGTCGACGTTGCTGAACACTTTGTCATCGGGAAGACCGAGGTTACGGGCCACCGCCTTGATGATGCGGTCGTTGGCTTGATGGGGGATGAAAAAGTCGATATCTTCAATCCTCAGTCCAGCGGCGGCCACCGCCTGAAGCACCGCGTCGCAAACGGTCTTGACGGCGAACTTGTACACTTCCCGGCCGTTCATGTGCAGCCAGTGCTGCCCGTTGACCGACGTGACATTGGGGGCGCCGCAGACACCCGGAGCGTAGATGAGGTCCGCTCTTGCCCCATCGCTCCCCAGCACAAAGCTGAAGGGGCCGGGAGATCCCTTGCGGGCCTCCAGGACGACCGCGCCAGCGCCGTCTCCGAATAGCACGCAAGTGGAGCGATCATGCCAGTCCAGGATACGGGAATAGACTTCAGTGCCGATGATGAGCACCTTCTTATAAGCGCCTGTCGTGACGAACTGGCCTCCGATGACCAGCGCATGGACGAAGCCGCTGCAAGCGGCGTTGACGTCGAAGGCGGCCGCATTCCTCGCGCCCAGGCCATGTTGCGCCAGAGAGGCGCAGGAGGGGAATATGTGCTCAGTGGTCGACGTAGCCGCGATGACCAGCTCTATCTCTTCCGGAGCCAGGGCGGCCACCGCGAGAGCCCGACGGCCCGCTTCGATTCCCATCGTCGAGGCAGTCTCGTTGTCAGCGGCGATGTGGCGTTCCCGTATGCCCGTCCGCGTCTGGATCCAGGCGTCGTCGGTATCGACAAGGGCCTCCAGGTCACGATTGGTCAGGACCTTCCTGGGTATATACATACCCCAGCCCGATATGCGTGGCTGACAGGTCAAATCGTGTGGCATTGCCCTAGGTAGACTGCTGGTTTTCGGGCCGTCTGGCCATGTTATGCGCCTCCCGGAAGCGTATTCCTCAGTATATCAAGAGAGGCTGGGAGGGTCAAGCCCTTGACAATAAATACGCAAGGTGGTAAATTAGGTATGTTTAGCACTCCAGCCTGGGGAGTGCTAAACTAGTAGAAAGGCTATGTCCATGAGCCTGGCATGGGGACCCCGTAAGTCTGCCGCTAAGCAAACGCAACCTCCTGTGCTCACCAAGAGGCAAGAGAAGATCCTCAGGTTCGTCATCCTGGACTATGTTCAGACTGCCTCGCCTGTCGCCTCCGAAGGCATCGTTCATCGACATGGCCTGGCTATAAGCTCCGCTACGGTGCGCAACGAAATGGCCGCGCTGGAGGAAATAGGCTTCCTGGCGGCGCCCCATACGTCAGCGGGGCGCATCCCCTCGGAGAAGGGATATCGGTACTATGTGGAATGGCTGATGGAAGAGGTGGAGCTGCCTGCCTCTGAGCAGAACATGATCCGCCATCAATTCCACCAGTCAAAAATGGATATGGAGGAGTGGACAAGGCTTTCCGCCGCTATCCTGTCTCGCATGGTGAGCAACCTGGGGCTGGTTACCCTCCCCAAGCTGGTGCAATGCCGGCTCAAGCACTTGAGATTGGTGGCGCTCCAGGAGAACCTCGCGCTGCTTATTCTGGTCCTCCAGGAAGCCAAGGTGAAGCAGCGAGTCCTGGACTTCGGCGAGGCAGTCTCTCAAGAGGAGCTGGATATCATAAGCCTTCGCCTCACCAATCTCTATAAGGGCTTGACCTCCGACCAGATTTCTGATGCTCCGCCTGCTCCGCGACAAGGCAGCGAGGAAAGGCTGAGGCAGGCCATAGCTGAGATGATGAAGGCCGAGGACGATAAGCAGTATCCCGAACCCCATGTCGACGGCTTGCGACTGTTGCTGCTCCAGCCAGAATTCGCCAGTAATGTCCGGATCCGCGGCATAGTTGAAGCCCTGGAGAGTAAGGCCCTGTGGCACGCTATCTTGCCTCAGGTGTTGACGGGCGAGGGCATCAGGGTGGTTATAGGCAACGAAAGCCCGGACACTCCCATCAGGGATTGCAGCGTCGTTCTGGCGCGCTATGGCATACCGGGCGAAGTGGAGGGCGCCCTGGGCGTCCTCGGCCCTACGCGGATGGCGTATGCGCGGACAGTTTCAACGGTGCGGTATCTCTCCTCCTTGATGAGAGAGCTAATAGTGGAGCTTTCCGGGTAGGCTTAGATGGGCATTGGAGCAAAGACGGCGCCACAGGCGTTCTTTCGCGCTCTGGATATGGTAAGAGGTACAGTCAATGGACGAAGTGAAGACGGTCGGAGACCTCGAAGATGAGCTCAACGACATGGAAACTATGAAGAAGGCTCTGGAGGATGAGAAGGCGCGGGCCGATAGCTGCCTCGCCAATTGGCAGCGCGCCCAGGCGGACTTCATCAATCTGAAGAGACGTTCCGAGCAGCAGCAGGCCGAGGCAGCGAAGTTTGCCAACGCCGCACTCATTCTTGGCTTACTGCCGGCGATAGACGATTTTGAGCGTGGCCTGGCGCACATGCCTCCGGACCTGGGCGACCCTGCCTGGGCGGAGGGCATCACTATGGTCTACCGCAAGTTCAAGGCAGCCCTCGAGGCCCAAGGGCTCACGGCGATCAAGTCCGTGGGTGAAGACTTCGACCCCAACGTCCACGAGGCGGTGATGACCGTCGATGGGGAAGAAGGCAAGGTGATCGAGGAGATTCAAAAGGGCTATAAGCTCTACGATCGCGTAATTCGCCCCTCCCTGGTGAAGGTGGGCAGGGGCACGTGAGACACCTGGCCTGAGTTTGGTACGTAAAGTGAGGAAAGAGTAAATGCCAAAGGTAATAGGCATAGACCTGGGGACAACCAACTCGGCCATCGCCGTGATGGAGGCGGGGGAACCAGTAATCATACCCAACTCTGAGGGGGGCCGCATCACTCCCTCCATTGTTGCCTTGAGCAAGGGCGGCGAGCGCCTGGTGGGCCAGGTGGCCAAGCGTCAGGCGGTGACCAACCCGGACAACACTATCTTCTCCATCAAGCGCCTCATGGGACGCAAGTATGGCGATACGGAGGTGCAGCGGGACGTCAAGCTGCTGCCCTTCAAGATCATGCAAGCCGCCAATAGCGATGCGCATGTCACGATGGGCGGCAAGACCTACTCACCGCCAGAGATATCGGCTATGATCTTGCAGAAGCTGAAGCAGGACGCGGAGGCCTATCTGGGCGAGAAGGTGACCCAGGCCGTCATCACCGTCCCGGCCTACTTCAACGATAGCCAGCGCCAGGCCACCAAGGATGCCGGCAAGATCGCCGACCTTGAGGTCTTGAGGATCGTCAATGAGCCGACGGCGGCCGCTCTAGCCTACGGGCTCGACAAGAAGAAGGACGAGACGGTGGCCGTCTTCGACCTGGGCGGCGGCACCTTCGATAT
>JACPQD010000098.1 GCA_016190665.1 Chloroflexota bacterium
CATTACCCCCAGTTCTCGCAGCCGTGCCACGGCCTTCTTGACCGCCTCTTCCGGCGCGCCGGTCAGTATCTCCCTTTTTCTGTCTGCCCTGGACTCGAAGACGCCAACCACGCGAGTGGGCGAGGCGGCCGCGCCGCAGACGCCAGGGTCCGCGCCAAGAGTCCCGCAGTCCCAGAGGGCGACGCCCTTCTGCATGGCTGTCATGATGCCCAGCACGGTGGGCAGCCTGGGCTCGTTTATCCCTTTGGCCACGGCAACCACGGCGGGAAGCGCGACAGCCACCTTCAGATGGCCTCTTTCCAGAGCGCAGCGCGCCACCAGCTCATGTTCTGAGGGGAACTGCAGTGCCGTGGCATGGGCGACATGGGGGACATTGAGGAACTCGGCCAGTTGGGGCCCGACCTGTCCCGTGCCGCTGTCGATCGTCTCATCACCGCAGAGGACCAGGTCGAACCCGACTTTCTTCATGGCCAGTGAGAGGGTGAAAGCGGTTGCCAGGGTATCGGCCCCGGCGAAGCCCGGGTCGCACAGGAGGACAGCTTCGTCGGCGCCCATGGCCAGGGCCGTCTCCAGAGCTTCTTTGGCCTGGAGAGGACCCATGGTGAGGACGACCACCGCGCCGGAAAACTTTTCCTTCAGGCGCAGAGCCTCCTCCAGGGCATGCCTGTCCAGGGGATTAATGACCGTCGGAACACCCTCCCGGAGGATGTTCCCCGTCGCCGGGTCCAGGGATATCTTCGAGAAGTGCTCCGGGTCGGGGACCTGCTTGATGCAGACTATGATGCTGAGCGCCATCAACGATTAGTTTACGCCATCGCTGGCAGAAGTGGCAACCCAACGCTCGGGCTCGGCATGGGCTTGGTATGAAAACAGGGTTCTCAGCTACCGCGCGCTAAAGTACGCGGTATGGGCCTCAAGGAGCGGTCTGCTATACCCCGTACTTT
This sequence comes from Chloroflexota bacterium, assembly GCA_016190665.1. Lineage (GTDB taxonomy): Bacteria > Chloroflexota > Dehalococcoidia > JACPQD01 > JACPQD01 > JACPQD01. The sequence goes on from JACPQD010000098.1 coordinate 945, forward strand.
AGTGCGGTATAGAAAAACATGCTTTTCATCCTTGGTGCTGCCGGTGTCAACCAGCATAAGGGCTCGCTACTTTAGCGGGGTCTGTTCGGCTCCCGGTAATCCCTGCCTGTCTTCCGACGAGATGAACCGTAGGGGACCCCGGCCGTAGTACTGGAGGTAGAAGGCCAGAATCTCGTCTCGGGAACGGCCCAAGTCAAAGTCGGCGCGGTGAGTGGCCACCTGCGCGGCGGCAAAGTCATAGAAGTCGAGGAGGTACTCGTCCGGCGCCTCGTCCGTCGTCGGGCCTCCTCCCAGACCGCGGGGGTCCGCCCATTCGCGCCAGTCGCAATAGAGGTCCCACAAGCTTCGACCTCCGGCCAGCAGGCGCAGCACTGTGCCGCGCATTGCAGAACACGGTCCCTGGACAAAGAGGTCCAGGCCTTTCAATCTCTCCCGAGGTATGCCGTCCGTCTCAAAATAGTGGAAGCAACTGAATAGCTCAGGGTAGCGCCGAAACCATTTCGGCTGCAAGAATTGGCGCGCGGTCCCGGCGACGCCCGAGTAGTGGCCGTCGAAGCGCAGCCGGTCGCGATAGCGCTCATAGTCGGGGGGACCCGCTTGTGGCGCCAGTATGTGAAGCTGGACGTCCGCCTGGGGGCGCGCGAGAAGTTCCTGTATCATATCCAGGGTTTGGCGTAAATCCTCCTCGGTCTCGCCAGGGTATCCGGCGGCGAAGGACAGCGTCGGCTTCATCTTCGCCTCGATGGTTGCGCCTACCGCCGCCGAAACCTTTTCCAGCCTGAGGTTCTTGTGAATCTGGCGCTGCATCGCTGGCGATCCGGTTTCGACGCCGTAGAAGAGGGCCCTGCAGCCTGCATCAGACATGTGGCGCAGCAACGAGGCGTCGACGCGATCGATCCGCGCGCTGCAAGTCCAGGTCACATCCATCTTCTCCGCCTGGAGTCGGTCGCAGAAGGCCTGGAGTCGACGCCGGCTGACCGTGAAGAGGTCCTGGGCAAAGGTAAACCTGGGGGCGTTGTGGGTTCGCTTCAACGTCCACATCTCCTGGATTATTGTGTCGATGGATTTGAGGCGAAAACGACACCGCCAGAACGTGGATGTGGAGCGGAAACTGCAAGGGAAGGGACAGCCGCGGCCAGCGTCGATGGCCGGCGCCGTGCCGGCGCCATAAGGGAAGAGGTGATATGCAGGGGGCGGCAGCGAATCGAGATTGAGCACCAAAGGGGCATCGGCGTTACGGACTATGAGCCCACCCCGCCGATACGTGAGGCCCGGCACTGCTTCCGGGTTACGTCCCTGGGCGAGATCAGCCGCCAGACGGGGAAGCGTCTCTTCGGCCTCGCCTCGCAGTACCATATCGACGAACGGAAAGGCCCTCAAAGTCTCTCTGTCAACCACCGAAGCCTGAGGTCCGCCGAGCACGATAGGCACATTACGCAGGCGGGCTTTCACTGCTCGCGCTATCCTGAGCCCTATGTGGTAGGAGTTACACATAGTAGAGAACCCTACCACCTGGGGTGACAGGCCCTCTATTCGGCCAGCGGCTCTGGCGTAGAAATCTCGACCGAGGGTTATCTCTCCCTCAGCGAGGGCGTAGTTGAAATCGACCAGCGCCACCTCATGGCCGCCCTGCTCGAGCACCGCCGCGAGGGATAGCAAGCCCAGGGGCGGCGAAAGCAAGGCGAGCTCGCAGTTCCGGCTGTAATACCCGCTCAGGTTCAGGCTGCTGACCAGGCAGACGCGCATGCTTGCCCTTCCTGTCCCGCGCGGCGTTGGTCGCGCCGATTGTGAATCCCGTGCAACCGCCGATCCGGTGCTGTCCCTGGTACCTGGTCGCGCCCAACCCAAACACCTCCCCTCAGCGCTATGCTATCGTCGTTTGGTCCTGTTTATTAGGGGATTGTGGTGGAGATTTGGAATGATAACGGTGTGGTTTGGCTTGTGCTATCGAAGCTCTCGGGAGAGAGAGCGTGTTCAGTTGTGGTGCAATAATGCCTTGGGGCCTGCTGCCCGGTTGCAACAAGCCCCAATAGAAATCAGGCGGGCCCGAAAACCGTTCCCTATCTGTCAGCTAGTGATGGCCCGACCAATGGTCACTTTCATTATTTCCTGGGTGCCCGCGCCAGCCCAAAGCTCGATGGCGTCCCGCAGCCGGCGTACCACCTGGTACTCCGGGGTCGTGCCGTAGCCGCCCATGATACGCACGGCGCTCGCTGCCGCGCGGGCCGCTACCTCGCAGGCGTACAGCTTCGCCCGCGCGATATCCGTCCCCAGCTCTCGAGCGCTCTTGCCTTCGTCCAGGAGTTGCGCCGGCCGGTAAACCAGCCACTTGGCCGCCTCGATCTCGGTGCTTATGTCCACCAGCATGAACTGGAGGGCCTGGAGCTCAGCGATAGGCTTACCATAGAGCTTCCTCTCTTTGGCGAACTTGAGCGCCGCTTCGTAGCAGCCCCGAGCCGTGCCCAGGGCGACCGCGGCGGCGCCCAGGCGGCCCATGACCGAGATCCCAGTGATGCCCACGACCAAACCGCGCCCCTCTGGCCCCAGCAGGTTAGCCCTGGGCACCTTACAGTCGGAGAGGACGAACTCGTTCACTGGCGCGGCGCGCAGGCCGAAGTGGGTCTCCCGGCGAGTGATCTCGAAGCCGGGCGTGCCCTTTTCAATCAGGAAGGCGCTGAAGCCCTCACCGGTCCTCGCCACCACACCAATGATGTCAGCGACCTCAGGCAAGGTAATGAATACTTTCCTGCCGTTCAGGATGTAGCCGTCATCCGCCGGCCTGGCGGTGGACTGCATCGACCCCGGATCGGAGCCGCCGCCGGCCTCGGTGAGGGCGAAGGCGCCTATCTTCTCGGCGCGGGCCAAGGCCGGCAGGTACTTCCTCTTCTGCTCCTCGGTCCCGAACGCCTCCAAGGCGTAGGGCAGAATGCCGCCCGTCTGCAGGAAGAAACCGAGGGAGGCATACACCTTCGAGACCTCCTCGATAGCGACGGCCCGGGCCACGTGGCCCAGGGCTGTCCCTCCGTACTCCCTGGAGACCGTCAGACCCATCAGGCCGAGCTGGCCCATCTCCTTCGCCAGGGCAAAGGGGAACTCCGCCCTCTCATCCAGAGCCAGCGCCTGCGGCCCCACTTTCCTCTCGGCGAATTCCTGCACCATGCTGCGCAGCATCTCCAGTTCCCGGCCAAGACTGAAATCCACGACAAGTCCTCCTCGAAATGATGAATCGTCCATGCCGATTGACACCGGCACCACCAGGTATGAAAATCGTATTTCTATACCCCGCACTGAAGTACGGGGTATACCGCGTACTTTAGTGCGCGGTATGTGTAAGCTTCCTATTTTCATACCAATGACGAATGTCGGAAGCGGGAAGCAAGAAGCGAGAATGCCTCCCGTCCCCCACGTCCACTCGCTGGTCTCCCGCGGGAGCAGGGTGGTCGCTGAGAGCTGACGGCTGAAAGCTTTCTGGGCGCGGGAGTAATTATAACATATCCTCTCCGCCAGGATATGCGACGTAGATGGGTTAGAGCGATGAGTTGTGGATTGGGGCTGAAAGCTGATAGCTGACCGCTGAAAGCTCGGAAATCAGCGCTGAGAAGGCCGGGGCGGCGTGTCGCCCTTCGCGTGACGGTCGGCCTCCAGCCTCTCGAGGACGTGTTGCAGCTCGCCCACCAGCGCCAGGCCGAACCCGCGCCGATCGCGGACGCCCATCTTGCGATAGATGTTGCGCGAGTGCGTCTTCAAGGTGTCGGGGGCGATAACCAGTTGCTGCTCAATTTCCTTGGTGCTGGACCCTGCTACCAGGAGGCGCGCGATCTCCTGCTCCCGCCGCGTGAGGCCCGCTGCCGCGAACCGGTCCACCAGGCTGGCCGTGAGGCGGGCGGGCACCAGGGCTGCGGCGCCACGCAGCGTTTCCCGCAGCGCAGGCATAAGAGCGAGGGTCATGAAGAGGGCTAGCCCCGCTACCTCAGCAGACAAAGCCTCGTAACCCGTGGTAAGCCTCTGAAAGCCTTCGCCGAGGGCTACCCCAAGGAAAAAGGCCAGCACGTTGGCCCCCTGCCCCAGGCCAATGTAAAGCGGGGCCCGGCGCGCCGAGGACACGTCCGCCAGCACAGTCCAGATGAACACGTTGACAAGGGCGAGACCCGCCATAAGAAGGGTATGGACGGCGAGATGTCGCGGCAGGCCGGCCAGCAACCCGAACAAGACAAAGCCTACGCCCAAGCTCAGCGCCCCGGCGTAGGCCAGGCCCCGCCGGCCGTGAGCGTCGCTGAGGGGCCCGACCGCGAGGGCAACAACGGCATAGGGGATGGCGCCGTAGTGGAAATGAAACGGGCCCTCTGTCTGGAACACGGGCATAACGATGCCGTACATCAGGCCCACCACGAGCGTGACTCCAGAGATGAAGGTCAGGATAGGCCAGAGGGAGAATAGTGACGCCCTCTCTCCTGCGCCAGCCCGCAACACGGCAAGGGGTATGGACGACGTGGCTATCTTGTGGCGGTTCAGGGCGAAGGGGACGGCGGCGAGGAAGAGGGCCACGCCGGCCAGAAGCAGGGCAGTCGGCATCATCATCGCCGCCAGGCCCACCAGGTAGACGAGGAAGTTGAACAGGGCTGTGACCAGAGCCGCCACGTGTCCCCTATGGCTGGGAACGACGGAAGTGGCGATGAGGCTGGCGGAAGCGATAACCACCGGCGCCGAGGAGAGGCCGAGGAGAGCGAAAAGGGTCGGCCAGATAGCTAAGGGCGCCTGCTCCAGACTGAGGGTGATGAGTATGCAAGGTATCACGCCCAGGGGGAAGAAAGACAAAGCCCGCCGGCGATAGTACCCAACTCCCCCTGCCGCGACCAGGCCCAGGGCTTCGGCAGCCAGGAAGGTCGCCACTGGAGGTTGTGGGTCCGCGCCCAAGCTTGCTGCCAGCCGCCCCAGGAGGGGACCCTGAAGGGGCAAGGAATGTACCCAGGCAAAGGTCATGCCTATCGCCAGGATGAGGCCCCAGTGCTGGGAGGCCACATCGGCGTAGCGCCGCAGGGCGGCTGAGGCCCAGCCCCTGAAAACCACCGTGCGCGTGCCATCCATCAACCACTGACCTCATCCTGGAATTGCACCGTAACGTAAGGAAAGCAAGATCATCCAAGTCGTGGGATCTTCTGCCGCCGGTGTCAACGTATAGACACCGGATAAACGGGTATGCGTCCCCCCTTCCGTCCCCCCAAGCTTGGGGGGAAACCGCGGGGGACCACGGCCATCCGGTTATCCGTTCCGAATCCGTTGACGCCTCAACCACAGTGAAACCGTAACCTCGTCCCCGGTAATGGTTGTCCGTCGTTCATTTATCACCCCAAAGGGTGATGGACAGTCCCCTAGGCCGCTGGTCTACAATTATATGCATTCCCTGACCCCTGTCAACTATGCCGGACGATTCTTTCCCGGGGAGGTCAGCTATGAAAGAAGCTGAGCTTGTGAGGTGGGCCCTTTGCCATCTGATATCGGCATTTGATGCTCAACCCTTTAAGGCCCTACGCCGCGCAAACCGGACGAAAATGAGAAGGCGGCTGAGAGCAATTGGCTTGGCCCTCACGGCCCTGGCTGTTCTGGTCCCGCTCGGGCTGCTTACCCAGTTGCCCGTCGCGGGCGCCATGATCGTGACGGAGTTTCCGGTCTCCACCGCCGCCAACGCTCAGCAGTATCCGGCGATAAGCGGCAACATTGTCGTCTGGGAGGACTATCGCGACGGCTACAACGGACGCATCTACGCCAAGGACCTGTCTACCGGCGCGGAGTTCGCGGCAGCGACCAACGCCAGTTGGCAAACGCATCCGGCCATCAGCGGGAACATCGTCGTCTGGGAGGACGGACGCAACGGCAATACTGACATCTACGGCAAGGACCTGTCCGCCGGAGTGGAGTTCGCGGTGACCACCGCCTACGCCGCCCAGCAATACCCGGCGGTCAGCGGCAGCATCGTTGTTTGGGAGGACTACCGTAGCGGCGGCAGCAATGGGGACATCTACGGCAAGGACCTCTCTACTGGCGCCGAGTTCGCGGTAACCACTAACGCCGCCGCACAGTACCGTCCGGCCATCAGCGGCAACATCGTCGTCTGGCAGGACTATCGTAACGGTAACGCTGACATCTACGGCAAGGACCTCTCCACCGGGGTCGAGTTCGCGGTAACCACCAACCCTGCCTACCAGGTGACACCGGCCATCAGTGGCAACATCGTCGTCTGGCAGGACTATCGCAATGGCCTCACTGACATCTACGGTAAGGACCTCTCCACAGGCACCGAGTTCGCGGTGACCACTAACGCCGCTGCACAGTACCATCCGGCCATCAGCGGCAACATAGTGGTCTGGGTGGACTATCGTAACGGCAACGCGGACATCTATGCCAAGAACCTCGCCAGCGGCGAGGAGTTCGTGGTGGTTGCCAGCGGCTTCTACAAGTACTGGCCCGCCATCAGCGGCAACGTCGTGGTGTGGCAGGATAACCGCAACGGCAACGGGGACATCTACGGCGCGCGGCTGGCGGAGGCGCCGACGCCAACGTCCACTGCCACATCCACCCCAACGTCTACGCCGACGCCTACCGCCACGCCGACGGCGACGCCCACACCTCTCCCGGATTTCGACGGGGACGGCGTCCCTGACGCGATCGATAACTGCCCCCTCGTCGCGAACGCCGACCAGACTGATCGGGACGCCGACGGTATCGGCGACGCCTGCGATCCATATCCGGACCTTTTCGGGACACCAACTCCTACCGCCACACCCACGGCTACGAACACGCCGAGCCCAACTCCGACGGATACACCGACGCCTACGCCCACTAACACGCCTACGAACACGCCGACTCCTACGCCTACGGCCACGCCCACCAACACGCCCACTGCGACTCCGACGGATACGCCAACGGCCACCGCTACGAACACACCTACGTCCACGCCAACATCCACTGCCACGTCCACTCCCACGTCCACGCCAACCAACACGCCCACGGCCACTCCGACGGATACTCCGACGCCTACCGCCACAACCACGCCTACGAACACGCCCACCAACACGCCCACGGCCACTTCAACGTCCACTCCAACGCCGACGTCCACTGCCACGTCCACTCCGTCCAGCACGTCCACCCCTACCGCCACAGCTACGCCCGGCCAGCGTCCAGCGCCGCGGACCATAGGCTACTGGAAGAACCACGAGTCGGAGGTGGCGCGGATTCTAGCTTCGGGACCTATGAGCGTGGGCGATACCCTGGTGAGCACGGTCGCTGAGGCGGTCTCGGTCCTTTCCAATTCCAGCGCGCGAGACGCCAGGAACGCCCTGCGGGCGCAGCTCCTGGCCACCATCCTGAATCTGAGGAACGGAGCTGATCCGTTGGCCACTGGCAGCGACATTCGGCCGGTGGTGTCCAGCGCTATCGGTTTCCTGGGGACGCACCCGGACCCGGTGACCGGGGGAAGCGCTGATCGTGCGCAGGCCCTGTCCTTGAAGGACACGTTAGACGCCTACAACAATAGCGGAGGAGGCTAAAGGAGGTCGACGATGTTATTCCTCATCACGCAGAAGCATACGCCGGAGACCTGTCCCATCGACGCCGGGGGGCGCGAGGTGCTCCATGAGAAACCGGGGAAGGTCCAGGGGTTGAAGATAGTCGCCGCCTATGGCGCTTATTCCGAGCATACTCTGTATTATGTCGTGGAAGCGAGCGATTACGATGCCATTGAGAACTTCCTGACGCCCGGCTTCAAGCGTTGTACGGCCACCATCACTCCGGTGAGCCAGTTCCTCGGAGCTACCGACTGACCGCTTCCTTCTATTGAAGGCACAAGGGGCCACCGAATCAAAGCGACTGGCGGGGAGACGTTCACCATCGCTGTCCGAAGACCCAAATAGGGAATATTGCTTCAAATAATGGGGCTGTTATGTCGAACATATTACATATTTCTCTCCTTGTCAGACGCCTCGCCTGGAGCGAAAATTGTGTAATCGATTCCCTCTTCTGAGATTCTTTGAGTTTACTTTGAGGAGGCCGCTCCATGACAGGCGATGTCCGAGCCATCTTCGTCCTGGTGCACCTGGTGTCCACGCTCCTGATGGCCGCCCCATTCTACATGCTGGTCATAGTCAACGAGAGGGGTCGTTTCGCCGTGCCTCCGGGGCACAACCCGGACCGCTACATGGAGAACATCATCAAGTCTCAGCCTATCCGGTGCTATGTTTACCTGGCTACGATACTGGTCACCGGCGTCGTCATTATGCTCGGATCCACGTCGGGCTTAGGCCTTGTGTTGACCAACTGGGCTCTCGATATCAAAATAGCCGTCTTTCTTCTGCTTGTTAGCCTGCTCTCCTACGTGCACTTCGGCATCCAGCCCCAGATCGAGGCGCTGCTGGCCAAGAGCGACCCCAATGGCCTGTTGCCCGAGGCCCTGCGGCCTCAACTGGCTGCTCTGCGGACGAGGAGAAAAAAGCTTTCTGCCACTTGCCTCTTCCTGGTGCTGACGGCGGTCATCATGGGGCTCAGGGTCTTCAACGAGTTCAGCCCCCTCCTGTTGATCGTCTTTGTCATCCTCGCCGCCCTCTTCGCCTGGAGGTCCTTCCGGACGCGAACGGCCTACGGCTGGTTCTAGCAGGCGCGTGCAACAAGGTGGTCAGGGCTCTCGCTGAGAGAGCTGCCGGTTAGCCTCAGAAAGGAGGGACGATGCTATTTCTCATCACGCAAGAACACACACCCGAGACCTGTCCCATCGACGCCGGGGGGCGCGAAGTGCTCCATGAGAAGCCAGGGAACGTGCCGGGGCTGGAAGTGCTGGCGGCTTATGGAGCCTATTCGGAACACACCTTGTATTACGTTGTGGAAGCCGACAACTATGAAGCCATGGACAAGTTCCTGAGGCCAGGGTTCAAACGTTGCACGAGCACCATAACCCCCATCAGCCAGTTTCTCGGTGAGTAGGGTGACGTTTGGTCCTACCCCCATGAATCTGCTCAGGATATCGTGACGACACAACACTTAATAGCTGAGGAGGAATCATGGAATCTCATAAGTTTCTCCTTACCATCGGGGTTTGGATACTCTTCGTGGTGGGGGTCGTGTGCATTGGCATAGGGATGGCGATGTTCATGCTGGGGAAGCCGGTGGTGGACTACACAGCTCACGGATTCGGCGGTGGTGTTTTCGTTACCTTCTCAAGCGTGGTGGCCTACCTGCGCAGAAAACTGTAAGGCGCAGAACCCCGCTCCTTTTGCGTACCACTGACGCCTGTTTCAAGCGGTAGATTGGAACTGGGCCTGGGACTCGCTCTCCGCTGGGACGGAAGGGCCTGGTTTCAATATGCTCGCGCAGCGACCTTTAACGAGAGTTGCCCACGCGCCATGGCGCGTGGGCAACTCCTTACGTTTGGTTGGTGACCTGAGGATTAACGTTTCGTGTACTGAGGCGCCTTGCGGGCTCGCTTCAGTCCGTACTTCTTGCGCTCCTTGACCCGCGGGTCCCGGGTCATCAGGCCTTGCTTCTTGAGCAGGGCTTTCAATGTATCGTCCGCCTCGACGAGGGCGCGAGAGACGCCGTGAGCGATCGCGCCGGCCTGGGCCGAGATGCCGCCTCCGATGACCTTGACTATGGCGTTGAACTTCCCTAAGGTGTTAGACACCCTGAAGGGTTGCATTATAGTATTTTCGAGGGACAGCCGTCCGAAGACCTCGCCCATGGGCTTACCATTGATGACCACGGCGCCGTTGCCAGGTATGAGCTTGACCCGGGCAATCGCGGTCTTTCTCCTGCCTACTGCGTAGTAGTAAGTCTGATTAGTCGTCAACTAGGCCTCCTTCTCGGCGGGCGCCGGCCCGGCGCCCGCTGCCTGTGGCTCAGTCTTAGCCTTCACCTGAGCCTCATGGGGATGGCTCGCACCGGCATAGACCTTCAAATGCCGGAACATCCGCTCCCCCAGCCGATTCCGCGGCAACATCCCTCGTATCGCGTGTTCAACCACCCGCGTGGGATGCGCCTCCGCCAGCTTTTCATAAGTTATGCTCTTAAGGCCGTGAGGATACTGGGAGTGGCGCCAGTAGACCTTCTGGGCCGCCTTCCTGCCCGTAATCCTCACCTTATCGGCGTTGACCACGATCACCGCGTCGCCCACATCCAGATGGGGCGCGAAAATCGGCTTGTGCTTCCCGCGCAGCAGCTTCGCTGCCTCCGATGCCAGCCTTCCCAGCACCATGCCCGAGGCATCAATCACATGCCACTGCCGGAAAATGTCCGCCGCTTTTGTGCTATATGTCTTCATTTGTGTTTCCTCGAAACCACGACATTTCGGGGCCGTAATCGACCCTTACCAGGCAGAGCCCCAGGGCCGGGGCGGTGGGACCCAGAGCTCCTCGTTCTCCGGAGCGGACCGCCGCCATGAAATCCTCCACCGTCATCTCACGGGAGCCCACCCTGATCAGCGCCCCTACCATCCTCCGTATTTGCTGTGGCAGAAAGGCGTTGGCGACGATGCCGAAGACGACCGACTCACCCTCTCGCCTCACACCCGCCCGCCGCACCACCCGCACCGTGCCCCGCAGCGACTTCTCGCTCGCCCCGGTGAAGGCGGCGAAATCCTGCTCCCCAACGAGGGCCTCACATGCCCGGCCCATCTCCGCCACATCAAGCGGCCTCGCCACCTGATAAGCGTAACGCCTTCGCAGCGGCGATCGAGTCACGCTGTTCAGAATCGTATACTCGTACTCCCGGCTAATGGCGCTCCGGCGGGCATCGAAGCTCATGTCCACCCTTGCTGCCGCGCGCACTGAGATATCCTCGGGCAGATAATAGTTCAGCGCCTTGACGAACGTCTCCGGCGCCAGCTTCGAGCCCGTCTCAAAGCTAACCACCTGCCCCCGCGCATGGGCGCCACTGTCGGTCCGGCTGGCCGCTTTGATGCGAATCGGCTCGCCCGTGACCTTCCTTAGAGCTGATTCCAGCTCCCCCTGGACGGTGGGCTTGCCGCTCTGCACCTGCGAGCCCGCGTACCGGGAGCCGTCGTACTCAACGATCAGCGCCAGCTTGGCCCTCCCTGCTTCCTCTAATGGCACGCCAAGTTCCGGCCGGTCTCAGCCTACACCAACTCGAGCTGAGCTATGAGCGCACCGTCACCCAGGCGCGGGCCAAGCTTCGTCATCCTCGTGTAGCCCCCTGCCCTTTCGGCATACCTCTTGCCCAGAATCTCGAAAACCTTGGCCACCACCTTTTCATCGGTAATAACGGTCATGGCTTGCCGTCTGGCATGAAGGTCGCCCTGCTTGCCGAGGCTGATAACCTTCTCCGCCATACCGCGGATTTCCTTAGCCTTGGCCTCGGTGGTCTGGATCTTCTCGTATCTGAGAAGGTCAGTCACCAGATTACGGTACATAGCCAACCTGTGGTCCGTTGGCCTGCCGAACTTTCGACCACCAACCTGGTGTCTCATCACTCTTTCTCCTGAGGCGGTTCTTCAGGCTGCCCCATTCCTTCGGCGTCATCGTCTGGCTCGGTGGCGCCCTCTGCCTCCGCCGGGCCTTCCACGTTTTCATCCGCCGTCTCGTCTCCGGTCCCAACCTCGGCCACCTCCCCAGACAACGTGGCGCCAGCGGGCAGCAGACCCATGGATTGCAGCCGCTCATGAAGCTCCTGCAAGGACTTCTGTCCGAAGTTCTTAATCTTGAGCAGGTCTTCCTCGTTCATCTCCAGGATCTCACCCACCTTGGTGACGTTGGCCCGGCGTAGACAGTTGAAGGTACGGACCGAAAGGTTCAACTGCTCAACCGGGATATCGTACTGCTCCTGAGTCAATGAGTCTGCCAGGGTAGGCTTGCCCGGGGTCGGGGAGGCCGTTCTGCCCAACCCGCGGAACAATTCGAACTGCCTTAGCAGAGTCTCGGCGGCCTTCCTCACCGCGTCGAGAGGCGTCAAGGTGCCATCCGTCCAGACTTCGAGCGTCAGGGAATCGTAGTTGGTGACCTGCCCAACTCGAGTTGGCTTGATGGAGTAGTTCACCTTGCGCACTGGCGTAAAGATGGCATCCACCGGAAGAACACCTATGGGCAGGCCGTTGCCGTAAGTCGCCGGCACGTACCCTTTGCCGTGCTCCACATTGAACTCCACCGTCAGTCTGCCCTCATCTGCGCTCATGGTGGCAAGATAGAGCTCCGGGTTGATGATCTCGAAATCCGCTGAAGGAACGATATCGCCAGCCACAATCTGGCCTTCGCCGCTGACATCGAGCGTCATTTTGCCCGGTCTATCAGTCAGGGCTCGCAATCGGATTTCCTTCACGTTCAGCAAGAACTCTACAGTATCCTCTTTCAAATAGGGGATAGCAGAGAAGTCGTGGTCAACGCCGTCGATCTTCACCCACGTCACCGCCACCCCGGGTATCGAACTCAAGAGGACTCGTCGCAGGGCGTTGCCCAGGGTAACGCCGAAGCCCGGCTCCAGGGGCTCCGCCACGAAGCGGCCGTAGTTCTCTCTGCTCTCTTCTGTTTCAATCTTGGGCTCTTCAGTCTCAAACAAAGGGACCACCTCAGAATCCAGAAGAGGGACCCCGACTCGCCGCGGGGCCGCCTCTACTACCTTGAATACCATTCTACGATCAGATGCTCGTCGACGGTGGTGTCTATATCGCTCCGGCTGGGTAGGCTCACCACCCGTCCGGTAAGCGTCTGCATATCCAGACTGAGCCAGGATGGGATGGCTTTGCTCTGGATGTCCCGCGCCACAGTCTTGTAGAGCTCGCTCCTGATGCTAGCAGGCATCCAGGATATGGTGTCACCGACCTTGACTATAGCTGATGGGATATCAGTCTTGCGGTTGTTCAAGGCGATATGCCCGTGCCGGACCAATTGCCTGGCCTGGGCCCGGGATTCAGCGAAGCCAAGCCGGTGGACGACATTGTCCAGCCGCCGCTCAAGAAGCTGAAGCAGCACCTCGCCCGTGATCCCCGGGCGACTCTCCGCCTCTCCGAAGATCTTACGGAACTGTCGTTCCAGGATGCCATATACGAATCTGGCTCGCTGCTTCTCTCGCAACTGTATGCCGCGCTCCGAAAGCTTACGCCTCCGCGCCAGGTGCGGCCCGGGCGGTGTGCCACGCCTCTCCACGGCGCACTTGGCGGTGAGGCACCTGTCGCCCTTGAGCAGCAACTTATCACCTAATCTGCGGCACAAACGGCAAACGGGACCTGTGTAACGTGCCATAGTTCCTCCTTAACCACAACTCACAACCCGGGCGCCCATTACACGCGCCTTCGCTTCGGCGGCCGGCACCCGTTATGGGGCATCGGAGTAACGTCCCTGATGCTGGTGACGTTGAGGCCCGAAGCCTGGAGGGAACGGATGGCCGCCTCGCGACCGCTACCGGGTCCCTTTACGTAAACGTCAACCTGCCTCATGCCGTGCTCCATGGCGCGCCGCGCGGCGCCTTCGGCCGCGAGACCTGCCGCGTAGGGCGTACCCTTTCGCGAACCCTTAAATCCAGTGGCTCCCGCGGTGCCTGACGATAGGGCGTTTCCATTGGGGTCAGTTATGGTAATGACAGTATTGTTAAAAGTGGACCGAATGTAGGCGTTGCCCTTGGGAACGATTCTTCGCTCCCGTCTCTTGACCTTGGGCGCTTTCTTTTCCGGCATATCTTTCTCCTGTCCCCCCCGATGAAATCCGGGAGAACGCCATCTTACTTCTTGCTCACTGAGCGCCGTCGTCCGGCCACGGTCTTCCTGGCGCCTCTCTTGGTGCGAGCGTTGGTTCGGGTGCGCTGGCCGCGCACCGGCAAGCCGCGCCGGTGTCTCATCCCACGGTAGCTCCCGATCTCCACCAGGCGCTTTATGTTCAAGTTGACTTCCCGCCGGAGGTCACCTTCAACGGTGTATTCCTTGTCAATGACCTCACGAATGCGGTTAATTTCGTCTTCCGTAAGGTCCTTGACTTTAATCTCAGGGCGGACGCCAGTCTTTGCCAGGATCTTCGCACTTAAGGTTGGCCCTATACCGTAAATATAGCGTAGGGCGATCTCGACATGTTTCTCGTTAGGGACATCTACACCGGCGATACGTGCCATGTGCCCTCCTCTCAGGCTCTAACTAGCCCTGCCTTTGCTTGTGCTTGGGGTTCTCGCAGATAACCCGCACCACGCCCTCACGCTTGACGATTTTGCATTTTTCGCAGCGTTTCTTCACTGAAGCACTTACTTTCATTATGACAACCCCTTCTTGCATGATGAGTGATGAATGATAAAGGATGGGAGCGGTCAGCTTTCAGCCATCAGCATTCAGCCTCGGGAAAAGCTGATCGCTGACCGCTGATGGCTCTTTCATCATTCATCATTCCGCATTCATCATTTGAACCGGTAGGTAATCCGACCACGAGTCAGGTCGTAGGGGGAGAGTTCCACAAGCACCCTGTCCCCAGGCAGTATCCTTATGAAGTGGAGACGGATCTTGCCCGAAACGTGGGCCAGAACCTTGTGCCCGTTGGTCAGCTCCACCCGAAACATGGCGTTGGGCAGGGATTCGAGCACCTTTCCTTCAACTTCAATCGTATCCTTTTTCGGCATATAACCGGGCTCTCTCTCCTTTGCGGCCTAAGGCACCTCCGGAACGCTCCACGGGCGGGTCAGTATCTCCGCTTCCCGGTCAGCAATGGCAATGGTATGCTCGAAGTGCGCCGAGAGCTTACCATCCAGCGTGACCACTGTCCAATCGTTCTCCGCCACGCGGGTCCTCCAACCGCCGACGTTGACCATAGGTTCCAGGGCCAGGGTCATGCCTTTCACCAGGCGAGGACCCATCCCCCTGGCCCCGAAGTTGGGTACGTTCGGCTCCTCATGCATATTCCGGCCGATCCCGTGCCCCACATACTCCTTCACCACCGAGAACCCTCTGGACTCTGCGTACCGCTGTATGGCGGCAGATATGTCTCCCAGGCGCCTGCCCAGCCGGGCCGCTCTGATTCCTTCTGCCAGAGCCCCTTCGGTCGTCTCTATCAGCCTCTTAACCGCCGGCGATATCTCTCCGACGCCGACGGTCACCGCCGCGTCCCCATGAAAGCCCTCCCAGATCGCCCCCACATCCAGGGAGACGATATCCCCTTCGCGGAGCCTCCGCTCGCCTGGAATGCCGTGGACCACCTCTTCGTTTATTGAGATGCAGACGGAGGCCGGAAAGCCTCGATAACCCTTGAAAGAGGGGATTCCCCCCCGTTGGCTGATCTCCCGGTTTGCGATCTCATCCAGTTCTGCGGTTCTCAATCCCGGCTGTACCGCTGCCACCAGAGCTGCCAGCGTCTCGGCCACTATCCGCCCCGCCTGACGCATGAGCTCGACTTCCTGGGGCGACTTTATGATTATTGCCATTCCGTCGAGGGCTCTCTCCGCTCCTCAAATCACCTCAGGACGGCCAGCGAATCTTCTGCCACTTTCTGAATGGCCTGGTTGCCATCGACTTCCACCAGCTTGCCAGCTTCGGTGTAATAGCCCATAAGGGGCATGGTCTGCGCGAAATATACTTCCAGCCGCTTCTGGGCCGTCTCGAGCGTGTCATCCGCGCGCTGGTACAATTCCCCGTCGCAGCGATCACACCTGCCGGCGACTCTCGGCGGATTGGTTATGGTATGGTAGGGCGTCTGGCACTTGCGGCAAAGCCACCGGCCGCTCAGACGGCGCAACAGCTCATCGCTGGGCACCTTTATGTAGAGCACCCTGTCGATCTGCTTGCCCAGAGAGAGAAGCGCCTCGTCCAGCGCCCTGGCCTGCCCCAGCGTCCTGGGGAAGCCGTCCAGAATGCACCCCTGGGCGCAATCGGCCGCAGCGATGCGCTCCAGGATCATGCGAACCGTCACTTCATCGGGAACCAGAGCGCCCTTTTCCATATATGACTTGGCCAGCAGCCCCAGCTCTGTCCCCTTCGCTTGCGCCTCTCGGAAGAGGTCTCCTGTCGAAACATGAGTCAGCCCCAGCTCTTTAGAGAGTATCTCCGCCTGAGTTCCCTTGCCGGCCCCCGGGGCGCCCAGCAGTATTATGTACAATTGCTGTAGTTCGTTCCTTCAACGCAGCTATCAGCAGTCAGCCATCAGCTTGCTGACCGCTGAATGGTGACCGCTGAACGCTATTTTATGAACCCCTCATAATGCCGCATGAGGAGTTGGGCCTCAAGCTGCTTCATGGTGTCCAGCACCACGCCGACAACAATCAGAAGGCCGGTACTGCTGAGCTGCAGCGCCTGAACGCCCGTCAACAACTTCGCGAAGTAGGGCATAACAGCAATCACGCCCAGGAAGACCGCGCCTCCCCAGGTGATCCGGGTAAGCACTTTGTTCAGGTATTCGGCTGTTGGACGGCCGGGCCGGATCCCTGGTATGAAGCCGCCGTGCTTTTGCAGGTTGTCCGCCAGGTTTTGCTGCTGAAAGATGACCATGGTATAGAAGAAGGTGAACCCCAGAACCAGCAAGAAGTAGACCGCCCAGTAGAAGAAATGGACCCCGCTGAACAGATCGCTGATAGTTCGGGCAATGCTGGCGACCGTCTCATTGCCGGAGACGGTGAAGTAGCTGGCGATTGTGCCAGGCAATATCATCATGGACATGGCGAAGATCAGGGGGATCATCCCGGCGGAGTTGACCCGTAGAGGGATATGGCTGGCCCCAGCCTGGCGGTACATCCGGCCCCCTCTGAAGAGACTCCGGGCATATTGAACCGGTATGCGTCTCTGCGCCTCCTGTACCACCACTATGCTGGCCACGGTGAGTATCCCAAGCGCCACGAAGGTCACGATGCCCGGACTCAACAAGCTCTCGACCATGCTGGGCCCGGTAATCATGGATTGCTGTACCATTTGCGGCAGTCCGGCGACGATGCCGCCGAAGATTATGATCGAGATGCCGTTGCCGATGCCGTTCTCGTCGATGAGCTTGCCCATCCATACCAGGAAGAGCGTTCCCGCGGCCATGGACAGAATCATCGCCAGCGTGGGCATCAGGTTATCGCCGGAAAGGCTCACGCCCTTAAGTATTCCCTGGCTCTGAAGAAGCACCAACTGGCCGTAGCCCTCAAGGGCTGCCAACGGCACCGTCAGCCAGTGGGTGTACTGGTTGATCTTCATTCGCCCGGCTTCACCCTCCTTGGACAGGGCTTCGAGCTGAGGGATGACCGGCACCATCAACTGCATAATGATGGACGCAGTGATATAGGGATAGACGCCCATGGCGGCAACGCTCATGTTGCGCATAGCTCCGCCGCTGAAGAGGTCCATCATACCGAGAAGCTGGTTGTTCCGGAACACCTCTTGCAAGGCCGCCACATCCACTCCAGGCACAGGCACGTGGGCGATGAAGCGGAAGATAACCAGCATGCCAAAAGTAAAGAGCAGCTTGCCCCTCAGGTCGGGAAGACCAAAGGCGTCGATCATGGCCTGGAGTAATCGCGGTTTGCTAGGCGCTTGCGGCTGTCGCATTTCCCATCTCTTCCGCGCGGCCACCGGCCGCTTCGATCTTTTGCCTGGCGGCGGCCGAGAACTTGGCCGCCTTCACCACCAATGCTCTATCCAGCGATCCCCCGGCGAGCACTTTAATTGGTTTTCGGGACGATTTCACCAGCCCCACCCGGGCCAGGGTTTCGGGAGTGACCTCGGCGTCCTTTTCGAAAACGCTCAGCTTGCCTACGTTGATAACAGCGTATTCCTCGCGGAATATGTTGGTGAATCCCCTCTTGCGCGGCAGGCGGCGGACCAGGGGGAGCTGGCCGCCCTCGAAGCGCAAGCCCACGCCTCCACCGGCGCGCGCCTTTTGCCCCTTATTGCCCCTTCCGGAGGTATGACCATGCCCACTGCCGTAGCCTCGGCCGACCCGCTTGGCGGGGCGTCTCGCCCCTGGTGCTGGTGCAAATTGGTTCTGCTTCACTTCCACTTCCTCAGACTGGTACCCTTACACCTCAATGCCGGCGCTTGGCGCGCCGCCAGGCGCTGCTGTTATCTTTCGACTTCCTCAGACAACAGTCCCTGGGCCTGGGCGTCCGCCAGAGGCGAATCCACCTTGACCAGGTGTCTTACTCTGTTTATCATGCCCCTCACGGTCGGCGAATCGTCCCGCTCCACTGACTCGCGGAGGCGGCGGAATCCCAGGGCGCGGATGGTTCTCTTCTGCTCCTCGGAATACCCTATAGCGCTCTTCACCCAGGTAATGCGTAACCTCGCCATCTCTAGCTCCCCGTTTGATTGACAATGGCCGCGTTAGCCGGGAGGCGGGTAGATAGAGTCATCCTTAGCCTCGGCATGTTTAGTTCCCCGTCGGAGCGGCCGCGCCTCTTCGGCGCGCCAACTCCTCCTGTGGGTTCTTCAGTGCAATGAGCCCGGCCATAGTTGCCTTTACGACATTGATCACATTCGAGCTACCCAGCGACTTGGTGAGAATATCCTTTATGCCCGCGCTCTCTACCACCGCGCGCGCCCCTCCGCCGGCGATAACGCCGGTGCCCGGGGCTGCCGGCTTTATCAATACCTGGGCCGCGCCGAATCGCCCTAGGACCTCATGAGGAACGGTGCCGCCCGCCATGGCCACCCTTATCAAGCGTTTGCGGGCGGCGGCGCCGCCCTTGCGGATTGCATCAGGAACCTCATTAGCCTTCCCCAGACCCGCGCCGACGTGCCCTTCGCCGTCACCGACTACCACCACGGCGGTAAAGCTGAAACGACGACCTCCCTTCACCACCTTGGAAACGCGGTTAATGGCGACGACTCGCTCGGTCAACGACAAATCTTTCGGATCTATCTTAGTAACTGTTTTCACTACACCCTCGATGGAGGCTAGAATTCCAACCCGCCGGTGCGCGCCGCGTCCGCCAGGGCTTTCACGCGTCCGTGATACTTATACCCGCCACGGTCGAAAACGACCCTGGTAACCCCATTTTCTTTGGCCCGCGCGGCAATCAAATTGCCCACCAACTGCGCCGTCTCGGCTTTCTTCCTGCCAGCAGCCTCGCCTTTAACCGGCGCTTCCAGGCTGGACGCCGCTGCTAAAGTCCGGCCTGTCGAATCGTCTATGATCTGGGCGTAAATGTGGTGCAGGCTCCGGAAGACACATAGCCTGGGCCTCTCCGCCACCCCCAGAACTTTCTCTCTGAGGCGCAGATGTCGCCTGGTTCTGGCTGCCCTGGCATCATGCCGGCCTTGCAGACCTCTGAATATCGCCGTCAACTGCGTAGTGATTTCTTACCCCCTTTCGGCCGCCTTGCCCGACTTGCCAGCCTTTCGGCGCACTCTTTCACCCAGGTAGCGAATGCCCTTGCCCTGATAAGGCTCTGCAGTTCGCAGCTCTCTTATCTTCGCAGCCATTTCGCCGACGGCCTGCTTGTCGATGCCGTGGACGGTCACCCGGCTGGCTTCTACAGAGACAGAGATGTCGGGCGGCGGCACGATCTCTATCGGATGTGAGTAACCCAGTTGCAGGATGAGATTGCGACCGGTCACCTGACCACGGTAGCCGACTCCCCTGATTTCCAGGCTCTTCTCGAATCCCGAAGAGACTCCGGTGATCATATTGGCCACCAGGCTCCTGGTTAGACCGTGCAAGCTTCGATGGAAGCTGCCGTCGCTGGGCCTTGTCACCGTGATAACGTTATCTTCCATGGTGACAGACATATCGGGATGGAGGGCCCGAGAAAGCTGGCCCCTGGGGCCTTTCACTGATACGTTATTGCCCTCGATAGTCACCTGCACCCCGGCGGGCACCGCTATGGGAACTTTGCCAACTCTAGACATACAACCTTGCCTCTAGCCTGGTTACTCAGCGCCCACGCCTACCAAACATAGGCGAGCACTTCACCGCCCAGGTTCTTCTTCCATGCCTGCTGTCCGGTCATAAGCCCCTGGGGAGTAGAGAGGATTGCGATGCCCAGTCCTCCATACACCCGTGGTATCTCCCGGCGATGCACGTAAACCCTCAGCCCCGGCCGGCTGACCCGCCGCAGACCAGTAAGCGCGGACTGCCCTCTCTTCGGGTAACTCAAAAGGATCCTGATGCCCCGGTGAGGGCCGCCCCTGGTCACCTCGTAATCTTTGACGAAGTTCTCTTCCTTCAGTATCTTTGCTATCGAAAGCTTCGTTCGCGAGGCCGGCACTATCACGGTATCGTGCCCGGCGATTGTGGCGTTTCTGATTCTCGTGAGCATATCGGCGATAGGATCGGTTACACTCAAGGCAAGTACCTCCCCTCCGTTGGCACTCTCCCCACGTCTCCCCTTATTTGTTCCCACGACTACCAACTTGACTTCTTCACCCCCGGGAGTTCCCCGGTCAAAGCCAGCTTTCGGAAACAGATACGGCAAAGCTGGAACATCCTTATGTAGGCCCGCGGCCGCCCGCATAGCTTGCACCTGTTACGCTGCTGGACCCGGTACTTCGGGGGGCGCTGGGACTTTACGACCTTGGATATCTTGGCCACAGAGATTCCTCCACTGGAGTATCGCTAGCTGCTGAAGGGCATCCCCATCAGCTCAAGCAAGCGTTTGCCCTCCTCATCGTTGCGAGCCGTGGTGACAATAGACACCTGGAGACCCCTTATCTTGTCAACCTTGTCATATTCTATCTCGGGGAAGATAATCTGCTCTTTCATGCCCAAACTGTAGTTGCCCCGCCCATCGAAAGCTTCCGAGGACACGCCACGAAAGTCCCTGATTCGCGGCAGCGAAGCGTTCACCAACCGGTCGAAGAACTCATACATCATCTTGCCCCTCAGGGTTACCATCACGCCGATGGGCATTCCTTCTCGGAGTCTGAAGGCAGCGATGGACCTCTTCGCCCTTGTGGTCACGGGGCGCTGTCCGGTAATAGTCGCGACGTCCTTCGCCGCAGCATCGAGAGCATGGGCATTCTGTGTGGCCTCTCCCAGCCCCACGTTCACCACGATCTTCCTGAGGCGCGGTATCTCCATCACATTCTTGTACCCGAACTCTTTGGCCAGAACCGGAGAGACTTCTTCTTTATACGTCTTTATCAAGCGCGACATAGTCCTCAACCTAGTCAATCAACTCGTTGCAAACGCGACAGAACCGGGCCTTGGCTCCGCTTTCCAGGAACCGGAACCCTACCCTTGTCGGCTTCCCGCATTTGGTGCACAGCAGCATCACCTTGGACACGTGAAGGGGAGCCTCTTTTTCAACAATGCCCGCCTGCCTCACCTTCCCACGGGGCTTCGTGTGACGCTTGATCAGATTGACTCCTTCGACGAGCACCCGCTCCTTTTGCAGATCAACGGCGTGAACCTTGCCTTTTTTCCCTTTGTCCTTCCCCGTGGTGACCAAAACGTCATCATTCCTATGAATCTTCATCGGCAGGATCCTCATACCACTTCGGGGGCCAGCGAGATTATCTTCATGAAGTTCTTCTCCCGAAGCTCACGGGCCACCGGACCGAATATGCGTGTTCCTTTGGGGTTATTCTTGTCGGTGAGGATGACGGCAGCGTTGTCATCGAACTGGATATACGTGCCGTCGGGGCGTCCGTAGCCCTTCGCCGTGCGCACGACGACCGCCCGGACTACTTCCCCCTTCTTGAGCCCAGCGCCCGGCGCCGCTTGCTTCACGGATGCCACTATTACGTCCCCGATATGCGCGTACCTGCGGCGGGTCCCGCCAGGGACGTTTATGCACATTATGATTTTCGCGCCAGAGTTGTCGGCTACCTTCAGTCTGGTATAGGCCTGAATCATTGCACGGTTCCTACACAATCTCCGAGGGCTGAATTTCCGCCATTTCCTTGTGGACAAGAATCTCCGCTACCCGCCACCTTTTCTCTCTGGAGAGCGGGCGCGTCTCCACGATGCGGACCCGATCGCCGACTTTGCAGGCGTTGCCCTCATCGTGGGCCTTGAACTTGGCCCATTGACGCGTAGGGCGCTTGTAGACCCGATGGCGCCGCAGAGTCTCCACGCGGACTATGACCGTCTTATCCATCTTATCGCTGACCACAAGCCCGACGCGGGACTTGCCTTTCTCCTCTTTAGCGGCCATTTATCCCCCCAGCTCCAGCTCGCGCAGGATAGTATTCAGTCGGGCGATCTTCCTCTTCGTCTTGCGAATCTCGCGGTGATTGGCCAACTGGCGCGTGGACACCCTGATCCGGATGTTGAAAAGCTCCCGGTGCGCCTCCTCGATCTGCTTCATTATGCCCGCTGGACCTAAGCCACGAATCTCGTCTGCTTTCACGCCTTCTCGACCCCCACAGCCGGCAACTCTCGCACCGCCGTCTCTTCAGCCGCTGGCTCCCCGGCCTCGGCGCCCTTGGCCACGAATCTGGTGGCGATGGGCAGCTTGTGGGCCGCCAGCCGCAACGCCTCTTTGGCCAGGTCGTCCTTGATGTCGCCAACTTCAAAGAGCACCCTTCCCCGCCTCACCACAGCCACCCAGTGGTCCACGGCGCCCTTGCCGCTGCCTTGCCGCGTCTCGGCCGGCTTGGCGGTCACTGGTTTGTCGGGGAAGACGCGGATCCATATCTGGCCACCGCGCTTCAAATGGTGGGTTATGGCGCGCCGCGCCGCCTCGATCTGCCGGGCGGTAATCCAGGCGTTGTCCAGGGACACGAGCCCATATTCGCCGAAGACGATCGCGCTCCCGGCGACGGCCCTCCCTTTACGCCTCCCCCTCTGTTGTTTCCGGTACTTTATCCTCTTCGGCTGGAGCATTTTCCTCCACCTGCGGGAGCGCCGCCTCTGCCGCCGGCGCCTCCCGTTTCTTCGGTTCCGGGAGTATATCTCCCTTGTAGATCCAGACCTTAACGCCTATAAGTCCAAAAGTCGTGTGGGCCTCGGTCTGCCCGTAGTCGATATCAGCCCGAAGGGTATGCAGGGGGACTCTGCCTTCCCTTTCCTTCTCGCGACGCGACATTTCAGCGCCCCCCAGCCTGCCGCCAAGGGCAATCTTTATGCCTTGCGCTCCTCGCATCATGGTGCGCTGCACCACTTGCTTCATGGCCCGTCGGTAGCCCACACGACGCTCCAACTGCTCGGCCACATTCTTCGCCACCAGATAGGCATCCAGCTCCGGCGTCCTTATCTCGTTGATGTTGAGGCGGACGCGCTTGCCGGTCTCCTTCTCCAGCATTCCCCTCAGCTCGTCCACCCGCTGGCCGCCCCGTCCGATAACAATCCCCGGCCTGGCGGTATGGATAGTCACTGAGACCTGGTTTGCCCCCCGCTCAATTTCCACCTGTGAGATGCCCGCCTCAGGATATCTGGACTGAATGGACTTGCGGATGCGCAGGTCCTCGTGGAGCAGTTGAGGGTAGTGCCTGTCGGCGGCATACCATTTCGCCTGCCAGTCCTTAGTTATGCCGAGTCTGAATCCAACGGGGTGAACTTTCTGTCCCAATTATCCCTCTTCTTCCTGCACGAAAACTGTGATATGGCTGGAGCGCTTAAGAATCGGACTCATTCGTCCCCGCGCGCGAGCCCGAAACCGCTTCAGAGTGCGCGCGTCTTCCGCGGCTATCCTGGTGATGCGCAAATCAGCGGGTATCATCTGATAATTGTTCTCTGCATTCGCCGCAGCCGACTTCACCACCTTGGCCACCGTCCTCGCCGCCGGGCTGGGCATATATTTCAGGATGGAGAGCGCCTCATCGACCTTTTTGCCCCGCACCACGTCCACTATCAGCCTGACCTTGCGTGGTGACAGGCCCGTGTGTTTCGCTGTTGCTTTCACTTCCATCTATTTTCCCTTGCCCTCCGACGCTGAGGCTCTTCTTGTCGGGATCAACTCTGTCAGACCGGTCAGACTCGTCGGACTGTGTATTTCCGCTCCTCGCTTCCCCCTCCCCTTCGGCTCCGCTCAGAGCCTGCCCTGAGTTTTCCGAAGGGGCAAGCCTTCTTCCTGCTACTTCTTCCCCTTGACTGTGGTGGTCTTCTCGGACTTGCTGCTGGAGTGTCCCCGGAAATGGCGCGTCGGGGCGAATTCACCCAGCTTGTGCCCAACCATATTCTCGGTGATAAAGATCGGCACATGTCGCTTGCCATCGTGCACCGCCACCGTCTGGCCAACCATCGCCGGCAGGATGGTAGATGGCCGAGACCAGGTCTTGATTATCGCTTTCTGGCCGCTGCGAATCACCGCATCGAGCTTCTTGACGAGGCTCGCCTCCACGAAGGGCCCTTTTTTGACTGATCTTGACACGGCTAGCGCCTCCTGGCCCCCGACACAGTCGGGGCTACTTGCCCCTCTTCTTCACGATCATGCGGTCCGTCACTTTGTTGGTTCGCGTCCTGTAACCCATGGCTGGCTTACCCCAGGGGGTCTTGGGTCCGGCCATGCCCACCGGAGATTTTCCCTCACCACCACCGTGCGGATGGTCACGTGGGTTCATAGCCGAGCCGCGCACGCTGGGCCGCCATCCTTTATTCCGCTTGCGCCCCGCCTTGCCGTAGCTGATATTCTGATGGTCGACATTGCCCACCTGGCCGATGGTCGCCACGCACTCGGCATTGATGCGCCTCACCTCGCCCGACGGCAGACGGACCAGGCCGTAAGGTCCTTCCTTGGCCATCAACTGGGCGGATCCGCCGGCGCTGCGCACTATCTGGCCGCCTCGCCCCTTGAACAGCTCGATATTGTGAATCATTGTGCCGGTCGGTATCGCCTTTATCGGCAGCGCATTGCCCACCTTGATCTCTGCCCCTTCTCCCGACACCACAATAGCGCCGACGGCCAGACCGGAGGGAGCAAGGATGTAACGCTTGTCACCGTCAACGTAGTGTACCAGAGCGATGCGCGCCGAGCGATTCGGGTCATACTCGATGGCGGCTATCTTGCCCGGAACGCCGACCTTGTCCCGTTTGAAGTCGATGACGCGCAGCATCCGCTTCTCGCCGCCGCCTTGATGACGAGTTGTCAGCCTGCCCTGATTGTTGCGCCCGGCTTCCTTCTTGGCAGGCAGAAGCAACGATCTCTCGGGCTTTTTCTTGGTTATCTCCTCAAACGTCGGGCTGGTCATCCCCCGGCGTCCGGGTGACGTGGGTCGGTAGATTTTCAGCGCCACTGCCCTTCCTCTTTCTCTATGCCCAGATCATATCGGGGCTAGACGCCCTCAAACAGCTCGATCTTGTGACCTTGCTTCAGAGTAACGATAGCCTTCTTCCAGCTAGGCGTCATCCCACGATGCTTCCCTATCCGTCTCATCCGGCCGTGTACGATCATGATATTGACGTCCTCGACTGTGACGTTGAAGGCCCTCTCCACCGCCTCTTTAACCAGCGGCTTATTGGCGCCCTTCACGACCTCAAAGGCGTACTTATTCTGGGCCTGGAGGCTTGTCGTCTTCTCCGTTACTATCGGCCGCCGGAGCACCTCTAAGATATGCATTTCATCCCTCCGACCGGCCCCACAGCTTCTCGATAGCGCGAACGGCGTCGACCGTCGCCACCATGTGGTTGTGGGATATCAAATCGACCACGTTAAGATAAGCTGCCGGAAGAGTCCGCACCTGGGGCAAATTGCGGGCGGATCTCACCACGTTGGCGTCGACGCCCGCCGTCACCACCAGCGCCGAGGCCGTTGCCCCCAGGGTCCCGAGAATGTTGGCCATCTCTCTGGTCCTTGGCTCTTCCAACTTCAGTTCGTCCACTACCACCAGGGTTTCCTGGGCGGCCTTATCGGAGAGACAACAACGGATAGCGAGACGCCGCATCTTCTTAGGCATGTCCTGAGCGAAGCTTCTCGGGTGGGGCCCAAAGACGACTCCTCCGCCCCTCCGATGAGGCGCCCGGCTGCTGCCCTGGCGGGCCTGGCCGGAGCCTTTCTGGCGCCTGATTTTCACCCCGCCACCGCTCACCTCGCCGCGGGTCTTAGTGTCAACGCTGCCTTGCCGGGCGTTGGCCAACTGCCTGAGCAGCGCCTGATGCACCACGGCTTCGTTGCAAGGTAGTCCGAAGACTGCCTCACTTATCTCAATCTCGTCAACAACTTCGCCGGCGATATTGTGCACCGGAACCTTCATGTTCTCCACCTTGCTAATCCTTTGGAGTGCGGCGGCTTGCCGCCGCCATCCAAAACGCAGGCAAGCCTGCGCAGTCCAAATCAGCATCCGCGCTGGCAGTTCTCAACCTAGCTCTTCTTTATCAGCAGGAGTCCGTTTCTCGCTCCAGGCGCAGACCCTTCCACCAGGAGAAGATTGCGGGCCGGGTCGGCTCCCACCACCGTCAGGTTCTTGACCGTCACCCGCTCGGCTCCCATGTGTCCGGCCATGCGCAGCCCTTTGTATACATGCCCTGGCGTCGTGGTAGAGCCTATGGAGCCGGGCGCCCGGTGTCGGTCTGACTGGCCGTGGGTCTTGGGTCCACCGGAAAAGTGGTGTCTCTTCACCACACCGGCGAAGCCCCTGCCCTTGGAAGTGCCGATCACATCCACCCGGTCGCCGGGCTTGAGGAAGCTCACATCCACTACCTGTCCCGCTTGCAACGTCGCGGCGTCGTCCACCTTGAACTCGTGGAGATGTTTGAAGAAGCCCTGCTTCTTCAAGTGTCCCTTCTCCGGCGAGTTCAGCTTCTTAGCCAGGCCGAAACCCAACTGGACGGCGTTGTAGCCCTCACGCTCTGTCCTCTTTACCTGGATAACAGAGCAAGGCCCTGCCTCGATGGCCGTCACCGCCTTCACGGTACCGTCATCCTGGATCACCCGTGTCATGCCTATTTTCTTGCCGATAATCCCGTCTATCATGGCTTACAGCTTGATCTCGATGTCGACGCCAGCGGGAAGATTCAGCCGCGTCAAGGTATCCACCGTCTTGGAGGTGGGCTCCATAATGTCGATAAGGCGCTGGTGAGTGCGCACCTCGAACTGCTCCCTTGAGTCCTTGTCGATATGTGGCGAGCGGATCACGCAAAACTTCTTGATGCGCGTAGGCAGAGGCACCGGCCCGGCCACGAGGGCTCCGGTCCGTTCCGCTGTCTCTACTATCTGCTCCGCCGCCTGGTCCAGAATCCGGTGGTCGTACGCCTTGAGCTTGATGCGAATCTTCTGCTTCGCCATGCTTGTCTACCCTTATCTGCGCTACTCTAGAATCTTGCTGATGACGCCGGCCCCGACAGTGCGTCCGCCCTCGCGGATGGCGAAGTGGACGCCCTCTTCCAGCCCCACAGGAGTAATCAGGTTTATGGTCATCTTGATGTTATCGCCGGGCATCACCATCTCCATGCCCTGGGGCAACTGTATGGAGCCGGTGATGTCCAGGGTCCGAATGTAGAACTGTGGCCGGTACCCGTTGAAGAAGGGCGTATGCCGTCCGCCTTCCTCCTTGGACAGTACATAAACCTGGCCTTCGAAATGGCTGTGCGGCTTAATGCTGCCCGGCTTGGCCAGCACCTGGCCCCGTTCCACATCCTCGCGCTCAATCCCACGGAGCAGGCAGCCAACATTGTCGCCCGCCTCACCCTGGTCCAGGATCTTGTGGAACATCTCGACCCCGGTGACCACGGTCTTGCGCGTCTGGGTAAGACCGACGATCTCGACCTCCTCGCCCGTCTTAACCACGCCGCGCTCGATCCTGCCGGTGACCACCGTACCCCGTCCCTTGATGCCGAAGACATCTTCGATAGGCATCAAGAACGGCTTATCCTTGGGGCGGGCAGGCGTGGGAATGTAGCTGTCGATAGCGTCGATGAGGTCAGCGATGGGCTTGTACTCGGGGGCATTGGGGTCCTTGGAGGCGCTCTCCAGGGCCTGCAGGGCGCTGCCTCTGACGATAGGGATATCGTCGCCGGGGAAGCCGTACTTGGTCAGCAGCTCCCGCAGTTCCAACTCCACCAGCTCCAGCAGCTCGGGGTCGTCCATCTGGTCCACCTTGTTCAGGAAGACCACCATGCTGGGCACCTCGACCTGACGGGCGAGCAGGATATGCTCTCGCGTCTGGGGCATCGGGCCCTCGGGCGCCGCCACGACCAAAACCGCTCCGTCCATCTGGGCGGCGCCGGTGATCATGTTCTTGATGTAGTCAGCGTGCCCCGGGCAGTCCACGTGAGCATAATGGCGCTTATCTGTCTCATACTCGACGTGGGCGATGGCGATGGTAAGGCCGCGCGCCTTCTCCTCAGGGGCGTTATCGATGGAGTCGTAGGGCCGGAATCCCGCCTTCCCCTTAAAGGACAAGTACTTGGTTATGGCCGCGGTAAGAGTGGTCTTACCGTGGTCAACGTGGCCGATGGTGCCCACGTTAACGTGAGGCTTAGTTCTTTCGTATTTCTGCTTAGCCATATCTCAGACCTCCGATAATGGGACTCCGGTGATTACGCGGAACTCTTTCCGCTGGTTACGAGCGTCTGGGCCAACTGCTGCGGCACCGGCTGATAATGGTCGAACTCCAGGGAGAAGGTTGCCCTCCCTTGGGTCATGGACCTCAATTCGGTGGCGTAGCCGAAGGTCTCCGCCAGCGGCACATAGCCTCGGATGACCTGCAGGTCGCCGCGAGGCTCCACCCGCTCGATGTGACCCCGGCGGCTGTTCAGGTCGCCGATAACATCACCCACCGACTGCTCGGGGGTGACGATCTCAATCTTCATGATGGGCTCGAGCACGACGGGCTTGGCCTTGCGCACCGCCTCACGGACCCCTATGGAGCCCGCCATTCTGAAAGCCAGTTCGGACGAGTCCACCTCATGGTAGCTTCCGTCATAAAGGGTGACGCGGATGTCGATAACCGGATAGCCTCCGATTACTCCAGTAGCCAGGGCCTCCTTCACGCCGGCCTGCACCGCCGGGATGAACTCCTTGGGTATCGAACCGCCCTGGATGTGATTAACGAACTCGAAGCCTGCCCCCGGCTCCATCGGCTCCACCTCGAGGTACGCGTCGCCATACTGGCCATGTCCGCCCGTCTGCCGAATGAAGCGACCTTCCGCCTGCGCCGAAGCGGTGATGGTCTCCTTATAAGCTACCTGCTGCTTGCCTACGTTGGCCTCCACGCGGTACTCCCGCATCATGCGGTCGATGATGACCTCCAGGTGGAGCTCGCCCATCCCGGAGATGATAGTCTGACCGGTATCCTGGTTGTAGTGGACCTTAAAGGTGGGGTCCTCGTCGCCCAGGCGCTGGAGGGCATCGCCCATCCGTTCCTGATCGTCCTTGGTCTTCGGCTCGATAGCGACCGAGATGACGGGCTCCGGGAACTTGATGGTCTCCAGTACAATCGGCGCATGGATAGCGCACAACGTATCGCCCGTGAACACGTTCTTCAAGCCCACGGCGCCGGCTATGCTGCCGGTATCTATCTCGGTGATCTCCTCGCGCCGGTTGGCGTGCATCTGGAGTAGGCGTCCGAAACGCTCCTTCTGGCTGCGCACCGCGTTCAGCACCTGGTCGCCGGTCTTCGCCCGGCCGGAGTACACCCGGAGATAAGCGAGGCGGCCCACAAAGGGGTCCGCCACGATCTTGAAGACCAGGGCGGAGAAAGGCGCCTCGTCATCGACAGGCCGCTCCAGCTCTTTTTCGCTTCTTGGGTGGATCCCACGTACCGGAGGCACATCCAGCGGTGAGGGCAGGTAGTCTACGACAGCGTCCAACAGGGGCTGAACGCCCTTATTCTTGAGGGCGCTGCCGCAGAGGACAGGCACCAGCCGCGTTGCCAGGGTGGCCCGCCTTATGGCTGCCTTAAGCTCCTCTACGCCGACCTTCCGGGACTCGACGTAGGCCATCATGATATCCTCGTCAACCTCGGCAAGCTTCTCGATGAGGGCCTCGCGGTACTTGGCCGCGACCTGCTGGAACTCCGCCGGGATCTCCATTTCTTCGGGCTTGGTGTCCTTATCATCGGAGCCCCAGCGCCAGGCCTTCTTCTCCACGAGATCGATGACCCCGGAAAAACGGCTCTCTGTGCCCAGGGGCAACTGTATGGGCAGAGGGGTCGCCCCCAGGCGCTCCTTTATCATCAAGATCGTGCGCAAGTAGTCCGCGCCGACCCGGTCCATCTTGTTGACGAAACAGATCCTCGGAACGTGGTAGCGATCCGCTTGCCGCCACACCGTCTCAGATTGCGGCTCCACGCCGGCCACGGCGTCGAAGACGACGACGCCGCCATCCAGGACCCTCAGGCTCCGCTCCACCTCGGCAGTGAAATCGACGTGTCCCGGGGTATCGATAATGTTGATGCGATGGGTCTGCCACTGACAGGTCGTAGCGGCGGCGGTGATGGTGATACCCCGCTCCCGCTCCTGAGCCATCCAGTCCATCACGGCCGTCCCTTCATGCACCTCTCCGATCTTGTAAGTGCGGCCGGTGTAATAGAGGATGCGCTCCGTGACGGTGGTCTTTCCGGCATCGATATGAGCGATAATGCCAATATTCCGTACTGACTCGATAGCATATGACCTGGGCATACTCGTGTTTTCCGACTACCAGCGATAGTGGACGAAGGCCTTGTTGGCCTCGGCCATTCTATGTGTATCCTCTCTTTTCTTGATAGTGGCGCCTTCCCCGCGAGCCGCATCCATAAGCTCCGCGGCGAGTTTCTCCGCCATGGACTTTCCGCCCCTCGCCTTGGCGGATTGAAGCAGCCAACGCATAGCCAGGGCGGTGCGGCGCTCTCCTCGGATCTCCACAGGCACCTGGTACGTGGCGCCGCCCACGCGCCGAGGCTTAACTTCAAGAACCGGCGTAGCGTTCTTCAATGCCTGCTCAAAAAGGTCGATGGGATTCTTCCTCTCTTTGGCCTCAACGATACCAAGGGCGCCGTAGGTGATACGCTCGGCCGTGCTCTTCTTGCCCCTCACCATTATTCTATTGATGAACTTGGCTAATCTCCAGCTATGGTACTTCGAATCCGACGCGGCGACCCTCTTGATAACTCTGGCACGTCTTGGCATCTTTTTGCCCCTGTCAAAACCTCTAACTTGCGGTCTTGGCGGCGACCGCCTTGGTGCCGTACTTGCTGCGCCCCTGCTTCCGGTTTTTCACCCCGGCCGCATCCAGGGCTCCGCGGATGATATGATAGCGGACTCCCGGCAGGTCCTTGACGCGGCCCCCCCGAATGAGGACCACCGAGTGCTCCTGCAAGGTGTGCGCTTCCCCAGGGATGTAGGCGGTGACCTCCATGCCGTTAGTCAGCCGGACCCTGGCTATTTTACGCAGGGCAGAGTTAGGCTTCTTGGGTGTCATGGTCCTCACCTGGGTGCAAACCCCCCGCTTTTGGGGCGCACCCTCTCCGCGCTCCATCCTGTTCTTCAACGAGTTGTAGAGGAAGCGCATCGCAGGCGCCTTGGTCTTCTTCGTTACCTTTTTCCTGCCTTTGCGTATGAGCTGGCTGATTGTGGGCAAGATTACTCCCCTTCCTTTAACTAGTGACTTTGGGCTGGACTCGGGGCAGATACCCGCCGACTTCGCGCCGGCGGAAGGGCCCGCCCCTCATAGACACAGGTAACGGCCGAAAGCTCTTTTGCTGAACCAACTGGTCACTGATTTCCCGCTGGAGGGCGTCCCCCAGACCGACCAGCCGTTATCACCTCAGTAGCCTTCCGGCCCTAGTCTTAGCAGCCGAGTGGCACTAAACAGTCATGATAGCATAAGGCATAAGCGCTGTCAATCATTCCAGCCGGCCAATTTCGGGAAAATTCTGCCTCCTTTGCCTATTTCCCTATAGGCATTTTTCGCTACGCCGCCTTTCTTCCATTTCGAAAGGGCAGTCAAGCTTGGCTTGCCAAAGAGGTCCCATTGACAGAGACCATGGCCCGGTGTATAGTGGCAGAAGGAAGGCCATACACCACAGCGGCCAATATTATTGCACTGGGGGGAGTATTCGTGATGGCGGACTACCACGGGCAAAAGCATCAGCTTGAAAAAGGCGCTGAACAAGTTCCACCCAGGCCAGCGGAGGTTTCGGCCACCGACGCTGGCACCTGGGGAACCGGAAGCTACGCCCACGTCAGGATGATCGGGCACTACGGCTTGCTTTGCGTAGAGAAACAAACGCTGGATTTCCACCGCGTCACTCTTGCCCAGGCACGACAGCTTCGTTGGGACTACTACGGAGTCTGTGGTGCGCAAATGACCTGCTATGATGCTCAAGGCAACGTTGTGCATGAAGAGTGATTTGGCCGAATTCTTCGCGTAACGCGCCTGGCAATCGCCAACTTCGCCCACCAGACAGGTGGAGAGGCAAAGCCCTGAAGAACCCGAGACCACAGGATCACCATTCGACTCTTTGGCCGAGAACGAAGCGGACCTGAGACCGACGCGTCCAGACCGCAGCGGTTTGCCCGCGCCTGGCGAATCGACTTCACCCTCTCATGATTTGGAGCTTTCCGCCGTGAGCGCTGGTGGGGCGAGGGGATAAGGGTCGGTTTTTCCCTTCGTGTCTTCGCGGCTTCGCGCGACGCCATTCATCATTCATTTCTCACTGATTCCCAGCTTCGCCCCTATCATTCCCCAAATCACGCCCACCTCCCGCACCCTCAGCAGCGCCAGGGCGCCGCCGTAGACGAGCGCACCTCCCCCGCAAAGCAGCGCCAGGTAAACCATGAGGCCAGCTGTGCCCGATGCCGGCTTCAGCACGCCTTCCAGCCCCGGCATAACAGCCAGGAGCGTTGCGCCCATTACCGCCGAAGCTGTCAGGACTTTAAGGCCTGTCGCCCCGATCCCGAAGCCCGTCAGCCCCGCCAGACCCCGCCACAGCAGCACCAGCATCACCAGGGCGTGGGATATCCACTGGACGGAGTTGGCCAGGGCCAGGCCTGGCATGCCCATCGGTTTGAGGAGGGCCAGCGCTACGACCAGGTAGACGCCAATACCGAAAACGCCCACCAAGACCGGTGTCACCGTGTTGCGTCGGGCATAGAAGGCGAAGATGAGGAGCTGGTCGAGGCCGGCGGCAGGCAGGCCAGCTGAATAGAAGAGAAGCGCCACCGCCGTCCGCCCCGTATCCGCCGCGGTGAAAATACCATGCTGGAAGAGGAGTTGGATCACAGGCGTACGCACCACCACCAGCCCCACCGTGGCCGGTATCATGGCGATGAACATCAGCTTTATCCCCAGCGCCAGCGTCTCCTTGAAAGAAGCCAGCGACGCCTCGCCATTGGCGGTCTCCCCGTCGAACCCGTCATCGGGCAGGACGGTCAGCGAGGTATTGCCCATGTTGGCGAAGCCAGTGGCATAGCGCGAAAGCGTGGGCAGGACCGCGAACCCCATGGCCACGGCCACCAGCCCCAAGGGCAACTGGATGAGGGTGGTGGCGAAACGCATGGCCGTGAGGCTCCCCTCGCCCGTCTGCGACGCCAGGTTGGTATCCAGCGTCACGCCCGCTGCCGAGACGACCAGCCCGCCGGCCACAGGCAGGTAAAGGGCGATTATGCGGCGCACGCTGGGATGGGACACGCTTAAGCTCAGCGAGTAGCGCATCCCCATCTTGCGCAATCCGGGCAGCAAGACTCCCACCTGCAACGCAGCGCCCACCAGCGTCCCTACCGCCAGGCTGGCCACCCCAATCCGATCGTGAAGGATGATGGCCATGCTCGCTATCCCGAGGTTGTAAGCGGCGCCGCACAGAGCGGGCAGGCCGAAGCGGTGGCGGGAGTAGTGGACTGAGGTGAGCACCCCGGCGCAGCCCATGAAGGCGACGGAGACCAGCATCACACGGGTCAGGGCCACTGCCTGCGCTTGCTTCTCCGGGCTGAAGCCATAGCCAAAGACCATCATGAGCTGAGGCGCGAAGATGATAAGGATGACAACAAAGACGACGAAGAGGAGGACTATCAAGTTCAAGACGATGCTGACCAGCCGCCAAAGCTCCGGCTCGTCCTCAGTCTTGGCGTAGCCGCTGAACACCGGAATCAGGGCGGCGGAGATCATGCCGCCGATGAGCAGGTCGTAGATGGGGGTGGTTACCCTGGAGGCGGCGCTGAAGGCGTCAGCGGCGTCCGTCAGGCCGAAAAGCCCGGCAATGACCTGCTCGCGAACCACGCCCAGCAGACGGCTGGCGACGTTGCCCAGCATGATGATGAGCGCTGCCCTGGCTATTCCCATGGGTGTCGTGATGGAGGTAAGAGCAGGGAGCTTGTCACCCGTAGGGGCACGGTGCACCGTGCCCCTACGGGTGACAAGCTCGATCGTCCGCCATAGGGGAGAGCGCCCATAAGACCTCCAAGGTCTCGGAGACATCGGAGGCCTTCACATGGATACCCTCTCCCACTACACCTTGCCATATCTCTCCAGAATCCTCTCGATAATGCCGGTAGTGGAGCATCCCGGCACCACGGGGACGATAGCCGTTCTTCCTCCGTAGCCAGCGACGATCCTGGCCTCCGGAAGATCCGTGCCGCCATCAGGGGCGTAGTCCCCCCCCTTGACGTAGATGTCTGGCTGCAGCGTGGCCACCAGCCGCTCTGCCGTCCGCTCGCCGAAGATGATGACATAATCAACACATTCGAGCGCCGCGAGGACTTCAGCCCGCTCCCCTTCGGGCAAGATGGGGCGCCTCGGCCCCTTCAGCTCTCGGGCGGAGGCATCGGAATTCAAGCCGACCACCAGGACATCGCCCTCGGCCCTGGCCTCCTGAAGATATCGGATGTGCCCTAGATGCAGGAGGTCGAAAAGTCCGTTGGTGAAGACCACCACCTTGCTTTTCCGGCGCAGGCTCTCCCTGACGGGCAGGAAGTCCTCCAGGGTAACGATCCTTTTCATTATCTAGCTTTCAGCTTTCAGCTTTCAGCGCTCAGCTTTCAGCCACCACCCCACCCCCACAGGGGCAGAGCGAGTGGACGGCGTGGACGAGGTGGATGGGAGGGCGTCTTGCTTCCCGCTTCCTGCTTCCCGCTTCCATTTACCATTCATCATTCCGCATTGGTATGAAAATAGGAAGCTTACACATACCGCGCACTAAAGTACGCGGTATACCCCGTACTTCAGTGCGGGGTATAGAAACACGATTTTCATACCTGGTGGTGCCGGTGTCAACCGGCATGGACGATTCATCACTTATCATCAGCCCGCCAACTGGCGAGCGCCAAAAAGGATCGCCAGCCCCGCTCCGGTCGCGCCGACGAACTCCAGCATAGTGCTCCTGTTTAGCTGCCCCGCAAAATAGCTGTGGATTACGCCTGTCACCAGATAAAACACCGGGACGAGGAAAATGGCCGCCATGGTTCCTTCCAGGGGCCAGAAGGCTACCGTCCAGCGGATCTCCATCAGCACTACGCCGGAGGCCAGAGCGTACAGCCAGGTCCTGGCGTTGTCGGTTGCGCCCTCTCGGATGAGCTCGACGGAGAGCAAAACGGTGACCACACCGACCCACCCCAACGCCACAGCCCCCTCAAATCCGAGGAGATCGGTCGAGTTGTAGAGAGCGAAGGCCGCCAGGTAGCAGAGAAGATTGAGCGCCACCCGCGCCCGCGCCGTTCGCCTGCCGAGGACCACGGTATGCCACTCCGCCGCCACCGCGCCGAAAACCAACGCCCCAGCCGCTGCCGCGCCCAGGATGACCCAACCCCCCTGGAGGACAGGCTCCAGGCTCAAAGCCGCTGCCGGGGCGATGAGAGCGGGCAGAGGAGCGAAAGCGAGCGCACTGAGGGGGCCCTCAACGGACAGAGTCGGGTGGTCCTTGATCAGCAGCCAGGCGCCCACACCCATCGCTAGAGTAAGAGGCAGGAGCCACCATCGCGGAGGTTCGAGGAGTAGGTAGCTGCCCAGCCCCACTGCGGCCAGGCAGGAGAGGACGGTCAGTCGATCGCAGTTAGGCCCCGATTTCATCGGGGTGCCCGGCTTGCTGTCAATGGGCCGCGAGGCCGCTGGGCGGCGGCGCCCTTCATCCTCCTGACAATCTCGCGCGCCGCTATCACCCCGGACGCCGAAGCTTGTGTCAGACCACGGGTAACGCCGGCGCCGTCTCCGGCAGCGAAGAAGTTTTCGATCTCGCTCTCTAAGTTGCTGCTGAGGCGCAGGCAAGAGGAATAGAATTTCACCTCCACGCCGTAGAGCAGCGTGTGGCGAGAGGCGACGCCCGGCGCCAGCTTGTCCAGCGCCTGAAGCATCTCCATGATATCTTTCAGGTAGCGGTAGGGCAAGACGAAGCTCAAATCCCCCGGTGTAGCGCTCTTGAGAGTAGGGACAACCATTCCGCGCTCGATGCGCTCGGGGTTTGAACGGCGGCCCTCCATCAGGTCGCCGAGGCGCTGCACCATCACTCCGCCGCTGAGCACGTTGGCCAGCCGCGCCAGGTATCTCCCATAGGCAATAGGCTCATGGAAAGGCTCGGTGAAGGAAGTACTGACCAGAAGGGCGAAATTGGTGTTGTCCGTCTTGCAGTTCTGGTAGCTGTGGCCGTTGACCGTCATCACCGGCTCAGCGCCTGCCGTGGACTCCATGGTCACCTCACCGAAGGGGCACATGCAGAAGGTGCGCACCCGGTCATCGAAGGTCGGAGAGCAGAACTCCAGCTTCGATTCGTAAAGAACGTCCGTTAGCTCCCGGGTGACTACCGCGGGGACCTCCACGCGCACGCCAACATCGATAGGGTTGGAATCCAGGCTCAGTTTCAGGCGTCGCGCCTCGTGCGCCAGCCAGTCCGCCCCCTCCCGCCCCGGCGCTACGACGAGATACCGACAGCCGGTTTTTTTGCCGTCTATCTCGACCCCCCTGACCCGGCCGTCCTCCACGATGATGGAAGCAGCCGTGGCCCCGGTCCTTATCTCCACTCTGGGAGCGAGGACATCGCGCATGGCCTTCAGCAGCTCGCGGGAGCGGTCCGTACCCAGGTGACGGATCTTCACGGGGACAAGGCGCAGTTCGGCCAGGCTGGCGCGGTGACCCAGCGCCTCCACCTCCTCACCGACGCCGTAAACATGGTCTGAGGCGCCGAACTGCAGATAGATACCCTCCACATAGCTGAGAAGCTCCCTGGTGGCCTCCCGCCCCAGGTAGTCTTTCAGCCTCCCGCCCACATCAGGCGAGAAAGTGAGCTTGCCGTCGCTGAACGCCCCCGCGCCTCCCCAGCCAGTCACCTGATCGCACAGCCGGCAGGGCTGGCAGGAGGTCCCCTTCAGCATAACGGGGCATTGGCGGCGCTCAAGGGGCTTGCCCTTGTCGAGGAGAAGGACGTCCAGACCCTCCACCTCCGCCAGTTCCAGCGCGGCGAAGATGCCCGCCGGGCCGCTGCCCACTATGATCACATCGAATTGCTTAGCAGTCAAAACCCACCCTCGAAGGAATTCACAGGCTCATTCACCCCTTGCGATTGTACACACGGGGGAAATCAATCACGATTCTCTCTATCCCACAGCCTCTTCAGATCTCTCTTGCCGTGAACCAGTCCCAAGATCACGACACGTGATTCCTCAATGCCATAAACGAGCCGATACCGCGCTGCGAAGAGCTCACGGATATCCGGTTTACCAATCTCGGGAACAATACGGCCTCTTTCAGCGAGTTCACTGAGGGACCGACTGGCATCGCGGATATCATGCACGAAGGCGGCTGCGTAGAAAGCAGAGTCTTGCGCGACATAATTGCCACCGCCCGAAGGTCAGCGACCGCCTCCTGAGACCAGATTATTCTACGAGCCGCTTAGCCATCATCTTCTCGACCTCTTCCTGGCTATAGACTCGCGATTCCTGGGAATCCCTAATCCCTCGCTCAATCTTCTGAAGCACGTAGAGATGGTACTGGATATCCTCCAGGGAACAATCCTCTGGCAAACGTGCGAGAAGCTTGCGGACTTCCTGTTTCACCGTAGACATATCCCGCCCTCCTTCAACCCGCGATTTTGTCAACCCTGGCCGGGGAAGAGGGGATTCTTCCCCTAGAAGGGCGCCCGGGGAATGCCGGGTTCCCCCTCCTGGATTCCAAATTCGATTCTACATGGAATTGTACACACGGGAGCGAGAGGCTGTCAAACGTGTGTGCTCAGGCGCCCGCGGTATCCGGCCATGACAGACCATGGCCTTCCGCAATCAGGGCCGCGTGGCAGCGGGTCAGGGCTGCCGTGAGCTTTCCGAAGGACGCAGGTAAAATTGAAGCCCTTACTGCGTCACGGTGGGGAGGGGAAGAAATGCGTGGGCGGACGGCGATTTCTCTGCAAATTCTAACGACATCAAGCGCGGAATCACTTCGACTCCACGGAACCGACGCAGACGACGCCTCTGCCCTGGCGCTTCGCCCGGTAAAGGGCGTCATCAGCGATTCGCAACAAATCATCTCGCGCGACCGGGCCCGCCCCAGGGTGATAGCATGCAATCCCCGCGCTGAAGCCCATGCCGCCGTCCGGGATAACCCCGGCGACAGCGGCCCGCACCCTCGCTTGAACGCGCTGCACGACAGATTGCGCCTGAAGCGCATCCGCGCCCGGGAGGATAAGGGAGAACTCGTCACCACCGTAGCGGGCGGCGACATCGAAAACCCGCACCCCCTCGCGGATGCCCTTGGCAACAGCCTGGAGAGTCTTATCCCCCAGCATGTGACCATAGGTGTCATTGACGCGCTTCATGTCATCCACGTCCATGATAACCACGGACAGAGGCTGCTGCGAACGCATGCTCCGGTCCATCTCCTCTCTCAGGCGCTCCTCAAAATGCCCGCGGTTGTACAAGCCGGTCAACCAGTTGGTTAGCGCGCGGTTCCTCATTTCCTCGTAGAGACGTCCTTTCTCCACCGCCAAGCCGATCTGATTGGCCACCGTGGCCAGCAGGCTTTCTGCGTCCGGGCCAAACCTTCCCTCTTCACGGCTGAAAAGCGTGATGACGCCCAGGAAACTATTGGGCGACTTCAGAGGCGCTCTTATCATGGACCGCCACCCGTCAGCGACCAGCGGGTCCTTGAGAGGAAGCACACTTGCTTCGATATCCGGAATGACCAGGGGCTCCTCTATGACGCGAGCGGAGACGCGATCTTCCAGCGGGCTCGTCGCCGCGAGATCGGCAAGCTCCGCGGACAATCCTCTGTGGGAGGCCATGACCACTCTGTCCCTGGCTTCATTCAGGAGCCTCACCCAGCCACCCCCAGCTCCGAGCACTGCCGCGGTTTTCTCCAGGGCTACCTCAAGCACCTCGTTCAGCTCCAGCGAACTGCTCACCGCTGCCGTCACTGCGTTGAGGGCGGCCATCTCACGGTCGTGGCGCTGCACCTCCTCAAAGAGACGAGCGTTGTCTACCGCAACTCCTATCTGGTTGGCTACCAGTTCCAACAACCTGACGGCCTCGGCGCCAAACTCGCCCTTCCGGCGACTGACCAGGTTAAAGGTCCCCAACAGACCTGATTTGGAGGACATCAGGGGCACGGCCACCAGAGATTGCCACCCCTCCGTCCTCAGCGCTCCCCCGTAAAGCAACAAGGTATCAGTCTCAATGTCGTTCACCACCACCGGGCGGCCAGCCTTCATCGCCCTACCGGAAACCCCGGCGTCGGCGGGACTCGGCGGCATTCTGTCAATAAGGCTGGGCGAAATGCCACGACGGGCGGCTATCACCAACTGGTCACCCGCCTGGCTGAGGAGACGAGCCCAGCCCCCTTCCACGCCCAGAGCACCCATGGTCTTCTCCAGCGCCATGCCGAGCACTTCTCCCGACTCCAGGGAACTGCTTGCCGCCGTCGTCACTGTGTTAAGGGCGGCAAGCTCCCTGTTGCGACGTTCCACCTCCCCCAAAAGGCGTGCCTTCTCCACGGAGAGCCCCACATGGCCGGCCATTGTCTCCAGCAGGCGCACCTCCCTGTCCGCGAACTTGTTCACGTCGCGGCTCACCATGACCAGAGAGCCCACTATTCCTTCTCTTCCCCACAGCGGGACAACCATGTTGCTGCGCCAGCCATCCGCCGCCATTTCCTTCCAAAGCCGCAGGCTCCTGTCCTGCGTTATGTCGCCAAATACCACCGGCTTGCCGGCCTTCAATACCGTTCCCACGCCGGTCAAACCAGCGCGCATTTTCAGCGCCTGAGCCAGAGCTTCGGATATCCCCCACCAATCTGAAAGATCGAAGTCGTCCTGCGTCTCATTGACCAGCCTCAGCCAACCCCCCTCGGCGCCCACTGCGGCCGCCGCCTGCTCCAGGGCAATCCGCTGCACCTCGCCAAGCCCCACCGATCTACTTATGGCCGCCATCACGGTATTGAGGGCCGCCAGCTCGCCGCGGCCCTTCTGCACCTCATCGAAGAGGTGGGCCTTCTCCACCACCAGACCTATCTGGCCCGCCAGCATCTCTAAGATGAGTAAACTATGTGGGCCAAACTTGTTCGCCTCCGAAGCGACCAGCGCCAGCAGCCCCACGTTCCGCTCCTTGCCCCTCAGAGCCACCGTCATCAAGCTGCGCCACCCGTCTTCGGCTATCTCCTTACCTAACAACAGGTCACGCTCTTCCTCGACCTCGCCAATCAGCAACGGCCTTCCCGTTTCCACAACGGGCCTGAACGCGAGCCGCTCCGTGGCGACATTCTTCAATGCCCGCAGAAGGGGATCGCCGATCCCGCGCCAGGCGGAGAGCTGAGAAGTATCCCCTGACACGCTGACCAGCCTTATCCAACCACCGCCCGCTCCAATAACGTCCGCCGTTTTCTCCAAAGCTGCCCCCAGGACCTCTTCGAGATCCCGAGCGCCGCTCGCGGCGACAACAATGTCGTTTAAGGCGCCCAGCTCCCGGTTCCAACGCTCGACGGCGCGGAACAGCCGCGCGTTTTCAACGGCCAGTCCTACCTGGCTCGCCATCATCTCCAACAGACGCACATCGCTGGCCTCGAAGCTATCCTTTCGCCGGCCCAGGAGCGTCATCACGCCTAACACGCGTCCCTTCCGCCTCAGAGGAGCCACAGCCACCGACTGCCAGCCATCCGCCATGATTCGTTTGCCGGAGAATAGCACCGTGCTGTCCGCCAAATCACTCACTATCATGCACCGGTCCCTCTTGTATGCCTCACCCGCGGCGCTGCCATGGAGCGGGACGGACCGCATATCGGCAGCCAGCTCAGGGGAAATACCCCAGGAGGCGGCCAGTGATAGAGCGTCTCGCCTTTCGTTCAGGAGGCGAACCCAGCCTCCTTCCCCTCCCAGGGCCCCCGCCGCCCTTTCCAAGGCGACGGTGAGCGCTTCCTCCAGCTCCAGCGTGCTACCCACTGCCAACATAACGGAGTTAAGGGCGGCGAGTTCCCGATTGCGATGCTCTATTTCTCTGAAGAGAGTCGCCTTCTCCACCCCCAGGGCTATTTCATTGGCTGCCAGAGTCAATAGACTTTCGATGCCAGAGCCGAATTTGGCTCTCTCGCGGCTGACCAATGTGAGGACTCCCAGAAATCCCTTTGGTGACTTGAGAGGCGCAGTGACCTGGGACCGCCAGCCCTGGGCCAGTTTCTGCTTTCTCCAACGCAAGATATTGTCCCGCTCGATGTCTTCCACCATGACCAGCCGCCCGGTCTTTCTGGCCCCCCCGGCAAGGCCCCCGGCTGTCGGCCTTGACCTTCCCATCGCCGCTAGAAAGCTGACAGGCGCGCCGTATTGAGCTGCCAGAACGAGAGCGTCTCCTTCCTCGTTGAGAAGACGAATCCAGCCGGCGTCCGCGCCCGTCACTTCTGCGATCTTCTCCAGCGCGGTGTTCAGCACCTCTTTCAGCTCCAGCGCGCCAGCTACCGCAGCCATCACTGTGTTGAGCGCCGCCAGCTCTCGATTCCGGCGGTCAGTTTCCTCTTGCGCCCGCTTGCGCTCGGTAATATCAACGACGATACCACGCAAGCCAACGACCTTGCCTTCCTTCATCAGGGGCGCGGAGTAGATCAAAATCGGGAAGGTGCTGCCGTCTTTGCGCCGCGCGGTATATTCGTGCCCCGGTGACCTCTCGCCTCGCAATACGCGCCGTATGTTCTCCTGCACCCTGGCCCGGTCCTGAGGTACCACCATCTGGCGTGCCTTCAGGCCCTCTGCGAGGTCATCAGGAGTGTATCCGGTAGCCCTAAAGGCTGCTTGATTGACAAAGGTAAGATTGCCCTCGACATCCACCTCAAAGGCGATTTGTGGCAGGAAATCGACAAATTCCCGAAAGCGTTGTTCACTCGCCACCAGCGCTTGCTCGGCCCGCTTCCGCTCCGTGATATCTCTCCCAATGCTCATGATCGCCGGTATGCTACCCCATTGGATCTTGCGGGCTTTGACCTCCACCGGCACAATCGTGCCATCCCTGCAGCGGTGAGCAGCCTCGAAAGATATCTCGCCCCTCTCCATCAACTCCTTCATCCGGGGTGCGATGAATCTGGCGTGCTCCGGGGCGACCAGGTCCCTCAAATTGAGCGCCATGAACTCCTCTCTGGTGTAGCCGCGGGTCTTATACGCCGATTCATTGGCAAAAAGGAGCTTCCCCTCGGCGTCGTGGACGAGGATCACATCGGTAGCCGCATCTAGCAGCTTCGACCGGAGTCGCAGGTCTTCCTCTACTTGCTTGGGATCAGTTTCTTCCAATTCAAATCCCCGCCCCGTGGAACAACACCTAAAACGAACCAGGTTCGACCAATCACACACCTTCGGCTAGGGCGGCATTATTGTACACATAATGGCATTGACATAGCAAGCCCCCTTCTGATAGCCTATTCTTGGTGGCAATATTCCATTAAGTTCAGCGAGAGGGGGGTCTTTTTATGCCTGTCAGGATGGGCATCAATGGCTTCGGCAGAATAGGACGGCAAGTGCTCAAGGCCATCGCCGAGCGGCACAAGGGCGCTCTGGAAGTAGTCGCCATCAATGACCTGACCAACACCAAGACCAACGCTCACCTGCTCAAGTACGACAGCACTTATGGTATCTATCCCGGCAAAGTTGAAGCTACTGCCGACGCCATAGTTGTGGACGGCAAGCCGGTGAAGGTCTTCGCCGAGAGAGAGCCCGGGAAGATTCCCTGGAGCGACCTCGGCGTCCAGATCGTGCTGGAGTCCACGGGCTTCTTCACCGACGCCGCCAAGGCGAGCGCCCATCTGCAGGGAACCGTTAAGAAGGTAATCATTTCCTCGCCAGCGAAGGGCGACGACATTACCATCGTCATGGGAGTTAACGAAGACAAGTACGACCCGGCCAAGCACCACATCGTGTCCAACGCTTCCTGCACCACCAACTGCCTGGCGCCGACGGCCAAGGTGCTCAACGACAGCTTCGGGATTACGAGAGCCTTGATGACGACGGTCCACGCCTATACTAACGACCAGAAGATACTGGACCAGTTCCATAGCGATCTGCGCCGGGCCAGGGCGGCTGCCTTGAGCATCATACCTACCAGCACCGGCGCCGCCAAGGCCCTGGGGCTGGTCCTGCCCGAAGTGCAGGGAAAGATGCACGGGCTGGCTCTGCGCGTGCCCACCCCCACCGTCTCGGTCGTTGACCTGGTAGCGGACCTGGGGAAGAACGTGACCGCAGAGGAAGTCAACGCCGCTTATCGAGCCGCCGCCGGTGGCCGAATGAAGGGCATCCTTGAGGTAAGTGACGAGGAATTGGTTAGCGTCGATTTCAAAGGGAACCCCGCCAGCGCCATACTGGATGCGCCTACTACCATGGTGATGGGCGGCAGCATGGTGAAAGTGATGTCCTGGTACGATAATGAGTGGGGCTACTCGTGCCGCATCACTGACCTGGCCGCCTACATGGTAGGCAAGGGACTATAGTAAGGCAACGCGGACTGTTCGGGTGGCGCGGGGTAACTCGAGTGCAAGTGGTTTCCAGGGCGGCGGCGCTCTAGCGGCGCCGCCGCACGTATTGGGTACCGAAGTGCCGTTGGCCCGGCGCCACCGAGCATGAAAACAGGCCCGCATACCCTTGCTGTTGTCATTCTGAACGGGGCTGGGGCAGGGCGCCGGGTTGTGGGGGCTCCGTGAAGAATCCGTCTCCGCCGGTGGAGGGGTAACGGATTCTTCGGCTGCGCCTCAGAATGACAGCAATACAGCGTATATTCCGGAACATCCTAAGTTATTTTCACAGTAGGTCAGAATCCAGACCTTTCCGTGAACTCATAATGGCAACCAAAGACGCGTAGATTCTTAGCCAGGCAGGCACACGGTATGACGGTTGTCTCAGAGAAGCGTGACGAAATGCCCCGGGCTTACGACCCCAGCCAGGTGGAACAGAGGCTCTACGACTTCTGGCTGGCCCAGGGCTGCTTTACACCGAAGATAGACCCCGGCAAGAAGCCTTTCGTCATCATCATGCCGCCGCCCAACATTACCGGGCAACTCCACCTGGGCCACGCTCTCACTGCCACGCTCGAAGATATCATGATCCGCTGGCATCGCATGTTGGGCGAACCCACGCTCTGGCTCCCTGGCACGGACCATGCCTCCATCGCCACCCAGTTCGTCGTCGAGCAGATGCTCGCCGCCGAGGGCCTAACCCGGTTCGATCTGGGGCGTGAGCGGTTCCTGGAACGCACGTGGGATTGGGCCAACAAATACCGGCACCGCATCACGGAGCAGCACAAGCGCCTTGGGGTCTCATGCGACTGGAGCCGTGAACGCTTCACCATGGACCCGGTACCCAGCCGCGCCGTCCGGACCACATTCCTGCGCCTGTACAATAAGGGCCTCATTTATCGC
Organism: Chloroflexota bacterium; assembly: GCA_016190665.1. GTDB lineage: Bacteria > Chloroflexota > Dehalococcoidia > JACPQD01 > JACPQD01 > JACPQD01. The sequence goes on from JACPQD010000098.1 coordinate 45,468, forward strand.
GGCGAGCGTATCATCAACTGGTGCCCACGCTGCTGCACCGCTTTGTCCGATCTTGAAGTCGAGCACGAAGAGTTGCACAGCCACCTGTGGTATGTCCGCTACCCTCTTTCCGAAAACGGGACGCCCGCAGCCTTCATAACGGTGGCGACTACTCGGCCAGAGACCATTCTGGGTGACACTGCCGTCGCCGTCAACCCTGGCGACGAGCGCTTCCAAGGGCTTGTCGGCCGAAAGGCGATCCTGCCCGCCGTGAACCGGGAGATTCCTATCATCGCTGACGAAGCGGTGGACCCCGCCTTTGGCGCCGGCGCCGTGAAGATCACCCCCTCCCACGACCCGGTGGACTTCGAGGTGGCCCAGCGGCACAACCTTCCCTTCATCAATATTCTGAATCCCGACGGCACCATGAATGAGAACGCCGGTCCGTACGTCGGCATGGAGCGCTTCCAGTGCCGCAAGGCGATCCTCGCGGACCTGGAGCGCGATGGGCTTCTGGTGAAGACAGACGATTACGTGCACTCCGTAGGGCACTGCCAACGCTGCGGCACCATCGTGGAGCCCCTGGTGAGCAAACAATGGTTCGTGAAAATCACGCCGCTGGCTATTCCAGCCATCGACGCAGTAATCGATGGCCGCATCCGCTTTGTTCCGGAGCGCTTCACCAAGGTCTACCTCAACTGGATGGAGAACATTCGCGATTGGTGCATCAGCCGCCAGTTGTGGTGGGGACACCGAATTCCGGTATGGTACTGCGGCGACTGCGGAGAGCTTACCGTGGCCATCGAGGACCCCTCGGCCTGCGCCAGATGTGGTTCAATCAACATCTCTCAGGACCCCGACGTGCTGGATACCTGGTTCAGCTCCGGCCTCTGGCCCCACTCCACCCTGGGCTGGCCGGACGACACCGAGGACCTGCGCTATTTCTACCCGACCAGCGTTATGGAGACAGCTTATGACATTCTCTTCTTCTGGGTGGCTCGGATGATAATGATGGGGCTGGAGAACACCGGCCGCATTCCCTTCCACACCGTATACCTCCACGGCCTGATTCGAGATGAGAAGGGCGAGAAAATGAGCAAGTCTCGAGGCAACGTGGTGGACCCGGTGGACCTCCAGGAGACCTACGGCACGGACGCCCTCCGCTTCGCCCTGTCCACGGGAAGCACGCCGGGCAACGATATGAAATTGAGCCGCACCCGTCTGGAGGCAGGGCGCAACTTCGCCAATAAGCTCTGGAATGCCTCGCGCTTCATCATTTCTAACCTGGACGCGGCCGCTGGCCCGATATCGGAGACAGCCGGCAAGTTGAACGTCCAGGATGCCTGGATCATGAGCCGTCTGAATCACACCATCGCCGATGTAGACCGCCTGATGAAGGACTTCCAGTTCGGCGAGGCGGGCCGCCAGATCCATGATTTTCTCTGGGGCGAGTTCTGCGACTGGTACATCGAGATGGCCAAGATTCGGCTGCGGGCCCGGGACGAGGCGCCTTTGGCCGTCTTGTCTCGGGTGCTGGAGTCCTCTCTCCGCCTCCTCCATCCCTTCATGCCCTTCATCACGGAGGAGATATGGCAGAGCCTGGCGGAGCGCCTGGGAAGAAGGGAAGCCGCTACGCTGGCCCTGGCGCCGTACCCCGTGGCTGAGGAGGCCGCCTTCGACGACGGGGCGGAGCGGGAGATGCGACTCGTCATCGACATCGTCCGCGCCATCCGTAATGCGCGAGCGGAGTTCAACATAGAGCCTGCGAAACCGGTGCAGGCCATCGTCGTCGCGAGCGAGGCAGCCCCGGGCATTTCCGCGCAGGCCGAGGCCATCGGCATTCTCGCAAGAGCCAAGCCGCTGGACATCCACTCTCGCCTCAGCGAGAAGCCGCCTCGCGCCTACTTCACTCTGGCAGGCACGGCGGAGGTGTATTTGCCGGTGGCCGGCCTGGTGGACATTGCGGCGGAACGGGAGCGGTTGGCCAAGGAGAGAGCGGAGCTTCTGGACACGATGGCCCGCCTCGATGCCAAGCTGGCCAACGAGTCCTTCACCTCCAGAGCGCCCGCCCAGGTCGTGGAGAGGGAGCGCCAGCGCCTGGGGGAGCAACAGGAGAAGCTCTCCAAGCTGGGGCAGCGGCTGGCGCTCTTGGAATGACGAATCGCCCATGCCGGTTCACACCGGCACGACCGGACATGAAAACCGCGTTTCTATACCGCGTACTTTAGTGCGCGGTATGTGTGAGGGCTCCCATTTTCAGAGCAGATGAATGCGGAATGCTGAATGCCACAAAGTCCACCTGTTCCACCCAGTCCCTGCTGAAAGCTGACCGCTGACGGCTGAAAGCTACCACATGCTCGAAAAACGCGTCCTGGACAAGCTCGCCACCATAGTAGGCAAGGGAAACGTCTTCACTCTTCCGGAAGACCTGGTCTGTTACTCTTACGACGCTACCCCGACGCCCCACTCCCCCGACGCCGTAGCCTTGCCCGATTCGGCGCAGCGGATATCGGCCATTCTGAAGCTGGCAAACGAGAAGAAGATACCCGTTGTGCCCAGAGGCGCGGGCACCAACCTCAGTGGGGGCACCATCCCCATCCAGGGCGGAATCGTCCTCCCGCTCACACGCATGAACAGGATCCTGGAACTCGACGAGGACAACCTGACGGCGACTGTCCAGCCGGGACTCGTGCTCGCGGACTTCCAGCGAGAGGTCGAAGGCCGGGGCCTCTTCTACCCCCCGGACCCGGGCAGCCTCAATGTCGCCACCATGGGAGGCACCGTGTCGGAGGATGCCGGCGGCCCCCGGGGCGCTAAGTATGGCACCACCAAAGACTACGTGAAAGGCCTTCAGGTGGTCTTGCCCACCGGGGAGATCATCCGCACCGGCGGCAAGACGATAAAGAACGTCAGCGGCTATGACTTGACTCACCTTCTGGTGGGAGCCGAGGGTACTCTGGGAGTGATTACCGAAATCACGGTGCGGCTCCTGCCCTTGCCTGAAGCCAAGCTGACCTGCCTCGCCATCTTCAACACCATCGACGAGGCCGCAGAGGCAGTCTCCGCCATCGTGCGCAACCGGATCGTCCCCGCCTCCCTGGAACTGATGGACGATGTGACCATTTCCTATGTGGAGGCCTACAAGCCGGTGGGGCTGCCGCGCGATGCGGGTGCTTGTCTGCTGATCGATGTGGACGGCAGCGCCGTGGACGTGCCCATCTTGTTGGAGAAGGTGAGCGCCCTGTGCCGGCAGCAAGGCGCCCGGGAGGTCAGAGTAGCCAAGACCAAAGAGGAGAGCGACGCGCTTTGGGCGGCGCGCCGCATCCGCTTTGCGGCGCTCGCCCGAGCCCGTCCCACCATCATCACCGAGGATGCCACGGTGCCCCGTCCTCTTCTGCCCAAGGCGATCCGCGCCTTCAAGGAGGCGGCTCGCGAATACAACGTTCAGGTCGGTTTCGTCGCCCATGCCGGCGATGGGAATATCCATCCTGGCATCATGTGCGATGCCCGGGACGCCGAAGAGATGGGCCGCGTTCAGCTCTTTATCCAGAAGGTCTTCAAAACCGCTTTGGAGCTAAAGGGCACCCTCAGCGGCGAGCACGGCATCGGCCTGCTGAAGTCGTCGTTCCTTCCCTGGCAACACGGCGACGAAGCCGTGGAGGCCATGCGCCGCATTAAGCGAGCCCTCGACCCAAACGACATCTTAAACCCAGGCAAGATTTTCCCAGGCTAGGACAGGTCGTCTGACAAAACCAGCAATGGCGTAGGGGGGTGTCCACCAGACCGCCGTGTCTATCAGTGTTGATCCGTGGTTCCATGCCCTTTCAATCGCGAATCCAAACTGAGGAACTCACCCCGATGAAGGAGCACCTGGACCGCCATGAGCAGCATGGCCGCGTCTATCAAAAGAGCATTCCCCGTGGTGATGACCGCGATGTCGCCAAAGCATTCACATTCAAGTTCAGAGGTGCCACCGAGGATGCTCGAAACGTTAACGGCCATAAAGCCGAAAACGAGGAGAAGAGCGCCAACGGAGGCGGGCCGCTGAAAAAGCCCGGCTACGAATAACGCCCCCAGTAACGTCTCCAGGGGAGGCAGAGCCCAGGCGCTGGCCTCGCTTAACGGCTCCGGCACAATCCCGGCGATGCCGAGTCTCGCCGCCACATCGACCAGGCCACCCTGGCGGAGCAGTTTCCCGGCCCCAGCGGCTATGAGAATGGCTCCCAGCACCAGGCGAAAAAGGAAGGCGAGATACCGGCTCCCCAACATAGCAAACATGGTAGTACTATGATATGCTACTATCGCCGCCGGTTCAATACAGTATCACATTCCTGAGAATCAAGTGGAAGAAATGTGTGGAAAGTGGTATAATCCGTGTGTATTGCTAGAATGCTGGGCTGTTGGCCTTTACACGTCGGGCAAGACGGCATACAATAAGGTAGCCTGTTATCCAAATGCTAGTGGTGCACTGGCAGCGGCAAGGTAGCGCGTGGCGCGCCAAGGGAGGCGAAACAATGCCTGGAGACAAGATTCTGGTGGTCGATGACGAGCCCTCCGTTACCGGGCTGATGAAAGAGGTATTGGAGGAAGCCGGGTATACCGTCTTCGCTGCATTGGATGGGCTGGCAGGTCTAAGGATTTTTTTTCAGCACCAGCCCGACGCAGCCATCGTCGACATCATGATGCCTCGTATGGACGGGTGGGAGCTGTGCAGCCGCATCCGCGAAGTCTCTGAAATGCCCATCATAATCCTTAGCGCTCGAAGCCAGGAAATGGACAAGGTAAGAGGGCTGGCGCTGGGAGCCGATGACTACCTGACAAAGCCGGTAGGCAACAAGGAACTGGTCGCGAGGGTGGAATCGGCGCTCCGTCGCGCGCGCATGCCCAATGTAGCTGAGCAGCGCCTCATTCACTCCGACGGCGCCATCACCATCGATTTCTCAAAACGCGAGGCCCATGTCCGAGGGAAACGCATCACCCTCACTCCCCTGGAGTATAAGCTCCTCTGTTGCCTGGTGCGCAATCCCGAACAGGCGCTAACCCTGGACGAGCTCCTGAACAAGGTCTGGGGACCGGAATACGATTCTCCGGAGATCATCAAATGGCACATAGGGCATCTGCGTCAGAAGATAGAGGAGGATGCGTCAAACCCCAAACTCATCGTTACTGTGCGGGGTGTGGGTTATCGCTACCAGAGCCCGGCGCCGGGCGTTTCTACGGTGGGCCACAATCAAGTGGTCTGAGGTTCGTCCGAGGTGACTGGCAACAATACGGTGAAGGTGCTCCCCTTGCCGGGCTCCGTCTCCACCTGTATCCGGCCACGGTGCTGCTGAATAATCTGCTGACTTACGTATAGTCCCAGGCCTGTCCCCTTGCCCACTTCCTTCGTGGTGAAAAAGGGGTCGAAGAGGCGGTTCACCACTTCTGGCGTCATGCCTCCCCCGGTATCATTGAAATCCAGGGCCACGCACCCGTTGACAACAGCCGTCTTGAGCTTAATAGTACCCCCTCCGGCCATGGCATCGTGAGCATTCAATATGAGATTCATGAAGACCTGCTGAAGCTTGTTTGGCACCCCCGGTACCAGGGGGAGATTCTTGCTGTAGTCCCTGACGACCTCGATCTTGGCGCGCCTTAAGTTGGGGCCCACCAGCTTGACAGCTACGTCCAGTGCCTTGTTCAAGTCCACTTCTTCAAAGGCGCTGTTGTCTCGAGAAAAACTCAACAAGTCCTGCGTTATGGTGCTGATCCTCTTGGCCATGTCGTAGATGACCTGGACATGCTCCTGCGCCTTCTTCGATTTCAGGTGTTTCTCCGGCTGGTCCAGGAGCAACTCTGCCCGGCCCGATATGGCGAAAATCGGGTTATTCACCTCGTGGGCTACGCCGGCGGCCAAGGTGCCAACAGAGGCCAGTTTGGCAGACTCTATTAGCTGCGCCTCCTTCAGTCGCAGTTCCTCAAGATTCATCTTCAGCTCCTGGTAGAGCCGGGCATTCTCCATACTGGTCGCGGCCTGGTAAGCCACAGTCTGGAGCGCAGAAACGTCTTCCTGGCTATAAGGCTCTCCAGATTCTTTCCTGCCCACGACCAGCAGCCCGGTGAGCGCTTTGTTAGATTTCAATGGTACATGCAACTCGCCCCCGGCGCGGAGCCAGATGTCCCTATCGATCGCGGGAACTGCCTGCCACTGGGGACAGGAATACAGCTCATCGGCAGAAAAGGCCCTATCCTGGCGTTGAATCCAGGGCAGCAGCGGGCTTCGCCGCGGTACTGCTATGTCGGAGACCTCCGGGGTCCCCCGATATTTGGTGACCACAAAATCACCGCCGCGCATCGAAGGCTGCAGCAACGCCACAAGCTTAACCTGCATTGCCAGCGAAACCAAGCCCACCAGCGACGAGGCCAGATGATCGAGATCGATGATATCCTTCGTTTCCCTGCCGAAGCGCTCGAGGGCCCTCAAGTGGTCGTACCGCCCGCGATAGAACCAGCGGTCTACTGTTTTCTGGACCCCGCGCACCACAGGTTGCAGCAGCATGGCCACCGAAACCATTGCCAGAACATTAACCAGGGCGGAATAGGCAGTGCCCAGGTTAAAGAGATAATTGAACAGGAAGACGACCCCCACGTAAACGCCGCCCAGAAGCGCGCTCAATAACGAGTAGGCCACGCCCTTGCGTATCGCGATGCGGATATCCAGCAGCTTGTGGCGCAGGATCGCGACCGTGGTAAAGAGGCTGAACATAATGTTGCCCACAATCCCCAGGGGATATATGGGAACACCCAGCACCGGCAAATAGTCCGTGGTCGCGCCCAGCACCGAGCTCAAAACACCCACGACCACGTAGCCGTATCGATTTCTGAATTCGTGCGACGTCGTCTCGCGATAGGCGACAATCAGATTCACAAAACCCAGGAAAAGCACCACATACACGTAGATCAGAAATCCCGGGAACAGCGGGCCCAGGGTTGGCGCATAGCCATAGAACCGCTTGTGCATCTCCTTGACCACCAGCCCGCTCAAGACCAGTGGTATTATCAGCACAAAGAGGAGGTAGGCTGCCGGCAGCACACCCCTCCTGGCGCGACTCTGCGTGATCAGGAAAGTGGAGTGGAAGAAGAAGAGTGAGCACGCAGCCAGACTGACGAAGAGCCCAAGCTCCCAGACATAGGCTTCCTCCAGACTCGGACTGGACCTCATCTTGTAAATGGTAAGCCCCCAGAAGCTCATGCTGAGGAGAAAGAGGCTGAAAATCCGATGAAGGGGGTTCTTGTGGTTGCCTCGCAGCACCAGAGGAATAAGGCCGAGGTTGAAACCGAAGGCCAATACCGGCAAGATGAGATAGAAGTTCACCTTTGCTCCTCTGAGCTAGGAGTTCCTAGCCCGCGCTCAACCTGAGGAGATCAGCAACATCTTCTCCGGTGGGGTTCGTGCGTGGCGGCCTCTGAAGCTCCAGCGGCAGCCCTCTACTCCGTTTCTCTGCAGAGTAGCGGCGGAAAGTGCCGTGGGATAGCTCCGTCACCCGAATAGGATTGATCTGGAGCATCTTATCCAGGTCGCTGTAGAACGGATCGCAACTCATCAGGCTTGCGTGGAGGCTTTCCACCAGGCCGTCTACCCCGGCGCCATTTCGCAGCTCCAGGTACAGGCGCAGGGCGGGCTTGCCATCATCCTGTTCTCGGCGCATGCTCCAATCGACGTAGTCCACATGGACCATTTCGAGGGCCCGGCATATGGTTTTCTCGCCCAATCTGGTGAAGCCTGAAACATCCAGAAGGTCGTCACAACGACCTTCGAAGGCAAATGACGGTATCTGAATACCCGTCTCCGATTCGTTGGAGGAAACAACACGCACGAGGTGACCAAGACGGTACCGGAGTAGCGGCATGCCGTAAAAGCTGGTTATGACCAGTTCGTAGCGTTGTCCTGGCAAAACTTGATTCAGAAGGACCGTTTGAGGCTGGTAGTCGCTATCCCGGCTACGTACCCATTCCTGCTCAGGAATGAATTCCAGAAACACTGAATAGGGGGTGGGGACCACTCCCTTCTTGCACCAGCTCTGCATTCCAATGACGCCCGCCTCCGTACAGGCGTAAAGCTCATGCGGCGCAACGCCCCAGTAGCGGCTGATCTTCTCCCGATATATCTCGCCATCCATCCCCCAACAGACGATGGCCTTGACCGGCCACAGGTCCCTGGGCAGCATTCGTCTGCCCGCCAGCTTGGCGCGGAGTGCGGCCTTAGCGAGGCGTAGAAGCGCTTCGGGATGATTCACGTAGGCGGACAGATCAAACCGGCTCGAGTTGTGGCCGAAACTGTCCCCCATCTTAGCCAGTACGCTGCTCATCGAGCTGATTATGTCAACCCCGGTGCTCAGGGCGCGCTTGAATCCTTCGGCTACCTTGTCGTGGAAATCCATTTGCTCCCAGGCATCGAGAGGCAGGATGGAATTAAGGCTGAAGCGTTCCACCATGCCGAACACTGCTGCGCCGGAGAGGTAGGGGCGAGGCGGCATATTGTGGAGGACCCGGAATCCGGCCTCCAGGTTTACGTCTCCTCGGCCAGAAGCGCAAGCCAGAATGAATCCAGCCATAACACTGTCAAGGAATTCTTCGAAGGCTCGCCGCGTGTAGGGGACCCATCTGAATTCACCCGACCGATCGGACGTGCAGACCCAGCAGTGAGGCTTCTCAGCGAGGACGTCCTCACGGCGTTCCTTCAAATAGGGACAGTAATCATCGTATCTGGTCAGCGGCGCCGTGCGGCGAAACTCCTCAACGCTTGCGGGCCTGCGGCGACCGAGGAATCTCCGCCCCAAGAAGGAGTCGGCTACAAGCCTGATCTCCTCCAGTAAGAGTTGCTCCTGAATCTCCATGAATTCCTTAAGAGGGAGATCAAGGAAACCACAGTACCTGTCCCAGATCAATTGAGGATCCTGGCCCAACAGTCCCTTGCGCCCCGCGACTAACATAGTTCGCCTCCGTGCCTTCCCATTCAGAAAAGGTCTCACCTTAAACATTGCACGGCCGAGCGCGGCTGACGCCTGCGGCCAAGACTGTGGCGCTAGCGTACCAGGAACCGACTAACGCTGGGCGCTAGTCGTCGTCGCGTGACCGCTCCTGGTGCACGCCCTTCAACGATATCGGTCCGGTCAGCGTCGGCATTGGCGGCATAGGGCCCGGGCCATCGAAGTCAAAAACACCCCAGGTCAGGTCAACAGTCCACGTGCCCTCTGACTTCGTGCCCGCAAAAACCCCGGTCCCCCCGGTAGCCTTCCAGGTGCCCACGTCGTGGATGGTCTGAATGAATAAGGAGGCCGCTTCAGACGCGTCTACCGCCCGGTTGCCGTTGGTGTCGGTCCACATGAAGGTTCCGGTTACCTCGCCCTTCATTTTACCGCTGAGGATGCCTCCAGGCAGGCCGACGCTGAAGCCCCCCTCGAGCTCGCCACGAAACTTGCCGTTGGGCAGATAGGCCACCTCCGACTTATGCAAGGTGGAGAATACGCCCCCAAGCAGGGTCCCCCAAGTGGACTGAGCCAGGTAGCCCGCCACCAACTCTCCCTCGGTGAGGATTTCAAGTCGGCGCCCATGCCCTTCGATCTCCGACGGCCGCGGAACACCCGCCACTGCCACCACGCCGGAGGCCGTGAAACGTGTGGCCTTCCCATCCGCAACCGCAGGGCTGGGCATCGAGAGCGACAACAAGAACGCCCCAGCCATCACAAGGAACACCAGTCTTCTCATTTGTCTCAACCTCCCGTCACCTTTGGCATCCCCCAGATGCCAAGCCGGACCGCATCTCCCCGCCGGGAAAGCTTATGCCTCCCTGCCGTCCTGGCACACCCTTCCCTGAGCCGTGGAAGGCCACAACGCGACCTTCGGGCAAAGCGCGGACCCCCAATATGTCGCGCCTACCCCGGCGCATCGTGGAGCCATCCACGGCTCTCACACCGATCACACGATTCCAGGAAGAGGCCACTGTGGGCCGTCGCCCGATCTAATGATAAGTGCCGGACAAGGTGGCAAATCCCCTATAGGTAAAGGCGATGGGATTGCCATTCCCGTCAAGGATCGGGCCCAGTTCCAGCCTGGCCTGCCACTTCCCGTGGGATTCAACGCCCTGGTAATCGCCGGCGCCCTTCAGCAGGTCCCAGCCGCCCTCATCGGAAAACCAGCCTGCGGTCTCAGGTGGGACAGCGAGGTCGCCGCTAATCGCGCTGCGATAGTTCCCCACAATGGTAGATGCGCCTCTAACAACTGTAAAGGAGGCGCGGGCGTGACCCAACAGTATCCTCCCGTCCGGTCCAATGAGGGTATTAGAGCTGTGACTCACCTGTATGGCTGCCCCCTGGAGCTTGTCCCAGTCGGAGGCGACGACCTGCCCGAGAACTACCTCATTGGTGGTCCTCCAACCTACGCCCGCGGGCGCCATGTTGCCAGGGTCCTGTACCCACACGAAAATGGTGGCCGTGAAAGGCGTGGGCGCCTTCGCGGTGGCGACGCCGGGCATGGAGAACGAGAGCAAGAACATGCTGGCCAGAGCGAGAAAAACCAATTTCCTCATCTGATTTATCCTCCTCGTCGATTCTGGCATTCCCCCGATAGAAACGCCAAAGGGAGCTTGCCTCCCCTTCAGGGAGGCTTGAGCCCCACTGCCGCCACACGTCCGCCTTAGCCTATTATGGCATGCCTGCTACATGGAGACGTGTGAACGAAATGTGCCCAGAGTGTGTGTCTCGTATGATCTTCTGGCCGCCATCACCTCCCTTTTTCGCCGATTTTTCGCATTCCGTGGCACAGACGCCAAACAGAGCCAGGCCCTCCGCCCTTGGGGCGCTCGAACTGCCGACTGCAAGTGGAGGCCCAGCTCAGGTGTGATTACTAATACCACGGGTCCGGTTGAGCCTCTTGCTGGCTCCTATTTTGTCACCGAATCTAGCATTGCCTTCGTCCACCGCCGAGGGGTTGACCAGGCGGTTCTGCGCGGTTGGTTGAATCGGGCCAGCCTGTGAACGGCCCCTCTCCCGCGAGGTCCCGACGCATCCCGACAGAGTCGGGAAGGAATCGGAAAATCCGGCGCTTTCCTACCGGGCAACCGGCGCATGGCACTCTTAATTTGCTAAACACCCTTAGAGTTTACTACAGGGTGAAAGCCTTGACATCACCCGCCAGGAGCGATTCTTCAGGTGAAAAACGAAGTAGCCCGTTCGACGAGGAACGGGTGACCTCGGGCTAATCAAGGGGCGAATTTGGAGTCAACCTGGATATTATGGCATGCCTGCGGCAATAAATCGTGTGGAAACGGTTTGCTGATAGTCCACATATCGTATGATTTTTTACTTGGTTACTGCCTACCTTCCCTCCAACGCGAATCCGTTACGATAAAAGGCAGTCTCTTTCAAGATGATTGCGGCTTCTCACCAGAATACTGCACTCCTGCAGTAAACCGTTTCTGAACACCGTATCACACCACCGCACGATTCAAGAAGACGGCTCAACCGGCCTCTTGGTCAGCGTTCAGGCCAGACCTCGGCGCATAGCCATTTGTCGCGCCGAAGGCAATATGATATACTACACATTGATGGCCCTCCCCGAGAAGCTAGGACTCATTGACACGCTTTCCGCCGGTTTCGGCGTCATCAATAAGCGACTTTGGCTTGTCGCCCTTCCCGTCGGCCTGGAACTGTTGCTTTGGCTTAGCCCTAAGGTTCAGGCGACCTCCCTCGTCAATCAGGCCGTCAACGACTATCGTCAACTGGTCCTTCAGTCCGGGCCTCGCCTTGCCCTTCCCGAAGAATCAGCGGAGCAGCTCTTCAGCGAAGTCGATAGACTGGCGCAGACAGCGGGGAAGGTCAACCTGCTGTATGTACTTGGCTGGCAGATGCACGGCCTTATGGGAGTCCCGGATAGCGTCTTCAGCTCGCGAACACCCTTGGACTTAGCGAAACCCGCACCGCTGGCGGCTCTACTCGTTATTTTGGCGGGACTGGGCATCCTGATCGCTTGCGCCTACCTTGGCGCCATCGCCCAGTTGGTGCGGCAAAGCCGGTTCAGTTGGCGCCCCTATCTGGGCAGGATTGGACGCAACTGGCTCACCCTGACAACTTACCTGCTGATCGTGCTGGTCGCGGCTTTGTCTCTGGGGATGCTCGCCCTTCTTGTCATCGGATTGGTAGGGCTGGCAAGCCCAGGTTTGGCCGGATTGCTCGGCGCTGTGGCAATCTCGGTTGTGCTTTGGGGGATGATCTATCTGTTCCTGGCGGAAGAGGCCATTTTCATTAGTGAAGTCAGCGCTACAAGAGCCATATGGTACAGCGCCAGCATTGTGCGGCGCAACTTCTGGTCCGCTGTGGGGCTATTCCTCATTACCAACATCATCCTTTTAGGAATGTCTATCGCTTTGAGCATCCTATTCCTGCACCCATTGGGCGTCGTAGCCTCTATGACCGTCAACGCCTACATTGCCAGCGGGCTGGCCGCTGCCGCCATGATATTCTATCAGCAAAGATCCGGGATTTGGCTGGAGTCAACACTGCATGGCCCAGGATAGAGGAGAATACACCGCCCGAGATATCCAGGTCCTGGAAGGCCTGGAAGCTGTGCGCCGGCGGCCCGGTATGTATATCGGCAGCACCGACGAACGCGGGCTGCATCACCTCGTCTCCGAGATAGTGGACAACAGCATTGACGAGGCCATGGCCGGCTACTGCGACAGGATCGAGGTCACCATCGGCGCAGACAACACGGTAACCGTGGCGGACAATGGCCGCGGCATACCTGTAGACATCCATCCCACCACCAGGAAGCCAGCTCTGGAAACGGTGATGACGGTGCTCCACGCCGGGGGCAAATTCGGTGGGGGCGGGTACCGCGTCTCCGGCGGGCTGCACGGCGTGGGCGCCTCGGTGGTGAACGCCCTCTCCTCCTGGATGCGCATCGATGTCAAACGGGACGGCAAGGTCCACCGACAGGAATACGTTCGTGGCGTCCCCCAGGGCCCGGTGACGGTGGTCGGCGAGGCGACGGATACGGGCACCACTTCCACCTACCGGGCTGATGAGACGATCTTTGGCGCTATCGACCACGATTTCGACGCTTTGCTGCAGCGCTTCCGCGAGACCGCCTACCTCAACAAGGGGCTGCTCATCCGCGCCCAAGACGAACGGACCGACCGGGAGATGAGCTTCTATTTCGAAGGAGGCATCAACAGCTTCGTTCGTCAGCTCAACAGGAACAAGACAGTCATTCACCCGAAGCCCATTGCTATTGCTCGACAGATGAACGGCACCAGCGTCGAAGCCTCTCTCCAGTACAACGACGCCTACGCCGAATCGATCTACACTTTCGCCAACTGCATCAATACGGTGGACGGCGGCACCCATCTGACTGGCTTCCGCTCTGCCCTGACCCGCGCCCTGAACGATTACTCTCGCCGGGCCAAATTCCTGAAAGAGGACGACGCCAATCTCACGGGCGAAGACGTCCGCGAGGGGCTGGTGGCCGTCGTGAGCGTTAAGCTTGTGGAGCCTCAGTTCGAGGGGCAGACCAAGGCGAAACTGGGCAATGCCGAGGTGAAGGGCCAGGTGGAGTCGGCAGTAGCCGAATCCCTGGGCATTTTTCTCGACGAGCATCCCGCTGAAGCGAAGCGCATCATCGAGAAGTGCCTCACCTCGGCCCGGGCGCGCGAGGCCGCGCGCAAAGCGCGGGACCTCGTCATAAGGAAGGGCGCCCTGGAAGGCGGAACGCTTCCCGGCAAGCTGGCCGACTGCTCGGAAAAAGACCCCGGCCTATCAGAGCTGTTCCTGGTGGAGGGCGACTCCGCTGGCGGCTCGGCCAAGCAGGGGCGCGACCGTCGCTTCCAAGCCATCCTGCCTCTCCGGGGCAAGATCCTTAATGTGGAGAAGGCGCCCCCGGACAAGATGCTCACTCACGAAGAGATTCGCGCCCTCATCACCGCCCTGGGCGCCAACATTGCTGACCAGATGGACCTCAACAAGCTGCGCTACCACCGCGTCATCATCATGACCGATGCCGACGTCGACGGCGCGCACATTCGCACGTTGCTGCTCACCTTCTTCTTCCGCCAGATGAAGGACCTCATCACCAACGGGCACCTGTACATTGCCCAGCCGCCCCTCTTCCGCATTCAAGCGGGCAAGGAGCACCACTGGGTATATTCTGAGCCTGAGAAGGACATCCTCCTGGCGCAGATCAAGGACGGAAAGAAAGCGGAAGTGCAGCGCTACAAAGGTCTGGGCGAGATGAACCCGGAGCAACTCTGGGAGACGACCATGAACCCGGCCACTCGGACGCTGCTGCAAGTGAACGTCGATGACATGGCCAAGGCTGACGAGATTTTCAGCATCCTCATGGGCGATGAGGTGCCCCCGCGCAAGCATTTCATCCAGGCCCACGCCAAGAGCGTGAAGAACCTGGACATATAGGCGAAGCGCGAAGCGAGGAGCGCGGAGCGGGAATTAAGAAGCAGGGGCCGAGCAACCGTAGTACGGGGTCTTATCCCCTTCCAGGGTGTCTGGGAGCCGCCGCGTCCACTGCGTCCATTCCACCGGGGGGTGGGAAACAACCAGTGCAATCAGAGAGGTAGGACTTGCCGAAAATCAGCGGCATCCAGATTAAGCAGCTCATCCCCCACCCCGATGAGCGCGGCCTTCTGGTGGAACTCCTGCGGGAAGACGACGACGTCTTCAGCCATTTCGGGCAGTGCTACGCGTCCCTGAACTACCCCGGCGTGGTGCGCGCCTGGCACTACCACAAACTTCAGGACGACCTCATCACTGCCGTTAAAGGGATGGTGAAGCTCGTCCTTTACGATGGCCGAGAGGACTCGCCAACCAAAGGAGCCGTGGAGGAGTTCTTTATCGGAGAGCAGAACAGAGTGCTGGTGAGAATCCCGACCGGGGTGATGCACGGGTACAAGACCATCGGCGTGGAGACGGCCATCATCGTCAACTTCCCCACCCGGGCCTACAACGCCGCCCAGCCCGACGAGTACCGCCTGCCCTGGGACTCCGAGGAAGTCCCCTACGATTGGGCGCTGAAGAACCACTAGGCCGAAGCGGGAAGCGCGGAGCGAGAAGCGGGAAGTTGATCGCTGACGGCTGAAAGCTGACAGCTGCCTCAGGTGAAGCTGAAAGTCTGGTACATCAGCGCCAGAGACTGACAACGGCAGAGCACCGGATGCCGTACCTGAGCCAAGCTTTGCCGCCTGCACTGTCGCGGCCATGGACGGCAGGCAGATGTCGGTCAGACATGGGGACTGCTGCACGGACTGGGGAACGCTGCCCACCGGGCGCTATCGCGTGCGCGTTCAAAATCGTTCGTAGTAACCCGAGTTCGACATGGAACGCCTGGGGGCTCAACTATGGCTCGTAGCACCTCATCTTCGGCAGACCCGCGCCACTTCCTCCAGACCAATCCCCTTGGCGTGCTGCGCCAGCAGGAACAGCTTGTGGGACTCGATGTCCATGATCCGGTTCAGCGGGTGCAAGTAGCGTTTCAGGCTCTCGTTGTGACGGATCGCCTCGCTGGTGCTCTCCGCCTGAGACAAACCCTCTCGCACCTCATACTCCGTGATCTGCGCCAGGATGTCATCCGCGAGTGGCTTGATGGTCAAGCCGAACTCCCCAGCCCTCTCCGCCAGCGGCCCGTGTTCGAGGACCCAGAGCGGGTAGATCTGCCAGCCCAGTGTCAGCTCCCGTCGTCGCCGTTTTATGAAGTCGCGGGTCATCTTCGATTCCGCTGCCGTCTCTCCCGGCGTGCCGATGAGCGTGTAGAGATGGATAAGGATGCCCGCCTCGCGCATGTTCTTGAGGATGGCCTCAGCGCTTTTCAGGCCGACGCCTTTGTTGATAATCTCGTTCACTCGCTGCGACCCTGATTCCAGCCCGATCTGGCCACCCAGGAAACCTCCTGCCGCCAACTTCCTGCAGAGGGACGGCGACTCGAACTGCTTCTCGAAACGAACGAAGGCGGAGAACTTGACGGGGTCTTTGCCTGCCAGGTTGTGCTCAGCGATCTGCTCCAGGCGCCTGGGGGACAGCGATGAATCGGTGAAGCCGACATAGAGAGGGTCGTACTTGGCCTTAAGGGTTTGCATATCTTTGATGACCAGCTCGATGTCGCGGACCCGGCTGCTTCCGTGCTCGGCGCTTATGCCCGCCGTGCCCAGCTTGGGATAATAGCAGAATATGCACTTCCCCCAGTAGCACCCGCTACTCGCCTCCAGGGGCAAGCCGCTTTGAGGCCGGACGCCGACGAACTCCGGCGTGCAAGCCTCGTTCAAGTCGAACTCCTCTGTCCTCTCACTCCTGCGTATCTCGCCACCCTGTTTGTAGATCACGTTCGGCGCCCGCGACAGGTCGCCGCCCTTCGGCAACTCTTCTATCAGGGCGCTGAAGGCGCGCTCCCCAGGACCGAGAACCAAGCTGTCAAAGAAGACCCACAGCGCTGGGTTCTCAGCGAGACGAAAGGCGACCTCGGTGAGGGTAGACCCGCCAAGAGTTACATGCACGGCCGGGTCTTCCTTCTTAATGAGCGAGGCCAGTGTGAAGGCCGGTATGAAATCGTTGGTGTGAGTTACCGAGATGCCGACGATTTCCGGGCGCTCCTGCCTCAGCTGAGGAAGGACCTCATCACGGAAGTAGGGCAGGAGGTAGTTGTGTCTCTCATCCTCGGTGGCATGGAGGATATCGCTGACTCTGGGATTGTACTCAGTTCCGTGAATACCGAAACCGAAATCGAGTTGGGCCGGGAAGTAGGCAGTGTCTATTATCGCCTTGCCGCACAGGAGAGCAAGATAATGCCGGAGGAAGTCTTGCGGCGAGAGAGAGTACCATCCCTCATCGAGGGTCTGCCTGGCCCTTTCGATTTCGCAGAGCACAGACTCTTTTTCGCTCAGCAGCGCGTAGAGAATGTTATCAGGGGTCAGTTTCGACTCGATGAGGCTCAGTATGGGCCGTCTCAGGATGTCCGGAGCGGCCGACAACGGGCGCAAAGGAGTTTGCCCCAGCAGGCTTCGGGCGAGCGCCTGCCTGATCGCGTCGTTGGAGCCGCGGAGGAGCAGGGATCCAAGGGACTCGCGCAAGGGACGGCTTCTCGCCACCGGCTCCAGAATGTATTTCATGTTGTCGAGGATGCGCTCCAGGTTTGCGCGGGAGAGGAGGGCAAAGTAGGCGTCTTGATTGAAGTCCTTCAGCGAGACGTCATGTCCTTGTTTCTTCAGGTAGGCATAGAGCCGAGCGGCGCCCTGCATCGGGCCGAAGAAATTGGCCAGTGTGGTGCACACCCACGTCTTCATCCGTCCTCCTCCCTGTCTAAGCGGAGCGGAGCTCTCAAGCAGTCTATATTAGGTTTCCTGGCGAGGAAAGTAAAGAGAGCGACCAAAGGTTGGGGGCCTCCGCGCGGCCGGTGACAACGGGCCGGGTGCTGCCAACAGCGGATAGGCGATGGACAAACGGACATGCGACGCGGCCACCAACGGCTACCCGATGTACAGCCCGTTCCGCTTGATGTAATCCTCCACCGCCTCCGGAACAAGATAGCGAATGGGCAGGCCCTCAGCGACACGTTTCCTGATATCAGAAGCGCTTATGTCTATCTGCGGCACGTCGACAATCATGATCTTGCGCGAGGCGCCGGGAATGGCCTCGTCGATACAGGCCAGGTTGAGATCGGTGCATCCTGGGCGCCTCATGCCCACAATCTGGCACATCTCCACCAGTCGCGCCGGCTCCCGCCAGCGGGGCATATCGGCGACCGCGTCCAGCCCGGCGATGAAGAAGAGCTCCGCGTTTGGCAACTGTCGGCCCAGATCGGACAGAGTATCGACCGTGTAGGATGGCCCCGGGCGGTCGATGTCCACCGTGGACGCTTCGAAGCGTGAATTGGACGCCACCGCCAGGCGCACCATCGTCAATCGGTGCTCAGCGGCGGTAACCGCTCTGTCGGACTTGAGCCAGGGCCTCCCCGTGGGCACAAAGAGCACCTTCTGCAGCCTCATTCTGACCCACACCTCTTCGGCGGCGATGAGATGTCCGACATGGATGGGATCGAAAGTCCCCCCGAAAACGCCGATTCTCACCTCAATGCCACTCCAGCTCGATATCTCCCAGTCTCACTTTGTCCCCTGGCTGAGCGCCCGCCCGCTTCAGGGCGCGAACGACCCCCATCCGGGTGAACTGCCGCCACAAGTGAGAGCGCGCCTCCACATTCCCCAGGTCGGCCATCGCGGCCAGCCGCTCCCCGCGCGGCGAAGCAACCACATACACGCCGTCCTGCCTGGCCACTTTCACGCTCTCCCCGACGGGCTGCGGTCGAAGCACAGCGAGCTCCCCCTCTTTCCTTTCCTCGACCCGCGGCGCCAGGAGCGAGAGGGTCTCGGCCACCCTGTTCAGGAGATCTCCTACGCCCTCACCCGTAGCCGCTGAGATGAAAAAGAGAGGCGCCCTAAGCTTCCCGAGCTCGGCCTGGAGCTGCTGCTGCCGCCCCCGGACGTCCGGAAGGTCCATCTTGTTCACCGCGAGGACTTGCGGCCTTTCCGCCAGCGCTGGATTGAAGAGGGCCAGCTCCTTGTTCACCTGCGCGTAGTCGGCGGCCGGATCGGATGAGGAGCCGTCCACCATGTGGACCAGCACCCGGGTGCGCTCGATATGGCGCAGGAACTCGTGGCCCAGCCCCAGGCCACGATGGGCGCCTTCAATCAGGCCAGGGATGTCGGCGACGACGAAGTTACGGTGACCAGCCTCCACGACACCGAGGACCGGCTCCTTAGTGGTGAAGGGATAGTCCGCTATTTTGGGCCTGGCCGCGGAAATAACGGAGAGCAAAGTGGACTTGCCCACATTCGGGTGGCCTACAAGCCCCACATCCGCCAGGAGTTTGAGCTCTAAGAGAAGCCGGGCTTCCTCCCCGGCCTCCCCTTTCTCGGCGAAACGCGGCGCCTGGTTTGTCGACGTAGCGAACCGGGCGTTGCCCCGTCCCCCTTTTCCCCCACGCGCCACAAGCACACGCTTACCGACCGCGTCCAGGTCCGCCAGGACGATCTCGCTCCCATCTGCCTCCCGGCGCTTGACCACCGTGCCCGCCGGCGCCTTGATAATCAGGTCCTGGCCTTTCTTCCCATGTCTGTCGCCCCCCTGACCATCTGCTCCCTGCTCTGCGCGCAGCCGGGGATGATAGCGGAAGTCGCGCAGAGTAGCCGTGCCCGGATCAGCCTCGACGTGGACGCTGCCGCCATCGCCGCCGTCGCCGCCGTCCGGGCCGCCGAAGGGCACGAACTTCTCGCGGCGGAAGCTGACACGGCCGTTGCCCCCGTTCCCTGCCTTGACCCATATTTCAGCGCGGTCGACAAACATACACCTTAATTATAAGGCAAGGGTCAAGGAACGCGCCGACTCTCAGAACTTGGAGTGCGGTTTTTTTTGACAACCCAGGTGTCTCCGTGCTAGCATGCCAGCAAGAGCGTTAGGGCGGAAAAGGCGAATGGTCTCTGTTCCCACGTTTGATGAAGAAAAGGAGCTTTGGAGCCAGGGCTACCTGCGGGTGGCCGGGGTGGACGAGGCGGGCCGGGGGCCATTGGCCGGGCCGGTGGTCGCTGCCGCTGTCGTCCTGCACAGGAACAGCCGGGCTTCCTGGCTCAGGGAGATCAGGGACAGCAAGCAGCTTAGGGCAGAGAAGCGTGAATCGCTCCTGAAGCTTATTCAGCGCGGCGCGGAGGCTGGCATCGGTATCTCGTCAAATGAAATCATCGATGCCGAAGGCATGACGAATGCCATCCGCCTGGCCGCGAAGCGGGCGCTGGAGTCCCTCAAAGAGCCGCCCCAATACGTCCTCATCGACGGCTACGCACTGAAAGACTTCCCCTACCCTCAGACAGGAATTATAGACGGCGACCAGTTCTCCATCTCCATCGCCGCCGCCTCGATTGTTGCCAAGGTGACGCGAGACGCCATCATGCTGCAAATGGACGCCCTCTACCCGGGCTACGGCTTCGCCCAGCACAAGGGCTACGGCACGGCGGAACACCTCGAATGCCTTCAGCGCCTCGGCCCCTGCCCCATCCACCGCCGCTCCTTCTCTCCCCTCCGCGAGCGGCTTCTCTGATATGTGTTAGAACCACTGATGGACACGGATGAACTCGGATGTGCTTTCACCACAGTCCACTGTGTGAGCACGGGCTGACTCTGATGCTACTCCAAGCGCCGTTCGGCCCACCTCCCAATCTGTATTTCTCTGTGTTCATCCGTGTTTCACCCCGGAGGCGTTCAGTTCAAGCCATTCGTTCCGGCACGAGCAATCCACCGAAGTGCTGAAGCCACTACAGTAGAAGGGTTTCGAAATGCCCACCAGACGCAGAATCCTGGGAGATATCGGAGAGAAGCTAGCGCGCGAGCACCTCCTTCGCCAGGGCTTCGTCATCAAAGAGACCAACGCACGGACGCCGCTGGGCGAGATAGATATCGTGGCCCAGGACGGCGATTGCCTCGTCTTCGTCGAGGTGCGGACCAAGAGGAGCGACAGTTTCGGCAGCCCTGAGGAATCGCTGACGAGGGCCAAGCGGCAGAAGCTGGTGGCCCTGGCCGAGGAGTACCTCCAGCGCTTCGACGAACCGCCGCCCTGCCGCATCGACGTCGTGGCCGTGGAGCTTTCGCGACAGGGCAGGGTGCTGCGGGTCGAACTTATTCGCAACGCGGTGGACGGGGAAGCGTAGCGGAGGGTCTGAGACCCCCCTACGGAAAGATGCTGAACGTTCGCATCGTACCTGCTAACTGGCGAGCTAGCCAGGTCTCGCAATCCTCAACCGGAAGTACTCCGTGATGAGGTGTTCCAGGAACTGGTGCACACTCTCGGCCAGACCGTAACTTCTGCTCGGCAGAACCACACCATACGTTACCATCTCCTTGAGTCTACCCCCACCGAAACCCAGAAGTCCCACGGTTATCGCGCCACGCGAGTTAGCATACTCAATGGCCTGAACGATGTTTTCCGAGTTGCCGGAGGCGGAAATGGCGATGACCACATCACCTTCGCTGACCAGGTTGACCAGTTGCTCCCGGAATACGCAGTCGTAGCCCATATCGTTCGAGAGGGCAGTTACCAAAGCCATGTTGTCGTTAAGGCTCAAGACGCGAAAGCGCGGTTTTCCCGCGATGACGGTCCCCTTGCCCAGATCGCAGGCGAAATGGGACGCCGTGGCCGCGCTGCCGCCGTTCCCCATTATGAAGACCTGCTTGCCCTTGGTATAGGCCTCATAGATCACATCGATCACCTGCGCTACCTCCTCAGTGGGGAGACTGTCCAGGCATCCTTTCAGCTCTGCGACGTAGCGCTGAGTGAATCTTTGAGCTGTATGCGTTCCGCCCCTGATGGGCCGCCCTGCTTCGATCTTCATGGCATCAAGACTTCCCCCGGTTTTCCGATCCCTTCGCATATGACCACACCAGCAGAATTGAGCCTTCGGTTACTCCCAGCGCCCAGGCGATATTCCTGAAGGCGAAGAGTCCGAGGAAGGGCAGCAATCCCGGCCCGGCCGAGGCGAACTGACGAATATTATTGAGATACAGGCCCAGTATTGTCAAGAACAGGGCACTGGAGACGAACAGCATGCGTGGCTCCAGCAAGGACAGGGGCAAGAAGGCGAAGGCGAGGAGAAGCAAGGGAATCTGAGCAATCATCGATCGTGTGCTTATGTGGTCGCCCAGGGCCCTACCCCGGTGCCTGCATGCCACCCTCACCGCCCACTTCGCCTGGTCCCGCTGCTGTCTGAAGTAGGCCCGCCAACTGGCCCGGTGATAGTGCCAGACCCTGGCCCCGGGCGCATAGAATATCTTTCCCAGGGATCTCAGCCGGTAGCCAAAGTCCGTCTCCACAGCCACGATTTGCTTCTCATCGAATCTGGTCTTCCGCGCTGCTTCCGTCTTGACGCACAAGTTCATCGTGGGGGCGCGGGTTATGTACTGCGGGAACCTCTTGAACCTGTTTTCCAGCTCCAGGCCGATCATGGTCTGCAAGTTGGACAGTCCCTCTGGCGTGCCGCAGTACCCCGCCGTGGCCGCCAGGCCGTTGATTTCGTCGAAGGGCCGTAACAGCTCCGTGAGCCAGTCCCTGGCAACCACGCAGTCGGCATCGGTCAAGGCCACATACTCGGTTTGCACCCTGTCCAGGGCCCAGTTGAAGGTTGCCGAAAGGTTGGCTTCCAGTTGGTGAATCTCCACCTTGTCGGCAAAGCGTTGCAGCACCTGAAAAGTACCGTCGGTGGAATAGCCATCGAGCACCATCACCCGCGCGACAGGATAATCAACCTCCAGGATGCTCCTCAAGCAGGCCTCGATGGTGTCGCGCTTATTCTTCACGGCTACGAGTACGGTGACCCCTTTCACCGATTCTCCTCCGAAACGGGCACGACGCGGGGGGCAGCGAAGGAGAAAATGGCGGCCAGAAGAATGACCAGGCCGAAGTTCACGATGGTGCCCAACAGGGCTCCCGAAGTCGCCACGGCGCCGGGATATCCCATTAGGTCCACAAGGAAGACAAAGCTCAAAGCGGTAACCCCTATCCCGTTGGGCACGAGGCTCACCAGGCCGGCAGCAAAGGACAGGACTTGACCGGCAGCTATGATCATGAAAGGTATCTGTCCCACCGAATTGACCAGCATGATGAAGGACAGTAGCTCCAGGAGCCAGGCCATCGCGGTCAACGACACCAGCAAGGGGAAAACCCCAGCCGTCTTGTAACCTTTCAGGGCCTGGTAGAAGCTCTCACCTTCTCGCTCCGCCTTAAGGCACATACTGTGCACCATTCCGGAGGCTGTCCCTCTGGACAAGCTTTTCACTCCCCTGAGCAGGACCCCCGCGGTCCGCTCGGAGAAGGAAAAAGCCCCGATCATTGCCACGAGCAAAGACAGGAGCAGAAGGACCATGAAGCTCCCCCGCGCCACGACGTCCGGGAAGGCGCCGGTGCTGAGAAAGTAAACTATCGCCAGAACCATCAGTAGAAGCAGGAAGTTCAGCTCCAGGAACCGGTCGACCAGGAGAACCGCGAAGGCTCCGCCCACTGTCGATCTGGTGCGCTGTCGGATCATGAATGGAGCAATCATTTCTCCAGCTCGCCCCGGGGTGAGATTCCCCAGCGCCTGGTTCAGGACAAAGAGCGCCAGTGCATCGCGCCTTCGGGACCCAGGTGCGGAGACAAGCAACAGATGGTGCCATTTCCATGAGCGCAATAGAAGCGCCAGGGAGTAGCAGCCGAGTCCCCCTAAGATCCACCAACCTTGCGCTCGCATCAAGGTTGCGAACACGGGCTCGAAACCGTAGTGGTTGACAATGCCAAAAAGGAGGGCAAGCCCGACAAGAAACAGGGCCAGCCTCAAGGGCCGATAGCGAATAAGGGCTGTCATAGCCTCATGGGCTCATCCCCATGTAGTAAAGAGCGGCAGCGCCGACCTCCCGCAGCCACCACCCCACCCGGTCCGCTGGCGGGCCTTCCTCGCCGTGGGGCGCGACAGCGCCGTAAACCAGGAGCCCCAAGTCCCTGTGGATTCTGAGCGCCCGCGCCATGTGAAAGCCCGAGGTCACAACCAAAGCTGAATCGAGCCCTTCCCTGGCCATAATCTCCCGGGAGAACTTTGCGCCCTCCAACGTGGTCCGCGATTTGTCCTCCAGCACCATTGCCTCTCGGGGCGCTCCGAGCCCCAGAGCGAGAGCTGCCATCATCTCCGCTTGATTTGCCGTATTGTCCACCGATCCTCCCACAAACATGAGCTTGGGAGCCCACCCCTGGCCGTAAAGAGCCACCCCATGTTCAACTCGCCCCCGCAACATGGACGTCGGCTGGCCGTCTCTCTCCGGCTTTGAACCCAGGACAAGGATGACACCCGCCTTTCGAACCTCGTTCGCCCCAGCTTGAGAGATGATACCGTGGACGAGCAGGCTCATAGAGGCCAGCAGCGATACGGAGGCGAGACCCAGCCAGAAGAGCGTTCTCCTCATCGGTTGGCTAGACAGGCGAATCGGCCTGCCAGAAACCGTCGTCCCTTACCGGCAGTTCAGTCTCCCCTTCTATGCGGGCCAGGTATCTCCGGATGAAAGCCGGCTCTTCAGATGCCCAGCACTTCTTGTTGTAATGGGCCCATGGACCTCCCTGAAGGCTTCTCTGCCTGACCACAGCGAGAGGCTCTTCGAGGACGTTGCCCAGGGAGATGTGGACAAAGGGGCAGCCCAGAACGTCCCCATAAGGTGATATGTAAAACATCTCCTTCACCGCGCCACAACCTGGCTCCTGGTAGTTGTTGTCCAGGTCCCTGGTGATGACCGGGTACTTTGCTCTTAAATCCTTGAAGTAATCCACGTCCTCTTCAGTGAGCATAACATCTCTGTTGCCTTCCCAGTTCCCGGACGGCGCGGCGAACAAAGTGTTCACCATGATCTTCCGCTCCTGGGCAAATCCCAGAAGCTTCAGCAAACCCGGGGAGCGAAGGGACTGGTGAGACAGAGTAGTATTTATGCTCACGTTAATGCCGTGAGCGCTGGCGAGCTCAATAGTCCTCATCACTTTATCGTAGGTGCCCGCTGCGCCGCGGAACTGATCGTGCTCTTCGGCGATCCCACTGTCCAGGCTGATGTTCAGACAATCGACGCCCAGCTTCTTCAGCGATTTCACTCTTGCCTCGTTGATCATCGTTCCGTTCGTGCTGATGTTTATGCGGTTGATCCCAGGGCGACACATCTCCAGGATACGTTCATAGTCACGGTTGAGAAAGACCTCGCCGCCCTGAATAGAGAAGGTGCAGGCACCCAGGCGCATGGCCTCGTCCACGACCCTCTTGTAGTCGTCAAGAGACATCTGCCGCACGCCATGCCTCTTGAGCCTCTCGGCGAAGCAGTGGTCGCACTTCAGGTTGCATCTATAGTCAATGGAGAAATCAACTCCCCTCAGGACCTGCCGACCGAGCAGGCGGACCTTCAGCACGTTCCTCAAGACCCGCCAGTCATAGATGGGCTTTCTCACCACTATGCCGTACTTCCATATAAGCGATAACCTGAACCAGAGCTTTTTTAGGGTCAATTGTCTTTCCTCTCGAACACTAGCAGCCTGAAGCTCCCTAGAAAGAGCGGGTGGTCGGCAACGAGCTCAAACCCCCCTTTGCGCAGGGCGCCCACAAAATCCCCTATCCTGTAGTCGCGTTCTGGCACGTTCTTCCCTTGGCGGAAAACCCCTTCCAGGAAAAGCATCAGTCTGGTCAGCAACGAAGCGTGGTCAGTCTGGATCAGTATCACGTACTTGCTGCTTATCCTGGCCATTTGGAGGGCGTAAGGCTCAAAATCCAGGAAGTGCTCCAGCAGGCCATCGGAGACCACCAGATCGTATTTCTCCGCTATCTCCTCCAGCTTCGCCTTGCGCACGTTCAAGCCCTTATTCCGACAGGTGGCCACCGCCGAGTCCGAAACATCTATGCCGGTGGCTTGCGGCTTGAAGGCGCTTATCACCTCAAAGGTGAAGCCCATCCCACAGCCTACCTCCATGACGCTATCACAGTCCAGCTTCTGGATAACCTCCGCCAAGGCCCTCTGCTTGGAGCGAGTTATGAGTTTACCGACCGGAGTGAGCTTCCGGGTGTCCTCCCTTTGCCAGTGGCGCTCCCACTGACCGTAGATTCCCTCATCGAAACCAGGTTCGTCCAACTTCACTGACATCCTGATCCGGATCTATCCGAATTCCTCGTTCATCAGGCTCAAGATTGGTTCAGAATGGTGACGCCTTTGCTCTCGAATTTGAAATCCAGCGGCTTGACTCCGTGGACGGCCAGGGCGTCCTTCAGCCGCTGGTGGTTTTCCTCCTGGCAATAGAAGAGGAAAAAGCCGCCCCCGCCGGCCCCGGTGAGCTTCCCCCCCAGAGCCCCGTTCGCCCGCGCCAGCTCGTACAATGAGTCGAGGGTCTCGTTGGAGATGTCCTTGCTCATCCTTTTCTTCTGTTCCCAGCTTTCCCGCAGGAGCTCACCGAAGCGGTCCAGGTCACCTTCTTCCAGAACCGCTTTGACAAGATAGGCAGCCTCTTTCAGCCTATTCATGGCCTCGACGACCTGGGAGTCGTCGCGCCTGGCCGATTCATCCTGTTGCCGCAGGATAGCCGAAGCCTCTCGTGTTCGCCCCGTAAAGAACAGCAGGCAATTCTTCTCCAGCCTCTTCCTCGTGTCCTCAGCTATTTTGAGGGGGTGGACACTCACCCCTTCCTTCCGGAACTCTATCAGGTTGAGTCCACCGTAGGCTGAAGCATATTCGTCCTGCTTGCCGATGGGAAGGTTCAGAATCTCCTTCTGCACGAAGTAGGCGTCCTCGGCGATCTGTCTCCTGGTCATCTTCTCGTTTTTGATATGAGCGCAGAGGCATACCATGGTGACCGTTACAGCGCCGGAGGAGCCTAGCCCGCTTCCTGGCGGCACCTCCGAGGCCATAAAAAGGTCCGAACCTTGATAAATCCTGTAGTGCTTGATTACGGCGGAGGGGATATCGAAGCCCTCCCCGAATTTGAGGCTGTAGAAGTCATCCACGCTTAGCACCGTGCGGAAATCGGAGGAGATGATCTGAATGGCGGAGTCGTCCCTGGGCTCATAGAATGCGTAGAAGTGCTTGTTAATCGTCGCACTGATGACCGCCCCACCATGCTTCTCATAGTAGGCGGGCATATCGGTGCCTCCACCTGCCAGGCTGATACGGACCGGCCCGCGAGCAATGATCACTCCAGGACCCTCCCGGCTTCTTCCAGCCCTCGAAAAGTCCCCATATCGTAGAAAGGCCGCTCGCAAGGATAGCCCCAAAGCTGTTGTCGCTCGATGAGCAGAGGGAACACCTCCTGCTCCAGCGACACCGCCCTGCCTTTGGGAATGAAATCCAGCACGCTTTTCTTGTAGACAGACACGCCAGCGTCGACGAAGCGCATGTCTTCGCCACCGCCCTTGCTGTAGCCGATGACCCGGTTGTCCGCCCCCAGCCTCAAGTTGCTCCTCAAACCCCCGCCCGAACTCTTGTAGGCCACTACGACGCCGATTCGGTCCAGCGCTTCGAAGTATTTCACAAGGTCCTGATAGTCCAGATCCAGAAAAGTATCGCCGTTAAGCAGGAGGAACTCCTCGTCCAGCTTCTCGCCAGCGCTGGCCAGCGCCCCTCCTGTGCCCAGCGGACTATCCTCATAGGAATATTCGATGCCAAACCCCATTCGGCTGCCGTCCCCGAAATACGCTTCGATCATGTGGCCCAGATAGCCCACGAGGAGCAACGCGCGGGATATCCCGTTCTTCTTGAGGAGGGCCAACTGGTGCTCCAGGAAGGGTTTGTCCTTCACCCGCACCAGCGGCTTGGGAACAGCGTCCGTCAACTGGCCCAATCTGGTCCCTCTTCCCCCCGCCAATATCACTGCCTGGACCATGGTCGAGCGTCTCAAAACAGCGACCGGAAGAAAGTTCCTGCCGACTTAACGGTTCTCCTGATTTCGCCCGGGTGCCCGATGATTCGTCTTGCCTTCATCATAATGTAACGCGGCCTCAGATAGTACTCCCGAGTAGCGCGATCACAAAAGCACGCGATGTCCTCTCGGGTAAGCTCAGGCGAGTTCAACAGGCAACTGTAGTGACCATCCTCCTGCAGCCATGCGTCGTAACGTTGGACGGCCAGGAAGCCCTTCTCCTCAGCCCATTGATAGGCTTCCGTTCCCGGGTAAACTATCAGCGGGTAGAACTGCATGCTGTCGCAGTTGAGTTCTTTGGCAAGGCTAAGACTCTTCTCCAGGCTCTCCCTGGTCTCCCCGGGGTTCCCAGCCATGAAACACCCGTGAACCAGCAGGTTGGCTTTCCTGGCGTCCTCCACGAATCGCCGTATTTGTTCGACGGTTATGCCCTTATGCATGAGATTCAGGGCTTCCTGATCGGCGCTTTCGAAGCCGACCGTCAAGAGCCGGCAACCAGCCCTTTTCATCAGCCGCATAGTCTCCAGGTCCAGGTCAACCCTGACATTGCAATACCACTTGATAGGCAGCCCTCTACTTAGAATCAGCTCGCATATGTCTCTAGTCCGCTGCCGGTTGGCGGTGAAGGTGTCATCCTCAATCCCAATCTCCCTGACTTCAGGCAGTTCCCGAGCAATGTATTCGAACTCGTCCACAACGTTCTCTGCGCTGCGCAGCCTGTACCTGCGACCGTGAATTGTCTGGGGATAGACACAGAAGAAACAGCGGAAAGGGCAACCTCTGCCTGTAATGAGCATCACCATCGGATAATCGGCAGCGGCGAAGAAATAGTTCCGAATATTCAGGTGCCGTCGATAGACCTCGCTGACGAAAGGCAACGAGTCCAGGTCCTCGATGCGGGGCCGGGCTTCATTGTAGCGGATATCCTCACCGTCCCGGAAAACGAGCCCGGACACGCAGGCGAGATTGCCGCCGCTTTCCAGGCACCGGGCCAGGTCCCGGATAGTGTAATCGTATTCGCCCCTGGCTACGGCGTCAATACCGGGACTCAGCGCCAGAGTCTCCTCCGGAAGGGCTGAAGCGTGGGTGCCCACGAGCACGACAAAGGCCTTCGGCAAGGCCAGCTTGACCCGGGCGACGACCGCGACATCATTGTAGATACTCGGCGTAGTCGTATCCGCCACTATGAGGTCGGGGTTGAAGGCGGCCGCTCGATCCACCACCGCCTCAGTCGAAAGGTCTTCTGCCGGGGCGTCCAATAGCTGCACCTGGTGCCCGGCTTGTTCGAGAACGCCGGTGCAGTACGCCAGCCAGAAGGGATAATAGAGCGTACCGCCGCGGGTCACGGCGGGGCTCCGCGAGGTCCGCGAGTATTTGCCTTTGAAGGGTGGATTGAGTACGAGTACTTTCACTGTCGCGCCTGCCCCCTAGGTTCTAGGTTCCAGGGATTAGGTTATAGGGCCTCCCCCGACCTCTCGGCTAGGTTATAGGTTTTAGGGAATAGGTCATAGGGCCTCCCCCGGCCCCTAATCCCTACAACCTCCAATCCCCTACAACCTACAACCTCTAACCTCTAACCTCTAACCTCTAACCTCTAACCTGCCCAGGTAGGCTCTTGATGCATTGAAAAGCCCAACGATGGTGTAGGCGGAGAACATCATCACGAGAGGCATTATGGGCATGCTGTATCTGGCCAAAGGAAAAGACATCGTATGGATAATAGGATAGTATAGCAGCGCTGGGAACAAAGGGAAAGCACGCCTCCAGCCCTCCGTGCGCAGGAACAAAGCCAGGCCAGCCAGTCCGGTCAGCACTGTTATCCCCTGCAGGAACATGAATATCGTGTCGTACCTTCCGGAATCTGAGGCGTACCAGAACCTGAGAAACTTCCTGGGCAAGAGGCGCAGGAAGTCGAGCGGCTCCTGCAGTAGTTTCTTGGCGACCACCGTGGTCAAGATGGAGCCTTGCTCTTGCTTGTCAGTCACCTCCCGGCCAGCTTCCTGGGTGATGGCCTGTCGCCACTCGTCCCAGTACTGAACAGAAGACCTGGTATCGTCCGGGTTGGCCCGAAGTTGGCTCTCCAAGGTCCCCACGAAGAGCTGATCGCCCAGCGAGATCCGGCTCACGTTCAGAATGAAAGCTTCCTGGAATACCAGGTAGTTCCGGAGCGAATAAGGGAAAATAGTCAGCAGGAAGGCGAGAAGCAGGCCAGCGAATTTGGCTTGTTGGCCGAAGCTCAGACTCCGCCGAGCATATATCGCGAAAGCCGTCAGCAGTACGAGGGGCAGGAGGATGGGGATGGGCTTGGTAAGGCCCGCCAGCCCCAAGAGCGCTCCGGCGATGATACCGGTGCGCCACGATGGTGTTTCGAAGAATTTGACGACGTACAGGACGAATGCCAGATTCAGAAGGACAAACAGGGTGTCGGCGCTCCCTATGGAGGGCAGGAGGACCAGGGGGGGATAGACGGCAAAGGCGAGCGTGGACAGCAAGGCGACTTTGCCGCCGAAAATCCGCTTCGCAATCAGGTAGACAAAAATGCAGGTGATCGCACTCATAAGGGCCAGCACCATGCGTATGTTGATATCGGCGCCGAAGAAGAGATAAAGGGCGGTCAGGAACAGTGGATATAGCGGCACCAGCTTGTAGTCCGGCTGCCCCGCGGAGATGGACAAACCGTTGCCGTTAAGGATATTGACCGCCATCGGCGAGTAGAGCCGCTTGTAATCGTTGCTAAGCTCATTGCCGGGCAAAAGAGAAATGGCCCCCGCTCTCACTGCGAAGGCGAGAACAATGAGAAACAGCAAGAGGAGAAGTGTGCGTGTCATGACGCCTTTCGTCCACGTAGCCATGTGTCGCGCCTAGATGGCCTGCGGCCCGTCCGTCGGTAGGGAACTGGCAGATCGGGAGGGGGTTATCGGATATGGGCTGGCGGCGTCCGCATCGTGATCGTTTCTTCTGTTGTCCGAAGCCTTCTGGCCATGCTTCAAGCTGTCGAGTTCGAACTGAAGTATGGCCAGTCTCTGTGCCAGCTCCTTGTCGCGTTCCGTCTGCTGCGAGATCACGGTGGAGAAATGCAGGAGGATGAGCATAAAGAACCCCAGGCTGCTCACTAGAAGCACCATGGGAGGGAAATATATGCCCAGCAGTTCCGCCGCGAATTCCAATACCCCGTTCCAGACGGATAGAACCAGGAGGGCCGTTCCGGCGAGCAACCACAGTATGCAGTGGCCTTCGCTCAGCCTCTTACGTCTGACCAGCTCAACTATCACTATCAGCAGCAGCACCGAGATGATGATGGCGATCATTTGAATTCTGGTCATACCGCTTCCTTCCTGCGAGCGGCCCGCCGTATGGAGCCCACGAAGACGCCTATGAGCACCTTTACCATGTAGTAGGTCGCCTGGGTCCAATTGATGGACGATTTACCGCCGCGCCTCGGATTCATCTGCACCGGGACCTCTTTGATTCTGAAGCCCGCTCGGTGCAGTGTGATCAATGATTCCACTTCAGGGTAGTCCAAGGGGTAATCGCGAGCGCAATACTGCACCGCCGGGCGTTTCATGGCAATAAAGCCCGAGGTGGCATCGGTCACTCTCTGTCTGATGGCGATGGACACCAGGGCGGAGAAGATCTTGGTCCCGAGGAAACGGAGGAAACTGCCTCGATAACCTGAGTCCCGGGCGTACCTGGAGCCTACCACCACATCTGCATCCCCGGCTCTGACGTGCTCTATGAGGCGCGACAACCCGGAAGCCGCGTGCTGGCCGTCCGCGTCGACCCTGGCCACTATCTCGTAGCCGGCTTGCGCCGCATACTTATAGCCGGTCTGAACCGCTCCGCCAATGCCCAGGTTGTAGGGGAGGCTTAGGAGAATCGCACCCTCTTCGAGCACCTTCTGGGCGGTTCTGTCCGTTGAGCCGTCATCAACTATCAAGACATCGGCGTCGGGCAAGCAACCGCGCACCTGGCGAATTACCTCCCCAACGCCCTGTTCCTCATTGTAAGCAGGGATAACGACCAGGACCCTCGACAACAACATCCCCCACCCAGGAAAACCATCCGAGCGGCTGGTTAGGAATATATGTTAGCTCCAACCAGGATTCGAGTCAAGCGGAAGCGCGCTGACGGGGCCTCTCTTCGTCTCCTTTTCTGGGCCCCTACCCTGTGATATACTAGCCTAGCAATAATCGAATTTAGCGTCCTTCCTACGACCGAGGGAACCACCGATGGTAGACCTCTATGGCGTCAAAGAGAGAGCCGAAAAGCTCCGGGGGCAGATCAACTACCATAACTATCGCTATTACGTGCTGGACAGCCCGGAGATCAGCGACGCCGAGTATGACGCCCTGATGCTGGAGCTCATCCGGCTGGAAGGCGAACACCCTGAGCTGGTCACGCCCGATTCACCGACGCAACGGGTGGGCGCGGCGCCGGTGGAGGCCTTCGGCGTGGTGGAGCACCCTGTCCCGTTGCTCAGCCTGGGCAATGTCTTCGATCACGAGGAGCTGCTGGCCTGGCACAAAAGGGTTTCCAACATCGTCAAGTACCCCATCGAGGACTTCGTCTGCGAGCTGAAGATGGATGGGCTGGCCGTGGCCCTCACCTACGAGGACGGACGACTGGCCACCGGTGCCACTCGCGGCGACGGCTTCCGAGGTGAGAACATCACTCAGAACCTGAGGACCATTCGGAGCATTCCGCTGACGCTGCCCAGGGATGCCCCCCGGCGCTTCGAAGTGCGCGGAGAGGTCTTCCTCACTAAAGCCGGCTTCAAAAAGCTGAACGCAGAGCGCGAGCGCGCCGGACTGCCCCTCTTCGCCAATCCCAGGAACGCCGCCGCGGGCTCGGTGCGCCAGCTCGACCCCAAGATCACCGCTCGCCGGCCCCTGGACATCTATGTTTACAGCCTGGGCTGGAGCCAAAGCCCCGTGCCTCCCACCCACTGGGAGATCATGGAGTACCTGAAATCACTGGGCTTCAAGGTCAATCCGCTGAATGCCCACGTCGAGGAAATCGAGGACGTGGAGACATATTACCAGAGCTGGGTCCACCGGCGCGAAAACCTGGACTATGAGACGGACGGCGTGGTGGCCAAGGTGAACTCCATTGCACTACAGGAGCAGTTGGGCGCCGTGGGCCGGGAGCCGAGGTGGGCTATCGCCTATAAGTTCCCGGCCACTCAGGGCACCACCCGGCTTATCGACATCGGCATCAATGTGGGGCGTACGGGCAGCCTCAACCCCTACGCCGTCCTGGAGCCGGTGGCGGTGGGCGGCGTCACTATCCGGTCGGCGGCGCTCCACAACGAGGACGACATCCGGCGCAAGGACATCCGCATCGGCGACATCGTCATCGTGCAGCGGGCCGGCGAGGTGATACCGGAGGTGGTCGGGCCGGTGGTGAGCCGGCGGACTGGAGAAGAGAGGGTTTTCGAGACGCCCAGGCGATGTCCCGTGTGCGGCTCGGAGGTGGTGCGTCCCGAGGGCGAGGCCATGTCCTACTGCACCAATACGGCCTGTCCCGCGCAAATCTACGAGAGTATTAAGCACTTCGTCTCCCGGGGAGCTATGGACATTCGGGGCGTGGGAGAGCAGATGACCGCCGCGCTGCTCGACGCCGGCCTCATCAAAGATGCCGGTGACATCTACTACCTCACCCGGGAAGAGCTTTTGAAGATGGAACGGCTGGCGGAGAAAAGCACGGAGAATATCCTCGCCTCCATCGAGAAGAGCAAAGACCGGCCCTTGGCGAATGTCATCTTCGCCCTGGGCATACGCCACGTCGGCGGCGAGACCGCCGAGCTTCTGGCCTCCCAGTTCGGCAGCCTGGACCAGCTCGCCCAGGCGAGCGAGGAGGAGTTGCTTTCCATACCCTCAATTGGCCCCAAGCTCGCCCAGAGCATAGTGTCCTTCTTCCGGCAGGAGCCCAACCGCCGGATCGTCGAAAAGCTGCGGCTCGCTGGCGTGAAGCTGGAAGAGAAGCAGGAGGCCCCCAGGGAGTTGCCTCTGGCCGGGATGGAGTTCGTCATCACCGGCAGACTCGAGAGTTCCAGCCGTGAGCAGGCGGAGGCGAAGATCAAGGCAATGGGCGGCAAGGCCGGTGACAGCGTCACGCGAAAGACCACCTATCTGGTGGTGGGCGCCGACCCTGGCTCCAAGCTGGCGCGCGCGCAGGCCCTGGGGACGAAGGTACTCAACGAGGAGGAGTTCTTATCCCTTCTCCGCGAAAGGGGAGTCTGACGACCCATGCCGGAGGTGTCCGTAATCATCGTTAACTTTAACGTCCACGACCTGCTTGGGGAATGCCTCCGTTCGCTCTTCGCCAGCGAGGGCGTGGATTTCCAGGTCTGCGTAGTGGACAACTGCTCCGCCGACGGCAGCGCTACCATGGTGAAGTCGGAGTTTCCCCAGGTGTCTCTTATCGAGCGCGATGTGAATGGCGGCTATGCCTCGGCCAACAATATTGGCCTGCGCTGGGCGGGGTTTGGGGAGGATGCCTGCTGCCCTGAGCGCGAGCGAGAGACAGTCGGACCTGTCGGACATGTCGGACGCGTCAGACCGTCCCCTTCCCCGACCCCCGACCCCAGGCCCCTGGCCCCCGCCTACGTCCTCCTCCTCAACCCGGACACGGTCCTGCCCCCTGACGGGCTGCGAAAGATGCTGGACTTCATGGAGGCGCGCCCGGAGGCGGGCATAGCCGGGCCGAAGCTGGTGCGCCCCGATGGCAGCCTGGACCTGGCTTGCCGGCGCAGCTTCCCCTCGCCCGAGGTGTCCTTCTACCGGATGCTGGGGCTGAGCCGGCGCTTCCCCGGTAGCCGGCGCTTCGCCCGCTACAACCTCACCTATCTCGATCCGAACCAGAGCTGCGAGGTCGATTCCGTGGTCGGCGCCTTCATGCTGGTCAGGCGAGAGGCGATAGAGCAAGCCGGCCTGCTGGACGAGAGCTTCTTCATGTATGGCGAGGACCTGGACTGGGCCTTCCGCATCAAGGAGAAGGGCTGGAAGGTAGTGTACTGCCCGGAGGTGACCGTTGTCCACCACAAAGGGGCCAGCAGCCGCCAGCGCAGCTACCGCGCCACCGTCGAGTTCTACCGCGCCATGCTGATCTTCTACCGCAAGCACTATGCGAAACAGACCTTCTTTCTGATGGGGTGGCTCATCGTGGGGGCCATCTACGCCAAAGGGATGATGGCTTACATTCGTAATCTTCTCCGCCCTGAGGAGTTCAAGAGGGTGAGCTAGACAGGAGAGGTGAGACACCGCTGCTAGCGTTGCCCCCCGGAGGTGCTGACGTGCAGGAACCGAATTATGAAGCTCTTGGCCAAGGGCTTAAGCTCTATACCGACTCCATGAGGCGTTTCCTGAAAGAGAAGTTGACAGCCTTCTACCACGGAAATTGGTGGGAAGCAGGGGTCATCAAAGCTCTCGCCGGCGAGCAGCGCACCAACGTGGAACTGAACGTCAAGCGGAGCCCCGAGAGGGACAAGATAGACCACCTAGATGCCCCCCACTTGGAGCGCGTAGTCACGGGCAACTTCGATGGCGCCCTCCGGGGCATATTTCCGAACTACAAGAAGACCCTCTCATGGCTGATGCGAGTGTCGGTCGCACGCAATGAGTACGCTCACCCCCGCTCGGGAGACATGTTGGCCGATGATGTGGCGGACGCGCTTTACCAAATGTGGCAAATTCTCGCTTCCGCCGGGCTGAAGGAAGCTGCAGAGGTGGAGAGGCTCAGAAATGCCGTCCTGCAACCGGACCCAGCAGCCGCTGAGGCTCCGGGTGGGCAAAGCGGATTGCTGCCCTCGATCGAGCATCTCCGGGAATGGCTGCCTGGCCAGCGTTACTTGTCGGAGCAACAAACAAAGCAGGCGGTGGTAGAGAGAATGCTGGGGGTCCTTGGGTGGGACATTCACGACCCAAACGAGGTGTTGTGTGAATACGCTGTCGGAGACAGAAGACCCGACTACTGCTTGAGAGCCGACGGGAAAGACAAGGTCTTTATCGAAGCAAAGAAGATGGGAGAACGGCTGGAGTCCCATGAAGAGCAACTCCTGAGTTATTGTTTTCGGCGCGGCATCGGTCTCGGTGTTCTCACTAATGGCTCTCTCTGGTACCTGTACCTGCCTTTGCGCCCCGGCGACTGGGCAGAAAGGCGATTCTGCGTGGTCGACATCTTGAAAGATGAACCGGCAGTTGCGACTTCGAGACTGCAGGCTTTCCTGTCCCGCGAGAGTGTGGCGTCTGGCAAGGCAGTCGAGAGCGCGGAGAAAACGCAACGAGAACAGGAACAGGTGCGTACAATTAGTCAGACGCTTCCGAAAGCCTGGAACAGAATGATTTCTGACGGCGACGGTTCCTTGCTCGGTCGTCTTAGCGAAGCCACCGAGGAACTCTGTACTTACCGACCCGGCGACGAGGTCCTGAGAGAGTTTCTGGTCAACAATAGAGAACGCCTAACGCTGCCTGTCACTGCCGTCTCGCTCATCTCTATTGATAAAGGGACCGCTAAGTCCGGAACTATCGCTAAGCGGTCCAACCAATGGTATCTAATATCGGATGCCACTAAGACCCCACACGGAATTGGCGAGCTCCGCAAGTTGGTTAGTTCCTATATGACCGAACGGGAATTGGCTAGATGGGATGAATTGGACAGTGCCAGAGACCACAATCGGCATGCCAAGATTCAGCTCCCCGTGCTGAACCGATTGGTCAAGGCCAACATCATAGCTCTGACTAGCGCTCCTCCCCACGCACGGCTCTCTAGCACAGGTACGTCCCATAGTACTCGTCGTCGCAACATGCCTGACAGGTCGGCCACTAGTTCTGGCGATGGTAGGGGTCATCAGGGGAAGAACTCATGGTACCTGGCCAGTGACTCATCTAAGACCATGCACCCCTTGAATGACCTCAGGCAACTGCCTCACCTAACCGATGGAGAGCGGACACGGTGGGATGAGCTAACGAATGCCAGGGACCACAATCGGCATGGCAAGATACAACTTCCGATCCTCAGGAGGCTAGTTCACGCCGGTGTGGTTGTTGCGCCAAATGCCAAGAGGTGAGAAACACCAGTGGCGAAGGCGAGGGCAGAGCGAAGTTGGCGGCGACCACCAAATCATCGCACAAAAGGGGAGAGCGATGGCAGTGAAAGTCATCATCGAGCGCAAAGCCAAGAAGGGACATGAAACGGACCTGGTCATGATGCTTCGGAAGCTGCGGGCGCACGCCCTGATGCAGCCGGGCTACATTTCCGGGGAGACCCTGGCGGCGGTGGATGACCCCACCATCCGCATCGTCATCAGCGCCTGGCACCGGGCTGCGGACTGGAAGGCGTGGGAAGGCAGCGCGGAGCGCGCCGAAATCGAAGCGGCCATCGAGCCCCTGCTGGCCGCGCCTGCCAGGATCCGCGCTTACGTCGAGGTTTGATCCCAGCAGTGAAAGGCCCACTCTACCCCCTCTTGACTCTCACCATGATAGCCCTCGACGTTCTGATGGCCATCTTGGCCGTGCTCGTCGCTTACTATATCCGCTTCACCACGGGATGGATCCCCTTCACGGTGTTGCACCCCTTGCAAGCCTATTCCGGCCTGATCCTGATTCAGGGTCTTGCCGTGCCCCTCGTATTCGCTTTTCGAAGCCTTTACCGGTTCAGAAGACACATATCCCGAATCGATGAGTTTCAGAAAGTCTTCACGGCCGTATCCATCGCCACCGTGATCTCCCTGGCCGCCACCGCCCTCTTCGCGCGGGACTTTGAATACGCCCGTGTCGTCCTGGCGCTAACCTGGGTATTATCTGTCGCCTTCATTTGGGTAGCCAGAGTCTGCCAGTACTGGATCCGCAGCGTGCTCTTCCGCGCGGGAGTGGCCGAAAGCCGCGTCCTCATCGTGGGGACCGGCGAGTTGGGGCGGAACATCGCCGAGAAGATCCGTGAATCGCCGGAATCGGGCTATCGCACTGCCGGCTTTATCCGCGATAACGGTGTGAGTTCCACCGAGCGCGCCGGGCTGAAATGCCTGGGCGGGATCGAGGAGATAGGGTCCATTGTCCACCAGCACCGCATCAATGAAGTTATTATCGCCGAGCCTTCGCTGTCGCACTTGCAGATAATGGACATCGTTTACCGGTGCGAACGCGAGAAGGTGGATATCAAGGTCTTCCCGGATGTGTTTCAGATTATCTCGTCGGAGGTCTCCATAGACGACCTCAAGGGGTTGCCCATGCTCAGCGTCAGAGATGTGGCGCTTCGCGGCTGGAATCTGACCCTGAAACGGGCGATGGATATCATCATGAGTTCTGCGGCTCTGCTGATCTTCTCTCCCTTGATGCTGCTGACGGCCCTCCTGGTCAGGCTGACATCCGAAGGACCAGTGTTCTACGTCCAGGAGCGGGTGGGGCTGGACGGCAAGCCTTTCCCCGTGATTAAGTTCCGGTCGATGCGGGTCGACGCGGAGCGGGACACCGGGCCGGTGTGGGCCAAAGCGGAAGACCCCCGCGCAACGCCCGTGGGCCGCCTCCTCCGGCGTCTGTCGCTGGACGAGTTGCCGCAGCTGGTCAACGTCCTCATCGGTGAGATGAGCGTCGTCGGGCCGAGGCCGGAACGCCCCCATTTCGTCGAGCAGTTCAGCCGGCGCATTCCGCGCTATCTGGACCGCCACAAAGAGAAGACGGGGCTGACCGGCTGGGCGCAGGTCAACGGCCTCAGGGGCGACGTCAGCATAGAGGAGCGCACCGCCTACGATCTCTGGTACGTGGAACATTGGACGCCCTGGCTGGACCTGAAGATAATCGCCCGTACCATAGTTGAGATTTTCAGGGGAAGGAATGCTTATTAAGCGCGGCAGCGGCTTGCTGCTTTGGCGAAGCAGGAAGCAAGAAGTCCCGACGCGTCCCGACTTCAGTCGGGACAGGGTCGGGACGGGAAGCAAGAAGGAGAGAACGCTTGCCAGGTCTGTCAGGGGCCCGCTTGCCCTCTCATGGGCCGCCCTTTTCCTGCTAATAGCGACCCCGGTGGCGGAATCGGGGCCCCGTATGACTCCGGCGCTGCAGACCCCCACACCGAGCGCCACTGTCTTCGCCTCACAGGTCATCTATATGCCCCTGCAAAAGCCGGACCCAACGCCTCAGGACGTCGGCGGCATAGTCGTCGACAGGGCGGGGGCGGGGATGAGTGGAATCCCTGTGAAGGCCACGGCGCCCGGTTTCGAAGCGGTGACGACTACAGTGGAGGGAGGCGTGTTCCACTTCATCCTCAACGTTGGCAACTACGCAATCCAACCTATCAACCTCCCTAGCCAGCCTGCTTCCATAACCGTCGACGGGCAGAGGCGCATCCGGGTGGAGTTCCGCGAACGCGATCGAGTCGTGCAGCCGGCTACCCCGACGCCCTCGCCCACTTCAACGCCCACCCCCCTCCCGACGCCGGCCACCCAGCCCACAGCCACAGCTACTCCTACGGCGCGACCCACGGACACGCCGACGCCGCTGCCAACGCTGGCCATAGGCTCGCCAGTAGTAACTCCCTTGTTCCTGTCGCCCACGGCGACGCCCGCTACACCGAGGCCCACCGCGACGCCTTCAGCGATCGGCCGGTCAGAGCCGGTCAACCTCACTCCCTGGGTGTATGCCTTCCTTGCGGGGACCGCTTTCGCTGTCCTGGCCGCCGCTGTGGCGCTGCTCGTCTCTCTTTTGCGCCGATAGCATGAAACTCATCGTAGGTCTGGGCAACCCGGGACGGGAATACGCAAGCAGCCGCCACAACGTGGGCTTCCAGTGCCTGGATTCCTTCGCCCAGAAGCATGGGCTCGGCTTCGGGAAACGTCAGTTCAACTCGCGAATAGCCACGGGAATGGTTGAGGGCCAACAGGTAATGCTGGCCAAGCCCCAGACCTTCATGAATCGCAGCGGCGACGCCGTGGGACCTATGGTCCATTTCTTCCGCCTGCCTCTGCCGGACCTCCTGGTCATCCACGATGACCTGGACTTGCCCTTGGGCAGAATCCGCATTCGTGAGAGGGGAGGCGCTGGCGGCCACAACGGGATTAAATCGATAATCGCCTCCCTGGGAGGCGAGAGGCAATTTCCGCGGATCCGGGTGGGCATCGGACGCCCCGGGGAAGACCAGGCCGGCAAGAGGACAGGCGAAGATGTGATAGACTATGTCTTGAGCAGCTTCACGCCAGACGAGACGGCCGTGATGAAAGAGGTCTGTATGTGGGTGAATGAGGTCATCCTCTGCGTCCTGAGGGAGGGCATCATTAGCGCCATGAACCGGTACAATCAGGGAGGCGCACGTTGAATCTGGCCGTCGAGCTTGCCGCCAACCGCAAGCGCGGCCTGCTGCTGCCCAATCCCGTCATGGCGGCATCGGGCACCTTCGGATACGGGACAGAGTACGCCCGGTTTGTGGACATCCAGAAGCTGGGCGCCATCATCTGCAAAGGCACGACCCTGCGAGCGAGGCGAGGCAATCCTCAGCCAAGGCTGGTGGAAACGGCCTGCGGCGTCCTGAACTCCATCGGCCTGCAGAATATCGGCGTGAAGGCGCTCATAAGGCAGAGGGCGCCGATCTGGTCCGGATGGCGGGCGCCGGTGATAGTCAACATCGCCGGAGAGCACCCTGAGGAATACGCTCGCCTGGCCGCCATGTTGGAGGACGTGCCGGGCGTCAGCGGGATCGAAGTGAATATCAGTTGCCCCAACGTAGCCCGGGGCGGCATGACCTTTGGGGCGCTTCCCGAGCTGGCGGCTGAGGTCACGGCGGCCGTCAGGGAGGCCACCACCCTTCCGATGATGGTGAAGCTGTCGCCGAATGTGGGGGACATAGTGGCGGTGGCGCAAGCGGTGGAGGAGGCCGGGGCCGACGCCATCTCCCTGACCAACACCTTCGTCGGCATGGCCATAGACGTCACACGGCGGCGACCCGTCTTCGCCAACGTCGTCGCGGGCCTGTCCGGACCGGCCATCAAGCCCCTGTCCCTGCACATGGTCTATCGCGTAGCGGGAGCGGTCAAGGCGTCCATCGTGGGTTGCGGAGGGATATCCACCGCCAGCGACGCCCTGGAGTTCATCATGGCCGGGGCGGTGGCTGTGCAGGTGGGGACCGCGAACTTCGTTAATCCACGGGTATGCCTCGACATAATCGAAGGCATAGAACGCTTCATGGAAGAGGCGGGCATCGGAGACATAAAGGAGCTTGTCGGCGCGGCCAGACCGAAGGGCAAAGGAGGCAAAGCGCCCGCTTGTTACACGTAGGGGTTGTCCATGTAGACCTCCGAGGTCTTTGAGACCTCGGAGGTCTGGCAGGCATGCCTGCGCTCTGAATAGCGGCGGCGAGCCGCCGCCCTCCACAGCAGCGTTCCCTACTC
Organism: Chloroflexota bacterium; assembly: GCA_016190665.1. Taxonomy (GTDB): domain Bacteria; phylum Chloroflexota; class Dehalococcoidia; order JACPQD01; family JACPQD01; genus JACPQD01. Next base: position 86,296 of record JACPQD010000098.1, read on the forward strand.
TTCCAGCTCGTGGATCCAGCTATTCAAGAGGGCTTTGTTGTTAATTATCTCCAGCGAGGCGGAGTAGGGGTCCTGTGTTCCTGCGCCAACCGCCTCCAACGACGCCTTTAAGCGACCGTTCTTCTTGACCAGCTCAAGCAGTCTGCCTTCCACCTTCTCGCGGATGACCTGGAGGAACTCTGCTTCGCGCTGCTCCCGTCTGCGCTCCACCAGCTTTCCGCATTCCGTCATGGCTCTCCGGTGCTTCTCAACGTTCTCGTAGAGCTCCGCGACGCCAACATCGTTGTTGGCCTGGGTCAGGAGCACCGGCGGCTGCCAGCCGGGCCTGGGGCCAATCCGCAGCATCGCCTCCAACTCCGCCTTGAGGTAGTCTGCGCCGCCGCGGTCGGCCTTGTTGACCACGAAGATATCCGCGATCTCCATTAGCCCGGCCTTCATCGTCTGTATGGCATCGCCTGCCTCCGGCACCAGGACCACTACCACAGTATCAGCGGAGCCCATGACATCCAGTTCAGTCTGGCCGACGCCCACCGTCTCAATGAGAACGATGTCCTTGCCGAAAGCATCCAGCAGCTTTATCACCCCTTTGGTGGAACGTGGCAGCCCGCCCTGGCTGCCTCGAGTGGCCATGCTCCGGATGAAGACGCCGCTGTCCAGGTAGTGCTGCTGCATGCGTATGCGGTCGCCAAGAACGGCCCCGCCGGAGAAGGGGCTGGTGGGGTCCACAGCTATGATGCCTACGGTGAGCTCCCGGCCCCGCATCACGTGGGTCAATCTGTCCACGATCGTGCTCTTGCCGCCGCCAGGCGGCCCGGTGACGCCGATAACGTGAGCGCGACCGGTGCGAGGATAGATAAGCTTCATTATCTCGGGCACCTCGGGGGCGTCTCTCTCGACCATGGATATGAGTCGAGCCAGGGGCTGCTGGGCGCCCCCGAGCATCTTCTCCACCAGATCCATTACTTCTTCACCTCTGCCCTTATGTAATCGGCGATCTGCTTTATGGCGGTGCCCGGCCCGAAGACGGCCTTGATGCCGCTCTCCCGGAGGAAGGGAATATCCTCCTTCGGAATAATCCCTCCCGCGATGACCAGAACATCGTCGGCGCCCCGCGTCTTCAACTGCTTCACCGTCTCCGGGAAGAGGTAGCGATGGGCGCCGGAGAGGCAACTCAAGCCCACCACATCTACATCTTCCTGGACCGCTGCCTGCGCGATATTCTCCGGCGTCTGGCGCAGCCCCGTGTAAATAACCTCCATCCCCTCGTCCCTGAGCCCCAGGCTCAGGACCCGGGCGCCACGGTCATGGCCGTCCAGACCGGGCTTCGCAATGAGCACTCGTATCCGCTTATCCGACATTCTGGTTTCCTCCTCTTGCGAGCTATCAGGTTGCAGCGGTCAGACCCGTTTATCATCCAACGGATCAAGTGGACTTTGTGGACGGGCATTCATCACTCAACATTCATCATTACCATCGGCTGGCGCGTCCTTACAAACTGGCCAGCGGTCACGAGAACATCCTTCACCCTGCCCGCCCTGGGCGAGGCGATGGGGGTCTCTATTTTCATGGACTCCATCACCAGAAGGGTATCGCCGACCTTCACGATATCCCCGCGGCTCACATTGATCATCATGACGGTCCCCGGCATGGGCGCGAGCACCGCCCCTTCTGCCACTGGCGGCAACCATTGCGCGGTCCCCCTGGACTCACTTTGACGAGTGGCCGGCGCCTCCGCCACCTCCGCCACCTCCTCGACCTCCACCTCGTAGGTCTCTCCTTCTACGGTGACGCGCAACTTCTTCATTTGCCGCGCGGCTCCTCGATAAGTCCCCAATAGCCCAGCTTGGCCGACCTGCTCCATCCGGAAAAGCCAGCCCTCCGCCTGGGCCGGCTGGCCCGCCGGCCGCCATAGGCAATGTAGGCCGCGGCCGCGATCAGAGCTCGTTTTCTTCGGTCCGGACGTTTCTTGCGAGGCATCATCACCTCCCGGTCTCTAACGACGAACGATGAATCCTGAATGCTGAAGGCTGAAAGCTGAATGCTCTTATAAAGGCATATTGCCATGCCGCTTGGGGTAGCCGCGGCGCCTTTTGCCCCTCATCAAGTCCAGAGCCCGGATGAGGCGCTGTCTCGTCTCCCGCGGCTCAATAACATCTTCGATACGGCCCCCGTAGGACGCATCCGCAATGGGACTGGCCATCTTCTCACGGAACTCCCTGACCTTCTGGGCGCGAAACTCCTCCGGATTGGCTGCCTTCTTTATCTCGTCCGCGTAGATAAGCTCCACCGATTGCTCCGCCCCCATGGTGCCCAACTCGGCGATGGGCCAGGCGAAGACGAAATCGGTCCCCAGCGCCGCCACCAACCCCATCCCCAGGTTGCCACCCCCGTAACACTTGCGCATGAGTATAGCGATGCGGGGGACCACTGCCTCGCAGAGGGCGTAGAGCACCTTGGCGCCATGCCGGATGATCCCCATGTGTTCTTGTTCGACGCCCGGAAAGTAAGCTGGGGTGTCGATCAGCAGCACCAGAGGAATACTGAAAGCATCGCAGAAACGGATGAAGCGCGCCTGCTTATCAGAGCTGTCCACGGTCAGGGCGCCGCTTCGCACCATGGGCTGGTTAGCCACGAAGCCAACAGGGCGGCCATTCAGGCGCGCGAAACCGACGATCAGTTCCGGCGCGAAATCGGCCTTAACCTCCAGAAAGTCGCCGTTATCCGCCAGCACCTCGATGACCCGGTGCATATCATAGCTCTTGCGCCCGTCGGCGGGGACGATGGATTCCAGGATATCGTCCAGCCGCTCTGCGCTGTCGCCGGTTTCGAGAACGGGCGGCTCCTCCAGGTGATTCGAGGGGAGGAAGCTGAGCAGCTTTCGAATAGTCCGAAAGCACTCCTCTTCACTGGCCATGCGGAAATCGGACACGCCCGATATCTCGCAGTGGACCCGGGCGCCGCCCAGGTCCTCGAAAGTGACATCCTCCCCCGTCACCGACTTGATAACGCGCGGCCCGGTGATGAACATCTGGCTGATGCCCTCCACCATAAAGATAAAATCCGTGAGGGCGGGGCCGTAGGCCGCGAGCCCGGCGCAGGAGCCAAGCACGGCGGAAATTTGCGGAATGACGCCGGAAGCCTGGGTGAGTGGGTAGAGCACCGCCGAGCCGCTCTTGGGGTTCTCGGGAATGGGCGGCGCGCCGCCCTCCCCTACCTTCTCCACCCGCCTGCCCGGCGAATCGTTCAGCCCGACGAGCGGGACACCCATATCCAGGGCGCGCTCCACGGTGCGGTAGAGCTTCATGCCATGCAGGTAGCCGACAGAGCCGCCCAGCACGGTAGAGTCCTGAGAGTAGACGCAGACGGTACGGCCGTCGATGGCGCCCTGGCCGGTGACGACGCCATCCCCCGGCGCCTTAGCCATCAGCCCGGCCATCATGCCGAACTCGACGAAGCTGCCCGGGTCCAGAAGGCGGTCTATCCTTTCGCGGGCGGTGAGCTTGCCCCGTTCATGCAGCCGCGCGATCCTGTCCGCGCCGCCGCCCTGCAGGGCGGCCTCGCGGGCCTCTCTCAGCCTCTTGATGCTTTCCTGCATGTAGTCCATGACTTCTTCTTCACTCCGCCCTCAGACCTGTCGGACCAGTCTGATCTGTCCGACGCGTCAGACTGCCCTCCTGTCCGAACCCAACCCCCAACCTAAGCCACTCCAAACTCCCGGTACTCCCCGAAGACTTCGCGGAGGATCCCGCACATCTCCCCCAGCGTTGCATAAGCCTTCACCGCCTCCAGTATGGCAGGGATGAGATTCACGCTCTCGTCTCTGGCCTCCTCGCGCAGTCGCTTCAAAGCGGCCGCCACCGTCGCGTTGTCTCGTTCCTTGCGCACCCGCGCCAGGTTCGCGATCTGCCTTTCCTCGGCTTGCTCCCTTTTCATCGGATCGTAAGGATGGGGGACAAGACGAGAGGTGGAGACCTCCAGCTCGTTTTCGCCCATGAACTTGTTCACGCCCACGATAGTCCGTTGCCCGGTCTCCACTTCCCTCTGGAACTCATAGGCGCTTCTGGCGATCTCCTGCTGGACGAAACCCTTCTCGATGGCAGCTACGGCGCCGCCCATGGCATCGACTTTCTCGAGCAATTCCCAGGCCTGCTGCTCCACGCGATCGGTAAGGGACTCCACGTAGTAAGAACCGGCCAGCGGGTCGGTGACCTGATTTAGCTTGGCCTCATGTTCCAGTATCCTGGCGGCATCGTAGCGAAGCTGAAGCGCCTCGGCGCTGAAGCCCAGGCCGAGGGCCTCATCGTAGAAGGGCCGCACGTCGACCCCACCACCCGAAAGCGCGGAGGCTATCCCCCCGATCACTGATCTGGTGAGATTGTTGAGGGGACGCTGGACGGTGGTGTTCACATTCCCTATCATGGCCGTGGTGACACATCGATAGAGCCAGCTTCTTGGCTGTTTGGCGCCGAGCCTATCGCGGGCGATCCTGGCCCACATGCGGCGCGCGGCGCGCTGGAGCGCAATCTCCGCGAAGAAGTCCATGCTGCCACCCAGGCTATGAAAAGTGAAGCGAGGCATGAAGGTGTCGATGTCCAGCCCAGCGTCCGTGCCCAGCTTGATGTAGGCGATGGCGTCGGAAAAGGTGAACGCGAGCACCTGAGTCCCGCTGGCCCCCGCCTCTCGCATATGATAGCCGGTTATGCTGATGGTGTTCATCGCCGGAAGGTGTTGGGTGCAATAGGTGATGGTATCCCGCACCATCCTCAGCGCCGGCCTGGGCGGGAAGATATAGGTCCCGCGGGCGATGTATTCCTTCAGGATGTCGTTTTGCGGCGTGCCGCGCAGCTTGTTGAGGGGGATGCCGCGCTTGTCCGCCAGGGCGATGTACATGGCCAGGATGATATTGCACGGAGCATTGATAGTGAAATTAGACGCGATCTTGTCCAGATCGCTTGCCCCCGTCCACGCTTCATAGATGACCTCCATGTCGCGAAGGGAATCTACCGCCACCCCGGTCTTCCCCACCTCGCCGCGCGCCAGAGGATCGTCCGAGTCGTAGCCGAGCTGAGTGGGCAGGTCGAAAGCGAGATTCGGGCCGCCGGGACGGCCGGCGGCCGTCATCAAGCGGTAAAAATCGCGCGTGTCCTCGGGAGTCCCGTAACCAGAGTAGTCGCCGGCGCGCACAAGTCCGCCTCCGCTCAGGATGTATCCGCCGCCCGTGGCGCCAGGCACCGAGGTGGGATAGTTGCCCGCGGTGAAAGGGAATTCTCCGGGGAAGCCAACCTTGCCCAGGAAATCGAAGTCCGGGATATCCCCGGGAGTATAGAAACGGTTCGGGCTTTCCTTGGCGCCGAACCTCTCCAGGGAGCGCCTCAGCGTCCCCTCCTCCCAGGCTTTCCTCCTCCGCTTGATCTCTTCCAACCTATCGCGATCGAACATGCCTGGCCTCCTTACCTTCAATCAGCGGAAGACGACCCCGACTACCCGATGAAATGTATCATTTTTCTTTCCGGGGTGTCAAGGAATACTGGAGATGCTATAATTAGCCTAGAAGATGAGAATACGGCAGCTTCATGGCTGGCGCGTTAGTCCGGCGGAGGCCCGACTGATTCAGCGCGAGTTGGCTTCGCAGGTTTCCACCGGGAACGAAATCGCTGAAGTTCATCTCGTGGCGGGAGTGGACCTGGCCGCGGGCAATCGTAGTGGCGCGGCTCGGGGCGCGGTGGTGGTGCTTCAATACCCCGAACTGGCGCCGGTAGAGACTAGCGTGGTGGAGCGCGAGCTGGAGTTCCCTTACGTGCCCGGGCTCCTCTCCTTTCGGGAAACACCCGTCATCATCGAAGCTTGCGAGAGGCTCTCGGCCCAGCCGGACCTGTTTTTGGTAGACGGTCAGGGCTATGCCCACCCCAGGAGGTTTGGCTTCGCCTGCCACCTGGGCCTTCTGCTGGACGTGCCGACCGTCGGTTGCGCCAAATCGATCCTTGTCGGCCAGCATGAAGAACTGGGCAAAGAAGCGGGAAGCCGCGCCAATCTCATCGACAGAGGTGAGGTAGTGGGAGCAGCGGTCCGCACCCGGGCAGGAGTCAGGCCGGTGTACGTCTCTATCGGGCACAGAGTGGACCTGGAAGCGGCGATGGATTGGGTACTGAGATGCTGCCGCAGCTACCGCCTCCCGGAGCCCCTTCGATTGGCGCACCAGGCGGCGGGAGGGCATTTGGCCGAGCCAGCGGTCAGACCCGTCCGACAGGTCCGACCGGTCTGATCCTACTAGTACTGTTGCCTTGAGAGGTATCCTACCATGAGCATGCAAGAGAAAACAGCCATACTTCCGGAGCTGATATCACGCATCCGTGACCTCATGGTGCGTCTTTGACATCGAAGGCAAGGAGAAGGAAATCGCCGAGCTTGAAGCGGGGTCGGCGGCCCCTGATTTCTGGTCGGACCAGGCCGCGGCGCAAGCCGCCATGCAGCGCCTGGGCGAGTTGAGAGAGGTTGTTGACCGTTGGCGCGAGCTGGAGAAGCAAGCCAGTGACCTCAGCGAACTGTCCGAGTTGGCCCGCAACGAGGGCGATATCGATCTGGAGACGGAAACCCAGGCAGAAGTCGACAAGCTGGCGGCCCGTCTGGACGATCTGGAGTTCCAGCTCCTCTTTAGCGGCGAGCACGATCGCCGCAGCGCCATCCTCGCCGTTCACGCCGGCGCGGGAGGCACCGAGTCCCAGGACTGGGCGGAGATCCTTCTGCGCATGTACTTGCGCTGGGCAGAGCGGCGCGGGTTCCAGACTGATGTGTTGGACATCTCACCCGGTGAGGAAGCGGGCATAAAAAGCGCCACCATCGAGGTGAGAGGGAAATACTCCTACGGATACCTGAAGTCGGAGCGGGGCGTGCACCGGCTGGTGCGGCTTTCGCCCTTCGATACCGATCACGCTCGTCACACATCCTTCGCCCTGGTGGAGGTGCTGCCGGAGCCCGAAAGGAACGTCGACATCATCATCAATCCCGATGACTTGCGCATGGAGTTTTTCCGCGCTAGCGGCGCGGGCGGCCAGAATGTCCAGAAGAACGCCACGGCTGTCCGGATCACCCACATCCCTACCGGGATCACGGCGAGTTGCCAGAATGAGCGCTCCCAATTTCAAAACAGAGAAGCAGCTATGAAAGTCCTCCAGGCCAGGCTCATGGAAATCGAGATGGCAAAGAAGGCTGAGGAACAGGCGAAGCTCAAGGGTGAGCATGTGGCCGCTGGCTGGGGCAACCAGATTCGCAGCTACATCCTGCATCCTTACAAGCTGGTCAAGGACCACCGGACCGGGTACGAAACAACCAACCCCGCCGCGGTCCTCGAAGGGGAGATAGACGATTTCTTGAGAGACTACCTCAAGTCCACGGTACGGGAGTCAAACCCATGAAATGGCTGTCCCTGTTACTGGCCCTTGCGTTCCTCGCCGTCTTATCACCTGGTCCCTCCGAGGCTCAGGCGACCATCTCCGTCACCTCGAGCTCCTTCGAGAACAAGTTTCCTAACGAGCTTATTTTCCGAGTGGAGGCAACGAGTCCGGCGGACATCAACAAAATAACCCTTTTCTACGCCATCAAGGGAGATAAAGGCGAGGTATCCGCTTATGCGTATCCCGAATTCACGCCGGGAAAGCAGGTCAAGGCGGAATACCGTCTGAACACCAGGAAGAACTACATTCCTCCCGGGACGGAAATGCGCTTTTATTGGGGGATCGAGGACTCGGCTGGCGGCAGGCTGGAATCCAAGCCTTCCGCGTTGAGCTACGACGATGTCCGCTTCCAGTGGCGCAACATCAGCCAGGGCGGCGTCACCCTCTATTGGTACGTGGGCGCTGAGGACTTCGCCAAAGGATTGCTGGACGCGGGACTGGCCGCCATAAAGCGCCTGTCCTCGGACGCGGCAATCCAATATGAGCGGCCCATGAAAATATGGGTCTATGGCACGAAGGCGGAGATGGACTCGGCTTTGCCACTGCGCAGCGAAACCTACAGAGAGCAAATAGTCACTCTGGGAGTGCGCCTCTCGGCAGATGTTCTGGCGGTGCTTGGTAGCCACCGAGAGGTGAAAGAGACTCTCGCCCACGAGCTGAGCCACATGGTCATCCACCAGGCAGCCGAGGGCCCCTTCGGAAGCATACCGGCCTGGCTGGACGAGGGTCTTGCCGTGAATGCCGAGGAGAACGTGCCGGGCCGGTACGACCGGATACTGCAGGATGCCGTGAAGAGGGACGCCCTCATTTCCCTTCAGTCGCTGTCTTCGCCTCCCGGAAACCCCGACCAGGTGGACTTGTTCTATGCGGAGTCGTACAGTGTGGTGAAGCTGCTTCTCAAGGACCGCGACAAAATGAGGGAATTGCTCGCGGCCTTCAAAGCGGGGAGCAGCCAGGCTGATGCGTTGAAGAAAGCCTACGGATTCGACCTGCCGACCCTGGAAAACAACTGGCGGGCCACCCTGGGTCTGGCCCCAAGGCCCACCCCACCCCCCGGTGACAGCCGTCCGCAGGCGGTACCCTCGCTGGTTCCCTTCGGCCTTCCCACCCCCTTGCCGGCCACGGCGTCCCAGCCGGCTAGCATATCGGTCAACGTCGTAGGAATAGCTGCCGCGGGGTTTGCCATACTGGTCGCCGTGGTCGCGGTTGTAGCCGGCCTCGTTATCATCAGACGCGGGTAGGAGGACTTGCACAGCAGCAAGCGATCGCAAGTCCTGTTCTGCCTCGGCACCTTCCTCTTTTGGGTATCTCTTTACGTGTACATGCCCATTCTACCGGTCTACGCTGAATCGCTTGGCAGCACCATGACCATCGTAGGGCTTGTAGTGTCATCCTACGGGTTCGCCCAGCTCACCCTTCGCATTCCGCTGGGAATCTGGTCGGACAGGTTGGGCAGGAGAAAGCCCTTTGTGCTTGCCGGCCTGGGAGTAGCGGGATTGGCGGCCCTGGGACTGGGCTTTGCTCCCAATGTGTGGTTCCTTCTGGGAGCGAGAACTCTGACTGGGCTTGCCGCGGCCACCTGGGTGCCCTTCACCGTGCTTTTCGCCAGCTACTTCACTCAAGATCGCGCCACCAGGGCGATCAGCATAATCATGTTCGTCACCGGGCTGGCTGAGATGGTCAGCACCTATTTGGGCGGCTTCATCGCCGAGAGTTTCGGCTGGCAGGCCACCTTCTTCAGCGGGGCGGCCTTCGCCAGCGTCGGAATCCTTCTCATGCTGAGAGTGCAAGACCGCACAGAGGCGGTTGAGCAAGTTCTCTCCCTGACGCAGATAAAACGGATCGCCACCGTGCCCTCTCTTATCTGGATATCCTTGCTTGCCCTGTTGGTCGCCTTCATCAGCTTCGGCATAAACTTTGGCTTCGCCAACGTCTACGCGGCCCATATCGGCGCCTCCAAGGCGGACCTGGGGACTATGACCGGGCTCATGTTCGCCGCCCAGGCGGTGGCCACGTTGTTGTGCTCCGCTTTGGTTGAGCGCACGGGCGGACGTTTCATGGTGGTAGCCGGACTCTCATTGATGGGGCTGGCGAATCTGGCTGTGCCCTCTATCACAAATGTGCCATTGATGACGGTCTACCAGGCAGTCTCGGGGATGGGAAGAGGCTTAACGCGGCCCGTTTTTATGGCGTTAAGCATACTGGCCGTACCCGGTCCCGAGCGGGCCACGGCCATGGGGGTCTTTCAAGCAGTGTATGCTTTCGGAACTATCGTCGGCCCGGCTCTTTCCGGAGCCTGGGCGGATTCCTTCGGCCTGCCCAGTGTCTTCATCATGGCCGCCGCCATAAGCCTCACCGGCGCAGCGCTGGCGGTCTTCAAGGTGCCCGCGAAGTAGGGGAGAGGCGTGTTAGACCGCGCGGTCTCTGAGACCACGCAGGTCTGGGAATGCGCTACCGGGTCTCCCGCCAAACGTGGAAAAGGCGCTGAAGGGCAGTAAGGTTAGCAACAACGGCCAGTATCCAGAGCGCCGGCAGAATCTGACCGAAGATGAGGCCGGCCGCAAGGATCAGGACTCGTTCCGCCCGGCCTGTGAGACCCACCTTGCATTCTATATCCAGCCCCTCGGCGCGCGCCCTCACGTAGCTCACCATGAAGGACCCCACCAGACACACACTTATGAGCACGGTCTCCAGCGGCCGGCCCAGATAGAATATCAGCAGCCCCAAGAAGAGAAGGGCTTCAGAGTAGCGGTCCAGGGTGGAATCGAGCAGGGCGCCAAAGCGCGTGGTACGCCCCGTGGCGCGAGCTAGCGCGCCATCCAGCATGTCGAAGCCGCCGCAGAAGAGGACAAAAAAGCCACCCCAGAGCAGGTGCCCGGAGGCGATAACATAGGCCGCGCCGACGTTCAGGAGAAGCCCCAGTATGGTGAGAACGTTGGGAGTTATCCCCGTGCGGCCGAGCGCTCGGGCGACGGGAAGCGTCAGCCGCTCGCTGAAACGCCGCCCCACTTCATCCAGCGCCAACAGAGATCGTCCTCCTTCACAAGATCCGATTGTAGGGGCCGTCAAACCTTAGGCTTGACAGGCTCGTCCTTCCTGGTAAGCGCGCCCTCTTTCAGGATGCCTTCGTAGTAGTTGGCCACTCTGCGGGAGACACGTTCCCAGCTATATTCCTGGGCCTTCTCTCGGCCTCGTGCGCCCATCCGCTGCCGTAATTCCTTGTCCGCCAGCAAATGGCCGAGGGCCATAGCCAGAGCCTTTTCATCCTTCGGAGGAACCAGGAGCCCTTCGCTGCCGTGAGTCACCACGCCGGCATATCCTTCGATATCAGAGGCCACAATCGGCCGCGCCGACGCCATCGCCTCCAGCAGCACGATCCCGAAGCTTTCCCAGCCCGTCGCTGGCGCGCAGAAAACATCGGCCGTCTCATAATACCTGGGCAAATCTTCGTCGCTGACGTACCCGGCGAAGACCACATCCCGGAGACCCTTCTCCCTCACAAACTTCTCGTAGCCCTCCCGTAGCCCGGTCTCAGGGCCAGCGACGATGAGCCGGGAATCTGGGAACTCTCGCTTCACCAACACGTAGGCCTTCAATAAGCAGTCCACGCCTTTGCGTTTCTCAAGACGCCCCACGAATAGTATATTCAGCTTGCCGTCGCGATGGCGCTCCAAAGGGGGCTTCTCACCGGAGAAACGTACTACGTCAATGCCATTGGGAATTATGTTGTAATAACCCGGGAAATACTTGCTGACGAACTCCATCGCCGGCCGGGAGACCGCGATCTTGCCGTGGAGCTTCCTGAACCACCGTTTCAGGAGCCTCTTGCCGTACGAATAGGCTCGATTCGAGCCATGGTAAGCGTGAAAAGTGCCCACATTGACAGATTGCGAGAACCGCAAGACTGTGATAGGAAGCACAGGCACTAGTGGCTCGTGAAGATGGATGACATCGAAATTCTCGGCGTTGAGGAGAGCCTTCACCGGCGCCGCGAGCCTTAGGGAGAGGCTGATCCGAGCGATGGAGCCGCTGGCCGGAATGGGGAAAGGATGACCGATCACTCTGAGATTGTCACGGCCCAGACGGTCAGCGGGCACCGAAGAAGGGGCTATGATCCTGACGTAATGCCCCATGGCTGCCAGGTTTTTGCCCAACTGATTGACGTGCTCGGTCACACCGCCCGGGTAAGCGAAATCATAAGGAGAGACCAGAGCGATTCTCATGGCGGTATATCCTCCAAAGTTCCCGAACAGAGCGGCCAACCAGCCTGGATGGGACAACGATGAGGCCGCGCCCGAGCTGCCGCACCACCTGGCTATAGCCGATCTTGTTCAAGCTGATAGGGGTGCCTGCCAGAGCCTCCGTGGTCTTGCTGAGGATGCTCGCGCGCAGGTCTTCAGCCGAACGGCCCCGAAAGATGGTCCGCCCGTGTCCGACCGAGGCCAGGAAGTGAGCATCACTGTTGCCGATTTCACTGAGCTTGTAATACCTCTGATTCAACTCTTTGGCCTTTGGCCCCCCGACCTTCCCGGCAATGGTGCCGTTGAACACCTCGATGCCGTCAAAGTAGACTCCGGCGTGGCACCCGTTACATATTCCGTCCAGAATGGTGCGGCTCACGCTCCGCGTCAACCAGCTCATGGGGTGAGGCACTATGCAGAGACCGCCCTGAGCGTGTATGGCATCGACGGTCTTGGCGGCCGATTGCCAACTCCGCACCGGCCTCTCGAGAAACAGGCCAAGCAGATGGCCATCGAGAGTGGTCACTTCCATCCCCACGATGACCTGATAGCGATACTTCCCCTTCGCCGCCAGCTCTCGCGCGAGATAGCTGCCCTTAATCTCGTCATGATCAGTGACGGCAATAACGTCCAGGTTGGTCCTGCGCTCTACAAACTCCAGGAGCTCCGGAATATCCGCCATGCCATCGCTGAAGCTGGTATGGATATGAACGTCAGCAAGTCCCAGTTTCGCCTCCATCTCCAACCCCCCAAGCGGTCAGCTATCCTATTCCCAGACCCGTTCGAACACTACCCATTGCTCCGGATGGGAACGAACATGCTTCTCCATGCAGGCCACAATTTGCTCCATTGGCTCTGAGGCCCCTCTCGCGCCCCGACCGAAATCGGAGCCATTGGGGGAGGCGTGCACCATCAAAGGCGGCTCAACGCGGATTTCAAAGCGGCCATCCGGCAGACGCACACTGAAGGCGGGCAATATAGCAGCGCCCGTCTTCGCCGCGAGGTCAACGGCCCCCACAGGAAGCGTCGCCTCCTCGCCAAAGAAGCTCATCCTGACACCCTTGCCCAGGACGTCGCGGTCGCAGGCCACCGCCACCATACCTCCCTTCTTCAAGGCCCGCATGGCGGTTTTCAGAGAGGTGACGCTCACGGGCAAAAAGGATACCCCCTGGCTTTCCCGAAGGCTCCTCACCAGCTCAAAGAGGCGACGCGGCCGCAGCGGCTCCGCAAGCACAACGGTCCCAATGGATCGCGCTGCCAGCACCTGGACGGCAAGGTCTACGTTCCCCAGATGGGCGGTGGCGATGACGATCCCTTTCCCTTGCTGTCTCAGCCCCTGGATATGCTCCCAGCCGTATACCGTCAGCCTCCGCTCCACCTCCCTCCCCAGGCTAGGGAGCGAGAACAGCTCGCAGTAGTTCCGGGCAGTGTGCTGAAACACGGCGCGCACCGTCTGGCGCAGCTTGTCCCGGCCCACTTGCGGTCCAAGGACGTGTCTCATGTTGTCAGCAACCGCCCGTCGTGCTCCGGGAGCGGCCAGGTACGCCAGGGTGGCCAGAAAAGCCGCCATCGCATAATAGACGCGCGCAGGAAGACGCGGCAGCATCAGGCACCCAATCCTGAAGGCGATGTACGTAAGCATTCACGCCCACATGCGGCGAAAGGCAAACCACTGGTCCGGGTAGTGCCGAACCATCGCCTCCAGGGAATCCATCACCTGTTGGGTCGTTGTCTGAACATCCGCCTGGAAGTCCCCGCTGAGCCTGATGTCTACGAATTCGCCCACCCACCCTAGAAAGGTATCGTTCGGCAGCCTGACCAGGGCACCAGGGACCAGCTTTGCCCCGGTCTTCATAGCAAGCACCGCCGCGCCGGAGGGGACCTGTATGGGCGCGCCGAAGAAATTTACCCTCACCCCGGCTTCCAGGCTCGGGTGGTCGATGAGAAAGGCAAGGACCTCGTTGCGGCGCAAAGCCCTGACCACGCCCGCCGCGGCTCTCTCGAGGGGGATCACCTTCATACCGCGCTGCCGTCTTGCTTCCTGGACGAGCCGATTAAGCGGCGGATAACCGAAGGTCTCGGCCACTACATTCAATGGGTAGTTCTTGAAAGCTATGGCTGCCGCCGCCAGGTCCCAGTTCCCCAAATGCAGGCCGACGAAGATAGCTCCCTTGCCGCCGGCTAGTGCGCGATCGAAATTCTCCCAGCCGTCGAACCTGACCTTGTTCTGGATATCCTCCCACCGCAGCAACGGGAAGCGGATGAAGTCCACCAGATAGCGACAGTAGTTGCGCAGAGACTGACGCGCCGCCCTACCCACAGTCCGCCTGTCGGCGCCGCTGCCGAGGACGCGCCCCATGTTGCTTCGAGCGTACGTGCGACCCTTGGGCCAGGCAAAGTAGGCCACATCGCCAACGAAATCCGCCAGCCTGTACCCAACGGCGGGAGGAAGCCATCGCCAGATGAGCAGGCTGACCCGCCACAGCCAGTACTGGATCAACGATTCTCCCCGGCGATGAACTCCTCGGTCAGTCGCCGAGCCTCTTCATCGGTATACTGGACCGGCGGCGATTTCATGAAATAGGAGGAGGGCGCCGTCAGGCTGCCACTTATTCCCCTGTCCATGGCCAGTTTGGCGCATCTGATAGCATCGATGACCACGCCCGCCGAGTTGGGACTGTCCCACACCTCGAGCTTCATTTCAAGCAGAAGAGGCACGTCGCCGAAGGTGCGCCCCTCCATCCGTATGTGGCAGAATTTGCGGTCCGCCAGGAAGGGGACATAGTCGCTGGGTCCCACATGGACGTTGTCGGCGCCCATGTCGTAATCCAACTGAGAGGTCACCGCGTTCGTCTTCGAGATCTTCTTCGACTCCAGCCGCTCCCTCTCCAGCATGTTGTAGAAGTCCATGTTCCCACCGAAGTTGAGCTGGTATGTTCGTTCCAGCTTCACCCCGCGGTCCCGGAAAAGGCGCGTCAGCACGCGATGTGTAATGGTGGCCCCCACCTGGGACTTTATGTCGTCGCCGATAATAGGGAGACCCTTGTCCTCAAAACGCTTGCTCCAGTACTTCTCCCGCGCAATGAAAACGGGTATGCAGTTCACGAAGGCGCAGCCGGCGGCCAGAACCTGCTCCACATACCACTTGGTGGCCTCCTCGCTTCCCACGGGCAGATAGCTGACCACGACATGAGTCTCGGTGTCCTTCAGTATTTTCACAATGTCAGCTGTGGCGCCAGGGGCCTTCTCTATCACCTTGGAAAGGTACTTGCCGAGGCCATCGTGGGTCATGCCGCGATCAACTTTCACGCCAAGGAGGGGCACATCGCAGAACTTGTAAGTGTTATTGGGAGGGACATAGATGGCCTCCGCCACGTCCTTGCCCACTTTGTTCTTGTCGATGTCGAAGGCAGCCACGAAACTGATATCGCTGATATGGTACCCGCCGAGATTAACATGCATAAGTCCAGGAATGAAGTCATCTTCAACAGCGCTGCGATAGTAGTGTACACCTTGAATCAGCGAGGAGGCGCAGTTCCCCACTCCAATGACAGCCACATTTATCTTGCCCAAATTCTGACTTGCTCCTTTCCGAAGAGTCGACCCAGCCCTTAGCGCTTCAGGTCAAGAGCTTTCTGCATTTTACCAGAGTTCCCTCAAGGGACACAAGTCAAAGAAAGCTGTCAGCCTTCAGCTTTCGGCAGGCCGGGAGTATGAGGACAGAAGTCAGGGTCAGGGGAGGCGAGCTGATAGCTGAACGCTGACCGCTGAAGGCTACAAGACTTGCAAAAAATGACCGAAAATTGATGGCAAAACATCTTGACAACGCCGACATGACTGTTATAATATCTCGAAGTTCGCAGGATGGCTCCGGGAGGATGGGAGCCGAAAATGGAGGGGAAGAGAAGCTGGGAGGCCTGGAAAACGGCACAATTTGAGACAAAAGTCACAGACACAATATTGGGGAAAGGATAAAATTCCATCTTTGGTAGGTACAAGAATAAACAATCTAATCACCGGGGTTTCGAAGTTGAGAGTCATTGCCGATGTCAAATGCTATCATTGCGGCTATGTTTCTGGCCAGTTGGTGGGAAAGGCTAACGAGCTTTTAAGGCCGGAGTGCTTCCAGCCCAGCCCCACCTACACAAAGCCGCTGCCTCGCCGTGGCGACCGCCTGTCCTGTGGCCGCTGCGGTGGGCCTGTGTACCTCGACGACGTTCGGCCCGATCGAGACTGGCAGAGCAGGTACGTCATTACCGCAAAGAAACGCTTCGCCAACGTTCCCGATTATGCCGAGAACGACGAAGAGGAAGAAGAGAACCTGGCCGCCACTGGTCGCAGCTAAGCTCTGTCGTTTGTTAATGCGCCCCGATTTGCATCGGGGCGCATTAGTCTTATTTGGGCCACTAGCGCCAATAGCCAATAACCAGGATACAAGCGCCAGACAAGTTTCAACAGTCAGTATTGACCACCGGGTATCTTGATTTGGCCGTTGGCTATTGCTCGGTTATTGTATCTTGTAACCTGGTTATTCGTGCGGCCCCCTCATCGCTCCTCTTCATCCTTGCGCTGCTTCCGCAGGAAGTCCTCTAGCTCCCGAACGACATCCTCGCGGCTAGGCGCGTCGAATCCGGCGCCCTCCTGATCGTACTGCTCTTCGAGATTCTTCACGTAGGACTGAAGCTCAGGTTGAGCCACCAGAATCTTGCTCAGCTCCTCCTGGAAAGTGGCGGCGGCCACAGCCAGGTCATCCAAGTCCAGCTCCAGACGCAGGAGCTCTTTCAGCTTCGCAAGCAGGGCGTGGCTAACCTTGGGGTTGCTGAGCCCCTGAACATAACTGGGAGAATGACCCCAGAGGCTCATCATCGGCATGGAGCGCTTTTGACAAGCCTCGTAGACGGCGGAATGTATGCCCGTGGGCCCCTGGTAATTAGAGGAGCGCACCCCCAGGCTCTCCAGCTTGGCTACCAACTCCAGCCTGTTCGCCGACCCCGAGAGCTTGGTCTCCCGCGTGTGGGGCAAGCTATCCATGAGGGCGCCTAATGCAATGAACATCTCCACGGCGCACTTCTGGGCCAGATCCACGATAAGATTGGCATACGTCTTCCAGCGCAAACTCGGCTCGACGCCCAGAAAGAAAACCAGGTCCCTGCGGCTAGATTGATCTCCGCGATAGTAATAGAACCGATTGGATGGCCATTTCACCTCTCGCTGATAGGGCGAGCGGATAGAAGTCATAGGCCGCACCGTGGTGAAATCGAAGAACTCCTCGGGGTCGATCTCAGCGAATTTCGTCGCTCCCAGCTTCTTCACCAGATAGCGGATGGCGCCGGACGCGCCTTCAGCGGCGTCCGGCCAGCCGCGGAACGCCAGAAGCAGATAGGGACCAGTCAGATCGGGAAGCACATCGACGGACAACGACTCCATAGGTCATCACCCCCAATCTTCATCGCTGACTCCAGTCTATCACCTTGTCGAGGCTCTGACAATGGTATTGCCCGTATCTATCTTGCTCTTGCCACGGACGGCACGCCCTTGACACTCAGCCGCATGCTGGGTATAGTTCGAAGGTGTTTAGACGGCGGACTTTTCGCCGTTCAGTAGCAGCGGAGGCCTGCGATGACACTGGCTGAGGCCCTGGGCGTCGTCGACGGCGATGTAGTGTCCTTCGTGGGCGCTGGGGGAAAGACAACAGCCATGTTCCGTCTGGCCAGGGAGCTTTGCCAGTCGGGGAAGAGGGTAGTGGTGACAACCACCACCCGGATTCTGGCTCCCAGACCGAGCCAGGCTCTCTGCAGCCTGGAATTGCCGGATGGCGAGCTACTCCTTGCGGCCGTGAGAGACGCGGCCGGGCGAACATGCCCCGTCGTGGCTTCGCGCGGGCGCGACTCTAATGACAAGCTCATCTCCGTCGGTCCTGACTGGGTGGCCCGATTGCGCCAGGTCGCCGATGTGGTGCTCGTGGAGGCGGACGGCGCGGCGGGAAGGCCCTTCAAAGCCCCCGGCGAGCACGAGCCCGTAATCCCGGACAGTGCGACCATCGTCGTGCCGGTGGTGGGAGTGGATGTGGTGGGTAGCCCCCTGTCTCCCGAGATCGCCCACCGACCTGAGATTGTCGCCAAGTTAGCGGGCATCCGCATGGGCGAGGAAATGACGCCACGAGTCGTCGCTGACGTGATGCTCCACCCTAGAGGTATTATCAAGGGAGCGCCCGCGGCGGCAAGGGTGGTCCCCCTTGTCAACAAAGTCGACGGAGAGGAGCGGTTGCAGGCGGCCAGACAGCTAGCGCAGCAATTGGCTGGCAGGGGGATTCGCCGGGTGGTGCTGGCGCGCTGTATGGTTGAGCCTCCGGTAGTGGAGGTGCTGGAAGCGCGGTGATTTCGATTGTGGTCCTGGCCGCTGGAGCAGCCACCCGCCTGGGCGGCGGCAAGCTGGCTCTGAAGCTTAAGGGCAAGAGCCTGCTGCGGCACGCCGTCGACGCGGCCAGCAGCAGCAAAGCGGATGAAGTTATCGTCGTCCTTGGCCACGACGCGGACAGGCTCAAGCGTGAGCTCAGGCCAGACGCCGGGGTCAAGATCCTCGAGAATCCGGACTACGATCTGGGGATGAGCTCATCGCTGAAGGCGGGCATCAGGTCGGTCAGTCCCGCGGCGCACGCGGCGATGATCATGCTCGCCGACCAACCGCTGGTGGATTCCGGCATCCTGAACGCCGTCATCGACAAGTTCGAGGAGACCCACGCGCCCGTCGTCGCGCCCAGCTACGGCGGCAGGCAGGGCAATCCCGTCCTCTTCGACAGGAGCGTCTTCAACGAGTTGATGGAGATCAGTGGGGATGTCGGGGGTAGGCAAGTGGTCGCCAGGCATCGCGATAAACTGGCGTTGATTTTTGTTGAAACGCCTGACGCAGACAGGGATATCGACACGTGGGAAGACTATCGCGCCCTGGCCGAAAGGGACGCCGAGAGGAAATGAATCCTCGGCTGGCCTGTATATCTAGGGATCCGGAAGGAGGGGGTTTGCGTAAGCTGCACACCGTAACAGTCTTGGTGAAAGGCGGCGGCGACCTGGGCTCCGGGGTGGCTTTCCGGCTCTTCCGGGCCGGGTTCTCCGTGGCCATCACCGAGGTCGCTCAGCCCACGGTTATAAGACGGACCGTCTCCTTCGCCGAGGCCATCTACGAGGGTGAGGCGGTGGTGGAGGGCGTCGCCGCACAGCGAATCGATAGTTCTTGCCAGATAATCGAGACTGTGAGGGCAGGAAGGGTACCCATCCTCGTCGACCCCGAGGCGCTGATAGTGCAGGAGATAGGGCCGGGGGCGGTGGTCGACGCCATCATGGCCAAGCGCAACCTGGGTACGCGTATAACCGACGCCCCGGCCGTCATTGCGCTCGGCCCGGGCTTCACGGCAGGTGTGGACTGCCACGCCGTCATCGAGACAGCCCGGGGGCACAACCTGGGCCGCGTGCTCCTCTCCGGCGCCGCCGAGCCGGACACCGGGATACCCGGGCCTATTGCCGGGTACACCACGGAGCGGCTGGTGCGAGCGCCGGCCAGCGGCGTCATCGTGAAAACAACCGCGATCGGGGAGAAGGTGACCCTGGGCGAGACGATCGGCTGGGTAGGCGACACGCCGGTCCTGACGCCCCTGGGTGGAGTCCTGCGCGGCATGATAAGAGAGGGGCTCCAGGTCCGCCAGGGCATGAAGATCGGCGATGTCGATCCCCGGGGCATCCGCGACTACTGCTTCACCATCTCCGATAAGGCGCTGGCCGTCGCTGGCGGCGTGCTGGAGGCGGTGCTGATGCTGCTGAAGCAGCGAGCGCTCAAGTAGGAGCCTTCCTTGACGTTCCCGTTTCTGAGGTTAGCTGCACGTTCGCTCTTGTGGGTGGGAAAGCCAAGGGGGTTTGGGCCCAGGGTGAGATGGTATTCCAAGTTACTCCCCCGATAGGCGCCCGAGCAACTATAATGTCTTCACGCATGATAATGACGTCCCAGAGTTGTGTTGGCCAGCTTAGCGCCTTCGTGGTGTGCGCAGGTTCTTGTCGACGATGGCTATGATGATGGCGACGTAGGCGAGGAACCGTACTGTATAGGGCAGTATGCCCGCCTCGCTCGGCTCAGAGAGTCCAAGGATACCTCGGTTCAGCGCCTCCAGCGAAAAGGCGAGAGCGAACAACAGGAACAGCCTGTCGAGACTCTCACGCCAGAAACGCAAGAAAAACAAGGCAGCGACCAGCGCTCCCATTGTGGTAAGACCCATCACAAAATCGCTCATCGACCCACCTCACCTAGTTTCGAACACAAGGCCGTACACCAGTACTGCCATGGAGATCAGTCCGACAACTTGTCTCAACAGATACAGGCTCACCTGAGGAAGCACCACCACGTCGACCAGGACCAGCAGGTTGTTCAGGGTCAGCCCGGCAAAGCACAGGCCCGCCCACATCAGCAACCTTTCTCCGTTCTGACTGTAGGCGCGCAAGAGCAACAAGGCGCACGCCAGGGCGGTCAGAGTGACCAACGCATACACGATTTCCGTCATGTTACTCTTCCTTCCTCAGCCTGAAAGCATCCGCGAAACGTCGTATGCTGGTGCTGGGCTTGGAGTAGATGAAGTTGGTGATGGCCACAAGATGCTTCCTGTAGGTCCCCTCGACCTCGGCCACTACTTCGTCCAGTGCTGAGGAGACGGGACTGTAGCGGTAGGAGACGGCATCGCTCTTTCGAACAGATGCCAGGAGGCCGCGAACGTTAAGGTCGGTGAGAACACCAGCAGCTTTGGGAGCGTCGATGTAAAGCCTTTTCCCCACTTGCTCGGCGCTCCACTCCTGATCGGCGCCAGCTCGGAGTAATAACAAGGCCTCCATATGTACGACCGACTCAATATTCTCGGTGACGAATTGCTTCACGCTTTCGGGAATGTCTATCACGGAACAGTCCACCATCTCAAAACTATATCGTTAGTAGTGTACTACTCATGCTGGCGCGGATGCGCTTTCACGAAATCCCTCTCAGTCTCCCTCTACATGGCCTTTGATGACATAATGTGCCAATCCGCCAACTGGCGTCTGCGCGCTCGTCGACCCCCTGAATCCCCGTCTTGGGGGACTTTGGGCACGGCACACCGTGCCCCTACGGGACACCCGTTGGACAGGCCCAGAGCTATCGGAACTTCACCATCCCACGCTGGCCTTCGTCGCGCCCTTCATGGGGGCGAAATCGTAGGGGAGGGCTTAGAACGCTCGCATTCGTAACCCTCCCCCACACGGGTTGCTGGGCCGGCGTTGGCGAAAGTGAAGTAGACGGTGGCGCCTTCCTCCGGTTTCGCCTCTATCCAGACACGCCCGCCATGGCGGCGGACGATACGCTGCGCGCTGGCCAGGCCGACGCCCAGACCGGGGAACTCCCAATCATGATGCATGCGTTGGAAGGCGACAAAGAGCTTGTCGGCACATTGCATGTCGAAGCCGGCGCCGTCGTCGCGAACGAACAAGACCCCGTCGCCGGTGGCCCCGAACTCTATCCTAGCCTTCGGGTGCTTTGAAGTGAACTTCCAGGCGTTGTCAAGCAGATTCTGCAGCATAGAACCAAGCAGGCTGGGGTCGCCGCGGCCGGTCAAGCCAGGCGCTATGACGAACTCCACCTGGCGCGCAGGGTCGATGCTCTGCAGGTCTTTCGCCAGTTTCGCAACCAGGCGACTGAGGTCGACCTCCTCGCGTTTCATCTCAACAACGCTGAGTCGTGACAGGTCCAACAAGGCATCCAGGTACTCCGCCATGCGCTGGCTGCCCCGGCGGACGGCCCCCAGATATTTCTTGCCCTCGGCATCCAGGCGGTCCCCATACAGTTCGAGAAGCCACCGGCTGAAACCGTCCATGGCCCGAAGCGGGGTCTTCAGGTCATGAGCGACTGTGTAGTTATGCGCCTCCAGTTCTTTGTTGATGACTTCTAGTTCCAGCGCCTGCTGCTGAAGCGTGGACACGTCGGTCATTATGTGTACGGCGCCCGCGAGCTTGCCGCCACGGTCAAAGAGAGGATCCACGGCAACGCCAAACCACTTGTCGCCGTGTTGCAGTACCTCAGTTTCCCTCTGCAAGGTCACGAGCATCCTTGCGAGAGCGCAGCTCCTGCCCGGCTCGCTGCAATCATGAATCGCCTCGCGACACGGGCGACCGGCGACCTCGTCGGACGGAGCATTCAGGAATGACGCGCATGACCGGTTGCAGCGCATAATCTTGCCCTCTGAGTCCAGCAGACAAATGTAATCGCCAAGGGCGTCGAAAGTAGCCTGCCACTGACGGGCCGACTCTAACAGGGCCTCGTCCGCCCTCCTTTGCGCGGCCAGGAGCCGTTGTCTCTCCAGGGCGGCCAGAATCGTCCTCGGGAGACGGCGGATGTGGTGCGGCGTCTTGATCACGTAGTCGGCGGCCCCCCGCCTCATCGCCTCGACCGCTTCCGCCTCAGATCCCGTGCCGGTGACAATGACCACGGGCAGGTGAGGGGACCGAGCCAGCACCAGGTCGATTACGTCGAAACCACTCAGCTCCCCAAGGTGCAAGTCGCTCAGGACGACGTCATAACCTGCCTCGGCGAGCCGTTCTTCGAGTTCTCTTTGGCAAGTAGCCTCAGTTACGCGGAAGCCGGTCTCCTCGTTCTCCAGCGCGTCGCGCACCAGCTCGCGGTCGAACGTATAGTCATCAACGTAGAGGACGCGAATCACCTTATCCAGTCATGACCTCCACTACTTGCTGTAAGCGACGTGAGAGGCTTCCCATCGATCAGGCGTCGTCTATCCGCCCGGTTGGCCGATCCTCTGAAGGCGGGGCGGAATTCAACTCCGACCAGTACGCGATGAACTTGGCGGCCGCCTCCAGAAAACCCTCGTAGGAGCTCGGCTTGACTACGTAGCTGTTGGCGCCCAAATCGTAACAAGCGGCGCGGTCGCTGTCCTGGTTGGAAGAGGTGAATACTACGACGGGAAGGCGCTTGAGGTTCGGTGTGGATTTGATCTTCTCCAACACCTGGAAACCACTGATCCCGGGAAGCTTCAAATCCAGCAGCACGATGGTGGGTTCGGGAAACGAGGCGGACTTGACGTGGCCGTCAGTCCCCAGGAGGCATTCGAGGGCTGTCTCGCCGTCAGTGGCAACCCGTACCGAAGCGCCCTTCAGCGTCTCAAAAAAGGCGTTCCGCACCAACTCAGCATCCAGTTGGTTGTCTTCGACCAGAAGGACCGAGAAATGGCCGCGCATGGCCGCCTCCTGTCTGCCGGCGCCCATCACAATTCGCGGGGCAAAGTCACGCAAAAGGTGCTTCCTTCCCCCACGGCTGACTCCACCCTGATTTGGCCTCCCATCATGGCTACCGACTTACTGACTATGGCGAGGCCGATCCCGGTACCCTGGTACTTGTCGGTCCCATGCAGCCTCTGGAACACCTGGAATATCTTCTCCTGGTGCTCCTTCGCGATGCCGATGCCGTTGTCACGCACCCGGATGGTGCACCAGTCGAGATCCCCTTCCCAGGTGACATCGATCTGCGGAGGTACCTCTGGCCGACGGTAAGTCAAAGCGTTATCGACGAGATTGCTGAAGGTCTGGTGCAAGAGGGTCCGATCGCCTTTAACCGTGGGCAAGTCGGGCGCGATTGAGAGTTTAGCGCCGAGGTCGGAGAGGCGACCGTTACAGCCTTCGCGGATCTGGGACAAGACGGCCGTGAGGGAGACAGCCTCGTAGCGCAAGGCCTGCCGGCCAAGGCGCGCGTAGGCCAACAGGTCGTCAATGAGACGGTTCATATGAGCGCATGCCTCGACGACGTTGTTGACGTAGTGCCGGCCCTCTTCGTTCAAGTTGGCGCTATGACGACGGGTAATGATCTCCGCGAAGCCGGAAATAGCTCGAAGCGGGGCGCGCAGATCGTGCGAGACGGAGTAGGAGAAGCTCTCGAGGTCTCTGTTCGCCGTCTCCAGGTCCGAGGTACGCTGCTGAAGCCGGGCGTTCAGCCGCTCCACCTGCCGGGTCTTTCTGAAGAGGTCGGCAAACACGGCAACCTTGGACCTCAGGACATCCGGGTTGATGGGCTTGAAGATATAGTCAACGGCGCCCAGCGAATATCCCGTGGCCATGTGAACCTCAGTTTTGCTGATGGCCGTGAGGAAGATAATCGGCGTGTAACGCGTCCTGTCTCGCTCCCTCATTATGGCCGCCGTCTCAAAACCGTCCAGGTCGGGCATCCGCACGTCGAGCAGTACGACGGCATAATCATCCGCGAGGACACGGCGCAGCGCCTCCCGGCCGGAAAGCGCCTTAACCAGGTTCTCTCCCAGGCTACCCAGGGCAGCCTCCAGGGCCAGCAGGTTCTCGGACTGGTCGTCGACCAGCAGGATATTGACCCTCTCACCCGGGTCTATGGACCCTGTTAAGTCGTTGGAGTTACTCATCGCTTTCCTGCGGACGAGGGCGATTGACTATCAGAAGAGTCAATCGCGCGCGCCCTGTAAGTTGAGCGTCTATCTATACAACCACACTCGCAGCAACGAGAGCAACTGATCGGTGTCCACCGGTTTGGCGATGTAGTCCGATGCGCCAGCGGCTATACATTTCTGACGGTCGCCCTTCATGGCCTTGGCTGTCAGGGCGATAATGGGCAGCGACCGGAATTGTTCCTTTTCCCGTATGACGTGCATTGTATCATATCCGTCCATTTCCGGCATCATGATGTCCATCAATACCAGGTCGACATCGGGCGTTTCGGCTAGCTTCTTAATCGCTTCGGCGCCATTTTCGGCGGACAGCACGTCAATGTTGTGGCGTTCGAGGACGCTGGTCAAGGCGAAGATGTTGCGGATGTCATCGTCAACGACAAGCACCCTGCGTCCGGCGAGCACCGTATCCGTCTGGTGAAGCTGCTCCAGCATCCGCCGCTTGGGCTCGGGCAGGTTCGCCGCCACGCGATGGAGGAACATTGCTGTCTCGTCGAGGAGGCGCTCCGGCGAGCGGATGTCCTTCACGATGACGCGATCCACCACTCTTTCAAGTTGAGCGGATTCCTCTGCCGTCAGGTCCTTGCCGGTGTAGACAATGATCGGAAGGGATTCAAGGCCCAGATCTTTCCTGATGGCATCGATGAGCTCGAAACCTGTCATATCCGGCAAGCCGAGGTCGATAACCATGCAATCGAAGGGTCCCCTCTTAAGCGCTGCCAGCGCCTCGTCGCCGGTAGGCACCGCGATCGTCTCCACGTCGCCTTCCCCGATGAGATCGACGATGCTCATGCGCTGGACGTCGTCGTCCTCAACCACCAGCAGCTTCTTTACCGGCCGGGCTATGAAGTCATTTATCCGGGTAAAGGCGTCTTCCAGCGTCTCCTTGCTTACCGGCTTGTTCAAACAGGCGAGGGCCCAGCGACCCAACCCTCGGTTCTGCTCCTCTTCGACTGAAATTATGTGCACGGGTATGTGTCGCGTGGTCGGGTTATCCTTGAGGTGATGGAGCAGCCTCCAGCCGTCCATCTCAGGCAAGTTGATGTCCAGGGTGATGGCATCCGGCTTGTACTGGTGCGCCATAGCCAGCGCCACGCCGCCTCGCAGGGCTACCAGGCCCTTGAAGCCGTTTCCGTGGGCCATATCCAGGAGAACTCGGGCAAAATTCGGATCGTCCTCTACGATGAGCAGCACGCGATCTCCCGTCCGGATATCGTCCCTGTCGTCACCGATCTGCCCTTCCAGGGAGGCAGCGTAGCCGGCATCTTTAGCGGAGACAGGCGCCGCATCCAGAAGCGCCGGGGGCCGCGCGACCGCGTATGCGCCGGTTGACTTGAACCAGTCCGCATAATCAGCTTCGCCATGCCGCATTGCGGGGGCCATCTGCGGGCAGACTTGAGGCAAATAGAAAGTGAAGTTGCTGCCCCGCCCCGGTTCGCTCCACAGGCGTATCTCCCCGCCCAGCAATCTGGTGATCTCGCGGCTGATAGACAGGCCGAGGCCGGTGCCGCCGTATTTGCGGCTGGTCGTGCCGTCCGCCTGCTGGAATGCCTCGAAGATAAGCGCTTGCTTCTCCGGCGGTATGCCGATGCCCGTATCGCGCACACAGAAGGCAACGACGGCTTCGCAGAGTCTCAGCGCCGTGTTCTCTGGGTCCCAACCCTCGGTGACTTGCGAGATATTGAGCACCACTTCGCCCCGTTCGGTGAACTTGAAGGCGTTGGAAAGCAGGTTCTTCAGCACCTGTTGAAGCCGTTTGGCGTCAGTATGAATATGAAGGGGCAAATTCGGGTCCAGTTCGACGGTGAAGGTGAGCCCCTTGTCCAGGGCAACATGGCGGAAAGTTCTCTCCACGAAGTTGGCGATCTCAGGGAACTTCAATTCGGTGACATCGAGGGTTGTCGTGCCCGATTCTATCTTCGACAGGTCGAGAATGTCGTTGATCAGGGTCAGCAGATCGGTGCCGGAGCCATGAATGGTCCTGGCGTACTCCACCTCCTTCGATGTCAGGTTGCCGCCGGTGTTCTCGCTGAGTTGCTGCGAGAGTATCAGCAGGCTGTTGAGAGGCGTCCGAAGCTCGTGGGACATGTTGGAGAGGAACTCGGACTTGTACTTGGAGGTCAGGGCCAACTGCTCGGCCTTCTCCTCCAGGGCCTGTCTTGCGCGCTCGACCTCGCTGTTCTTGGCCTCCACCTCGGCCTTCTGTTCGACGAGCAGTTGCGCCTTCTCCTGAAGCTCTTTGTTCGTAAGCTGGAGCTCTTGCTGGCGGCTTTGCAGCTCCTCCGCCAGAGACTGAGATTGCTTCAACAGGTCCTCAGTGCGCATGGTTGCCTCGATGGTGTTGAGCACGATGCCAAGGCTTTCTGCCAACTGGTCAAGGAAGGCCTGATGCGTGGGGCTGAAACGCTCAAAGGAGGCAAGTTCCAGAACGCCCTTCACTTGCCCCTCGAAGACTATGGGCAGGACGATAATATTCGCTGGGGAAGCCGCGCCCAGTCCCGAGGTTATCTTGATATACTTCTTGGGCACGTTGCTCAGCAAGACTCTTTGCTTCTCGGAAGCGCACTGGCCAACGATGCCCTCCCCCAATTTGAAGGCGCGGGGATATTGCTTGCTCTCCTCGACAGCATAGCCAGCGAGGAGCTTCAGCTCCGGTTCCCCCATTGAGGAGTGCTCCATGATATAGAAGACACCGTGCTGCGAGGAGACTACGGGCTCCAACTCGGACAGGATTCGCTTGGCCACGGTCAGCCTGTCGCGCTCGCCCTGGAGCAGGCGCGTGAATTTGGCGAGGTTGGTCTTGAGCCAGTCCTGCTCGGCGTTCACCTGGGTGGTCTCCCTCAGGTTGGCGATCATCTGGTTCACGTTGTCTTTGAGGACGGCAACCTCACCGGAGGCATCGACCTGGATCGACCGTGTAAGGTCGCCCTTGGTGACGGCCGTCGCCACCTCGGCAATGGCGCGCACCTGACTCGTGAGGTTGGCGGCCAACCTGTTCACGTTATCCGTCAAGTCTCTCCAGGTGCCTGCCGCGCCAGGGACGTTCGCCTGCCCTCCCAGGCGGCCCTCAAACCCTACCTCGCGGGCGACGGTCGTCACCTGTTCGGCGAAGGTGGCCAGGGTGTCGATCATGGCGTTGATCGTGTCGGCCAGCGAGGCGATCTCCCCCTTGGCCTCGACGGTGAGCTTCTGCTTGAGGTCTCCGTTGGCTACGGCGGTCACCACCTTGGCGATGCCGCGCACCTGGCTCGTCAGGTTGGCGGCCATCAGGTTGACGCTGTCGGTGAGGTCGCGCCACGTTCCCGCGACGCCCTTCACTTCCGCCTGGCCTCCCAGCTTGCCATCCGTGCCCACCTCTCTGGCGACGCGGGTTACCTCCGAGGCAAAGGAGTTGAGCTGATCCACCATAGTGTTGATGGTGCTCTTCAGCTCCTGGATCTCACCGCGGGCATCCACCGTGATCTTCTTGGTAAGGTCGCCTCGGGCTACGGCAGTGGTCACCTGGGCGATGTTGCGCACTTGTCCGGTAAGGTTGCTGGCCATGGAGTTCACGCTGTCCGTGAGGTCCTTCCATGTGCCCGCAACTCCAGGCACGTATGCCTGGCCTCCCAGGCTCCCTTCCGTGCCCACCTCCCTGGCGACACGGGTCACTTCGGAAGCGAAAGACCGAAGCTGGTCTACCATGGTGTTTATGGTCTCTTTGAGCTGGAGGAACTCGCCGCGGACGTCCACGGTGATCTTCTTTGAGAGGTCGCCGTTGGCTACGGCGATGGTCACGTCGGCGATGTTGCGCACCTGGCTGGTAAGGTTGCTGGCCATGGAGTTCACACTATCGGTCAGGTCCTTCCACGTGCCGGCGACGCCTTTGACCTCCGCCTGGCCTCCCAGCTTGCCCTCAGTGCCTACCTCTCTGGCCACGCGAGTCACTTCCGAAGCGAAGGAGCTGAGCTGGTCGACCATGGTGTTGATGGTACTCTTCAGCTCCAGGATCTCGCCTCGGGCGTCGACGGTGATCTTTCGCGAGAGGTCTCCGGTGGCCACGGCAGTGGTAACCTCGGCGATGCTTCGCACCTGGCTGGTAAGGCTTCCGGCCATGAAGTTAACGCTGTCAGTAAGGTCACGCCAGGTCCCCAGGACGCCCTTCACGTCTGCCTGGCCTCCCAACTTGCCCTCGGTGCCTACCTCTGTGGCGACACGAGTCACCTCTGAAGCAAAGGAGTTGAGCTGGTCAACCATGGTGTTGATGGTCTTCTTCAGCTCCAGGATCTCACCTCGGGCGTCCACGGTGATCTTTCGCGAGAGGTCTCCGCTGGCCACGGCCGTAGTTACGTCGGCGATGTTGCGCACCTGGCTCGTCAGGTTGGCGGCCATCAGATTGACGTTGTCCGTCAGGTCCTTCCATGTGCCGCCGACGCCTCTCACCTCGGCCTGGCCTCCCAGCCTGCCTTCCGTGCCTACCTCTCTGGCGACACGGGTCACTTCCGAAGCAAAGGAGTTGAGCTGGTCCACCATGGTGTTAATGGTCTTCTTGAGCTCCAGGATCTCCCCCTGGGCGTCCACGGTGATCTTCTTCGAGAGGTCGCCGGTCGCCACGGCCGTGGTTACGTCGGCGATGTTGCGCACCTGGCTGGTCAGGCTTCCCGCCATCATGTTAACGCTGTCGGTGAGGTCGCGCCAGGTCCCCGAGACGCCTCTCACTTCCGCCTGGCCGCCGAGTTTGCCCTCAGTGCCTACCTCCCTGGCGACGCGAGTCACCTCTGAAGCGAAGGAGTTGAGCTGGTCAACCATGGTGTTGATTGTCTCTTTGAGCTGCAGAAACTCACCGCGGACGTCGACGGTGATCTTCTTGGAGAGGTCGCCGTTAGCCACGGCGGTAGTTACATCGGCGATGTTGCGCACCTGGTTAGTCAGGTTGCTGGCCATGAAGTTGACGCTGTCGGTGAGGTCGCGCCATGTTCCGGCAACGCCTCTCACTTCCGCCTGGCCTCCCAGCATACCCTCGGTGCCTACCTCTCTGGCGACACGGGTCACCTCCGAGGCA
>JACPQD010000097.1 GCA_016190665.1 Chloroflexota bacterium
CCCCAACCCCTAGCCCCAAGCCGGCTGCGGGGCAGCCGAGATATGGCGGCATACTGAACTTCAGCCATTCCGGCGACCCCATAAGCTATGATCCCGTCCAGGAGACTGGCGTTCAGTCGATGGCCCCGGTGATCCCCAGCTACAGCGGTCTCGTGCAGCACAGCCCCACCGAGCCGGCCAAGGTCATCGGGGACCTCGCGGAGAAATGGGACCTGAGCCCCGATGGCATGTCGTACACCTTCCACCTCTTCAAGAACGTGAAATGGCACGACGGCGCACCCTTCACCTCCGAGGATGCCCGCTTCTCGCTTGAGACCGTCCGCCAGCCGCCCAGGGGCGTCGTCAGCCCCAAGAAGGAATGGCTCAAGCCCATCGACAAGGTCGAGGCCCCGGACAGGGATACCCTCAAGGTAACCCTGGGCTACCTCAGCGCCTCCTTCCTGCACAACCTGGGCGACGGCCGCATGGTGGTTGTCCCCAAGCACGTCTTCGAGGCCAAGGGCAACATGAGGCGGGATGTCGTGGGCACCGGGCCTTACCGTTTTAAGGCCCACGCCGCGGGCGTCAGCTTCAGCGTGGCGAAGAACCCGGACTACTTCGTCAAGGGCCGCCCTTATCTCGATGGGATCACCTGGTTCTTCATCCAGGACGCGGCGACTCGTTTCGCCGCCTTGCGGACCGGCAGGGTGCACATGACGCCCGCAAACGCCTACGGACTGCGCCCTTCCCAATCGGAGATCGTCCGCAAGGAGCTTAGCGATAAGATCGCCACCTACAGGTTCCCAGGCTTCGTGTACATGGCTTTCTGGATGCCTCATAACAAGGCCCCCTGGAACGATGTCAGGGTGCGCCGGGCGGTGGACCTGGTCCTCGACCGTCCGAAAGTGATCGACGTGGCCGTGGAGGGCGTTGCCGATGTAGGGGGCTTCCTGCCTCCGGGAGCCTGGAGCGTGCCCCAAGCGGACCTCATGAAGATGCCCGGCTACCGCCAGCCCAAGGACGCCGATATCGCCGAAGCGAAGAGGCTCATGGCGGAGGCCGGTTACGCCCAGGGCTTCAAGTCCACCATCACCAGTCGGAATCGAGCGCCCACGGATCGGTCCGCTATCGCCGTGAAAGACCAGTTGGCCCAGATAGGCATTGACTTCTCTCTCAAGCTGTTCGAGGAAGCCACGACTTTCGATGTCCTTTACAAACGCGCCTTCGACACCGCCGTCATGACCAATAGCGGCGGCTTCGACGACCCGGACCAGTTCCTCGGACTCTACGTGGCCGGATTGCCGCGCAACTTCTCAGATTTCAGTGACGAGATAGTCGCCAAACGGTATGAGGAGCAGGCACGCACTATGGATGCGGCCAAGCGGAAGGAGATCGTGCTCGATATCCAGCGCCGGATGTTCGAGCTGATTCCGGCCTCCGTCCTCTTCTGGTATGTGTTCGAACTCGGCGTATGGAAGGACGTCAAGGATTTCACCCCTGGCATCGGATTGTACAACAACATGAAGTACCAGGATATCTGGCTGGCGAAGTAGAGGGGAAAGCGCGATAGGGCCATTATTGGGTTGGGCGCCTATTCACCAAGGCAGGGGGTACTCTGGTTGGTGATTGGGAAGCATTTGTTGCAGACAACTCCCGCAAGAAGCAACGTCAAATGGCCGTAAAGCATCTTATTGGAACCCGTTGGCCTATGATAGGCCGTCGTCAGTTCCGCGTCAACGTTCGTATTCGCCTTTGCGTCTTTGAGCCTTGGCCCGCTCCTTTCTTGACATCCCCCTTTGGAGCGAACGAGTGCACCCCTGTTGACTTTTTCACAATCTTGATACTACAATTGGGGCGAGGGAGACGTAGACCCCATGGCGGAATTGCGCGGCGAAGCCAAAGCCACATATGTTAGCGCCCTGTTCGCCCGGATCGCCCGCCGGTACGACCTTTTCAACACCGTTGTTACCTTTGGCGACGATAGGAGGTGGCGCTCTCTGGTGGCTGATCTCGCTCTGGCCAGGGGAGGCCAGATAGGCGTGGACGTTGCTACCGGCACCGGAGAGATAGCGATGGAGCTAAGCCGGCGCGGGGTCAGGGTCGTCGGCGTGGACTTCTGTCGGGAGATGATGGGCATGGCCGTCTCCAAGGCGAGCCGGGATGGCCACGGCGAGAGGACCGGATTTGTCCTGGGGGATGCCGTCTCTCTTCCTCTCGGCGACAGCAGTTTCGATTTCGCCACCACGGGCTTCGCACTGCGCAACGTCGTCAGCATCCCAGCTCTCTTCATGGAGATCGCTCGGGTGGTGCGTCCGGGGGGCAGAGTCGTCTGTATCGAGCTGACGCGGCCTCCTGCCAAATGGTTTTGCGATTTATACGAGGTCTATTTGCAGCGCGTTGTCCCGCTGGTTGGGCGTCTGGTCTGGGACCGGCTCGAGCCGGAGGCCTACAGCTATCTGCCGAATTCCATCGCTTTGTGTCCGCTGGCCGAGGAAGTCAAGGGTATCATGGAGCGCTGCGGACTGCAGGGAGTCAGCTATAAGTATCTCAATCTGGCCACGGTAGCAGTTCACGTTGGTACGAAGCAGCAGTCAGCTATCAGCGGTCAGCGGTCAGCTCCTCCCCCCAACTTGCTGAAGGCTGACGGCTGATAGCTGAGAGCCAATTCGGTTCGACCTTGCCTAATGGAGGAGTTGTTGACATGGCTGGTCAGATTCCGGACATCGTTGTCCTGCGGTTGCCGCTGTATGTCCGGGCCTTGGAACACCTGGCCCGGGAGAAAGTCGAGCTGGTGAGCTCCCAGGAGCTGGGGGGCCACGTGCAGTTGACTGCGGCCCAGATACGGAAAGACCTGAGCTATTTTGGCAAGTTCGGTAAGCAGGGGAAGGGGTATGGGGTGGCTCACCTGCTTCTTGGACTGCGCCGCATTCTTGGCCTGGACCGGGAGTGGCCTATGGTTCTCATTGGAGTAGGGCGTTTGGGCAGGGCCATCCTGGGATATGAGGGCTTCGCTGCGCAGGGGTTTAAGATCGTCGCCGCCTTCGATACAGACCCGAAGAAGACGGGCAAGAAAGCCGGGTCTCTGGTGGTCCGGCCTTTCGACGAAATCGAATCCTATACAAGAGAGAGGCGCATATCCATCGGGATCATAGCTGTGCCCGCCAAAGAAGCGCAGTATGTCGTTGACCGGCTGGTCAAGGCTGGAGTACGAGCGATCCTCAATTACGCTCCCATCGCGGCCCGCGTACCGAAGAAGGTAAAGCAGAGGGAAATCGACCCCGTGGCCGAGCTGGAAAGCATGACGTACTACCTGAAGTAGGGGCATCCCGACGCGTTGGGACTGTGCTTACGAGACCGCAGCGGTCCAACGTCCTGGGCTAATAAGAGGCGGCCAGGGACTCTTCCTCAGTGGGGAGGTTCCTCTTTATCAGATCGAGGTGTTCCAGCGCCAGCCCTGCGCCCCGGGCCACGCAGTTCATCGGTTCTTCCGCCGCCTGGCAGGGAACGCCAGTCTCCTGAGAGAGGAACTTCTCTATATTGCGCAGCAGCGCTCCGCCCCCTGTCAGGACTATCCCCTGATCAATCACATCGGCGACAAGCTCGGGCGGCGTCCTCTCCAGGACCGTTTTGACCATGGCCAATATCGTATTCAAGGAGTCTGAGATGGCCGTCGTGATCTCTTTGGAGTGGACAGTCACCGTTCGCGGCAGGCCCGTGATTTGATCCCGTCCGCGCACTTCCATACACAAGTCGTCTATGGGCAGAGCGCTGCCTATCTCAATCTTTATCTCCTCTGCGGTGCGGTCTCCGATGACGAGGTTGTGGCGTCGCTTGACGTAGGCGGCGATGGCATCATCTATGCTATCTCCCGCAACCCTGACGGATTCGCTGACGACGATGCCATACATGGAGATGATCGCTGATTCCGCTCTCCCACCGCCGAGGTCCACAACCATGTTCCCTTGCGGGAGGTGAACTGGCATCTCCGCCCCCAGGGCCGCAGCCAACGGCTCCGGCACGAGATGGGCGGGCTTGCGCGCCCCGGCTGCCTCGGCTGCCTCCCGGACGGCGCGCTTCTCCACCGGCGTGGCTCCCGCGGGGATAGAGACGATCACTTCGGGTTGTCCGAGGCGGAAGGGCCCGCCCACCCTCTGAATGAAGTGGCGCAGCATTGCTTCCGTTACCAGGTAGTCAGCGATGACGCCAGCGCGCATGGGCCTGACGACCTGTATGCTGCCCGGAGTTCGTCCGAGCATGCTCTTGGCCTGGGCGCCAACGGCAAGAACCTTGTTCTCTTTGGGAGCAATGGCCACCACGGAGGGTTCCCTGACCACTATCCCTTTTCCCTTAATGAAGACCAGGACGTTGGCGGTGCCCAGGTCTATGCCAATTCTCTGAGTGAACATCCTCTCTCCTCTACACGGCCGGGACGCTGCCGCGCACCCGCTCAATCTGAGCCCCCAGCGACTGAAGTTTCACCTCTATGTCCTCGTATCCCCGATCCAGGTGGTAGATATCTGCGATTTCCGTGGTCCCGCTGGCCGCCAGTCCCGCCAGCGCCAGCGCCGCACCGGACCTTACGTCCAACGCTCTCACCATGGTGCCGTGAAGCGGCGCCGGGCCGATTATCACTGCAGTTTGTCCGCTAACCTCTATTCTAGCACCCATCTTCCTCAGTTCGGTAACATACAGCAGGCGGCTGTCATAGACTCTCTCATGGATAACGCTGACCCCGTTTGCCTGGGTAAGGAATACGCCGAAGGCCGCCTGAAGGTCGGTGGCAAAACCGGGATAAGGGAGCGCCTGAACATTGACCGGGTCTGGTTTGCCTCCGCCCCTGACAGTCAGGCGGTCGCCCTCCGCTTCGACCTCTACTTTGGCCTCGGAGAGCTTCCAGATGAGCGAGTCGAGGTGTCCGCATTCCACATCGTGCAACGTCACCTCTCCGTCGGTGATCGCCGCGGCGAGGGCGAAGGTGCCCGCCTCCAGGCGATCGGGGATGATCCGGTGGGTTGTGCCGTGAAGCTCTTCGACCCCTTCGATGGTGACGGTATTGGTGCCGGCGCCCGAAATCCTGGCGCCCATCTTGTTGAGCATCGATGCCAGGTCGACCACTTCCGGCTCCGATGAAGCGTTCTTTATGATTGTAGTGCCCTTGGCAAGAGTGGCCGCCATCATGAGGTTCTCGGTGCCGATGTGGGAGGGGTAGTCCATGAATATCTTGCAGCCGCACAAGTGATCGGCCCTGGCGATGTACTTCTCCTTTTGACGGCTGATGTCCGCGCCGAGCGCCGCGAAGCCGACCAGATGCACATCGATGGGGCGCTGGCCGATGATGTCTCCTCCGGGTGGGCAAGCTGCTGCTTCCCCAAAGCGCGTCAGTAGCGGCCCCATAACCATGAAGCTGGCGCGATTCTTGATGATAAGCTCGCTGGGGGCTGTGAAAGAGCGGACGGACCGGGCATTGAGCCGTAACCTGCCTTCGCCAAGCCATTCCATGGTGGCTCCCAGGCTGGATAGGACCTCGCCCATAATGCCCACGTCTTCGATACGGGGCACGTTTTCGATTATGCAGTCGTCAGCGGTTAGCAGCGAGGCGGCAATGGCGGGCAGGGCGGCATTCTTGGCGCCGCAGATCCTCAGCTCGCCGTGGAGGCGATTTCCGCCTTCGACTACGAAGAACTCGCTGACCACCCTGTACCCCCCTAGCGCCGAGGCGCCCGTTTTTTCATTTTCTCAGCGATTCTTATCCTGGCCAGGGAGCGGCGCAGCGCCGCTTCAGCGCGGGCATGGTCTATTTCGGGGCCGGGGTGCTTGAGGCGTTCTTCAGCTCGCCTCAGTGCGGCCTCGGCGCGTTCGATATCGATCTCCTCAGCCCGTTCGCAGGCGTCGGCGAGTATGGAAACTTTGTCTTTCAGCACCTCCATGAAACCTCCCGTGAGGCACATGGCGACTTCTTCATCGCCCTTGCGTACGCGCAGCTCTCCTGGATGGAGGCTCGTGAGCAGAGGAGCGTGATGGGGCAGTATGCCCAACTGCCCCTCGGCGCCCGGGGCAATGACCATATCTGCATCGCCGGAGTAGACTTTCCGCTCCGCAGTTATGATTTCTACGTTCAGGGGCGACATCCTCAAGTCTCCTTGGCTAGTTCTAACGCTTGTTCGATTGTCAGCCCGCTCAAGTCCTGTCTAGTCCGAGCATCCGTTGAAACCAATCTGCTGTTCGAATTATACACCATCCCCTGCAAGAACACGTCTTTGTTGTGGCGAACCTTGCGTTGGCCCGGAGCTTGTTCCTTGAGGTCGAGCCAAACGCCTTTCTCCGCGTGCATCAACAATTCCCAGACAAGTTTGGCACTGTCCACGGCGCTTCGCCCGGACTTGATCCTGGCTTTCTTGACCGCCAACATATCTTGGTACTGGTGCCAAAGCTCCGTAGACAGCATGACCTTGTGGCAATTCCTTAGTATCGCCGTCCACAGGTTGAGGGCCTTACTATCGCCCGTCAAGACCCGCATTACTATGTTTGCGTCAAGAACAAAGCTGTGCTTCACCGCACCGCCTTGAGGTACGCCTCCAGTTCGTCCAGACTCGCGTCGAAGAAGCCCTTCAGACCGCCCGAGATCTGGCCCCTCTTGTTCACGGCCAACCGAATCAAGCTCGCGGCGCCATCCGTGGGCTCGAAGTAGTAGATAGCCAAGTCCTCGGGTTTCATTCCCTTCCTTGCCACAGCGTTAAGCAGGGCCACCAAGATATGCTCGCTTTGCGTGGTCAGAATGATCTGTTTGTCGTGGCATTCTCTTGCCAGAACGTCACACAAACGGGACTGGGCACTGGGGTGCAGGTGAACCTCGGGCTCTTCGATGCACACCACGGATCCCGTAGGTGCAGCCGCTAGTTGGGTCAGAGGCCAAATAAGGTTTCTCAGTCCGGCCCCCTCATTAGGCATGGCCACCTCGGCCCCCCCGTCCCGCGCCTGCAAAGCGGTACGACCCTGCGCAGTAGTAACTACTCTCACGCGGCGGCCCAGAACTTGCCAAGTCCATGCAGAGACTTCGTCTTGAATATCCCATCTCTCGTTCAGCAGGTTAACGACGTCTTCATGCCTCGTGAGGTCGGGGCTTGCTGGACCCGGGATCTCATATTCAGCGTTTTCAATGCCCCTAGTAGTGGGCACCAGGAAAATCCCCCTCAAGAATTCGTCAACTTTGAGCCGGAGCGCATCCCAGCTCTTGTGCAAAGGGCGATTCTCTCTATCCAAGGAGAATCTGAACGGCAGGCCGATGTAACTGCTAGGTGTGAAAGTAACGGTACCACCGTCCGCCGGGATTGCGGCGGGGACTGTGTACTCACCATACTTCCGCGGAGTCGCCTCGAACTTCAGACTCTGCTCCCCTATCATGTAGTTCGCCGTATGCCGCAGCAGTCCGTCGGCGTCGAAGGTTGCTTCGTAAGTGATGTCGTATGCTGTCTCTGGGAAACGCGGTGGC
Organism: Chloroflexota bacterium; assembly: GCA_016190665.1. Lineage (GTDB taxonomy): Bacteria > Chloroflexota > Dehalococcoidia > JACPQD01 > JACPQD01 > JACPQD01. The sequence continues at coordinate 7,469 of JACPQD010000097.1, forward strand.
TCGAAGGGATCAGCTCCCTTTGCAGTCAATTCAATGGCGAATCGTAGCGGCTTCGGTCGCCCGAGTTTACCGCCCTTTGCGAACTCGGCGAACGTCTCCCCCAGGTTCACATAGCGGCCTCCGCTGAGCAGGCGCTCACCTCCACGCGACTGCTTGAGCAAGGCGAGTGCCTGCAGGAGGGTGGATTTCCCCGCGCCATTCGGTCCAATGAGGACGGTCAAACACGCCGGCTCAATAGTGACCTGGTCAAAGATCTTTAAGTTGTCAATTGACAGCTTCTTGAGCACTCCACACCTATGCCTGCAGCGTCTTAGCTTTCTCCACTGCGTCCTCTATGTTGCCAACCATGTAGAAGGCCTGTTCAGGCAGATCGTCGTGCTTGCCTTCCAGGATTTCCTTGAAACTGCGCACGGTCTCCTTGACAGGCACGTAGCGTCCCGGCGTGCCCGTAAAGGCCTCAGCGACGAACATAGGCTGCGAGAGAAAGCGCTGTATGCGCCGCGCCCGATACACGGTGAGCTTATCCTCCTCGCTCAGCTCCTCGATGCCGAGGATGGCGATAATGTCCTGGAGCTCCTTGTAGCGCTGGAGGACCTTCTGGACGCCTCGCGCCACGTTGTAATGCTCCTCACCCACGATGTTGGGGTCCAGGATGCGCGAGCTGGAGACGAGGGGGTCCACCGCCGGGTAGATGCCCATGGCCACGATGGCGCGATCCAACGCTACCACCGCGTCGAGATGTCCGAAAGTGGTGACCACGCCCGGGTCCGTGTAGTCGTCGGCAGGTACGTAGATGGCCTGGAAGGAGGTAATGGAGCCTTTCTTAGTAGAAGTGATGCGTTCCTCCAGGTCGCCCATCTCCGTGGCCAAGGTAGGTTGATAGCCGACAGCGGAAGGCATACGTCCCAGGAGGGCGGAGACCTCCATGCCGGCCAGCGTGTAACGGTAAATATTGTCGATGAAGAGGAGCACGTCCTGCCCCTCGACATCGCGGAAGTACTCTGTCATCGTGAGCCCGGTGAGCGCGATCCGAAGGCGAACGCCGGGAGGCTCGTTCATCTGGCCGAAGACGAGCACTGTCTTGTCGATGACGCCTGAAGCTTTCATTTCATACCACAGGTCGTTGCCTTCGCGAGACCGCTCGCCCACACCGGCGAAAGTGGAGAACCCGCCATGCTCCGTAGCGATGTTGCGGATGAGCTCCTGGATAATCACCGTCTTGCCGACGCCGGCGCCCCCGTAGGCGCCGATCTTTCCCCCTCTGGTGAAAGGTGCGATAAGATCGATGACTTTGAGACCGGTTTCCAGCACCTGGGTCTGCGTTTCCTGCTCCGCCAGGGGCGGCGGGTTGCGGTGGATTGGCCACCTGTCCTCCGCCTTTACATCGCCCAGTTCGTCCAGCGGCTCGCCCAGGACATTGAAGAGGCGGCCCAAAGTGGGCCGGCCCACCGGCACCTTGATGGCCGCTCCCGTATCGATGGCCTCAGCGCCTCTCTGCAACCCATCGGTGGGCATCAGTGCCAGGCAGCGCACCCAGTTGTTGCCCATGTGCTGCTGGACTTCCAGGACTATCTTCTGGCCGTCCTGGTTAATCTCGATAGCGTTATAGAGCTGGGGCAGCTCTTCAGGCGGGAACTCAACGTCCACCACCGTGCCGATTACCTGCGCTACCCTGCCTTTTGCCATAGTGGCCTCCTTCAGGAAATCCCCCAGGCTACGATTCTGATACTGAGCCTGCGGTTATATCGAGAAGCTCAGTAGTTATCATCTCCTGGCGAGCCTTGTTATACAGGAGCGTCAGCTCCTGTATCATCTCTTTAGCGTTATCTGTGGCGTTGCGCATGGCAACCATGCGCGCCGATTGCTCGCTGGCTATCGATTCCAGTATCGCATGGTAGATCTGCATCTCCACGAATCTGGGCAATAATGATTGCAGCACATCGAAGCTTGTTGGCTCGTAAATGTATTCCACCCTCCCCACCAGTTCCGGCTTTGCCGGCTCGACGGGCAGGATCTGCCGGACGACGGGGCGTTGCATCACGGTATTGACGAACTGAGCATAGGTCACGACTACCCGGTCCACAATGCCGCTTATGTAATCCTCTCTAACGATGTGGGAGATGGCCGTAGTATCCATCAGGCTGGGCGCGTCGGGAAGGTGGGAGAACTCCGCGCGCACATTGCGCCCGAACCGGGTCATGTAATCGCGACCCTTGCGCCCCACGGCGATGACCGTCACTGGCACCTCTTGCTCGAGGATGAAGCTGGCAGCGTGCCGATTCACGTTGGCATCCATTCCCCCGCACAGCCCCCTATCCGGAGTTATATGGACTACCGCAACCCTCTTGACCTCCGGATGCTTCCGCAAGAGCGGGTGAATGGCGCTATCGTCCGTATGAGGCAGGGCCGCCAGATGGGCGAGGACCTCCCCTATCTTGTCGGCATATGGCCGGCCCGCCAGCACATGCTGCTGGGCCCGCCGCATCTTGGATGCGGCGATCATCTCCATCGCCTTCGTTATCTTGGAGGTGCCTTGGACGCTGCGTATTCGCCGCTTGATTAATCTGATGTTTGCCATTGTCTATAGCTTGAAAGTGGACTTGAACTCCGCTATGGCGGCCTTGAGCTTTGATTCTGTCTCCCCGCTGATAACCTTTTCGGTGGCTATCTTCTGGCCCACCTCAGGATGGTTAGTCTCCATGAACTTGTGGAAGTTGTCCTCAAAGGCGCCAACCTTCTCGACGGCGATGTCGTCCAGATGGCCGTTGGTTACCGCGTAAAGGATGGTCACTTGCTTTTCCAGCGACATCGGGACGTATTGTGGCTGCTTCAGTATCTCGGTGATGCGCTGGCCTCTATCCAATTGCGCCCTGGTGGCCCTGTCCAGGTCCTGCGCGCCGAACTGGGCGAAGGCCGCCAGCTCCGCAAACTGCGCCAGTTCAAGCCGCAGCCGGCCGGCCACCTGCTTCATCGCCTTCGTCTGGGCCGAGCCACCGACGCGAGAGACAGAAAGGCCGACGTTCATAGCCGGCCTGATGCCGGCATTGAACAGATCCGTTTCCAGGTAGATCTGGCCGTCGGTGATCGATATGACGTTGGTGGGAATATACGCCGATATGTCGTTCGCTTGCGTCTCGATAATCGGCAAAGCGGTCAATGAGCCGCCGCCGAGCTCAGGCGCCAGTTTGGCCGCTCGCTCCAAGAGCCTGCTATGCAGGTAGAAAACATCGCCGGGGTAGGCCTCGCGTCCGGCTGGCCGTTTCAGCAGCAGGGACAACTGACGGTAGGCCCAGGCGTGCTTGGAGAGATCGTCATATACCACCAGCGCGTCTTTGCCCATCTCCATGAACTCTTCGCCGATGGCGCACCCGGCGTAAGGGGCCAGGTACTGAACGGCGGCGGGGTCCGAGGCGCTGGCCGCCACCATGATGGTGTGCTCCATGGCGCCGTATTTCTCCAGAGTGGCCACCAACTGAGCCACCTTGGCGGACTTCTGCCCGATGGCGACGTATATGCAGGCCAGGTCCCCGCCCTTTTGATTGATAATAGTGTCTACCGCGATGGCGGTCTTGCCGTTGGTGCGGTCGCCAATGATTAACTCGCGCTGGCCGCGCCCGATGGGAATCATGCTATCAATAGCTTTGATTCCCGTCTGAACGGGCGTGTCCACCGACTTGCGCGCCACGACGTTAGGGGCAATACGCTCCACTGGACGCGTCTTCTGGGTCTTGATGGGACCTTTGCCATCCAGGGGTCGTCCCAGAGGATCAACCACGCGGCCAATGAGAGCCTCTCCCACGGGAACCTGGGCGATCCTTCCCGTGGAGCGTACCTCATCCCCCTCCTTAATAGCGCCGAAGTCGCCAAGGAGGATGGCGCCCACGCTCTCCTCTTCCAGGTTAAGGGCCAGCCCCATGATGCCGCCCGGGAACTCCAGAAGCTCATTGTACTTGGCTGCCGTCAATCCCGAGATACGAGCGATCCCGTCGCCCACTTCGACCACGGTGCCCACGTGTGTGGCGGACACCACCGCGCCAAACTGTTCTATCTGCCGTCTCAGGATAGAGGCAATGTCCTCCGAACGAACTGCCATCTATTCCACCTCCAATTAGCCTGCCTCCCCGGAAAGGCGTCTTTTCAAAGTCAAAAGGTTAGTAAGAGTGCTGCCGTCGATGAGCCTGTCGCCGATCCTGGTTATGAGACCACCCAGGATGGAGGGCTCCACCCGGGCCGTGAGGAGCACCTGCTTGCCAGTCATCGCTTCGAGACGCTCCTTGAGCTTGGCCTTGTCGTCCTCGTCCAGAGGCACCGCCGTGACGACTTCGGCCCGTTCGATGCCGCGATGGGCGTCAACCATAGCCATATACTGACATTCTATCTGGCCGGCGATGGTGAGGCGGCCCTTAACAATGAGAAGAGATACCAGGTTAAAAGCCAGGGAAGCCAAATCAGGTCGTACCTCCCGAATCACCCGCTGTTTCTCCGCCAAAGGTATCTTGGGGTTTCCCAGAAGCGATAGCAACTCAGGCCTCGTGGCCAGGTCCGTGATGGCCTCCAGGTCCGCTGCCCAACGGTCTATTTCGTTCTTTTCGAGGGCAAGCTGGAAAACTGCTTGAGCGTAGCGCCTCGCGGCAGCCGTGACCCTTGCCACGAACGGTCTCCTTTCATAGCTAACAGCTTTCAGCGATCAGCTTCCAGCACCCGTCATTCCGGAGCTGATAGCTGATAGCTGACGGCTGACAGCTGACCGCTATTCTTGCATCAGTTCTTCCTGAGGCCCGCGGATTTCTCCAGCACCTCTTCAATCAGCTTCTTGTGTGCCGCCTTGTCCAAAGATATGCTGATAACCTTCTCCGCGGCGAGGATGGCGAGGTCAGCGAACTCCTTGCGAAGCTGGTCAGTGGCTGCATCCCGTTCTATCCGGATCTCAGACCGCGCCCTCGAAAGAATGGACTCGGTCTCCTTTTTCGCCTCCCGCCTTGCCTCTTCCTTGAGCCGCTCTCCAATCTCCGCCGCCTGGGCTATTATGGCTTGGCCCTCTCGGCGCGCATCCTCCAGGTGCTCTCGGACTCTCTGCTCGGTTCGTGCGGTCTCTTCTTTGAGGGCCTCCGCCCTTTCCATGCTCTCCTTGATTCTGGCAGAGCGCTGGTCAAGCATCCCGAGGACGGGTTTGTACAGGAACATGTAGAGCAGCCCCAGCAGCAGGGAGAAGTTAACAACCTGGGCGATTATGCCGGGTATGTTGAAACCGAGGGCTTCCAAAGGGAGTCTCCTTCCCGTCCCATCCTGAATGACTAAGGAGCTACTTTTCGGTCAGGGCTTGCGCTTAGATGAACTTGATGGCGATGGCGATTACCAGCGCGTAGATGGCGATGGCCTCAGCGAAGGCGATACCCAGGATCATGTTGGTCCTGATGGCGGATTCGGACTCCGGGTTGCGTCCCAGGGACTCCATAGCTTTTGCCGTCAGCATGCCGATGGCAAGGGCGGGGCCAATGGCACCGATAGCGATGGCAAAGGCGGCGGCCAGAAGTTTGACACTCTCGACAGGCATTTTAGTTGTTTTGTCCTCCTTTCATGCTATAGCCCCGATGAAATCGGGGCAATGTATCCTAGGGATGCTCCTTTTCATGTCCTTCACCCCCAGGCGCCGTCACCGCCACGGTGCCGAAGATGAGGGTAAGTATGGCGAATATCAGGGCCTGGACCAGGCCGACAAACAACTCCAGGCCATAGAAGGGGATCACCGCCACCCAGGGGACCAGGAAGACCAACACGGTGAGGAGGATCTCCCCGGCCAGGATGTTGCCGAAAAGTCGGAAGGTAAAGCTGACAATACGGACGAACTCGCTGACCAACTCCAGTATTCCGACGATGAAATCGATGAAGCCGATGAAAAGGTCGCCCCGGAGCAACTTGCCAACGGAAAAGAACTTGCTGGCGTAGCGCAAGAAACCGAGGGTGGATATGCCCCAATACTCGACGAAGAAGGCAGATACCAGCGCCAGAGCCAGCGGCGTATTGACGTCGGTATTGGCGCTGCGCAGGAAGGGCATCAGCAACCCCTTCTCAACGTGCTTGGAGTCCTTGCCCTCTGCCTCCTTCCCACCGCCCTCGCCTGGCATCAGCAAAGCCAGCTCCAGGCCGCCGACCTCCACCTTGTTGAAGACGTTCCCGTGCTCGTCCGGCTCAACGAATCCTATCGTTCCGTAGCCCGGCAGGAGGCCCATCCAGTTCGACACGACGACGAAGAGGAATATGGTCATGACCACAGGGAAGAATCGTCGCCCGTTCTTCTTGCCCGCGATGCTCTCCACCATCCCGACGAACATCTCGACAACCAGTTCCACGAAGTTCTGCAGGTTGGTGGGGATCGCCTGCATTCGACGGGTGCCGAAATACGAAATGGCGAGAAGAACGATTATGCTGGCCCAGGCCGCAATAATAGTATTGGTGATAGGGAAACCTGATAAGGTGAAGATCTTTTCGGCGGGAAGCTGGACGTGTCCCAGGGGAGCGCGAAAGAAGATGAATCCAACAGCAGCGAGAATCACTACTCCGAGGACGATAGTCAGTTTTCTTGAGGGCACTAATTATCTTCCTTTTCGTTTTCGTTGGAGTCCCTGGTGGCTAAGGGAAAGAGCATCCGGTAAAGACCCACAAAGGCAGCCACGAGGCCAAGGAAAAAGCACGTAAGGGTCAGAAGTGGGGTGGTGCCCAGAGCCTTGTCGAGCCAGAGCCCAACAGCGAGTCCCGCTATCAGGCAGAAGACGATGTACCAGCCTATGCCCAGTAGCCGGAGCGCCGCAGCCCATTTCCTCATGCTAACTCCGTTTGCCGAGCAGTCAGTATAACATAAGCTCTACTTCTCGGTCAACTGATACGGCCAAACTTCTTTTGGGCGATTATCGCGAGCACCGCACCCACCAGGACTACCATACCGGCGATGGCATATAGCTTCATAAGACGAGTGGAGAGAACGATGGCCAGAGTCCCGAAGGCGGCGCAAAGCGAGTAGAGAAGCAGAACTATCTGCCGTTGGGAGAGGCCCATCTCCATAAGGCGATGGTGAATGTGGGCGCGGTCGGCCTGAAAGGGAGAACGGCGCGTAATCAGGCGGCGGCCGATGATCCAGGCGGCATCGATTATCGGGATGCCGAGAACGAGCAGCAGAGTGGCTGCCTTGGTTCCTCCGATGACAGATATGGTGCTCAAGGTGTAGCCGAGAAAGACGGCCCCGGAAGTGCCCATAGTTATCTTGGCCGGAGAAAAGTTGTGAGGCAGGAAGCCCAGGGCGCTGCCGGCGAGGGCGAGGGGCAGCAGGGCGATGCTATACTGGCTCAGGCCGAAGCTGTGCACGAAAAGCGTGATCGCCGCGATGGCCGCAATGCCTGCCGCCAGACCGTCAAGCCCGTCAATGAAGTTGATGGCATTCATGGCGCCGACTATCCAGAAAAGGGTAAAAGCCACAGCCAGGACTTCGGGAAACTGAAACATGCTGTTGACCGTTGGCTCGCCGAAAGGATTCGGCACCTGTGTGATTCGGATGCCTGAAAGAACAGCGATGGTCGCCGCCGCTAGCTGGACAAGCAACTGCGACAGAGGGCCCAGCTCGTAGCGGTCGTCAACGATGCCCATAATCAGGACGGTGGTGGCTCCGAGGAGAAGTCCCGCCACTTTCAACAGCTCTGCGGAGGGCCTCTCGGGCGCCACGAGGACAGTGACCAATATGGCCACAGTAAAAGCGAGATACATGGCCAATCCGCCCAGGCGCGGCTTCAGAACCGTCTCCCGGCGGCTGGCAGGGCGGTCTACCAAACGGAAGCGTACGGCGACCGCTTTGGCAAGAGGAGAGGACAGGTAGGACAGAAGTAGAGAACCGAGGAAAGCAATAGCTAAAGGCAGGAGCTGTGACACGGTTCTCTAAACCTCACCCTTCATTAGGAGTCCCATCAATTTGCGTCGCCGCCTCGCCGGGCTCAAAAGGAAGCCCCAGAGCTGACTCTGGGGCGTACCGGACGAAGCGAACTTTGGGCTGTGTCTCTGCTCCACCAGAGTGCAACTTGCCTCTACTTCTTGAAAAGGGAAACGAAGTCCCCCGGGAAATCCTTGAGGAAATTATGCATATCGAGGACATCGTCTACACTGATGTCTTTGCTGCTATTGTATTTGTAAAGCTCTGTTTCCGTGAGGTCGCTAACGCCCTCCGGCGTTCTGGCATCTTTGACCACTGCCGCTACGAGCCCATGGCTGTGGCAAGATGAGCAAAACACGCTGAGAAACCAGAGCTCTTCTTGGTGCCCAAGGACGTTGACGTTGCTGGCTTCATAGCGCTGCCCGCAGACGCTGCACTTCATGGTGGCCATCAGACGTTTGAGAAATTTCTCGTGCATCGCAGTTTCTTCTCCCATGCACCAAACACATTCCAACGACGCAGAAAGAAGATCACTGAGTTCGATCCATCGTGCCACAAGCCTCGAAAACTGCACCAGATCAGTCGGTGCTCTTACCAGGTTTTTCGAAATCCTCCCAATCGATATTGTCGATCGCCTCTTTGAAGATGGACAGCTTGCCTAGCTCCTCTTCGCTCAAGGTGCCCGCTGGTAGAGGCTTTCCTGTTTCCTTGTCCAGCACGATGCCCGCTTTTTCGAGGACCGGCTCCTCAGCGTAAATGGGCACCTTCACCCTCACCGCCAGCGCTATGGCGTCGCTGGGTCGCGAGTCAATCTCCAGTCTGTTGCCATCGGTGTGTAGAACGATCTTGGCATAGAAAGTGTCGTTGTTCAAATCGCTGACCACAATGGAGTCGACCGTGGCCCCTAAAGCCGTTATGACCGATCGCAGGAGGTCATGAGTCAAGGGCCGCGGCACGGACACTTCCTGCAACTTCAAAGCGATGGCATCAGCCTCCGCTGGCCCGATCCAGATGGGCAAATAGCGGTCCGAATACCTTTCCTTAAGTATTACGACGCGCTGGTAGTTCACCAGGCTTACCCGGATGCTGTCCACGGTCATCTCGACCATCAAGAGCCTCCCCCGCCATTTCCCGCCGGTAACCTCATTCTAGATTATCCAGCTTCGGCTGTCAATCGTCGTAATCCGTTAAACGCAGTATCACACTTGACTGCTGCTTTCGGGCGCCACGAAGTGTCAAACGGGCTTGGGCGGCCACTGGGGGGAAGTAACCGCCCGTGCGCGCCGGACGTCATGCGTCCCGCTGGGCGAAGGGCCTCATGCTCGTGGGCCACCAGCGAAAGACCCCCGCTTTGTCTCCATTGAAGCCGGATGCGGCATGACTCCCCACCACACCCCCGTCATGCCTTCCCGAAGAAAAGGGACGACAAAAAAGAGGCGTCTACCTACCGAACCCCGTTCGTAGCGATGAGAAAAGGGCGCCTGGCGCGGCAGACAAGCTCGAGGCAAGGTCTGCCAGGGGTTTTGGGCGCGCGCCACTACTCGCCGGTTAGACGGTGAAAGTCTTCCACTCGCCCGGCTTGATGACCACCGGCGTCGTGGCCGCCGCGTCCTTCTTCACCGCTTTGACGAAGGCCGCGGGCACTTTGGATCCCTCCACATAGTGGCAGGGAATGGCCCACTTCAAGCCCATCCAGCGACATATCATGGCGGCCTCCTCCGGGCTCATGTCAGGCGTAAAATCGGGCCCCGAGACGCCTCCCACCGGGAGCATGGCCAGTTGCGGCTTGTACAGCTCGCCGTAGAGCTTCATGTCGCCGTAGATGGAAGTGTCGCCGGCGAGATAGATGGGGAATCCCGACTCGGTGGTGAGGATGAATCCGAGAGGGACCCCGCTGAGCATCTCATTTCCAGACTCGAAAAAGGAAACGTGCCTGGCATAGACCACCTTGACCTTGATGCCGCCGAAAGTCCGCTCCGCGCCGTAGGGGGCAGCGCGGAAGCGGGCATCGTCGAGGCCGTTCTTCACCAGGTGGCGTTTCACGTCGCCGCCGCACATGATGGGGGCCTTGTCCATCCTCTTGGCCAGGGGCAGGATGTCCCCCAGATGGTCGCCGGCGCCATGGCTGAGCAGAAAGAGGTCGATGTCCTTGATGTCATTCAGCGGCACCGGCGATACGCCGTGTCCCTTGTAGCCGGAGAGGCAAGGGTCGATGAGCACCCTCATCCCCTTTTCCGTGACGATCTCGAAAGCCGAGACTGCGAAATACCTGACCTGAATCTTGCCCATGTGTCCTCCTATGATTCCCAAGATTTCGGCATATTGCCAACGAGAGACTAACGCAAAATGGGGAGGATGTCAAGAGGGTCTGCTGCCAGCTGCCACGGCTGGCGACGTCGCCTGGAATAACGCTCTCGTATTCCCACTGTCCGCGGCGCCAGACCCCGGTCCTCCATCTCAGTGTTTGCCCGCTTGACGCCCGCTGACACCAGGATTATACTGTGCGTAAGACTGCCACCACGATAAACCGGGCCATGGGGAGTATCGCCGCGCAACACGCTTGTCCAGCCGAAGGTTGGGCTTCTGGTGGACCTTCGCTGGACGCTGACTAACCGTGGACCCAGATGCGATATCTCGGGCGAGCAAGGAGGCAAGGTGTTACGCTCAACGTTCGTTTCATTTGCCGAGGAGGATCGCTACTTTGTCGATCTTCTGGTCGAAATCTTGCGCTTCCACGGCGTCAACGTATGGTGCAGCAATTCTTCCCTGACTGCTGGCGACCAGTGGCGCGCCGCTATCCACAAGGCGATGAACACCGCCGATTCGTTGACCGTGGTCGTCTCACAAAAAGCAAGCAATTCCCCATGGATAAAGCGGGAAGTGGCGGTGTTCCTGGCCATGAAGCCGCAAGCCCCTGTGCTCCCGATGTTATTGGACCACACACCGATGTCAGCTATCGACTCTGACTTGGAGCGCTTCCAGGCCGTGAACTTCGGGATGTCCATGTTAAGTGGCTTCCGGGCCCTTCTTAAGGCCCTGGGGAGTGACTTCCTGCCTAACGATGCGATTGTTGTCGCCGACCGGAGAACGGGTGAGGACCGCCGAAAGGGATGTGACCGCAGGTGGTCCCCGATCAGTCAGAGGGTAAGATCCGGCTTTTGGAAAGCTTATCAGGCGGAATCCGGAGCAGGCAAGTTCGACCCGGTCGATTCGCTGGGCGGGAAGATGTCGGGGCTGACGAGAGCGGTCGGGCCTGAAGCTCAAAAATACGCATACCTGGATGTAAGCGGAAAGCGGGTCCCTTGGTCTGAGGCGCTTGATAACGCCTCTGCAAGCGTGTACGATGCGTTCAGAGATATGGAAAGGCCAAGAATCATCTACATAGTTGATGCGCTCGCGGAGTATATGTGCCGCAACTACCAGTTAACCATGAACGAGAGGCGCCAGCGTGAGAGGAGAACGACGTCAGTGCTGCAGCCCGAAGCGGGCAACTCTAGGAAAGTGTAGCTGCTAGTCTGCATCGGCTTCCATCTCAAAGCGTTGTAACTTCGTGATGGGAAAAGGAAGTCGCCTATTCCTCACGCCAGGCGCCTTCTCAGCCCTTTTCCACCAACATGCTTCTCAATTCCAGCAACGCTTTCACCACCGCCCGGCGCTTCACCATCAGGCGGTCGCCGGGGAAGATGACCTTGAAGGACCTTGTCTGCTGGCCATCGTCGAGGGCCACGAAGGCGCTGCCGGGCGGATGCCCTTCCAGCTCCGAGGGGCCGGCCACGCCGGTGGTGCTGATGCCGATGTGGGCCTTAAGACGGGTGCGCACCGTGCTCGCCATGGCCTCGGCCACCTCGGCGCTCACCACGCCGTGGCGCGCGATGAGCTGCGGGTCGATGCCCGCCTCGATCTTGGTCTCGGCGGTATAAGAAACCCACCCGCCGCGGAAGTAGTCGGAGCTGCCCGGCACGTCCGTGATCGCGCTAGCCAGCAGCCCGCCGGTGAAGGACTCCATGACGGCCACCCAGAGGCCGCGCTCCTTCAGCATCTTCCCCACCATCGCCTCCGGCGTGTCATCGTCAACGCCCCAGACCAGGTCGCCCAGAATGGAGCGCAGCCTGGCCTCGGCGGGGGCGATAAGCGTCTCCGCCTGGAGGCGGCTGCGCGCCTTGGCGGCCAGACGCAGGTGGACGCCATCCGGCTTGGCGTAAATGCCCAGCGTTGGGTTAGCGGAGGCGAAAAGGGGGCTCACCATCTCGTCTACCAGCGCCTCGCCCGCGCCGAAGGTCTTCAGGGTGCGGGTAACGAGGACCATGCCCCCGCTCCTGCCTTCCACTCGCGGAACAATTTGCCGTTCCCACATGGGCCTGAGCTCTCCGGGGGGGCCGGGCAGCGCGACGATTATCCTGCCGTCCCTCTCCACCCACCAGCCCGGGGCGGTGCCGCGCGGATTCGGTATGGCGCAACCGGAAGGGATGACCATGGCCTGTTTAAGGTTGCGAGCTGGCATGGGCATCTGCCGCTTGCGGAATCGCTCCTCCAGCACCTTCACCTGGGCCTCGTCCACGGCCATCTCCTCGCCAAGGAAGCCGGCGATGGCCTCCCGCGTCAGGTCGTCCTCTGTCGGGCCCAGACCGCCGGAGGTGATAATCATCTCGGAGCGTCCCCAGGCCCTCTCGATAGCCTCTTTCATGCGAGGCAGGTTGTCCCCGACGACGGTGATCCAGTAGAGGTCGATGCCGAGGGCAGGCAGGCTCGCCGCCAGGTAGGAGGCGTTGGTGTTCACTATCTCGCCCAGCAGGAGCTCAGTGCCTATGGAGATGATCTCAGCTTTCATGGTAATGTCTCCGATTCAGAATGGGCGTCCTTCTCCAGGGACCGGATTTCAAACATGGATAGACAGGATATTCAAGATTTTCTATCCCGCTTTCTATCCACCAAATCCTGTCCATCCTGTCCATCCATGTTAATCATGTTGATGGATTCTGTGTGTCTCGGGCAGAACTCGTACTTCCCGTCGAGCTGTGCGTGAAGGACTTCCTCCTGCCAGTGGGCGTTGAAGAGGCGGCAGTCCCTGTCGGGGCAAAATGCTTCCCCGGTAAAATGGTAAAAGATAGCCTGCATGACGTAGCCCTTCATCACCTCGGTGAGCCGCTTGTCGTCATATTCAATGAAGCGCCCTTTCAGCTCGGTCTGCAGGGCCACCGCAGCGGCGTCGTAGAGGCCCAGGGAAGAGAACTGCTGCCGGAGAAAGTAGTACTCGCGTGGTTTGGCCGGCGCCTCCACGACCCCGGTGGTCGAGATCAGGGAGAGGTAGCCACAGACGTTCACGCGCGCGTGATAGCGCCGGTCATCGCCGTCCCAGGTCCCGAAAAGCTGGTTGGTGAAGGCGATGTGGATATGACGCAGGCCGGCTTCCTCCCTCGGCAGGAGTCCCTGGAGGACCTCCCGCAACTCTTCGCCGTCGTAGAGGATGCCGAAAACCCTGGAAACGGCGCCGGTGAGCCGGCGCCGTTCGTAGTCTATCTCACCAGGCAGAGGCGTGAACTCCGCTTTCGGCAGATCGGGGTTGCGCACCCGCGCCCGGGCGAACCGCTCGGTCAGGCGGGTCAGCGCCAGCCCTCTGGCTTCGTCGGGCAGGCGGCAGAGATGAAAAGCGATGAAGCTTTCCCGGACCTCCACATCGCAGCCCGACAGGGTATGGGCTACGTAGCGGGAAAGCTCCATTATGTCGAGGGCAGGCGCGGCGGGCACGGAGTACAGGTGAATCTGGACCCGCTCGCCAGCCAAAGTCGGCTCGCTCCCTGTGGCGCTAGACTCGCACCGGCTGCCGGAGAAGCCCCCCGGCCACCTCGGCGGCGCGCGCCCCGGAAAGCAGCATCCCGCCGAAGGTGGGGCCCATGCGCGGCAACCCGTAGAGAGTGGACACGGCCATGCCGCAGACCACCAGGCCCGGATGCGCCTCGCCGGTGTGCTCAACCACCAGGTCCTCTGACTTCTCCACCCACATGGCGCCGAAGCCCACGGTGTGGATCAGTCCGCGCGACTCCAGCTTCTTCACCACCACAGCATCGTGGCCGGTGGCATCGATGACCAGCCTGGATTCGATGGCGACGGGATCGACGCAGGTTATCTCGCGCGGCATGGCGGAAATGGGGGTCCAGTTGATGACCGCGCCTGCCACCCGGTTGCCCTCGCGCAGGACGACATCATCGAACATGGTCAAGTTGCAGAACTTGACGCCGGCGTCGCAGGCGGCGGCTATGAGCTTGGAGCAGGCATGCGGCCCATCGGCAACGTACAGCCCCGGGACCGCCTCCTCGTAAGGCACGCCGAGCTCGGCGAGATGTTTCTCGGCCGGGGCGCGAAGGGTGACCTTGTTCATCAGGTAGCCGCCGATCCAGAAGCCGCCGCCCAGGTAGTTGTTTCGCTCGCAAATCAGCACCTTGAAGCCGTTCCTGGCCAACTCCCTGCCAGCGGTGAGGCCGCTGGGGCCCGCGCCGATAATGATCACGTCACTCTCGGCGTACTCCTCGAACTGGCGCAAAAACCCGGATACGATGGCCTTGGTGACATCCTTTTCCGCGACTGGAGAGAATATTGGCATCCTAAACTTTCCTCCGCTTAGTTTCTAGCATCTGACTACTTTGGTCCCCAGGTGCTTGCTCACCAGTTCCATAGCGCAGAACTCCCCACACATGCTGCACGCCTGGCCCGATGAGACGCGCTGGCGCCGCACGCCGCGCGCCCGCTCAGGGGCCAGCGACAGCCGCGCCTGCTCCTCCCAATCGAGGTTCTTGCGCGCCGTGGACATCTTCAGGTCCCATTCGCGCGCCCCCTTTACGCCCTTGACGATGTCTGCGGCGTGGGCGGCGATGCGGCTGGCGATGACGCCCTCCCTCACGTCTTCCACCCCAGGGAGCGAAAGATGCTCCGAAGGGGTGACGTAGCATAGGAAGTCAGCGCCCGCCGAGGCGGCGATGGCCCCGCCAATGGCCCCGGTGATATGGTCGTAGCCCGCGGCGACGTCCGTCACCAAAGGGCCAAGGACATAGAAGGGCGCCCCTTTGCAGAGCCGCTTCTGGAGCTGGACGTTGGCCGGGATCTCGTCCAGAGGCAGGTGGCCCGGCCCCTCCACCATGACCTGCACGCCGGCGGCCCAGGCCCTCTCGACCAGCTCGCCCAGCGTGACCAGTTCCTCGATCTGGGCCCGATCCGTGGCGTCAGCCACGCCGCCCGGCCGCATACCATCTCCCAGGCTCAGCGTCACGTCATAGCGATGGGCTGTTTCCAACAGGCGGTCGTACTGCTCAAAAAGGGGGTTCTCCTTGTCGTGGTGGAGCATCCAGGCGATGAGGAAGGCGCCGCCCCGCGAGACCACATCCACGACTCGCCCCTGCCTCTTCAACCTGGCCACCGCGGCCCGGGTCACGCCGCAGTGCACCGTGACGAAATCGACGCCGTCCCTGGCCTGCTCCTCGATGGCGTCAAAGATATCGTCGGCGGCCATGGCGACGATGGCGCCCCGCCGGTCGATGGCCTCTATGGCTGCCTGGTAGATGGGTACCGTGCCCACGGGAAGCGTGGTCGCCTCGATGATAGCGCGCCGAATCGCACCGATGTCGCCGCCCGTGCTCAGGTCCATCACGGTATCGGCGCGGCTCTCCTCGGCCACGCGCAGCTTCTCCAGCTCGGTCTCCAGGCTGCGGCAGTCGGAAGACGTGCCGATGTTAGCGTTCACCTTGGTGCGCAGCCCCTTGCCGATGGCACAAAAGGTCACCGACCCCAGGCGCACGCTGTTCGCGGGGATGATTATCGAGCCGCTGGCGATTCCCTGGCGTATCGCTTCGGCGTCGAGCCCCTCCGACTCGGCGACCCGCTGCATGGCAGGCGAGATAATTCCGGAGCGGGCTATCTCCAACTGAGTCATAGGCGTCTCCAAAAGAAAAACCAAGAGCCTCGGCGCCTGACTCTTGGTCGAAATCCGCTTCCCTACGCTGGCATTACCGAGATCAGGTTCCAAGGGTTTCCCCGATATGATCGGGGTTTCTCAGCCTTCCGGCTCCCCTAGCGGTCTACTATTCCGTTCGTAGTTTTCATGCTAGCATAGGGTGAGAAGAAAAGCAAGGCCGACCGTTTCTGCGGTTTCTGCCCCAGCTGTTTGACAGGGCCCGGCAACACGTCTATCATACCTTCCGGTTTTCAATATTGGGGGCAATATTGGGACGGCACAGGTTCCCCGTTTGCCATTCTCCGTGACAAGTCCCGAGAACAACATAGTCCACCCGGGGGGGTTGTAACTTGTATCTTGTAGCTTGGTTATTGTAGCTATCTTGGTTATTCTCGCTACTGGGACGCTCCTGTGGGCCTGAGGTGGAGCGTTAACCTGCTCCCCGCTCCTCGCTTCCCGCTTCTGCCGGTTCTATTCCTGCTTCCTGCTCCCGTCTTTTGCCCCATGAGACCGCTTCAGACTTCGCCGGGACTCTGGAGCCTGATTGCAGACCATTTCGTCCTAAATGACGCGGGTATTGGCGGACTGCCGGTCCTGATACTGACCCGGCTGGTCGCTCAAGCGGGCTGGCGCACGGTGGCCGTCGTGACCGGCGTCCTCATCCTGGTCTTGGGCATCCCCCTGTCTCCGCTGGTCCGGCACCGCCCGGAGGACTACGGCTACCTGCCCGACTGGCGACGCGGTCGCGCCGCAAAGGCGGGACGGTCCCCAGACCCCTGGCTCCCGATCCTTGGCCCCCAACCCCCTTTTTTGCTTGACGCAAGCTTCTGGAATCAGGTACAATATCGAAGGATTGTGCGCGGATTAGAACCCAAGAAAGGCAGGCAGGAACAGGAGATGGCATCGAGCAGAAGCGTTGATGCGGCAGTTCAGGAGATGTTGGAGGTCGCCCGTTCAAAGGGGATATCGACTGCCTTCACCCGTGCAGAAGAGATCAAACCATGCCCCATTGGTGAAAGCGGCAACTGCTGCCGAATCTGTTACATGGGTCCTTGCCGCCTAGTGGGCAAGACCACCGTCGGTGTGTGCGGAGCGACTCTGGAGACGGTGGAGGCGCGAAACCTGGCCCGCGCCGTGGCCGCCGGTGGCGCGGCCCACTCGGACCACGGTCGGGGCATGGCTATGACCCTGTTGGCCGCAGCCACAGGCGCCGCGCCGGACTACAGGATTAAGGACGTCCAGAAGCTCAAGAAGGTGGCGGGACTCTTCGGCATCAAGACCGAAGGCCGAGAAGTCAAAGATATCGCGGCGGATGTCGCTAATGCGGCGCTCAGCAATTACAATTCCTCTAAGGAAGAACTGGACTACGTTAAGCGGGCCCCCAAGCCGCGCCAGGAGATATGGCGCCGGCTGGGCATCACTCCCCGCAGCATTGACCGCGATATTGTTGAGGTCTTGCACCGGACTACCTCCGGCGTCGACCAGGACCCGGACCACATCCTGAAAGCGGCCTTGCGGGCGGCTCTGGCCGATGGCTGGGGCGGCTCGATGATGAGCACGGATATCAGTGATATCCTTTTCGGCACGCCCGCACCAATAGCGGCCAGCTCGAACTTTGGCAACCTTAAAGAGGACGAGGTGAATATCGTCGTCCATGGGCACGAGCCCACTCTGTCCGAGATGGTGGTTGCCGCCATACATGACCCGGAGCTCGTGGCCTATGCCAGGTCTAAGGGGGCTAAGGGCGTCAACCTGCTGGGCATCTGCTGCACGGCCAACGAAGTGCTGGTGCGCCAGGGCGTTCCCGTTGTGGGTAACTTCCTCTCCCAGGAGTTGGCGATCACCACTGGCGCCGTCGATGCCATGGTGGTGGATATCCAATGCGTCATGCAGGGCCTCGTTGATGTGGCCGAGCAGTTCCATACCAAGATCATCACCACCTCTCCCAAAGCCAAGATAACCGGCGCCACTCATGTCGAGTTCGATGAGCATCGCGGGCTGGAGATAGCGAAGCAGATCGTGCGCATGGCGATAGACAACTTCCCCAATCGGTGCGAAGTGCACATCCCCGACGTAACGGACAATCTGGTGGCCGGTTTCTCCCACGAATACATCGCCTATATGCAGGGCGGCGTATACCGGCAGTCCTTCCGCCCTTTGAACGATGCGATCATCGCTGGCCGTATTCGGGGTGGGGCTGGCGTGGTGGGCTGCAATAGCGCCCGGACGGCTCAGGACGAGTCCCATCTGAATATCGTGAGAGAGCTGATCAAGAACGATGTCATAGTCTTGACCACCGGCTGCAACGCCATCGCCTGCGCCAAAGGCGGGCTTCTGACCCCGGAGGTCATGGAGTATGCCGGGCCGGGGCTCAAGGAAGTCTGCCAGGCCATCGGCATCCCGCCGGTGCTCCACATGGGGTCCTGCATCGACAACTCTCGAATTCTCACGGTGTTGACCCAGATGGCTACTGAAGGCGGGCTGGGTGAGGACATCAGTGACCTGCCGGTGGCCGGCATCGCTCCGGAGTGGATGTCGGAGAAGGCCCTGTGCATCGGGCTCTACGCCGTGGCCTCGGGCATCTACACCATCTTCGGTGTGAAATCGCCCATCTCGGGCAGCCCGGAGGTCACCGAGCTGGTGAGCAAGGGCTGGGAGAGCGAGCTGGGAGGCAAGCTGGAGTTCGAGCCCGACTGGCGAAAGATCGTAGAGAAGACCCTGGCCCACATCGATGCCAAGCGCAAGGCCCTGAAGCTGGAGGAGTACAATCCCACGAAGTTTGCCCCGACGGGGGCTTACCTGCCTGGCGATGTCTTCACCCCCGAGGTGTATGCCACGGGCAGGTACTCGCGGGTGTAGTCCGGCGCTACGCTCTTCCTGAACGCAAAGTGGCGGGAGAAGGCCTTTCCCGCCACTTCAATTCTCAAAGCGCCGCCTGGACTGCGGCTCCCCCGTGAGCGAAAGGAGTCAACGCCGTGTGCGACATATGTACCAAGCATAGTAATCGCGACAAGATCTGGTACTTGAACTACGAGAACTATCTTTTCGACAAGATCTTTCCAACCCCGGAGGAACAGGAGAAGGCCAAGCAGGCCATGATCTCCACTTTCTCTGACACGGAATGGCGCTACTCAGAGCCCGAGTTTGTGCGAAGTCCGGAGTTCCTCCAGGACCGGGCGAACAAGGGCTTCGGGTCGCAAATCATTACGCGCGAAGAGTGCATGGACATCCTCCGGGTGGCCGAAGAGGCGACCAAGCGCGAGGACAGCATGATAGTGGTTGGCCACTGCCCCTGCCGGCTGGTTATCGATGGGGTGAGGGACTACTGCTGTATCGGCTTCGGCATGCCGGTCACTATGTCCATGGAGATAGCCTACGGCCGGTTGCCCAGAGAGGGCTTGACGGAGTTCGGCGGCGCCGAGTGGCGCGAACTCAGAAACGACCTGCGCAAGGGCGCCAAGGTCCCGCTGACGCTGACCGAAGCCGAGGAGCTGATGAAGGAGTGGGAGAAGAAGGGCCTCTGGCACCTGGTGATGAGCCGGGGCCGCATGCCTCTGGTCGAGGCCATCTGCAACTGCGAGCGGCGCTATTGCACCTACTACCGCCACCGCGACCACTACGGCATCAAAGAGTACTGTCTCAAAGGGCACTACGTGGCCCGGATCGACCCCCTGGCCTGCACTAACTGCGGCGCCTGCGTCGAGCAGTGCCAGTTCGGCGCCATCCACAGTTCGCAGATCGCTGGCAAGACAAACATCGATATTTTGAAGTGCTTCGGCTGCGGGCTTTGCCGCAACGCCTGCGCCTACGACGCGATAAGCCTGGTGCCCCGGGTGGAGATCCCCGCGACGCGGAATCTGTGGTAAGGCAGGAGGCCGAGGTGTCTGTTGAGATAATCATCGACAAAGAGAAGTGCAAGTACTCCATGTATGACCCGCAGGGCTGCAAGAAATGCATGAGCATTTGCGGCGCCAGCGTCTTCGCCACCAGGCCGACTGAGAAGCGGGACTTCTCCATCCCTAAGGAGCAGCGGCTCGACCCCACCATCTGGCAGATCAGCGCTCCCTGGGCTGATGTGTGTAATCTCTGCGGGGCCTGCCTGAAAGTCTGCCCCCACGGTGCGCTCGCCATCAATGTGGATGGCAAGCCGCTCGATAAATGATGAATGCGGATGAGTCGCTTGTCCCCTGATATGGGGGCACGGTTCTAACCACGAAATGGACGAAACGCACGAAGGTAGAGCTGGGTTTTGGGGGCTGAGAGCTGACTGCTAAGAGCTGAAAGCCATCCGAGCGGCCTTACAAAAATCTGCCAAAAGGATAATTGCAGGCGCCGAGCCGACATCCGTACTTGCTTTGATTCGGATTCCTCACTTATAATAGTGGCGGTAGCGGGGTGGCCTCCTCTCCCAGGCGGGCGATTAGCTCAGTTGGCTAGAGCGTCTCTCTTACACAGAGAAGGTCAGAGGTTCAAGTCCTCTATCGCCCACCAGACTGCTGGCATTCTCCGAAAAGGGCGCCCATCAATAAGTTCAGGGAGTTTGACTTGGATAACACCTCTGAGGTAGTCGAGCGGATTGTCTCCAATGTGGAAAGGGTCATCGTAGGCAAACGCCAGGAGATCGAGCTGGCGGTCATGACCTTGCTTTGCCAGGGTCACCTCCTCATCGAGGATGTGCCGGGAGTGGGCAAGACGATGCTGGCCAAGAGTCTGGCTTGCTCCGTCGGATGCACCTTCAAGAGGATCCAGTTCACCCCCGATCTTCTTCCCAGCGATATCACCGGCGTCTCGGTGTTCAGCCAGATGAATGATGATTTCGAGTTTCGCCCGGGCCCGATCATGGCTCAGATTGTCCTGGCCGATGAGATTAATCGGGCTACTCCCAAGAGCCAGTCGGCCTTGCTGGAATGCATGGAAGAAAGGCAAGTCACTGTCGATGGCGTGACTTACAAGATGCCCCAGCCTTTCCTGGTCATGGCCACCCAGAACCCCATCGAATACGAAGGTACGTTCCCTCTGCCCGAAGCCCAGCTTGACCGGTTCTTGATGCGTGTAAACCTCGGCTATCCCGCCCTGGATGACGAGATAGCAATCATTGAGCGTCAGGAGCGTAGCCATCCCATAGAGGACCTGTGCCAGGTAGCGTCCGCGTCGGAGATTCTTGACCTCCAGGAGGAGGTCAAGCGCATCCATGTGGACCCCATGGTCAAGCGCCATATCGTTACCATTGTGGAAGCGACGCGTTGCCACCCCGCTGTGTACCTTGGCGCTTCGCCTCGGGGATCCCTGGCTCTCTTCCGGTCTGCTCAGGCTATGGCCTTGATTCGGCGGCGCGATTTCGTCATTCCTGATGATGTCAAGGCGCTGGCTGAGGCGACGCTCTCCCATCGTTTGATAGTGAGCCCCTCGGCGCGCATGAAAGATATCCATGGCAGGACCGTGATTGCGGAGATAATGGACTCCATCGCGGTTCCTGGCGCCAGGGTGGGAAGATAGGTCTGGTTAGCCCTTGCGTAAAGTAAGTCTGGGGAGCATCGGACCGCGGACCGGCGGTGCGGCTCGTCACTCTTGATCGTTTGAGATCCGACCATGAGCAATCGCCTTCTAGTTCTCCTCGGCGTTCTGGCCCTGGCCTCCGCCTTCGCCAACGGCTTCGGACTGCTTTTCCGCTTGGCCTACGTCATTGGGGGCGTAATAGTGTTCGGAGCTCTGTGGGCCTGGATGGGCGTGCACTGGCTCAGTGTCTCGGTGAAGAGGGGAGCTGAGCGCTGCAAAGTCGGACTGTCTTTTCAGGACGCCATAGAGATAAGAAACGTCGGCTGGCTTCCCAAGCTGTGGCTGGAAGCGAAGGACGATTCGGATTTCCCAGGCCGGGATGCTACTGCTGTTATCGGCCTGGCGCCAGGCAAGGCGAAAGTGTGGAAATTGCAGACCACGTGCCGGAAGAGAGGCAAGTTCACTCTTGGGCCTGTCACTCTGGCGTGCAGCGATCCTTTCGGCCTTTTTAGATGGGAGCGCAACCTGGGGAAGCCCCATACTGTGCTGGTCCATCCGGCTACGGTGGCCCTCCCTCGCTTCTCACCTCAGCCGGCCTTGCTTCTCGGGGAGGGCCCTCACCGGCGCCGGACCCGCAACGTCACGCCTAACGCCGCCGGCGTACGGGACTACGCTTTCGG
The DNA here is from genome assembly GCA_016190665.1 of Chloroflexota bacterium. Lineage (GTDB taxonomy): Bacteria > Chloroflexota > Dehalococcoidia > JACPQD01 > JACPQD01 > JACPQD01. The sequence goes on from JACPQD010000097.1 coordinate 29,502, forward strand.
GGACAGCTTCAACAGAATCCATTGGCGCAGCACCGCCCGCACTGGAAGGCTTATGGTCAAGGAGTTCGAGTTCGACCCTTCGAGTGACATGTGGATTCTTCTGGACGCGCAGCGCTGTGTTCAGGCGGGGAGCGGCGATGAGAGCACTGAGGAGTATGGTGTGACGGTGGCCGCCTCGATTGCCAAGAGATTTCTGGAAGGGGGGCGTTCGGTAGGCCTGGTGGCTCAAGGGGAGCAATTGGACCTGCTGCGCGCCGAAAAAGGGATGGGCCAGCTTTCCAGAATCATGGAGGCTCTGGCGTTGATCCAGGCCGAGGGGGATGTGTCTTTTGCCGATGTTATCTCCAGGGAGGCCAAACGCCTGTCACGCCATTCGACAGTGATAGCCATTACTCCCTCCACCGGCGATGCATGGGTGGCGCAACTGCGCTATTTGATGTCGCACAGGATCAGCGTGACGGCTGTCCTGTTAGACGCTTCCAGCTTTGGCGGGTATGCCGGTCCTGCCTCTACCCTGGCGCGCCTTGCCGGGGGAGGGATTCGTACTTATCTGGTGAAACGCGGCGACGTCATCAGCAAGTCTCTCTCCGAGCCGCACCAGGCGGACCTGGCTTTTGAGATGGCCGCGGCATCGTAGGTCCGGCCGCCCGCAGGAGGTCGCGAGGCAATGGGCAATATCGGGTTGAAGACAGCTATACATAGACGTTGGCTCCGCCCGGCGGAGGGATGGCTGACCTTCGTCTTTCTGACCTTCATTCAGCTCGCCGTCGTCTTCTCCGTGGAGCAGGCGGAATGGGTGAAACCCATGCCGTCACTCTGGCCCACAGCGCTCATCGCGCTGGGCGCCGGGCTTGCGCTGGCCAAGGCGAGGGTGCCTGCCTCACTGCTCCACGCTATCTCGTTGGTGCTCGGATTTGAGGTCGTGGCCAGGGTGACCGCCTCTCTTGTCCAAGGGCCGACTCTGGCGGACCAACGGCTCGAACTCTGGGACCGGATGAGCGTATGGGGCGAAGTAGTTCGGACCGGGGGCATCAGCAGCGATACGATTCCCTTTGTCCTGATGCTCGCGTCTCTGACATGGGTGATAAGCTACATCGGCGCCTGGTCGGTGTTTCGCTGGCGTCAGGCTTGGGGAGCCCTCATTCCCAGCGGTTTCGCTATTCTGGTCAACTTGAGCTACCTGCCGGAGCATTTCGCCTACTTTTTTGCCCTTTTCCTCTTCAGCGCCATGTTGCTGGTGATGCGTCTCAACTTCGTCCGACAGGAACGGCGCTGGAAGGACGCCAGGGTGGGAAGAGCAATAAGCTGGCGCTTCCTCCTGGGCACTGTCTGTCTCAGTCTCGTTACGCTTGTCCTCTCCTGGCAACTCCCTCTGGCATCGGCTCATCCAAAACTCGCGTCCGTTTGGGAGAGATCAAACACGCCCTGGGAGAAGATGGAGTCGCAGTTTAACCGCCTCTTTGCCTCCCTGTCGTCAAGTAATGCTATCCCGATACACAACTTCACAGATATCATGCCTCTGCGCGGGCCCATCAGTCTGGGCAATCAGATGGTGCTGAAGGTGAAGTCGGATGCCGCCGGCTATTGGCGGGCCAATACCTACGATATTTACACTGGCTTGGGCTGGGTTTCTGGCATGAGGATGAGTCAGCCCCTAGTGGAACAGCCCTCGGAGCCGGAGAGCCCGAAATACCTGAAGAGGAAGGAAATTACCCAGTCGGTCGAGCTGAACATTCCCACCGAGCTTATTTTCGCCGCAGGTGAGCCGCTGCGCGTTGACGTTCCTGTCCGTTCGCAGCTCACCATGACTCCGCCCCTGGTGATCAACCTGGACGATCCGTCTCAGGACTCGGACCCTAACCCCCTCATTCGCTCAACTGCCGGCGTCTTGCGGGCGGCAACCAGACGTGGCAGAGTGTCCACAGACGATATTATGCGCTATCTGCCGCCAGGGATGAGAGTTCTCAGCGTCAACCGACGGGGGCCGCGGATAAGCAGCGTGGAGATCGTGCCGGAAGAGCCGGAGAACCATGATATCGCTTCGCTTCAGACGCTCGAGAAGCTGGGGCGCTATCAGAAGTACTCGGCAGTGTCGTCCGTCTCGGCTGCCACTGATACGGAGCTCAGGAAAGCAGGCCAGGAATATCCAAGCTGGGTAGTGAATCGCTTCCTGCAGTTGCCCCCATTGCTCCCAGCCCGGGTCCGCCGTCTTGCTGAGCAAATCACGACGGATGCCGACAACCCCTACGACAAGTCCAAAGCCATCGAGACCTATCTGCGTGGCCTGGGCTATTCCCTGGAGATACCGCCTCCACCTTTTGATAGTGACGCCGTGGACAATTTCCTTTTTACGATCAAGGAGGGGTACTGCGACTACTTCGCGTCGGCGATGGCGGTGATGCTCCGCTCGGTGGGCATCCCTGCCAGAGTGGTGGCAGGCTACAATACGGGCGATTACGATGTGGAGAGCGGTACTTATCTGGTGAGAGAGTCCAACGCTCACTCCTGGCCAGAAGTCTTCTTCCCGAAGTACGGTTGGGTGGAGTGGGAACCTACTCCGGCCTGGCCCGTATTTGAGAGGGCGGATGCCTCTCTTTCCGATGAGGGCCTCTCGATGCTGGCCGGCGGCGAGGATTCCGATGAACCCCTCGATGATGACCTGCTATACATGGACGATGATGAGGGGATGCTTCACTCGTTGAACTTTCAGCCCGATCTCTGGGAGCTGGCGCGCTGGCCCCTCGCGTTCCTGACGCTGGCGGCCATGCTGGGGCTGGCCTCTTCCTGGCTGGTGTTGCGGCGCGGGCTTGGGCATCTCGGCTACGCTGCTCAGACCTACGAGAGGATGTGCCGCCTGGCCTATTTCGCCGGCCTCAAGCACCGGACTCACGAGACCCCCTACGAATATGCCCGCAGGCTGAACTCGTATCTTCCCGGCGACAACACGTCGATCAGCGATATCGTCGAGGGATACGTAAGAAGCCACTACGGAGCGAAAACGCTTACATCCGAAGAGCATGCCAGCTTGAAGGCGGCCTGGGCCGCTTCGCGGAACAAGCTGCTACGCTGCATCCTGTGGCGGAGGAACTGAGAAGCGCCGGAGTGAGATACGCGCTCTTCGAGAGCGGCTTCGGCTGGGTGGGAGTCGCCGGCGATTCAGACGGTCTGCACCGTACGTCTCTTCCGCAGGAATCCAGGAAGGCCGCCTTTGAGGCCTTGAGGGTTTCGCCTATCGAGCCTGAAGCTGACCCCTCGTTCTTCGGGGATTTGCTTGACCGCCTGCGGCAGTACTTCGAGGGGCGACCCGTCGCTTTCCCTGACCGATTGGCCATCCCGAACTGCTCCCCCTTCAAGGCCGCCCTTTGGCGCTTCACCCGGAGTATCCCCTATGGTGAGACCAGAAGCTATCGATGGCTTGCCGCCCAGGCGGGCAACCCTCTGGCCTGCCGGGCGGCCGGGCGGGCCATGGCGGAGAACCCCTGGCCCATCGTGGTGCCTTGCCACAGGGTCATTGGCAGCGCCGGCGACCTGCGCGGATTTGGGGGCGGGCTGGACATGAAGCGGCGTTTGCTGGAGCTGGAAAGCCGCTCATTGAAACTCGGCTAGCATTTCTTGCGCCTCGCCGAGCCTGTCCTCGGGCACCATGACCCGGCACGGCACCGAGGTTACCCCCAGGAAAGAGGTCACATCTCCCGGCTTGATCATGGCGGGAATTCCCTCCTCCCGCAGTCTGTCCTGCCACATTTCGGCGCTGAGCTGATCGGGGGCCGTAGCCAATACTACCCATTTCATCGGCAGTCCTCCGTCAGGCAGCCGTCGCCCAACAGTTCCTCCAACCTCTGACGCAGCTCCGGGCAAAAGCGGGCCTTTGTATCGGGCAATTCGAGTCTGACTGCCTCGCCCCCATCGACTATGGCCAGGAGCACCTCGTCCTGGCCTGGGTACTCTTTGAGGGCGGAGAAGACCTCGTGCAGGCGGGCCACATCCCTTTCCGGCGCGTGAGTCTCCATGAGCGTTATGAGGAGTCTCCGTATCGGAGGCTGCGCTTTCACCGGAGGCGGTTCGGCAGCGCCAGGGGCTTCGGCGAGGGGCGCTGGCGTTCCGCTATCGATCGCCTCCTCACCTTCCACGGGCGCCTCCGCGTCGTAGGCCGCAACCTCCCTGCAAACCAGTTGAACGCGGCCGTTGCGGCTGTTCACCTTTCCCGTGACCAGAAGGATGTTGTTCTGTTCCCAAAGCTCCCGGGTGCGCTCGTATACCTCGGGCCAGGCGGTGACCTCCACGCTGCCCTCCAGGTCCTCGAGGACCGCGGAGACGAAGGACTTGGACGCCTTCGTGAAAGCCAGCCGGACCGAGGCCACCATTCCGGCAATCACCACAGTTTGGCCGACCATTTCCTCGTTGATGTGCCCGCAGAAGGTGGTGACTCGCGAAGCAAGCCGGCGTGCGATGCCACTGAAGGGGTGCTCGGAGAGGTAAACGCCTAAAAGCTCTTTCTCCCATTCGAGCCGCTCCTGCGCCGACACCTCGGAACTCTCCAATTCCAGACCTGGCCTGGGCAGGGGCGCCGTCGCGCCCCAAAGGTCGAACATGGTAGCCTGCCCGCTCTCGCGGAGTTGCTGCTCGCGGACTCCCAGGGACACCAGGCGATCAATATTGGCTAGCAGCGTCCCCCGGTCGCCGAGGCAGTCCAGAGCGCCCGCCTTTATCAGGCTCTCCAGGACGCGCTTGTTCACGCCCCGAAAGTCGACGCGCTGGCAGAAGTCCTCGATGGACTGGAAAGGGCCGCCTTCGGAACGTACGGCGACAAGGGGCCTCACCGCCGATTCACCGACATTCTTGATGGCGGCCAATCCGAAGCGAACTGCCGATTCGCCGGATTCGGTCTGCTCGATGGTGAAGGTCTCGGCGCTACGGTTTATGCAGGGGGGCCAGACCTTGATGCCCATCCGGCCGCATTCTGCGATGGCGGTGGCCATCTTCTCCATGTTGCTGCTGTCCATGATAAGGACCGCGGTCATGTACTCGGCGGGATAGTTCACCTTGAAGTAGGCGGTCTGATAAGCGATCATGGCATAGCTTACGCTGTGGGCCTTGTTGAAGGCGTAGCCGGCGAAAGGCTCGATCAGGTCGAAGACGGCGTTGGCCTCTTCGTCCGATACAGCCTTCCTGGCGGCCCCTTCGAGGAATTTCTGCCTCTGCTCTCGCATTACCTCCGGGATTTTCTTGCCCATGGCCTTGCGCACGATGTCGGCCTCGCCCAGGGTGTAGCCGGCCAGGGCTTGAGCGATGAGGAGCACCTGGTCCTGATAGGTGATGACGCCGTAGGTCTCCTCCAGGATTCGCTCCAGCGCGGGGTGAGGGTAGCGGATGGGCTCCAGCCCGTGCTTGGCCTTGATGAAAGTGGGTATGTGTTGCATGGGACCGGGGCGGTACAGGGCCACCAGGGCGGCGATGTCGCTGAATGTCGTGGGCTTCAGCTCCTTAATGAATTTGCGCATGCCGCCGCTTTCAAGCTGGAACACGCCGGTCGTCTCTCCGGAGGAGAGAAGCTGGAAGGTCTTAGCGTCATCGAGGGGCAGGCGGTTGAGGTCCAACTCCTCTCCCCGGTTCCGGGCGACGATCTCCTTCGCCTTTCCCAGGATAGTGAGGTTGATCAACCCAAGGAAATCCATCTTCAGCAGGCCGATTTTCGCGATGGCCTCCATGGCGAACTGGGTCATATTGATGCTCGTCTCGGTGCCGCGGCTGGGGCGCTGCAAGGGGAGGTGATTAGTGAGAGGCTCTTTGGAGATGACTACGCCCGCGGCATGGGTGCTGGCGTGGCGGGACACGCCCTCCAGCCGCCGCGCCGTATCCACGAGATGACCCACCGTGTCATCAGAGCGATAGATTTCGCCCAACTCCTGGCTCTCCTGCAGCGCCCGGTCAATAGTCATATTCAACGTCGGAGGGACGAGCCGCGCCACTCGGTCGACGTCGCCATAGGGCATGCCCAGGGCGCGTCCGACGTCGCGGAGACAGGCCTTGGCGCCGAGGGTCCCGAAGGTAATGATTTGGGCCACATGGTCATGGCCCCACCGCTCAGCGACGTAGGCGATGACCTCGTCGCGGCGGTCGTCCTGGAAATCCATATCGATATCCGGCATTTCTCTGCGCTCCACGTTGAGGAAGCGCTCGAAGACCAGGCGGTGGGCCAGGGGGTCGATGTCAGTGATGCCCAGGCAGTAGAGGACGATGCTGGCTGCGGCGCTGCCGCGCACGCCCAGGAGGATCTTCTGTTTTCGGGCGAAGGAAACGAAGTCGTGTACGACAAGGAAGTACTTCGCGAACTCCGTCCGCTTGATGACGTCCAGCTCGTAGTCGAGGCGCTGCTCGATGGCGGGGGTTAGCTGCGGGTAGCGGCGTTTCAGCCCCTGGCGGCACAGGTTGGCGAGATGCTCATCCGCTGACTCGCCGTTCGGCGTCTCCATCTCAGGCAGATGGAGCCGGTTGAACTCCAGTTTCAGCTCGCACATCTCGGCGATGCGCCCGGCGTTCTCCAGGGCCTCAGGGATTTCAGGGAAAAGCGACGCCATCTCCTCGGCGGTCTTGAGATAGAAGGAGTCGTCGGCCATCTTCATGCGCTTGTCGTCATGAATGGTGGTGTTCGTCTGGATACAGAGCAGTATATCGTGGCCGTAAGAGTCCGCCTTGTCGATGTAGTGGACATCGTTGGTGGCGACGAGGGGTATGTCGAGTTCCCGGCCCAGGGAGATGAGCTCCGCGTTGGCCTTATCCTGCTCCGGGATGGCGTGGTGCTGGACCTCGAGGTAGAAATCGCCGAAGGTTTGCTTGTGCCACAGGGCGGCCTCCTTGGCCTCTCGCGCCTGGCCATCGAGGAGCAGGCGGGCCACCTCCCCTTGCAGGCAGCCCGAAAGGGCAATGAGGCCATCCTTGTGCTGCTCCAGGAGATCGCGGTCGACGCGGGGTTTGTAGTAAAAGCCGTCGAGATGGGCCCTGGTGTTCAGCTTGAGCAGATTATGATACCCGGTTTCGTTTTTTGCCAGGAGCACAAGGTGATAAGGGCTCTTGCCGCTGCGGCTCAGGTGGCTCTCGATCGCCAGATACAATTCGCAGCCGATGATGGGCTTTATGCCCGCTTCCTTGCAGGCGAGGTAGAAATCGATAACGCCGTACATGACGCCGTGGTCGGTGATGGCCAGGCTATCCATCCCCAGCTCTTTGGCGCGGCGGATGAGATCTTTCAAACGGCACATGCCGTCCAGGAGGCTGTACTCGGTGTGGACGTGGAGATGAGTGAACATAAAAGAGCGCCTCGAATGTGAGAGGGTGGAAGGTTTCGCCTATTATAAGGGAGAAGGCGGGGTGGGGGCAATGGGTCGGGGGGACGGGCATTGACAACCAGGTTTGCCTCAGGCGATAGTGCGCGTGACTACATGACTGCGAACGAGCCGCTGATTCTGAAGCATGGCGGCTACCGCAAACTCAAGAGTTTTCAGGTGGCTCAGCTGGTTTACGACGTAACTGTGCGCTCTTGCGACCGCTACGTTGACAAGCGCAGCCGTACCCACGACCAGATGGTACAGGCGGCGCGATCGGGGGTGCAGAACGTCGCCGAAGGCAGTCAGGCATCGGGAACGTCGAAAAAGACCGAGCTCAAACTTACCAACGTGGCGCGGGCCAGCCTGGAAGAGCTGCGACTCGACTATGAGGATTTCCTGCGCCAAGGCGGACTGCCGATCTGGGATCGTGACGATCCCCGCAGGCAAGGACTGATCGACCGCAGGTGCACTACCGCCGACGAGGTGGTCGTTTGGGTGAAGGAAGAGTACGCCCGTGGACAGCATGGAGGGAGTGGACCTGGTGGCCACGGCGGACGTAGTGGACAGAGTAGACAAGAACAGCCGTCCACAACGTCTACTCAGTTCACAATGTCCACCTACCCTCGATTCGCGGCCAACCGCACTGGTACTGCTAGCCGTCGCCTGCGGCCTGCTTGACCGCCAGATCGCTGCACACGCGAAAGCCTTCGAAGCCGAGGGTGGCTTCACCGAGCGCCTCTACCGAGTGCGCTCCGCGAACCGCAAATCTGGGCTTTCACCTCCGTCCACGCCGTCTACAGAGTCCACTCCGTCCACTGACGAACGAGCTCCTCCTTGACGCGCGCAGAAGCCCGTTGCTATGCTATAGCTCTGTCAAGGGATTTCTCTTTTTCAGGAGGGTATGAACGAATGCCAGGGCCGCTGGTCGGAATCAGGATCATGGACTTCTCTGAGGGGGTCTTCGGGCCTTTATGCTGCCAGATGCTGGGGGATATGGGGGCCGATGTCATAAAGATCGAAAGGCTGCAAGGTGAGGGCTTCCGTCACGGGATGAGGCTGGGAGGTGGCGGCGGCGTGGAACAGGCGATGAAGGAAGTCAGCGCGGACCAGGCCGATTCGCCTCGCTTTCTGTGTCTGAACCGGAGCAAACGCAGCCTTTCCATGAACGTGACCACGGAGCGTGGCAAGGAGATCGTCATGCGGCTGGCTGGGACCGCCGACGTGGCGGTGCACAATTTCCGGCCGGGAGTCATGGACCGGCTGGGCCTGGGTTACAGGGACCTCTCGGCGGTCAACCCCAAAATCATATATGCTTCGCTCTACGGCTACGGAGAGACGGGTCCCGTGGCGCACCGAGCTGGGGGCGACCTCTGGGCGCAGGGGATGGCCGGCGTCGTCTCAAACATGGGCACGAAGAAGAGCCCGCCGCAGGCCAGCGTCGTCGGCTTCGCCGATTCCGGGGGCGCCGTCACGGCAGCCCTGGGCATCGTGCTGGCCCTTTTCGCCCGGGAGAGGACGGGACAGGGGCAAGAGCTAACCACCAATCTGGTCGATGTAGTGCTTAATCTGTCGACCTACGAGATTCGGCGCTATCTTCTGGAGGGGAAGCTGCACAAAATGGGGCGAGCCCCGGTGAACCCGCCCATGGGCGTCTACCGGGCGAAGGACAAAGACCTGGTCACTTTGATGGGCGCCTATTCCGACTGGCCGGTCTTCTGCAAGGTGCTGGGCGCTGAGCACCTTATTGATGACCCCCGCTTCGCTGAGGATGAGACCCGTTGGGCAAACGTGGCGGAGCTCTACGACGAGCTGGATCCTATCTTCGCGACGAAGACGGCCGCTGAGTGGCAGAAGATATTCCGGGAGCACCGCATGCGCGTCGATCCAGTGCTCAACTATTCGGAACTGTTCGATGGGCCGCATCCGCAGATAGAGGCTAATCAAATGCTTATCAAGATGAACCACCCCAGAGCGGGCGAGATAAAGCTGGTGGGCTTGCCTATCAAGCTGAAGGGAACGCCCGGGGCACCGCAGTATCCGCCGCCTCTGCTGGGACAGCACACGGTGGAGATTCTGACGGAGCTGAAGTATTCGGACAGTGAGATCGCCGAGCTCGAGAAGGCAGGCGTGGTGAATACGGGCGGAAAGGCGTGATTGGACCCGTACGAGACAACGGAGGCCAGGAGGGGCCAGGGCCCTCCTGGCCGTAGGAAACCGGACCCGACATGTCGGGGCGCCCCTCCTGGCGGCCTTGTTTGACATTCCCGCCCCTAGACAGTAATATTCACCTTTGACGGCGCGAGGAAGGGGCAGATGCAAGTCAAGGATTACTGGAAGGTAGTCTCCAAACGATGGTGGATCTTCATTCTCGTGGCTCTAGTGGCCAGCGGCGCCGCCTACGCCTATAGCAAGCTCCAGGAGCCGGTATTCCGTTCCTCCGCCAAGCTGTACGTCACCCCGCGACGCCCCGACTATGGCGTAACCCTCTTTGTTCAAAACCTCATCCGCCAGTATGGCCAGCAACTGCAGAGCGATAAGTTTCTCAGCACAGTGAGTGAGCAACTTAAACTCGACCTGTCAGCGACGGAGATGAGGAAGAAGATTCACACCAGCGGCACCGCGGACAACCTGGCCATCGAGGTCCAGGTGGACGACGCCGATCCCGGCAGAGCGCAGGCCATAGCCAGGGCCCTGTCCGCCGAGTTCTTGAAGGACCAACAGGCCAGGATGGCCGGAGTGGAGAAGCCGGACAAGGTCGACGTATACATGTATGACGACCCCACGCCTGGCGTGCTTAACTGGCCCCAGACAAAGACGAACGTTCTGGCGGCCGGGCTGCTCGGTCTGCTCCTTGGCGGCATGGTGGCCTTCATTCTTGAGTACGCGGACGATACCATCAGGACTGCGGAAGACGTGGAGCGCTACGTTGCGCTCCCCGTGGTGGGCAGCATTCCCACCGCTGACTTAGAGATGAGGTAACGTATGCCTGATAAACTCGGCCCTTCGGCTACTCTCAGGACGGGCCTTTCGGCGTTGATCGCTTACGCCAACCCGCGCTCGGTGGCAGCCGAGGCCTACCGTCAGCTGCGCGCCAATATTCAGTTCTACAGCCTGGACAAACCGCTGGGCACAGTCCTGGTGACGAGCACTGAGGCAGAGGAAGGGAAGAGCACGGTTCTGGCCAATCTGGCCATAACCATCGCCCAGATGGACAACACCGTCATACTGGCGGATTGCGATCTGCGGCGTCCCATGGTCCACCGCCTTTTCGATGTTAAGAACGAAGAGGGGCTAACCACGGTCCTCCTGGATGCTTCGATGAAGCAGTTGCCACTGGCGCAGACCGCGATTCCCAACCTGCGCATCCTTCCCAGCGGCCCCCTGCCTCCGAATCCCTCGGAGTTGCTGGGCTCGCGGCGCATGACGGACCTTATTGCCCAGTTGAGGGGGCAAGCCGATTACGTGCTCTTCGACTCGCCGCCCATTTTGGCGGTGAGCGACGCCGTAGTCTTGGCGACCAGGCTGGACGGCGCGCTGCTGGTTATCAACGCGGGAAGGACCAGGAGGGAGATGGCCCAGAAAGCCAGGGCTGCCCTTCAGAGGGTCAATGCCAATCTGCTGGGGGTTGTCCTCAACAACGTTAAATACGACGTCCGGCTTCACCGCTACTATGGTGAGGAGGAGACTGACTAGGGGCATCTGCAGAGACCGCTGCGGTCTTCAAGACCGCAGCGGTCTAAGGTCGCCGCCCCGATGCGTAGGCTTGGCGCCGGGCGGCGGGGGGGACCCAACCCCCGGCCTCCAACCCCTGACCCCCGCTAGTCCCCGATGCGTAGGCTTGGCGCCGGGCGGCGGGGGGGGCCAACCCCCGGCCTCCAACCCCTGACCCCCGCTAGTAGACCGGCTTGAGCACCACCGTCTCCGTCGTCGCAGGGAGGGTCTCCTTCTTGAACTCCACCTCGCTGCCGTTGACGCGGCGAACGTTCGCTCTTCCCTTCAGGAAGTCATCAACCGGGGTTATGGGGTAGAGGCACTTTTCGTTCCGGAAGTGCATGGGTATGACGACCTTTGGCGTCATCTTTCCGAGGATATCGGTCGCTGTAGCCGCATCCACGGTGTAGGTGCCGGCCACCGGGCTCAGGACGATGTCCACGGGTCCCACCTCCTTGAGCTGTCCGGCGCTCAGCTTGTGGCCGAGGTCGCCCAGGTGGCAAAGACGGATACCGTCGATGATGAAGCAGAAAACGGTATTCGGGCCGCGCTGAGTGCCGTCAGTGTCGTCATGGAACGTGGCGGTTCCCTTGAACTGAATCCCCTTAGCCTCCTTAGCCCCCGCGCCCTTCAGCACCTGCGGATTTCCCTTGATCGCGGCGGCGTTATTGTGGTCGCCGTGCTCGTGACTGGAGATGACGATATCCGCTGACTCGTTCAAGTCGGTGTAGTTCAGCCGGCCCGGGGACGGTGTGTAGGGGTCGGTGATGATTCTGGTTCCTGAATCCGAAGTAATGAGGAACGATGCGTGGCCAAGCCATTTGATTTTCACTGGGGTAACCTCCTTCTATGAGAAATAAGAATTCCCGTGCTGAGGATTCTGGCTCTTGTCACCTCCTGATCAAGTTATGATGCGGCCAGGCCCCTGGCCGCGTTCACCAGCGTGCGCACCGGAACGCCGGTGGCGCCCTTGACCAGGTAGCCTCGTTCTTTGTCCCTCATGAAGGTGCCGGCGATGTCGAGGTGCACCCAGGGTGTGTCCTCGACAAACTCCGCCAGGAACTGAGCGGCCGTGATGGCGCCGCCATATCTGCCGCCGCTGTTCTTGATGTCGGCGATATCACTCTTGTTCTGTTGTTTGTACTCCTCCATCATGGGCATCTGCCAAACGCACTCTCCGGCCTGTTCGCCCGCCTCGATCAGTTTGTTCATGATGTCCTGGTTGTTGCCGAAGGCGCCCGTGCAGACGTCCCCCAGCGCGATGTGGCAGGCGCCGGTCAGTGTGGCGACATCTATCACGGGCGATAGGCCAAGCTTCCTGGCGTAGGTGAGGACGTCAGCCAGGGTGAGGCGTCCCTCCGCATCCGTATTGACAACCTCCACGGTCTTACCGCTCATCGTCTTGAGGATGTCGCCGGGCTTCTGGGCGGTCCCGCTGGGCATGTTCTCGGTGGCGCCGACCAGGGCGGTTACGTTGACCTTCAGCCGGAGCTGGGCAATGGCGTTCATGGCCGCAATCACGGAGGCGGCGCCAGCCATGTCGCCCTTCATCTCCTCCATGTGCTCCGAGGGCTTGATGGAGATGCCGCCTGAGTCGAAGGTGAGGCCCTTGCCCACCAGGCCGAGGGTCTTGACCGATGAAGGATCGCCCTTGTAGCTCATGACGATGAACTTGGGCGGCTCGGCGCTCCCCTTGGCCACCGCCAGGATTCCTCCCATTCCCAGCTTCTCCATCTCCTCTCTCTCCATGACCTGTACCTCCAGCAGCCAGCATCCGGCGATGTCAACCGCCACTTCCGCTAGACGGGTGGGTGTCATGTAGTTGCTGGGCTCGTTCACCAGATCGCGGGCGACGTTGGCGGAGTCGGCCATGATGTGACCCGCGTTCACGCCTCGCTCGATGGCAGAGGCTTTCTCCTCATCCCGCTCAACGACAGAAAACTCCTCGATGTCGTTGTCATTCTCCTTTTTGGTGAGGTACTTGCGGAAGCGATAGAGGCCCAGGATGGTGCCCTCGGCGAGGGCCTGCGCAGCAGCCTCAGGCTCCATTCCCGCGATGCCCGCGCCATGGGTGATGGTGGCCGCCGTCTTGGCCCCCGCCTTTCTCACCGCCCGGGCCGCCACTGCCGCGACCTGCCTCGCCCTGTCCGGAGTGAACTCCGTCTGCTTGCCCAGACCAGCCACGGCGACTCTGGGGGATGGGATGCGCCCCAGGGTATGGACAATGGTGACTTCGTTGATCTTGCCCTTGATCTCGCCGGAGGCGATGAGCTGGCTGATGCCGCCCCCCAGGGCCTGGTCGACCGCCCCGGTGCCGCCGCCCGGCTGCTGCACGCCCTCGAACAAGTTGACTATAATGGCATCCACCTTCTGGGCGGTGATATCTCCTCGTATGACCTTAATATTCATGCCAGTATCTCCCCTATTGGCTCAGTTTGTCGTCCACCCAGCCTATCCACAGTTCTTCCAGTCGCCGTTTGCTGGGACGGCCTGCGGCGTTCTCCCAGCCCATCATGGCATAGTACGTGTCCTTGGCTTGTTTCTGGGGATACGCGACGGTTCTCACGGCGTGCCCCTCCGCCAGACTTCCGTGAAAAACGCCACCAGATAGGCGACAGGCTCCGGGTCATTAACCAAGAATCCCTTTTGGTATTTATCTAAGTACTTCTGGAATTGGTCGACCGGAGGAGTCCAGATGACCGCCGTCTTTTGGTCATATATACCGACATCCGTGAATATCTCGGCGTCCTTCACAAATCTTTGGTCCATTAAGGAGACGTTGTATCCTCCGTCTTGCAGTTCTTTTCTGAGCTTACTGTAAGTAATACGCATGTCTTGCTTGTCGGGCAGTACGTATCTGTAACTGACTTTTTTCCGCAAGTTGCTTTGCAGCACACTCTTGAATTCTCTCTGTTCCAGTCCCAGCGACGGACTTATTATCCACACCTCATTTTCTGCGCTGGACTCGAGGAGCTCGGCACCACTCAGGTCTGTGAGACCTGAAAAGGTCACTGTTATCCCGTTGGTTATTCTGGCTGTGGCCGTATTCTTGCACTGGCGACTGATCTCAGCAAACCTAGGAACCGCAAACATTCTCAAGGACAGTAGTGAAACGACTGCTGCGAAAGCGGTGACAAGGAATGCTATGCCCAAGGATAGCGATACGGGCCCCAGGCCAACGACGTTAGGGGCGTATCCACTCACGATGAATGCGAGCCCTGCGATTATCACCACGACAACCAGCCCAGCTGGACCATTGAGCCACTCTTTTGGTGTAATCATTCCTGCTCCTTCGACCCCGACATTTGATCGAGGTGTCGCGCTTCACAAATAAGGTTGGCCTATCAAAGTGACTAGCGTGAGGCTTCGCCGCTGCCCGGGACACCGCTGACGCTCCTTCTTCAATGGTGCGCTTGCGCCGATCGCCGCAAGCAAGCATGTGCTACCAAGTGTCAGGCTTACGGCTCAACTGCGCCACCTTGAGTTGAAATGATAGCCTAAAAGCGCGCAGGATGCAACGGGCTTGCGAACGCAACTCCCGAGTCGGCGTCGTCTCTAATGCCGTCCGACGGGTCGGACAAGTCTGACCAGTCGGACGGCTAAACACAACATCACGTCCCCTCCCCGATCCCCCGGAGGACCTTCTCGATCACCGGCGTGATATCCCGGGAGGTATCCACCACAAAGTAGTTTCGTTGAATCGGCTCGGCGGTGGCTTTCATCTTCTGGTAGACCTCCCACGTAGCCTCCGAGAGGTCGGTGGGCTCCCGGGAGCGCCTCCTGGCATCCAGCCGCTGCACCACGACGCCCTCTGGCGCGACGGACTGCACGATTATCAGTTTGGCGCCTGCGTGGTCCGCGATCCTATAGACGTACCCTCGCTGGAACTCCAGCAAGTTCGTGGCGTCGTAGATAACGGGGATACCTTCTCTCAGCAGGTCGCTGATGAGGCGGTTGACGGCGGGGAAGAGGCGCCGGTTTTCCTCGGCGCTGTAAGCTGGCGATGGGAATAGGATCCGGCGCAGGGCGTCGGTCTCCAGGATGGTCGCCGGGAACCTCTCGGCCAGGCGTCGGGCGAAGTGGGACTTTCCCGTCCCCGGGAGACCGCTGATCATAACAAGGACCGGCCGGCCCAGCGGCTCAGGTAGCGGGCCGAGACGCGATCTCAATATTTGTGCATTCACCGCCGATGGCAGCGGCATCCAACGTCCCCCACCGTCTTGACGCCACTATATCACAACGGCGGGCCTATGTCAGCGGTTTGTCCCCACACACCCCAATCAGTGAGTGAAATTGATGTTGGAAGGTAGAACGAGCGTAATTCAGGCCGAAATAGTGTAGAATGTTCACACCCGGAAGGTGGTAATCCAAC
>JACPQD010000099.1 GCA_016190665.1 Chloroflexota bacterium
GGTCTATGCCACGGCAGGAGCGCCCCTCACCCTCAACCTGAGGGGGCCGGACTTCCTGGACCTGCCGCCGTCCCTTCCGTTGCCGGCGGGATGGAGCATGATCGGCTTCACCTCGCGGTCGGCCTCGATGACGGTGGACACGTACCTGTCGACGCTCTCGGGGAGCTGGAACATTCTGCACCGCATGGGCCCCTCCGGATGGGAGACAGCGCGGCCGGGGGGCGTGGGCTTCCCGTCCATGGAGCAAGGAAAGGGCTACTGGATCAACCTGAGGACGGCAGCTACCCTCTTCCCGTAAGACCTGACGCCTGGACCTCCGAGGTCTTAGAGACCTCGGAGGTCTCATGGGATGTTTGTCCTGAGACCGCAGCGGTCTCTAGTGTGTGCCCCTGGGGGTCCGGACGTGCGGCCACGGAGCGCTTCTACCGCTCGTCGCCTCGGCGTCGCAGGCCGCACGCTGCGGCCACAAGCAGAACAAGCGCTGCACCCAGGCTGACAGCCGCTCCCAGCTTGAGGCTGGGCGGGTCGTAGATGAACTCCACCCGGTGGCGGCCGGCACTCAGAGGCACGCCCCGGAAGAGATAGTCGGCCCGATACACCTTCCGTGGCTCGCCGTCCACCAGGACCGTCCACCCGGGATAATAGGAGTCGCTGAGCACCAGGAGTCCTTCGGACGCCGGCTCCGCTTCCACGGTCGCCCGCGTCGGCGAATAGAAGGTTATCTTCGCCGGCGTCCCCGGTTCCCCTGGCCCTATCGCGGCGCCCCGCAGCTCGGGAATCTCCTCCTCCACCACGGCCGTCCTGGTTACGTCTATATCGCCCTGGGCCATCTCGCCCAGTGTCCTCGGGTCTGACGGCACAACCTTCACGGAGTTTACGATGAAGGCGCGGGGCAGCGGCGTTGGGTTCTCGTAGATGACCGTCTCCTCGTCTTCGTACACTTTGACGTACTTCGCGCTGGCGGGGACCTGGGTGACTGTCTTTCCGTCGAAGAGGCTCACGCCGTAGAGCTGTATTCTGCCTTTTGCATGGACGTAGCGGAAATCCAGGCGGGTCACCTTCACCGGCGCGCTGAGGGACAGCTCCGCAAAGTAGAGGTTGACGTCTTGAGGCCTGTTCAGATGGTCAGCGCCCGGAAGAGTGAGAGCGACGGGCGCTTTTCTATGTCTCACCTTGGGGCGCACGTCGTCTCGGTCGTAAGCCAGCTCAGAAAGATGTTGCCCGGCGCGCATCTTGACGATCTGGCTCTCGCCGCCCTCGCCGCGAACCACTATCTCGGCCACTTCCTCGCCCTGCTGAATGTCCAGCGCCCTGCCCAGTGTGGCCACTACCCGCAAAGAAGTGGCCCTGGTGGGCTGTATCATAAAGGAAGCGCGGGAATTGGGATTCAGGCTGCTCCCGGAGGCCAGGGTCCTCTCCGGGTCCACGCGCACTCCGTCTATTTGGTGACCGCTGGGGCGTGGCGGGCGTCGTGGGTCGGACTTCTTGGGCTCGATGACGTAGCGGATGCCCGCCAGGTCCAGGAGCGCCTTATTCCCCTGGGCCAGCCACCACTCATACTCCCGATGCCGGTCGGGCTCGAGGGAGCTGTAGCCGGAGAAGACGGGAACGCCCCGGGGAAGGAGACGGTTCGGCTCCAGCGAGGAAAGGCCGGGCATATTATAGACGCGTCCGGAACCCTCCCCTGAAAGAATTGAAGGGAAGGAGACAGCGCCGGAGACGTCCGGGGATTCCAGAGTCGTGGACGGGTGAAAGGCCTGGCCGTAGGGTAGGAGGTCGACAGCGATAATAGCGAGGAGGAGACCCGCCCCGAGGCGCGGCGACCTCTTGAACCCGAGCCACAGCAGGAGAAGGGCGCCCGCCAGGAGGGCGAAGGCGGCGAGGGTCCGGGTATTGCCCAGGTCAGCGGAATAAAGCAGGCCGTCGTAGACCTGTTCCGCGGTGACTCTCAAAGGATTGTCGAAAAGCTTCAAATAGGACCAGCTTATGAAACGCAGCGCATCGCTCTTGTTTCCCGCCAGCCACTCCGCGTCGACGCGCATAGTAAAGAGCAGCCAGAGGGCGAAGGCGCCCCACGCCGCTAGATAGCCATAGTAGGGCCAGCGGTCCCGGCTCGACCCAGTCCGTTGGTCCACTTGCGCCATGACCCAGCGCGCCCCGAAGGCGGCCAGCATGGCCGCGCCAAAAAGGAAGAGGAAGGTGAACCGCCCCGGCGCTCGGATGGTGGAGAAGCCGGGCAGGTGCCACAGGAGCCAGTGCAGCGGCAGCGGAGAGTAGGGGCCAAGGGAGTAGGCCAGTCCCGTCACCGCTATCACGGCAAAGACCAGGACATATCGATTCCTGACGAAGAGGGCGCCGACTCCCGCCAGGATGAGGGGAGCGATGCCTATGTAGATGGTGGGTTCCCAGGCTCCCCAGATAGACCAGGAGGAGCCGTCCGCCGAGCGGAAGAAGTAGGGGAAGATCAGCGAGATAAGGTCGAAGACGGTGCTGGAATACGTGGAGGCGAAGCGGTAGTCGGCGCTCACGCTTCGGAAGGAGAAGGCGGAGAGCTCGTAGAGCGGCACGAGTTGTACCGCCGCCAGGGAAACGCCGACGACGGGAATGACGATCAGCACCCGGGCCAGGAGAAGCGAACGTCGCGCAAAGCTGCCGAGTCGGCTCGCCGCGGGGTCCCCGACCCCTGGGGCTAACGGCCAGGCGAAGATTCGGAGACAGGCGTAAATAGACAAGGCCAAGAGCGTCATGATAACCGGCTGGACGTGCACGGCCAGCAACTGGACAGCCAGCACTACGCCCGCGCCTGCCAGATAAGCGTCTCGTCTGACCCCCGAGGAGCGCACGGCCTTCTCAATGCACAGAAGTATCACGGGCAGCCATATGGCGCCGCTGGTCAGGTTGGCGTGGTGCATCTGGGCGATCAGGAAGCTGCCGAAGGCGAAGACCATGGCCGCTACGAGAGCGCCCAGCCGTCCCGTATCCAGAACTCGGGCGAAGGCATACATGAAGGCGGCGGCGAGGAAGAACCGGACCACGGTCAGGAGGGCGAAGGCCTGCGCTGCAGGGAGAAGAAACATGGCGGCCAGATTCAGGGGATAGAGCATGCCCACCTCGCCGTCAGCGAAAAGGGGGAAGCCGGCGAGGATGTCGGGCGTCCAGATGAGCGGGTAGATGCCCTGTCTGAGGTATCCCTGCGCCGTGGCGAAGATTGGGTAATAAAAGTTCAGCGTATCGGCTTCGAAGTAATGCAGGCCGCGCCAGATCGTGTCCTTGAAGAGATAGAGCGTCGCCGCCAGCAGGAACGCCAGGGCAAAAGCGTCTGGAAGCCAGGGCTGCCGTGTCCACCGCTCGATTTCGTGTTTCACTGGTGCGAGGCTAATCCCCTCTGTTATCAGATTGGGATATGAATAGACGTGGTGGACGAGGTGGACGTCTCATTGGCCTGAGGCTGATCCCCTCCGTTGTCGGGGCGGCACGGCGATAAGGATCAAGAGGAAGGCCGCGACGTAAGGAAGGGTCAGAATCCAGAAGGCGGGGCGATAGCTGCCCGTTACATCGAAGACCCATCCGGCGAAGGTGGGCCCGACAGCCGAGATGACCGCCGCGATCAGGGTCATCGTCCCTTGCGTGACCCCAAAAGCTCTCCTGCCATAGTATTCGCGCTGCAACGCGACCCTTATGGGCATCTGGCCCCCATTGCCGGGGGAGAAGAGGAGAATAGACAGTGCGAGAAGCCACAAGCTGTCAATGGCGGCGAAAACCGCCGTGCCCAGAAACTGCAAAGCGAAGCAAGCGGCCATGACGAATCGCTTGGTGAATATGTCGCCCAGCCAGCCAAAACCCAGCCGTCCCACCGTGCTGACCATGGTCATGGCGGTCAGACCCACAGCGGCTATCTCCGCTGAGATGCCGATGCTGACCAGATAGGGAATGGTGTGAATAATGACCGCATGGAAGGAGAGCCCGGTGATGCCGTGGGCAACGGTGATGCACCAGAAGGACCGGGAGCGGAGGGCCTCCCGCACCGTAAATTCGCCCTCTTCGGACGCTGGTGCAGAGGTTCCGGCTTTGGGTGGAGCAGACTCTTGCTCGTCCCCTATGCGACCTTCGCAGTCAGGCAGATAGCCGCAGTCCTCGGGCCGGCGCCGAATAACGAAAATGGAGGGCAGGCAGATGGCCACCAGCCCCAAGCCGATGATAACTGAAGCGACTCGCCACCCAAAGTCGTCGATGAGCCAGACAATGACGGGTATCACTATCCCGGCCACCCCGTAACCCGCCTGAAGAATGCCCATGGCCACGCCGGACTTCTTCCTGAACCAGTTGGCCACCGTGGTAACCATGGGCATGAAGAAGCCGAGGCCGTTCCCAGTAGCCATGAAGAGGAGCACCACGTAGAAGGCAAGAAGGGAGTTGATGAGGCTGAAGAGGATGAAGCCGGAGGCGAAGATCGCCAGGCCAACCAGCATCACCTTCCGAGGGCCGAATCTGTCGGTAAGGTAGCCGCTGAGGGGGGCTTCGACGCTGCCCTCAAGGCGGGAGAGGCTGAGGCCAAGCGAAAGCTCCGCGCGCGTCCACCCGAATTCTCTGGTGAGGGGGAGGATGAAGGCGCCGAAGCCGTAAGTCCAGACGCCACCGCTGACAATGGCAATGACATGCATGACGAGGACCATCCACCATCCATAGGAGAGGCGGAGCGTCCTCTTGGCCATAATGAGCGCTTGCAGCCCTGGCACTCCTTATCTTCGATCCGCTGATATGGGTCCAACACCGCTGACGGCGAAGTGTGGATCACCGGAGTCTGCGCAATTATACGGGAGTGGAAGCTGGGTGTCAAACGAGGGGGTCGGGGGTTGGGGGACAGGGGATGGACTATGGCTCCGCGCTTGCCCGTCAGCGCCGTCAATTTGACCGGTGGATGCCAGCGACGGTAGAATTCATTAAGGGCTTCATATGTTCGAGTTCTCCTTTTCAGGCCTCATAATCGTTTTCCACGTCGCGATGGCGGTCCGCTTTCTCGCGGTCCGGGCTATGCCGCTGTTCGTGCCGCAAGGGCGGGTCAAAGTGGTGGCCCTGGGCACAGTGGGGGGACTCGTGGGCAGCGCTCTAGGTGGGCTGGTGGGCCTGGGGCCTCACGTGTCTACGGTCCACCTGGGGGGCGCCGCTATCGGTAGCCTGCTGATTATGCTTCTTGCGGGGATATGGCCCTTTTTGAGAATAATGGTGGGCAGAGGGTAGTCAAACCTCAGACCGCCATGGCGGCCACAAGTTGCTCCAACCCCTCTCGCCAGCGCGGCCCCAAACGTCTCCGCTCCAGGCGCACCTGAGTGTGGCCGATCCTGACGGCGTCCCGGGGCAAATCCTTCGGCACCGCCAGATGATGCACTTGCGTCCCCTCCAGCGCTTTCAGGACGAGCACCCCATCCTCCTGGGCTACGCTTCGCAGGCGGGCCCGCGCGGCCAGCGCCTTCAATTTCACCACGTAGAGCAAGTCTTTCACTGACTCAGGCGCCTCGCCGAACCGGTCTCTGAGTTCCTGGGCGATCTCCTCCACCCCTTCCACCGAGTCTATCCTGGAGAGCCGTTGGTACAGAGCGAGACGCGTCCCCGTTTCGGCGACGTAAGACTCCGGAATGTGAGCCGGAAGGGGCAGGTCGACGGTCGCCGAAGGTGCCTTCGCCGGCGGACGGGGCTGGGCGCCACGCTGCTGGCTTCTGAGCCGCTCCACCGCCTCGGCCAGCATCTGACAGTAAAGGGTAAAGCCCACCGAGCCTATCTGCCCGCTCTGCTCGGCGCCCAGGAGATTGCCCGCGCCGCGAATCTCCAGGTCCTTCAGGGCGATGCGGAATCCGGCTCCCAGCTCCTGCGTCTCGAAGAGCGTGCGCAGTCGCTGTCGTGCCGTATCGGTCAGGCGCTTTCCGCGCGCATGAAACAGATAAGCGTAGGCCCGGTTGGTCCCCCGACCCACACGCCCGCGAAGCTGGTAAAGCTGGGCCAGTCCGAACTGATCGGCGTGGTTGATGATGATCGTGTTAACATTGGGCATGTCGAGGCCGGATTCGATTATCACCGTACACACCAGAACGTCCACGCGTCCCTGGCTGAAGTCCAGCATCACTTTCTCCAGTTGCTCCTCAGGCATCTGGCCGTGGGCCACGGCGATTCTGGCCTCAGGCGCCAGACTCCTCAGTTGCTCCGCCACGTAGCGGATGCTCTGGACGCGGTTATGGACGAAGAAGACCTGACCATCTCGCTCCAGCTCCCGCAGAATCGCCTCGCGCACAGTCCGGTCGTCATAATCAGCCACATAGGTCTTGACGGGCAGGCGCTCCTCCGGGGGGGTCTCCATCGTGCTCATGTCGCGCAGACCTGAGAGGGACATGTAGAGCGTCCGGGGTATGGGCGTCGCCGACAGGGTGAGGACATCGACCTCGCTCCGTAGCCTTTTCAACCGCTCTTTGTGCCCGACGCCGAAGCGCTGCTCCTCATCGATGACAACCAGGCCGAGGTTCTTGAAGAGGACATCCTTCTGGAGGAGCCGATGCGTGCCGATGCAGATATCGACGGAGCCGTCTTTAAGGCCTTCGACGACGCGTTGCTGCTCTTTCTCGGATCGGAAGCGGCTCAGGACCTCCACCGTCACCGGGAAAGCCGCCAGACGCTGGCCGAAGGTGGCGAGGTGCTGCTCGGCGAGGACGGTCGTGGGGACGAGGACCGCCACCTGCATGCCGTTCATCACTGCCTTGAAGGCCGCCCTCAAGGCAACTTCCGTCTTGCCGTAGCCTACGTCCCCACAGACGAGGCGGTCCATGGGCCTGGCTCTCTCCATGTCCTCCTTCACGTCAGCCACGGCCTGGAGCTGGTCCGGAGTCTCTTCATAGGGGAAGGACGCTTCCAGCTCCTGCTGCCACGGGGTGTCCGGCGGCGAGGCGATGCCGGGGGATGCTTCCCGTACGGCGTATATGGCCAGGAGCTCTTCCGCGAGCCTGTCCACGGACTCCCTCACTCTACGCCTGATGCGCGACCACTCTTGAGTGCCCAGCCGGCTCAGGGCAGGAGCATAGGTGCTCGAGGCGATGTAGCGAGAAACACGGTCGATCTGCTCACTGGGAACGTAGAGTTTATCCCCAGCGGCGTACTCCAGAAACAGATATTCCCGCAGCACGCCGTCTGTCGCCACCGTCACCATGCCGCCGAAACGGGCAATGCCATGGTCTACGTGGACCACCAGGTCCCCTGTCCTGAGGTCGAGCAGGTCTTCGTAGTGGCGTCGCCGACCCTTCGGCGGACGGCGCTGCTTAGTAAGGCCGAAGAGCTCCTTGTCTGTCAGCAAGGTGGCCCATTTCAGCGACCAGCCTTCGTCCAGTGAGCCATGCACCAGCGACACCGAGCCGGCAGGCGGAAGTTCAAGAAGATCCCCCCTGGGAGAGACGGTGATTCCGCCTTCTTCGAACAGCTCGGCCAGGCGGCTGGCCTGTTGAGAGACGATAATGAGCCGTCTGCCCTCGCGCATGGCCGCCTTGGCGGCGCCCACAGTTTGCGGCAGTTTCCCCCAGAAGGCTGGCGCCGGGGAGAAAGGCAACTGGTAGAAACGCTGGCCCGGCTCCTCGAGTCCCCAACGGGAGAGCGCGAGCCGGGAGCGGCATCTTTCCAGCCTTGGCGCCAGCTCCGGCCACGAGAAGCACGGCGAGGGAAAGCCCGGGGGCAGTTCACCCCGCTCGATGGCGCCGCCACGAAGCTCTTGCGCCTCGAGGCCCAGCGCCTCCAGGGCGCTGGAGACTTCCTTCGGTTCGTCCAGCACCAGCAAAGCCTCCGGCGGAAGGTGCTCCAGGATGGACGTATTATTGAACAGCGCGGAATACAGCTCGAAGCCATCGAAGGGCTGGCTTTCCAGGAGCATGAGCACGTCTCTCTCCACCCGCTCCGTTAACTCGTTAACGCCTTCGGGCAGATGCAGTTGCTCAAAGACCCTGGCCGATGTGGCGTCCGCCGGTACCACCAGCTCTCTGGGCGCAACCACGGTCACAGAGTCCACCAGCTTCATCGAGCGTTGCGTCTCCGGGTCGAAGAGCCGGAGGCTCTCAATCTGGTCGCCGAAGAACTCTATGCGGGCAGGGAGATCAGCGTGAGGCGGGTAAATGTCCAGGATGCCCCCGCGCCGCGATACCGCGCCGGGCAGCTCCACGGTCTGCTCCACCCGGTAGCCCAGGGCCACCCACCGCCGGAAGAGGCGGTCCGGGCTGATCTGCTCTCCCTGACGCAAGACATGGCCGGCAGCAGCGAAGTCACCGGGGGAGATGGTCTTCTGGGCGACGGCATGGGCGGAGGCGACGATGAAGGGCCCTGCCCTGAGCGAAGCCGAAGGGGGCTTGCCTCCGGCGCTCGACTGGTCCAGAAGGGTCAGCACCTTCAGCCTCTGGCGCACTGTGCCCGCATCCGAGGAAATGCGTTCGTAGGGCAAGGCGTCGGGCTCAGGGAACAGCTCTACAGGGCACGCGCACCAGGATGCCAGCTCCTCCCGGAGGCGCCTGGCCGCCTCCGCGTGGGCGACCACCACGATGACGGGGCGGCGCAGATCGCCATGAAGTGAGGCCAACAGTCCTGGCTTCGCCGCTTCAAGGACGGCCGCGTGGGTCTCGCCCTCGCCCTGGCGGAGGTCTCCGACCAGGTCACTGTAGGGCCGGAGGTTCTGAATTATGGGGAGCAGCCCGGAAACGTTCAACTTGACTCTCCGAACACCTAGAGGGGTAGCTGGACACAGCTACCCCTTGCGAGAAGAGTATAGCACGGTCTGCAGGCGAGCCGCAATGCCTGGACGGCCCGCGGTTGCGCTGGACAGCGGCCGCCCTTTATGTTAGTATTACTATTGTTGAACGTCAGAGGAAGTTCGTATTCTTTCATCCTGAATGAACTTCAGGACTTATCAGGCAATTCTGGAGGTAGAGGGTTTGGCCAACACTAGATCGGCGCAGAAGATGGTGCTCGTTTCGGAGCGGAGACGGCTGCGAAATAAACCTATTCGTAGCGCCCTCAAGACCCACATAACGTCGGCTTTGAAGCTCCTTCAGGCAAAGGATATGGCCCAGGCTCAAGAAGCGACGGGGCGGGCCGTGAGCGAGCTGGATAGAGCGGCGCAGAAGGGAGTCATCCACCCCAACAACGCGGCGCGCCGGAAATCGAGATTGATGAAGAAGCTCAACGCGGTTCTTGCGGCCAAGCCGGAGGAGAAGGCGTAGACGTCCCGGCGGGATCGGATCACGTGGGCACCAGCAGGACATCGCGGTTCGCGATGTCCTTTTTGCTGAGGTGGGTATTGACAGGCTCACCAAAGGGTGGTACACTGCGAACTGACGTTCGGCAGGAGGTCTACCATAAAAGCCGTTTCGCAGCTGGGTTTGTCCCGGCTTCGCTTACGCCTCATGCAACTCGATGGCGAGAGGGCCATTACTTACAGGGGGAGGTCGGCAATGAGAACACTCTCGGAGCGACAGCAACGTATTCTGAGCTTCTTGAATCGCTTTCTGGAAGAGAAGGGCTATCCCCCAAGCATCAGGGATATCGGCAAAGCGTGCGGTGTGAGCTCTACCTCGGTGGTCGACTACAATCTGGACATTCTGGAGCGGGAGGGCTACCTCCGGCGCGACCGCGATGTGTCGAGGGGGATCGAGCTTCTGGGAAAAGACCGGAATAGAAACCGCACCGTTCGCGTGCCAGTAATCGGCCGGATAGCCGCTGGCGAGCCGATACCCGTCCCCTCCGCCGATGCCTGGGATACGACGGCCTCCGCCGACACCCTGGAGGTGACCCGGGAGGTCACGGGCGGTAGGGAAGCAGTATACGCCTTACGCGTAAGGGGCAACTCCATGATCGACGCCCTCATAGGCGATGGTGACATAGTCCTCATGCAGCATACCAGCGCCGCTGAAAACGGGGAGATGGTGGCCGTTTGGCTTAAGGCAGAGAAAGAGGCCACACTGAAGAAGCTATATCGGGAGAAGGACCGCGTGCGCCTCCAGCCGGCGAACGCCGAGATGAAGCCCTTTTACGCTGACCCGGATAACGTGGAGGTGCAGGGCCGGGTGATCGGCGTCATACGGCGCCATTAGGACCCATCGACGAGGTCAACGTGGAGCTTAGTCAATACTGGAAGATCCTGCGCCGGCGCTGGTGGGTGGTGGTCGTCCTTGCCCTGGTCGCCGCCGGCGCCAGTTTCGCCGTGGAGCGAACTACTGGCCTCGGCTATACCGCCTCGCTCCGCATCATCGTGAGCGTACCGCCGGAACCCCGGATCGTCGGGGGCAGCTACTACACGTACGACCGGTACTATAGCTGGCTCAGCTCGGAATACCTAACGGACGATCTGGGAGAGGTGGTGAAGAGCCGGGCCTTCTCCGAGGATATGAGAGCTGAGCTGAGCGACGATAGCCTTAACCTGACCATTTTCGGCGAGCGGGGCACCAAGAAAACCCACCGCATCCTCTCCATCAAGATAACCTCACCCGACAAGGACGCGGCGCTGCGCACGGCCGACGCAGCGGCGAGAGTCATCGAGAAGAAGGGCAAAGACTACCTGGCCCAGTTGAGCTACGGTGATGCCGTGGTGCGGGTGATCGATCCCCCGGTGGTGGCCGTGGAGGGCGGAGGGGCGCGCGCCTTTCTTAATATCGGCTTGCGGACCGCGCTGGGTCTGTTCGCCGGGCTGGCGCTGGCGTTCCTTATGCACTATCTGGACAACGCCATTTACGATGCCGAGGACGCGGAGCGGGCCCTGGGCGTGAGGGTTCTCGGCGAGTTGCCTCCAGAGGCCTGAATGAAATGATGAATGCTGAATGCGAAATGCTGAACGTGGAATTATTCCGTAGTCGGGGTCGTCTCTGACCCCGATACGCCAGCGCCGGTCCTGTGGGGGACGAGGCTCATCTCCTGCTTTGGGTCGGTTCTAGCCACGAACGACACGAAATACACCAACGTAGCGCGGACAGCAAACGGCCCCGGATCGATCCGGGGCCGTTTCTTTGCCTGGGACCTTTAGTCTGAGGATGGCAGAGGCTTAGGGGTCTGCAGCTCCATATCCTTGCCGCAGCACTGAATGGCGCCTCCACCGGCCTTGGTGCAAAGCACTTGCGTGCCGCAGACCTCGCAGAGAAACCTCTTGCCCAACTGATTCGCCATTAACGATTGCCTCCTGGTGTCTCTTCGCTTTCCTTGCCGCTACTTCTTCAGTTCCATCGGCTGCCCGCAGCAGCAAATCGTGCCCTGACCATCCTTGGTCACGATGAACTCACAGCCGCACTTGGTACAAATGTAACGCTTGCCCAACAGGTTCGCCATATTTGCCCACCGCCCTCCTTGTGATGCACTGATTCCACGCTCAAGATGAATCCTGAATCAAGTTCAGGACTCACATCTGGCCAGAACTTATTATAGTGGAAGGGTTTTCAATTCGTCAATGATTTTAGGCGACTCTGGCGCCTCGCCGTCTCCCCGGCTCCGAAGCTTGATGTATCCGGCGGACGCCCCCAGACCCCCGGATCTCGCGGGGCTGAAAGGCCCCGAAGGCGAAAGACCGACTCGGTCTCGGAGACTGAGTCGGTCTGAGGATTACACCCTGCCACCCTCCAGGCGGACACAGGCGTCCGCCCCTGCTAGATTTTGAGGACGTGCAGCGCTCCATCCAACTGCCCCAGGGCGGCCTCGTGCATTGCTTCAGGGAGGGTGGGGTGGGCGTGGATCGTGTGGGCGATGTCCTTCGCCGTGCCTCCCATCTGCATGACCGCCGCTCCCTCGGCGATGAGGTCGGTGGCATGGGGGCCGATGATATGCACTCCCAGCACCTTTCCTGATTCCGCTTCACAGAGGAGCTTGACGATGCCCGTGGTGTCGCCCATGGCGTGGGCGCGACCCAGGGCGGAGAAGGGGAACCGGCTCGCTTTATAGGTTATGCCCTTCTCCTTGACCTCCTTCTCCGTCATGCCCACGCCGGCCATCTCCGGCGCGGTGAAGATGCAGTTGGGCACCACGCGATAGTCCACCGTCCGGCTGGCGCCCAGAGCGTTCTCCACGGCTATCTCGCCCTCGTAGGAGGCGACGTGGGCCAGCATGATGCCTCCGATGGCGTCGCCTATGGCATAGACCCCGTCGAGGTTGGTCTCCAGACGCTCGTTCACCGCAATGGCGCGCCGGTTCATCGTCACGCCCACATCGGCCAACCCCAGACCCTCCGTGTAGGGCGAGCGTCCCACGGCCACGAGCACCATCTCTGCCTCGATACGGCTCTGGCCCTTGGCCATCTCGTAAGTCACCTCCAGCGACTCGCCCTTCTTCTCCACGGCCTTGACGGTGGCGCTGATATTGACCTCGATGCCCTGGGCGCGTAAGAGTTGGCCATAGCGCCGCACGATCTCCTCGTCGACGGGTGGCAATATCTGGGGCAGCATCTCCACTATGGTCACCTTCGACCCGAGGCCGTTGAAGATGGAGCCGAACTCCATACCGATGACGCCGCCGCCGATGACCACCAGGCTGGCAGGGACCTTTGTGATGTCCAGGATTTCATCGCTAGTGACCACACCGGGCAGGTCCAGGCCGGGCACCGGGACTCGGGCGGGCACGGAGCCCGTAGCGAGGACCACCTTCTTAGTGGTGATCTTCTCCCCGTTCACTGCCACGGAGCGCGGCGACTCCAGTTTGCCGGCGCCGTTGTAGACATCGATCTTGTTCCCCTTCATCAGCCGCTCGATGCCGGCGACTTGGGTGGCCACCACTTCGTTCTTGCGGGCCATGAGCCGGCCGAAGTTGAGATCGAACCCCTTCAGGTCCACGCCGAAATCGGCGGCGTGTTTCGCCTCGTGAAGCGCCTCGACGCTGCGCACCATGGCCTTGGTGGGTATGCAGCCGCGGTTAAGACACGTCCCTCCCAGCTTGTCCTTCTCCACCAGCGCCACCTTCGCGCCCAATTGCGCGGCGCGAAGGGCGGCCACATAGCCCCCGGGGCCGCCGCCGATGATGGTGATGTCATACTCCTTGGGGTCCGCCATTTCTTACCTCCGACTAATCTTGCCCTTGCCAGCCAATCACTGAAGCCCGAAAGGAGATGCAGGATTGCGACGGGGAGAACGGCCCGATTGTAATATGACGGGTGGAGGGCTGTCAAGAAACCATGCCCTCGGGTAGGGGCGGGCGTCAACCTATTTGGAGTGCGGCGGCCCCGACGCATCGGGATCCCGATGGAGTCGGGACTTGCCGCCGCCTTCAAAGCGCAGGCAAGCCTGCGCACTCCATAGTTCGCTCCTCGCAAGCGCAGCATTCCCTGGGAAAGAGCTTTTCGGGGATGGGCGGCAGTCCCACGCCGGTCCGCCGCAGCATCTTGACCAGGGCGCAGAGCGGCAGGCCCACCACGTTCTGATAACAGCCGACGATGCTGGCCACGGGGTGGAAAGCAACGTTCTGGATGGCGTAGGCGCCCGCCTTGTCCAGGGGATCGCCGCTGGCCACATAGGTATCGATCTCGTCATCGGTATAGTCGCGCATGCGAACCCTGGTGGTCACGTGGCAGGTCTGCTGAGTCTCGTTGACCACAGCCAGGCCAGTGATAACCAGGTGTTCCCTATTGCGGAGACGCTGGAGCATTTCTCTGGCCTCGGTTGCGTCCCCGGGTTTGGCCAGCGACTCCCCATCCAGATAGACCAGGGTGTCGGCGCCGATGACGATGCTGCCCGGTTGACGGACAGAGAGGGCTTTTTCCAGTGCCAGGCGCTCGGCGAAGGCGCCCGGGTCTTCTCCGAGCTTGAAGGGCGGTTCTTCCACTTCGGAGGGTAAGGTTTCGAAGGGGACTCCCAGGGCCGCCAGCAGCTCGCGGCGGCGCGGGGAGGCGGAGGCGAGGACGACCATCATTTTTGATGTTGGCAATTATCCCTTAGCGTGAAGTAGCTAGCGGGGCTCCGCACAAACACCGTTGTTTGCGTTATTGACCGATTTATGTTTCTAGCTGGAAATCCTTGTACTTGTGGCTCATGCGGCCGTGAGGGGATAGGAAGCGAGCAAAAGGTCTCTGCTCAGTATTCCATAGGAGTTCGAGGATATCCCACTTTGATAGCAGTAGCTTCAAAACGGCATGGTTGTATTCCGTGCCGCTGGTGAGGAAAATGATACCTACCTTCTCACGTATGATGGTCTCTCGTTCACTGGGAACTCTTAGCATCCTCTTGTTGTAGCTAAACACCAGCCATCCGCTCCGACCAGCTACAGGCAACCATTCTGTGTCTGGTTTCCCAGCCAGGCCTAGCCTGCGCAAGTATCTGGTCTCGTAACCAACAAGGCTAAGAGCTTTGGGTATGCCTGTACCAACGTCTTCATCGCAGAGAAGAATCAAACGGCAACTTGCTCCGCGTAACGAATTACCTCCTCCACCACCCCCCGGGCAAGGGCGAAATCTCGTGCAATGAAATCTATCTTTTGCTTGGCCTTGAAGCGTTTATGTATGGCCTGAACAGTTATGCCCCGGCCTTCAACGGTTGGCAACCCCCCACTTATTCGGGGATCCACAACAATCGGAACCCCTGTGCCGATAGGATGCCATCTGGAAGCTAGTTCGTACTCAAATTCAATTTGTGCCAGCGTTTCTTGGACTAAACCGGGAATCGTGTATTGTTCCGGTTGGTCCACAGCCTGCAAAGCAACCCCCGGAACACGCATGATATGTACAATGTGTCCACCGATGGACTTTAGTTCTAAACTGGCAAAGGGATACTCAAGATTGGGCCATATTCTTCGGGCATTGTCATAGGCTTGGCGCACCGTCTTAAATGGTTGCCGCTCTGCCTTTCTGAATTTGGCGGCCACAACGATTTCTATCAATTGCAAAAAGGAACATGCACTTTCCTTTCCCGGATGTCCCTTGAACAAAGGCCGCTTAACTTCGCCTTCGGCAGTCCAATAGCCAAGAAGCCAATTTCGCACAGTACCCACAGAGACTTGAGCTAAATGAGCGACTTCAGCGAAGGTATACATCGGCTGTGTTCGCCACCCATTTCGGCCATTGCCATTGTCGGACATGACAAGCCCTCCCCCCGCGTGTTAGAATCAGCCTGCAGTCGGCTGGGTAGCAGTGGGGCTGCAAATGAAGCGAAAGCGAAGATTCAATCGTGCTCCCGGTCAGCGGTGTCATCACCACCGCTGAGCAAAGCGGAATTTGAAGAGCTTCTTCGCACTGTTACTCGCCCCGCTCCAAAATCACCTGCGAAAGAAGAGCCCCGAACGTAGGCTCTTCACGGTTCCGTCCATTATACCTGAAAGCGTACTCGTTTAGGTAGTCCACGAATACTTTGCGCTCGGGGCATTGTTGACCCCGCTGATCCCTCTCTTGACCAAGCTCCAGAAGCCCTCAATCGTATTCGTATGAACGTCTCCCATGACGTAGACTTCGCTCTCATGGTGAATCCGGCGGTGAGCATAGCCCATTTGGGGCAGCCGATCATAGGAACGCAGTTCATCCGTCGCATGTCGCCATCTTCGTCGGCTCATCGGGAGGTGGGTGGCGATTTCTCACTTCTCACTTCTCTCCCCTCATTTCTCATTTGCGAGCGTCGCCACGCACTCGATGTGATAGGTCTGGGGGAACATATCCACAGGCTGAACTTGCTCCACCTGGTAGGTCCCGCCCTTGCAGAAGAGCGCCAGGTCGCGCGCCAGGGTGGCGGGGTCGCAGGAGACATAGACGATACGGGAGAGCCTCTGCTCCCGCAGGACAGAGATCACGTCGCTGTGACAGCCGGCGCGCGGCGGGTCCAGGATGACAGCATCCGGCTTCACCGCAAGCTTGGGCAGCAACTCCTCTACCTTCCCCTGCAGGAACTCCACGTTCTCGACGCCGGCAGCGCTGACCGCGGCGTCCTTTAAGGCGGGCAGCGACTCCTCGATGGCGATCACCTTCTTCGCTGAGGACGCCAGGAGCAGGGCGAAGGCGCCCACGCCAGCGTAGGCGTCCAACAGGGTCTCGTCGCCGCTGAGGCGAAGCTGCTCACGGACCACGTCGGCCAGACGCTCCGCCTGGGCTGAGTTCACTTGGAAGAAGGAGGGCGCCGAGATGCGGAAGCGCACGCCGCTGAGCTCCTCCTCGTAGAAGCGCTGGCCGGTGGGGACAGCAATCTCGGTCGATTTCAGCGCCGGCTGAATGAGGTATTGTCCGGTGCCGGTCCCCACCCTGATACTGAGCTGCGTGGTCTCCCGGCATTTGCCCTGCAACTCGGCCAGCAGCAAGTTGACCTGAGGGTGCATCAGGTGACAGAAGTCGATGGGCAGGAAACGATGGGTGTAACGCTGCACGAAGCCGAGTTTGCCGCTGCTGCGCCACACGGTGAAGCGGGCGTGATTGCGGTAATGCCAGGGGTCCGGCGCAGGCAGGGTAGGGAGAACGGGAACATCAGGCAGCTTGCCGATGCGGCGCATCTGCTCCTGCACCACGCGCCTTTTCAGCTCCAACTGGTGACCGTAGTCGACGTGCTGCCACTGGCAACCGCCGCACTCGCGGTAATGCTCGCAGCGCGGCTCGATGCGATGAGGAGAGGGGCTCACCACCTCCAGCAGGCGGGCATAGGCATAGCCCTTCTTGTGGCGGCGGATCTCCACTAGGGCCTCCTCGCCGGGGATGCCGAAGCCCACGAAGATGACCTCCCCGTTCAGGCGGGCGAGCACCTCCCCCTGATGGGCGACGTCTTCGAAGAGAACCTGGGCCTTCTCGGCTGTTACCTGCACGGACATTCACCGCAGAGACGCAGAGTCCGCTGATCGGCTCGGACACCGGCGACGAAGCGTCTGATCTACCTGCATTACAGCCTTCTGGGCTTGCCTCATAAGCCTACGGTCTCCACCTCTGTGATCTCTGTGTCTCCGCGGTGACTCCATCCGTGGTTCTGTTCTACGAAATGCCTTCCCACTTCGTCAGGTCCCGCTGGAAATCGTGGTAGTCCATGAACTTGGCTATGGCGCGCGCCGCCCGCGGCAGCGAGCGATAAATGGGGATGCCCGCCTCGGGCAGCATCTTGTTCAGCTTGGCGCGCTCGGCGCGTATCGCGGGGTCGCCGCCAAAGGTGTAAAGCGTGGCCGCCATGGGCTTGCCCCGCCGCGCCAGCTCGCACATCATGCGGCCCATCTCGTCTATCTTCTCCTCGCCGGCCTCCTTCACCAGGTCGAGGAAGATGTCCACGATGACCACATCGATAGTGGGGTCGGCGTTCACCAGTTCCATAGTGCGGAGGAAAAGGTCGACATCCCGGAGCACGATGCCCATGTCAAGAGGATTCCTTACGCTCGTCCCGGCCGGCGGCACGAACTTGCTCAGCTCCTTCTGCGTCTCCAGGGTCAGCACGGGCACTTCCAGACCCTCTCGCGCGCAGTTGTCTGTGGCGGAGACCGTGTTGCCCCCGCCGCCCCCGATGATGGCCACGCGACGCCCCTGGGGCGGCTTCATATGGAGGAAGGTGATGACCATATCGGCCACCTCGTCGGCGGAGCTGACCCGCACGGCGCCCGTCTGCTTGTAGAAGGCCTCCCACACCTGCTTGTTCCCCGCCAGCGAGCCAGTGTGCGTGGAAATCGCGCGGGCGCCGGCCTCGGTGACGCCGCCCTTCCAGACCAACACAGGCTTGGTGCGGTTGATCTCCCTCACCATCTGCGTGAGCTTGCGCCCATCCTTGATGCCCTCGATATACTGCCCGATGATCCTTGTCTCCGGGTCGTGGGCGAAGTACTCCAGGAAATCGGTGCAGTCCATGACGGTGGCGTTGCCGTAGCTGACGACTTTGCTGAACTTGATGCCGAATTCGCGGCCGTAGCGCGTGATGAAAGAGGCGTGGCCGCCGCTCTGCGAGATGAAGGCCACCGGGCCGCTCTCCGCTGGCATGAAGTCCCAGGTGGACATCCGGGCGGCCGGGACGTGCAAGCCCATGCAATTTGGCCCCAGCACCCGCAGGCCCTCTCGTCGCGCGATCTCCTTGAGCTTATTGTCCAGTTGCCGGCCTGTCTCGCCGCCGCTCTCGGTGAAGCCGGAGCAGTAGAGATGTACGTTCCTGGCTCCCGCCTTGGCCGCGTCTTCGAGGATGGCGGGCACGTGCCGCGCCGAGGCGGAGACGATCACCAGGTCGACGTGCTCGGGCACGGCGCTGATAGTCGGATAAGCTTTGCAGCCGAGCACATCCTGTCCTTTCGGATTGATGGGGTAGATATGTCCGGGGTAGCCCAGTTGTTTCAGGGTGCGCACGAACATGGTGCCCCCGTGCCCGCCGCGCTGCTCGGCGGCGGCGGCGCTCCCCGATGCGCCCACGATGGCGATGGCCTTCGGGTGGAAGGCAGCCTCAAAACCGGGATCCCAGGACATTGATATGGACTCCTTTCAATCGGCCGGACGGGCACGGAAAGCGCCGTGCCCCTACAGATTCTCCAGAATCGCCAGCCTCTTCTCCGCCTCCTGTTTGCCGCTGTTCTCGATCGCCGCTTGCCCGATGGCCCTGCGCAGCAGATCGACGCTCTTATCGTAGGTTTCCCGGTCCACGGGATAGGGGTAGCCGTCCTTGCCGCCGTGGGCGAAGCTGAACCGAGCGGGGTCGCGGAAGCTGGCGGGCACGCCATGGACGATCTCCGAGAGCAGGCTGAGGGCGCGCAGCGTCTTCGCGCCGACGCCTGGCAGACCCAGCAGCGCCTCGAAGTCTTCCGGCTGCCTGTCGTAGGTGGCAAGGAATATCTTGTCCAGCCGCTCCGGATTGATATCCTCCAGCCTTACCTCGTGTCGAGGTGGCAGGGAGAGACTCTTCAGACGCTTGAGGTCCAGGATCAGCTTCTCCGGTTTCTCCTGGCTCACTATCTCGGCGATGGTGGCGCGGGCGCCGGCGCTTTCCTCGGCCACCAGGTTCAGCGGCTCTCCGGTGCTGTCGCAGCAGACCGCGGAGTGCGGCTCGCAGACGAGGTCCGCCACGCTGTCGCTGAGCCAGTGGTAGCGGCGGGCGTAGCGATTGGCCTCGTTCATGCCTTGCTGCACCACGGCCCAGGCGCCAGCGGCGGTGAAGATGAAAACGTGATGATAGAGCTGGTAGCCGTCCTGGACGGCAGCGCTGTCCACCTTGGCGGACATGCGGCTGGCGTAGACCAGGGGCTCGGGGTCAAGGGAGATGGCCTCGCCGAAAGCGGTTATCTGCGCCGGCGTCTGTCGCGAGGTCTTGCCCTTGCCGCCGGCGACGAAGAGGCCGAGGTCCTTCTCCAGGCCCTTGATGCCCTCTTTGAGCGCGCCGCAGACGGTGGTGGTCACGCCGCTGGAATGCCAGTCGAAGCCCAGGACGCAGCCGAAGGCTTGGAACCAGAAGGGATCGGCCATACGCCGCAGCACCTCCTCCGGCCCCTTCTCCTCCACGATGACGATAGCCACCTGACGGGCGAGCTGAACCATGCGCTGGAAGAGCCAGCGCGGGGCTTTGCCATAGTGAAGGGGCAGGTTGGCGACACCGGTACGCAAGAAAGAGGTCCTCCCGAAGCTAAGCAACATTATAGCAGCTTGGGAGAGAGAGGAGAAAGTCGGGGCGGCGGAAGAAAAAAGACCGCTAGACCTTTATCACGCCCTTCGAGTACAGGTAATAGCCGTTCCCAGTTGTAGTGAATGCCAACGTTGCGATTCTTTCAAGTGCTGGATAGGTCTTCTCGTCGCGCTCTATCCTTCCTCGCAAGTCTTCCAAGGCGTCTTCGAGCTTGTCGAATAAGCCTTCGGGAACCCCAATTCCCGTCTCCTGGCGTTGAGCCATCGCGGCGATCCTGGCATTAATATTCTGGAAAGCGCTATTCAGCACGAAGTTGATAAACGCGACCTCCGGGTCGAATTCAATGTTCGATACCCTGTTGGCTGCTCCATGAACGGCACTGAAGAAGTAGCTCTTCGTCCCTGCGTCCGGGCTCGCCTTCATCTTCTGGACAACAAAACGAATCTCATCAACTAGGAGTTTTCTCAGCTGTTCTGATATATTCATCGTATGTTTGTCCTCCCTACCGCTCTTGCCTACGCAACCAGGCTAAGCTCTCTGGCAGGTGCTGCAAGGCCAGCCGTGGACTCGTTCCAGGCCTCGGTGGCAGACCAAGCTATTTCCGGCCGCATACCGCCGAGCCTCCAATCAGCATCCTGCAGGTCTGCGCTCGAAGCCTTCGAAAGCAGCGCCTCCGTCCGCATCCGAAGACACAGGCCCAAGGCCGCCAGAATGGAGCCAACCTTTCCCAACGTGGGGTTTGCGTCTCCGCCTTCCAACTTGGCGATATATGGCTGACTCAGCCCCATTTTATCAGCCAGTTCCTTTTGGGTGATGTGAGATTCGCGCCGAGCCCGCGCAAGAACCACGGCGAATTCCGCCTTGGCGTCAGCAGCGCCGAAGAGCTTCGCCTTCTCTAAATCCTGAAGCTCCCGCTCCAGATCATCTTCTGGAGTTCGATCCATGGTCTCCCCCTTCATGCCCAGCGACGTATTCTCTCAGCCAGCGCCGCGCTTGCTCGATATCCTTGCCCGCCTGCCGCCGCTTCTTCAGCCAGCCACTGAGAAGCACGAAAGAGGCTACCTCTCTATCGAGATAGGCTGCAATCCTCGTCTGCCCGCTTCTCAATTCGTACAAGTCCTTGTCATCGCCACTTATCTTCTTCAGCATATCCGTGTCCAAGAGCCCGAGACCGTACTGGCGGAGTTTCCTTATTTTCGCACGAAGCGGAAAGCTGAGGCTTGTATCGAGAGATTCGAGCCATTCCTTTGCCGGTTTGTGGCCGCTCTTTCTGGTGAAGTAAAATACATTCCACACATGCCAGTATAACCCAATAGGTTATGAATGTCAAGTTGCACTTGCGCACGTGGAGCAACCGTTTACATCATGGCAGGCCAGTCGTTCTTGTATTGGAAAAAGTTGACAAGTATTATTATGTGGAATAAAATCGACTCATGATGAAGACCTTAGAGCGAATGCCTGATATTCTCACACCGGAGCAGGCAGCGGAATACCTGCAGGTCAATCGTGAGACCATCTACCGCTACATTCGGGAAGGAAAACTGGCGGCGTCCAAATTGGGCCGGACCTACCGCATCCCCAAACCAAGTCTTGATCTACTCCTGTGGGCGACCCGCACCAGGCAGGACCTGACCTTGACGGAGTATACGGGCCGGGAGATCGAGGAGTTTATCCGCGCCGACCAACTCGACGAGGAGGCGCGACAAATCGCTCGACGCTTCCTCAAGGCTACCGGGCGGCGGGGCAGGGGCACCCGTCGTTTCAGCAAGGCCGCAACGTTCAGCCAATCCGTATGACAGTTGGCCCCACGACTCTTCTCTTTTTTGATGCCTCATGTCTTATCGCCGCTACCGGGTCACCCTCCGGCGGATCCGCTTTCCTGCTGTCTGTCTGCGCCAGAGGACTCCTGCGGGCCGCCGTGTCTCAAGCCGTGCTTCTTGAGGCGGAACGGAACATCCGTCTGAAGCTTCCCCCCGACGCTCTTGGCGTCTATCGCCGCCTGATTGTCCTTACGCCAATGACCATCGTGGCGTTACCTTCAAAGGCAGACCAGCGCCGTTACCGGACCATTGTGGGCGAGAAAGACGAACATGTGGTCGCAGCCGCCATAAGCGCGGGAGCACCCTTTCTGCTGACTCTCGATACGCGTCTTCAGAAAAGCGTCAACGAGGCCAATCTTCCGATCCAGGCACTCTCGCCGGCCGCCTTCATCAAGACCGTCCTCATTCACCACGTCGATTACCCGTCGATCAGGTAGCAGCTCCTGCTGCCGTGATCGTCAAGTCCTTGCGCCTGAAGGCCGAAATGTCTATAATGTTAAGTGATTTGCATATGTTTGCCCTCAGAGGGTGGGGTTTGTGGCCGCGATAAGTGTGCTACCTACTACTAGAGTTTTGGGGCGGATTGCGGACGGCGTGGACTGAGTTGTTTCCGGAATTCCCTCGTCATTGTCACCGAGCGGATGGTCAGCCTGCCGCTCGTGCCGCTCTCCTGCCAGCGCCTTCAACCCAGGGGTTTGCCAGGGTAACGGGAGTGGAACGTTGATAGGTGTCACCAAGCTGCTCTGCGGCGGGACGAGCCCGGGCGACGCCCTCCGCTACGGCAGAAGAAGCTCAGAGCTGCCATCCCACCTCTTGCAGTTCTCTGAAGACAAGAAGCCGGTAGTAGTCTGGAACCTGGTCCGGCGCTGCAACTTGCACTGCATCCACTGCTATTCCACTTCCCAGGACCACGATTACCCGGGCGAGCTGGACACAACCGAGGCGAAGGCTCTCATCCATAGCCTCGCTGATTTCGGAGTTCCCGTGGTCCTCTTCTCCGGCGGCGAGCCGCTCATCCGGCCCGATATCTTCGAGCTTATCGGCGTGGCGGCAGAGCGCGGCGTCCGGGCGGTGCTCTCCACCAATGGCACCCTCATCACCGAGGATGTGGCCAGCAG
Source organism: Chloroflexota bacterium (assembly GCA_016190665.1). Classification (GTDB taxonomy): domain Bacteria; phylum Chloroflexota; class Dehalococcoidia; order JACPQD01; family JACPQD01; genus JACPQD01. The sequence continues at coordinate 22,459 of JACPQD010000099.1, forward strand.
GCTGAAGGAGCTCGGTATTTCCTACGTCGGCGTCAGCCTGGATGGGATGGAAGCCATCCACGATCGTTTCCGCGGCAAGCGTGGCGCCTTCCTGGATGCCCTGCGCGGCATCCGGAACAGTCGGGATGCGGGCCTCAAAGTTGGCTTGCGTTTCACCATTACCCGCCACAACTTCACGGAAGTGCCCGCCATCTTCGATCTCCTTGAGGAAGAGAACATACCCCGCTGCTGTTTCTATCATCTGGCCTACAGCGGCCGGGGAAGCAATCTTGTCGAGGAGGACCTGACCCACCAGGAGACGCGGGGGCTGATGGACCTTATCTTCGATAGGTCCGAGGAGCTGTCCCGTCGGTTCCCCGACAAGGAGATCCTCACCGTGGACAACCACGCCGACGGCCCCTATCTTTATCTCAGGGCAAAGGAAAGGCAGCCGTCGCGGGCCGAGGATGTGTATCAGTTGCTCAAATGGAACGGGGGCAACAACTCCGGCGTGGCCATCGGCTGCATCGATAACCTGGGTGACGTCCACGCCGACCAGTTCTGGCGGCACTACACCTTCGGCAATATACGTCAGCGGAGTTTCGCCGCTATCTGGCAGGACACCTCCGACCCCCTGATGGCCGGCCTCAAGAACAGGAAGCCGCTCCTCCAGGGTCGCTGCGCCGAGTGCCGTTATCTGGAGATTTGCGGGGGCAACCTGCGTATCAGGGCGGAGGCAGTGTATGGCGACGTATGGGCCCCGGACCCGGCGTGCTATCTGAGTGATGAGGAGATCGGGATTCAATGATGGAGCCGCCGGCGCGCCGGGGAGGACATCCTGGTGGGCAAATGCCCTCCCTCGCGGATATGGATTTCAACCAGACTCCCTTTATCGTATTCTGGGAGACTACCCGCGCCTGCGCTTTGGCCTGTCGCCACTGCCGGGCCACGGCCCAACCACGGCGCCATCCCGAGGAGTTGACCTCTGAGGAAGGGTTTCGTCTGATCGGTGAGATAAAGTCCTTCGGCAATCCGCTTTTTGTCATCACCGGCGGCGACCCCATGATGCGCCCCGACCTCTATGATCTCATACGCTACGGGGACAAAGTGGGCCTCCGCGTGTCCCTGGCCCCCAGCGCCACTGCCCTGGTCACCAAAGAGGCCCTCCGGAAGGCCAAAGACGCGGGGGTGAAGCGCATATCTTTCAGTCTGGATGGGTCTACAGCGGAGGTCCATGACGCTTTTCGGCAGACGAAAGGCGCCTTTGAGCGCATGATGCGCATTCTGCAGTGGACAAAAGAGGTGGGCATCGCTCTGCAAGTAAATACCACGCTCAGCCGCTATAATAAGGATGACCTGCCTGCCATCGCCCGCCTGGTGGGGGAGGCAGGCGCCGTGCTGTGGAGCGTCTTCTGCCTGGTGCCCACGGGGAGGGGCCTGGACGAGGATATGGTCTCTCCGCAGGAGCATGAGGACGCCTTCAACCTGCTCTACGATATCTCGAAAACGGTACCTTTTGACGTGAAGACCACGGCGGCGGAGAACTATCGGCGCGTGGTGGTCCAGCGCAAGATGGCCGAGTCGGGATTGGCTGAGGGCTCTGAGGTGCGCCTCCAACTGGCCAGGCCCGGCTTCGATAGCGGCGATGGCATCAGCCGCGCCGCCAAAGGCGTGAACGATGGCAACGGCTGCTGTTTCATCTCCCATACCGGGGAGGTCTATCCCAGCGGCTTCCTGCCCGTCGTTGCGGGCAACGTCAGGACGCAATCGCTGCTGGAGATATATCGCAACTCCCCCATTTTCCGCGACCTGCGGGATGTCTCCAAGCTCAAAGGCAAATGTGGGCGTTGCGAGTATAATAAGATATGTGGGGGCTCACGGGCGCGGGCCTACGCGGTCACGGGCGATTATTTGGCCGCTGAGCCTTATTGTGTGTACCAGCCGGCGCGGCCTACTGATTGCTGATTTTTGATTGACCGGCCGTCGTCAATCAGCAATCAAGAATCGAAAATCAAAAATTGTCTGATAGCTGACCGCTGATATCTGATAGCTAGGTGAGGAATCGTGTCACAACTGGACTCACTGGACGCCGTAGACAGACAACTGCTTAACGCCCTGCAATCTGAGTTCCCTCTGGAACCAGAGCCCTTTAGAATCGTGGGGGAAGGGCTGGGACTTACCCATCAAAACACATTGGATAGGGTCCGCGCCATCAAGGCTACGGGGCTTATCCGCTATATCAGCGGCATCTTCAACCCGGAGAAGCTCAACTATCAGAGGACGCTGGCGGCGGTGAACGTCCCTCCGGAGAAGCTGCCGCGGGCGATCGCCATACTGGCGGACCATCCTGGCGTCAGCCATAACTATGGACGCGACCACCAGTACAATCTCTGGTTCACCCTCAGCCTGCACGCCACGGAACCCTTGAAGGAGAAGACAGAGGAACTGGCCGCCGCCATCGGCGCCGAAGCCATGCTTTATCTCCCCACCACCCGCGTCTTCAAGATCGGTGTATACTTTGACATGGTGGGGGACGGCAAGGGCGGTTTGAAGCACAAGAGGCATGGCGCCTCCGCGGAAGTGAGACGGAAAGTTCCTTTAACCGACCTGGAGGTCGGAGCGGTGCGCCGATTACAGGACGACCTGCCCGTGGAGGCGCGCCCCTTCGCCGGGGCCGCAGGGAGCCTCAGCCTGACAGAGGACGAGTTCCTGGCTCTAGCGCAGGATATGTCGAGGCGCCGCATGATGCGGCGCTTCGGAGCCATGCTGCGCCATCAGCAGGCCGGCTTCGTCGCCAACGCCATGGGCTGCTGGGTTGTGCCGGCGCCCCGCGTCGAGGAAGTCGGAGGCGAAATGGCCAACTTCCCCAGCGTGAGCCATTGCTATGAGAGGCTCACCTATCCTGACTGGCCCTACAATCTCTTCACGATGATCCATGGTCGCACCCGGGAGGAGTGTGAGAGTGCGGCGAGGGGTATGTCGGGAAAGACGGGAATTACTGAATACTCGCTTCTCTTCACGACGAAGGAGTACAAGCGCTCGCGTGTGAGGTACTACGCCTGATGCCGGGCTACTATCCCATTTTTCTCAACGTGTCGGGCAGGAAGTGCGTGGTCGTCGGGGGTGGAGAAGTGGCCGAGCGCAAGGTGAGGGGACTGGTGGAAGCCGGCAGCTCGGTCCTGGTGATAAGCCCCGCGGTGACTGAGGCGCTTGGTCGGCTGGCCAGCGAAGGCGTGGTGGAGGCGCTCTCGCGTCAGTACCGACCTGGCGACATAGCAGAGGATGCGGCCCTGGTCTTCGCTGCCACCGATGATCCCGCGGTCAATCATGCCGCCGCCCAGGAAGCCAAGGAGAAGGGCATTCCGGTCAACGTGGCCGACGACCCCGACTATTGCGATTTTATCCTGCCTTCCGTATTGCGCCGGGGCGACCTGGTGATCTCAGTGTCCACCAGCGGCCAGAGCCCAGCCCTGGCGCGCCGGATCAGGGAGGACCTGGAAGGCCTGTTTCCGGAGGAATACGCCTCCCTTTGCGGACTCCTCTACGACGTGCGTCAGAATCTCCATAACAGGGGCAAAATGGTCTCGTCCCAACAGTGGCATGACGCTATCGATCATGAACTGAGAGATTTGCTGCGGCGAGGCCGCTATGAGGAAGCCAAAGAGAAGCTGCTTTCGAGACTGGAGGTGGAGTAGCTTGGAAATTGTAGTGGCGGGCGTAAATCATAAGACCGCGTCGCTGGCGGTTCGAGAGAAGCTCGCGCTGGGCAGGGACCAATTGACCGAAGCTCTCTCAGCCTTATGCCAGTACGTGCCTCAAGGGGCCATCCTGTCCACGTGCAACCGCGCCGAAGTCTACGCTGCCGCCGACCATCACACGTTGGGCGTCAAGAACGTCCGGCGCTTCATCTTCGAGTATTACCGGATATCGCCCCTGGAGGTTGCCGATTGCCTGTACACCTACAGCGGCGAAGACGCCGTGCGGCACCTTTTCAGGGTGGCTTCCGGGATCGACTCCATGATACTGGGCGAGTCTCAGATACTGGGCCAGGTGCGCGGCGCGCTGGAGGAAGCCGAGGCGGCGGGCGCCCTGCCTTTTCCTCTGTCCAACCTTTTCCGCCACGCCCTGCGCGTGGGCCGGACGGCCCGGGGCGAGACGGCCATCAGCCGCAACTCGGTCTCGGTGAGCGCCACCGCAGTCGCTTTGGCCAAGCAGATTTTTGGGGACATAACGCAGTGCAAGGTCCTGGTCATCAGCATGGGGGAAGCCGGCAAGCTTACCGCCAAAACGTTGAAGGACAGCGGCGTGGCGGAGATCGTAGTCACCAGCCGGACCTTCGACCGGGCCGCCGCCATGGCAGAGAAGTTAGGGGGTCGGGCCATAGCGCTGCACCATATGGGAGAGGCCCTGGCCGAGTGCGACATCGTCATCAGCGCCAGCGGCTCCCCTCACTTCGTCCTGGAGCCGCCTCTGGTGCGTGAGGCCATGAGCGGACGGGAGCGTCCCCTCTTCCTCATCGATATCGCTGTCCCCCGCGATGTGGACCCGGATGTCAAGTCCATCAGCAATGTGTACCTCTACGATATCGACGATTTGCAGGCCGTCTCCGATGCCAACTTGCGTGAGCGAGAGGGCGAGGTGGAGAAGGTAGAGGCTATCATAGACGAGGAGGTAGTCAAGTTCTCCTCCTGGTGGCGCTCTCTCGACGTGGTGCCCACCATAACCGCTTTGCGGCGTCGCGCGGAGGCCATCCGCCAGTCCGAGCTACGCAAGACCCTGCCTCGGCTCCGCGACCTGTCGCCTGTGGAGCAGGCCAGCGTCGATGCCATGACCAAGGCCATAGTCCGGAAACTCCTGCACGACCCTACGATCTTCCTCAAGAAGCACCGCAAGGGCACCGAATACGCCCAGGCCCTGCGACAGCTCTTCGACCTGGGCACCGCCCCGGAGGCGGACCTGGCAGAAAAGGATGCCTGACAGATACGCGAAGCACGAAGCACGGAGCACGAAGCGCGAAGAAACTGCTGGCCCCAAGGCTGGGGGTGGGGATTCTTGCTTCACGCTCCCCGCTTCGCGCTTCCACTAGCCGTTCTCGTGACTGAGCGCCACCCCAAGAAATCTGTCGCCGTCGGTACACGGGGCAGCGCCCTCGCTCTGCGGCAGACCGAGCAGGTGGTCGGCAAACTGCGACGCCTCTATCCCGAAATCGAATTCGAAGCTAGGATAATAAGGACGGAGGGGGACAAGGCCAGAGATGTCCCCCTTTCTACTTTGGGCGGCCGGGGCGTCTTCGTCAAGGAGCTGGAGTCGGCGCTCCGTAGGAAGCAGGTGGATTTCGCGGTGCACAGCATGAAGGATGTGCCCACCGAGATCGCCGCCGGCCTCGTCCTGGGCGCTGTCCTCGAGCGAGCGGACCCGCGGGATGCGCTGGTCTCCCAGCTTAGTCTTCCCCTGGCGCGATTGCCGTCCGGGGCGCGCGTCGGCACGGGCAGCCCGCGCCGCGCCTCCCAGTTGAAAGCCTACCGCCCCGATTTTCAAATGGTCAACCTGCGCGGCAACGTTGACACGCGGCTGCGCAAGGCGCAAACTGAAGAGTTCGAGGGCGTCATCCTGGCGGCCGCCGGACTGGGCCGTCTTGGCCTCAGCGAACACATTACGGAGCTTATCTCGCCGGAGATCTGCCTTCCCATGGTCGGCCAGGGCGCCATTGCGCTGGAGTGGCGCGAAGGCGACGAGGCCGTGACGGGCCTGCTGGCGCCGCTGAACGATCCCGCCACCTTCCAGGAATGTGTTGCGGAGCGCGCCCTGCTGCGGGGCCTGGGCGGCGGTTGCTCCGTGCCCATCGCCGGGCTGGCGAAGGTGGACGGCGAAATCCTCACCATTCGGGGCGTGGTGGCCGCGGTCGATGGCAGCCGCCTGGTCAGGGCCTCAGAGACGGGGGACGCCAAGGACGGTGAGGGGCTGGGATTCCGTTTGGCGGAGAAGCTGCTGGGGATGGGGGCGACAGAGATCCTGAAAGACGGCTGACCGAAATGGATGAGGGCGGAGCCGGCCCGAACGAGCGCGCGTTGTATTTCCATTCCAGCGCCAGGCCGGAATCCAGGTGCTTTGAGTTCCATTCTGGATGCTGGCCCTACTATGAAAATGATTCCCAACGCCCCACGACGGCGGCAGGGGACAAGCCCGCTGCCCTACAGCGTTTTCATGCTCGGTGGCGCCGGGCCAACGGCATGGGGAACTGATATGAAAACGGGTTTCATGTGTCCCGCGAGACGCTCCCCTCTTGTCATCCTGAGCGGAGGTGGGTGTGAGGGTCCGGGTGGCCGCTCGAAGGATCTTGGGTTCGTGGTCAACAAGCCCAAGATCCGTCGCGAGCCCCCTGAACCCAGCCCTGCCAACGGCTCGCTCAGAGCTTGCCCTGAACAACGTGAAGGGATGACAGTATTGAGAGGGGGCGTCGGTCCATTTTCATGCCCGGTGGCGCCCTACGGGGGCATGTGGAACTTCGCCCGAAGGACATTCTTACAGACCGAATCTGCCGTCTGTGCGCGGGGTGGTGCGAATGAGCGCTTTGTTCACAGACCCTAGTACCTTGTATCAGACGTCGATACGGATTGGCCGATTATCAACATGGATGTACAGGATAGGCAGGATAATTCTGCTCGATTTCCAATCCTGTTCATCCTGTTTATCCATGTTCCTGTGCTGGGACTGGGTGAAGCGTAAACATCAGTGTTACAAGGTACTAGGGGGACGAATCAGCTATGATCGGTAAAGTCCACCTTGTCGGCGCCGGCCCGGGGGACCCGGGGCTGATAACCCTCAGGGGCCTGGAATGTCTCGCCGAGGCCGACGTGGTGGTCTATGACCACCTGGTCGACGAGCGGGTCCTGTCCTGCGTCAAGCCGCAGGCGGAGATCGTCTACGCGGGCAAATCGCGGGAGGGCCACACGCTGCGCCAGGAGGAGATCAATGACCTCCTGGTAAGGAAAGCCCTCGAAGGCAAGGTTGTCGCCCGACTCAAAGGCGGCGATCCCTTCGTCTTCGGCCGGGGAGGTGAAGAGGCGGAGGCCCTGGCGGCGCGGGGCATCCCCTTCGATGTCGTGCCGGGTGTCACTTCCGCCATCGCGGCGCCGGCCTACGCCGGCATACCCGTCACTCACCGCGATTTCACCTCTTCTCTTGCTATCATCACCGGCCACGAGGACCCCACCAAGACCGAGTCCAGCATCGCCTGGGACAAGATCGCCACGGGAGTGGGTACGCTGGTCTTCCTCATGGGGGTGGCCAACCTGCCGGAGCTGACGAGGAAACTGATCGAGAACGGGCGCGACAAGAGGACCCCGGTGGCCCTCATACGGTGGGGCACCCAGCCCACGCAGCAGACGCTCACCGGTACGCTGGAGGACATCGCTGAGAAAGCGCGACGTAGCGACTTCCGGCCGCCGGCGGTGACCGTCGTCGGAGAGGTGGTAGGGCTGCGAGAGCGGCTCCGCTGGTTTGACAACCGTCCCCTCTTCGGCAAGCGGGTGCTGGTCACCCGCTCCCGCGAGCAGGCCTCCCACTTATCGCGGCTGCTTCGCGAGTCGGGCGCCAATCCTGTGGAGCTTCCCACTATCGAAATCGTGCCGCCGGTAGATTTCCGCCCCATGGACGAAGCTATCAGGGACCTGGCCGAGTACGATTGGGTCATCTTCACCAGCGCCAATGGCGTCAGCTCCTTCTTCGAGCGCGTAGCTGCTCTGGGCCTCGACGCCAGGTCCTTTGGCCGGGCGAAGGTGTGCGCCATTGGGCCGGCCACCGCCGACTCCCTGGAATGTCACGGCATCAAGGCCGACTATGTGCCCGTGAGATACCTCTCTCAGGAGATAGTCGCCGGGTTGAAGCTTGAGCGCATGGCCGGCAAGCGCGTGCTCCTGCCGCGCGCCGACATCGCGAGCCCGGAGCTGACCGAAGGATTGCGGGAGCTGGGCGCCCGGACCGGTGAGGTGGTCGCCTATCGCACCATATTGCACGAGACCTCCAGGGGCGCGGCGAGGAAACTCTTCGAGGAGCAGAAGGTAGACATCGTCACCTTCGCCAGCTCCTCGACGGCGACTAACCTGGCCGCTTTGCTTGACAACAACCTGTCTTTGCTGAAGAATACCTTGGTGGCCTGTATCGGGCCGGTGACGGCGGAGACGGCCGCCAAACTCGGATTCAAGGTGGATGTGGTGGCCAGGGAACATACCATCCCCGGACTGGTCAAGGCGTTGGAGGAACGATTCGCAGGAGGACGACTGTGAGCGGCTTCCCTCAGGTCCGCTTGCGCCGGCTGCGGAGCACCGAGGCTCTGCGGCGCATGGTGCGGGAGACGAGCGTGAATGTCAACGATCTCATCTACCCGCTTTTCGTGGCCCACGGCAAGGGCTTGAAGGAAGAGATCAGATCGATGCCCGGCTGCTGCCATTTTTCGCTGGATACGCTGGCGGCGGAGGCGAAAGAGATCGCCGAGCTGGGTCTACCGGCCATCATTCTCTTCGGTCTTCCGGCGTCCAAGGACGAGGTCGCTTCCGAGGCCTATGCCTCCAACGGCATCGTTCAAGAGGCCATCAGGGTCGTCAAGGACGCCGTGCCTGACCTCGTCGTGGTGACCGACGTCTGCCTCTGCGAGTACACGAGTCACGGCCATTGCGGCGTCATCGTGAAGGGCCAGGTGGACAATGACCGGTCGCTGGAGCTTATCGCCCGGACCGCGCTGTCCCATGCCGAGGCAGGCGCCGATATCGTGGCCCCTTCGGACATGATGGACGGCCGCGTGGCTGCCCTTCGCTCCGCGCTGGACGGCAACGGCTTCCAGAGCACGCCCATCATGTCCTACGCCGCCAAGTATGCCTCCGCCTTCTATGGCCCCTTCCGCGAGGCGGCCGAGTCCACACCTCAGTTCGGAGATCGACGCGGCTATCAAATGGACCCGCCCAATGTTCGGGAGGCGCTCCGGGAGGTGGAGCAGGACATCCAGGAGGGCGCGGACATAATCATGGTCAAGCCTGCCCTCGCCTATCTGGACGTCATCAGCAAGGTGCGGGCTACCTGGAACCATCCGGTGGCCGCCTACAACGTCAGCGGCGAATACGCCATGGTCAAAGCTGCGGCGCGCAACGGCTGGCTGGAAGAAGAGCGGGTGACCCTCGAAATACTGACCGCCATCAAGCGCGCCGGCGCGGACATCATCCTCACCTACCACGCCAAAGACGCGGCGCGGTGGCTGGGCAGATAAAGTAGCGACGGCCTCTGTCTCGCCTCTAGTGCGGCGTCTCTCACGCTGGTTAGTGATGAATCCCCTTCACATCGATATCCAGGATGGACCCTGAACCAAGTTCAGGGTAAACAGGATTGAAATCATCTTATCTTGTGAATCCTGCCCATCCATGTGAATAAAGGAGCCCTGGCGTAATCCTCTCCTTCTCTCACTCCACTTGGGGCAGGCCGTAGGGTGGGTGAAGTCCCCGTTTTCCCGACCTATCTGGACTCTGGGAAAGCGGAGCATCGGGACTTCACCCACCAGGACCTATCTGCCAGTCGGTTACGCTCCGCTCCACCCATCTTGCGGACTTCTGTTTGGTGGGTGGCGCTTCGCTATACGCACCCCACGGTTTCATGCTTAGCGGGTTGCTGCTAGCTTCACCCAACCGGTTTCTGTCTGCTCCGCTTCACCCACCCTACGGCTGAATCACCGCAAGAGACCCCAAAATCGCCTCCTATTCGCGTCATTCGCCGGAGGGACGCGCTTTGTCGCGCCCGCCGTCGCTTGGAGCGCCAGAGATGCAGCGTCCAGAGGACCAGAGGTCAGAGTGCGCCGATAGGGGCAGACAACACCACCCGCAAGCCGAAGTCGTACCAGTCGTAGAACGGGCCGTAGTAATAGCGATACGCGCAAGCGGCGAAGAGCTGATCGAGGTGGAACGAGCCGCCCCGCAGCACCTGCCCGGCAGCCTGACTGGCCGGAGCCAGTACCCACAGTATAGCCCGCCGAAGGCGGGCTGGCAAAATCCGAAAATAGCCTCCGTTGACGCCGCGAAACGGTGGGGGGATTCCCCCCACACCCCCCTTTCCGGGGCGCTCACTCCGTTCGCGCTTGAAGCGCCACAGTTCAGACCTTCCCCCAAAAATCGTCGGCCCCCCACCGCCAGAGGCCAGAGACTTCAGAGTCCAGAGGGTAATGGGGACGCCGCGACACGGAAACCGAAGTAGTCGTACCTGAAGTCAGGGTAGAGCCTGAGGCGGCAGGCGCAGCGCACGAGGTCCTCATTGCTGAAGAACGACCCGCCACGCAACACCTTCCATTCTCCAGTACCATACCCGTCCAAGACTTCCGGCTTACGGTAATCGTTCAGGCACCATTCCCATACATTGCCCGCCATATCCAGCGCGTCGCAGGCCGCCGCGCCATCCGGGAACAGCCCCACCGCGCTGGTCTGCCCGATGCCGGTCTCCCGTGTGTTGCCCTTCGCCGCATCGAAATCGCCGGGATACGGGTATGTGCGTCCGTCTGTCCCTCGCGCCGCGTATTCCCATTCCTGTTCGGTCGGCAGGCGAATCTCTGCGCTCACCCCCTGCCCCTTTCCCCACGCAGCCCCGGGGAGAAGAGGCATCAGGCCTGCCTGGCTGTACTGGTGGTCCAGCCAGCGCGTGAAGGCCACCGCCTGATACCAGCTCACGTTGTCGCGCGGGTGATTGCCATAGCGGTTGTTCTGTTCGGCCATCGCCTGCGGCCGGTAGCCGGAGGGGAAACCCCGCCACCATGCCGGGTTGTCATATTCCCCGGAGTCGACAAACGCCTGGAACTGCTGATAGGTGATAAGATACTTGGCGATCTTGAAGCTGTAGTCCAGCTTGACTTCGCGGCGCGGGTTGTTGGATTGGTCGTCCGCGCCCATGATGAACGTGTCCCCCTTGGGCGCGGGCGCGTCGCACCATTCAATGTGCGGCAGTTCCACATCGCGCCCGTCTATCTTCACCGTAATCACGCCTGTGCCGGGGCGCGGGTCAGCGTCAAGCCGCCCCAACACACGATAAGCGGCCGCGCGCCCCACGGGATGGGGTCCGCCCGCCTTGTCACGGGCGCCGGCAATGAGCGCCGTGCGCAAGCCCGCGTCCGGCGTGGCGGGATTGAGGCCGAAATCCGGCTGAGCCAGCAGTTGCAGCGCGAGCTCGGGCTGCGCCGGGGCAAGCCAACGCGCCACCCCCTGCGGGTCTTTCCGATTGCCCGCCAGCAGCACGGCTGTCTCTTCGCGCCCGGTCGATGCCCACCAGTTCTCCCCCTTCCAGATCGACGCCGGATCGCCGCCGCCGTCCAGCTCAGCCCCCAGGACCGCCGCCGCGAAGTACTGTTGCAGCAGTTGATGGGTGAAACGGACAGTATCCCCGTAGTAGATGATGCCCGCCCCCACCGCCGCACTCAGCACCTCCGCCGCATCATGGCCGGGGACGTGCTTGCGCAGCAGGGCTTCGGCGTCGGCGCGAGCCATCTCGGTCAGCGCGCCCAACGCCCACGCAACGGGGCCCAACCCGTCGCGAATCGGCGCGTCCCCGATCCACGCCAGCCCTGTCTTCTCCAGGCGCCGGCGCTCGGCGTTCAGAAGGTTGGTGACGAAATCGGCGAAGAGTCCGGCGCGGTTTTCGGGGAGCTTACGGGCGTCTCGGTAGAGGGCACAGAGCATGTTCGCCATATAGGGGCTGCGGCACAGCGATAGCAGGCGGCGGTGATCGCGGTGCATGGCCCCCCACGCGCTGTCCTCATCGGCGCCTGTGTAGCTCGGCACGCCCCGCTGGGCATCCCAGAAGTGGTCGCTCTCGCCATGCTTCCTCATCTTGTTCCAGAACGCTAACAGCTTATCGCTTCCGCCCATCGCGGCCCACAGCGCCGCGCCGCGTGGGGGCTGTCCCCATCCGGCGAACCGGCGAGAGATGAACTCCCAGATGCGCGGCGGGTCCAGCGGTCTGAGCCGGAGTATGCCCACCTGCGACAGGCTGCTCAGGTCGTCGGCGTAGTCGCGGACGCGGCAGCTCACCACCCAGTCGGCCTTATCGCCCAGATAATCGCGCACTTCCGCCACCAGGTCGCGCTTGTCTGGCCCCGTGCGCGGCATCTCATTGAGGGCATCGCACAGCAGGACGAAGCGGTCTTGCAGGTTGTCGAAGCCGGATTGCAGGTTGTTCGCCTTGCCCCGCACAAAGTCCGCGAAGGGCATCGTTCCCTTAAACTCGCGCAGCGGAATGAAGAGGGGCAGTAGGGCGGCCGAGTCGGCCTGCGCCGCCCGCGCCAGATCGATGGCGATCTTGAGCAGCGTCCACGTCTTGCCCGCCCCGGGCTCGCCCAGCAGCACCGTGCGGCGCAGATCGCGGATGGCCTGGCGCGCGTCCGGCACATCGTCACCCCGCTTGTCCAGGTCCTCATAGGGCAGGCGTTCCAGCTCAATGCACGTAAAGACGAACTCATCCTCCAACCCGGCGGCCAGCGGCGATGGCGCGCGTTGCGGCTCTGCCGCCAGATCGACGTACCGCGCATGCCGCAGATCGCCTCCGGCTTCGCTCAACACCCATTTCAGGTATCCCTGAATGGCGCTATCGTCATGTTCCGGCGCGGAAACGCCTGGCATGCCGGGCCGCATTGTTCCTGTTGGCACATTGGGGCGGCGCTTCTTGCAGCGCTTCAGCGCCGCGACCAGCTCCGACAGTCCGGCTTCGAAATGGAAGTCGTCCATCAAGATCGGCTGGAGCTCCTGCATGTGCCAGGGCAAGCGGTGCGTCGCCGGAAGCAGCGGGAACAGGGGGATGCCATCCTGGAGAACCCGGAGCTGCTCCCGGAGGACCCATTCTGACCGATCAGAGTTCGGCGTCACGACGCACAAGACGGCGTCAGAGTCTGCCAGCCCCCTGGCGATGCTCTTGTACCAGTTGTCGCCGCCGTGGATGCTGGTCGCATCCCGCCAGGTGGCGATCCCGCGCTCCTGGAGCGCGGCTTCGAGCCGTTCAGCAAAGGCCGAATCTTGACGACTATAGCTGATGAAAACCCTGATGCGTATTTCCAGCACGTTGGCTTCGGACTGGGAAGGTGCTGTGCGCCAGGAAGGGGCAGCGCATTTGGCAAACCACTGCTCTTTATGCTTTCTAAGCTCCGATGGGGTGAACTTCCTTCCCTTCGGATGCCGGGGGTTGTAAGCGCCGACCTCAGCATGGCACTCCAGGCACAAAGGGATACCGTTTTCTTCCGTGTCCTGGCCTCCCTCCGACTTCGGCACGATATGGTGGATTTCCATCTTGTTGCCAACGAATTTCTCGCAAAGGCAGCAGCGTCTATGGCAGGCAACGAGCAGTCTTTCCGCTACATCATCAGGGAATGCCATTCTATGCTCCCGGTGCAGTCTTTCAATGACGGATTTACGACGACAATACGTTCTTGCGCATTGCCAAGACGTTGCTCCAGCATTATACTACACCACGAGCCATGAAGCAGCCTGTGAGCGAGTCACGCGAAGGCGCGAAATCCGCGAAGGAACTGTTTGCGTCTTCGCCGCTTCGCGTGAACTTCTGGGGCGCCGATGGGGCACGCCAGTGGCTCCCGTCGTACATGCCCATTATAACTGGCGGGTCAAGAGACCGCCTGAAGTTTCACCATAAGAAAAGTGGCTATGATTTGAATTAGGGAACGGGTTTTTCAAACCGATGTTGGGAGGGTCTTGACATCGGTTTCATTTTGGTTTATAATCAGAACACTATGTATAATATAGAAGTGTTCCGATGAATCCTGACCAGGCCAGCCAGCTTCGAAA
>JACPQD010000007.1 GCA_016190665.1 Chloroflexota bacterium
CTGACCCTCCTGAGAAAGGAGTGCAACGAAACGCCTGTTTGGCTGTTATCTAACGCAACTTTCGCACAAAATCTCGTTCGATACGCCAATACGTGATATGCTTTTGTCCAAAGTCCAGACCGCGCACTAAAGTGCGCGGCATTGGCAGCAGGAGGTCGCACATGCGGTACCGCACATCGCTCGTTATCGCCAGTTCCCTGACAGTCCTGGCCCTGGTCCTGGCGAGCTGCGCACCCGCGGCAGCGCCAGCGCCCGCCCCTAAAGCGGCGCCCGCCGCGCCCACGGCTGCCCAACCAAAGCCCGCAGCCGCTCCGGAGGCCAAGGCTGCTCCCGCAGCGCCGGCGGCGACCCCTAAGCCGGCGGTGGAACAGCCCAAATACGGCGGTCTGGTTACGCGCATGAGGGACAAGTACCCTGATACGCTGGACCCCCACCTCAACCGTGGCGCCCTTTGGTCCAATGATGTCCTCGGACCTGTGTACAGCGGCCTCTTGATGTTAAACGAGAAGATGGAGATAGTGCCGGACCTGGCGGAGAAGTGGGAGCAGCCCAGCGACACCGCCTACGTTTTGCATCTCCGCCGAGGAATAAAGTTTCATGATACGCCGGTAATGAAGGGGCGTGAGCTGACGGCGGAGGATGTGAAATACAATATCCAGCGCATGGCAACTGAAGACCCGAAGTTCTTCAGTCGCTGGAAATTCCAGGTCGTGTCGAACATCGAGACGCCAGACAAGTATACGGTCAAGCTGACCTTGAAGGAGCCGACGGCGCCTTTCCTGGACTTCCTGGCCCAACCGGCCAATTACATGGTGGGCAGGGAGGCCGTGGAGAAGTCTGGCGACCTCAATCGCGAGGAGGCGGGGACCGGCCCCTTCTACCTTAAGAGCTGGACGGAAAAGGTCAGCTACAAGCTGGCGAAGTATCCCAGCTACTTCATCAAGGGCATACCCTATTTCGATGAGATCAACGTGGTCATCGTCCCTGATCCGGCCAGCAGGCTTGCCGCCTTCCGCTCCGGCCGGGCGGATGTAACCCTGGTCTCCTCCATCGAGCTGGGCGCCCTGAAGCAGACTAACCCCAGGGTTACCTCAGCGAGTCTCCCCAGCGCCATCGTAATGATGATATTCCACCCCGAAAAGAGGCCCTTCACGGACCAGCGTGTCCGCCAGGCCTTCTCGCTGGCTATCGACCGGCAGGCTCTGGTCGATGTGGTTATGGAGGGTCGGGCGGAGATCACTGGCCCCATCTACGGCGTCGCCGCCTCCTGGCAGTTGCCCATGGACGAGGTGAAGCGG
Organism: Chloroflexota bacterium; assembly: GCA_016190665.1. Taxonomy (GTDB): domain Bacteria; phylum Chloroflexota; class Dehalococcoidia; order JACPQD01; family JACPQD01; genus JACPQD01. Next base: position 1,299 of record JACPQD010000007.1, read on the forward strand.
CTCTACAAGCCGGACCTGGCTCAGGCCAAGAAGCTCATGACTGAGGCCGGATATCCCGATGGTTTTCCCCTGGAGGTCAAGATCAGCTCGGCCAGGAAGGATTCCGTGGAGAGCGTAGTGGTAGTGGCCCAGCAACTGAAGCAGATCGGCGTGGAGATAAAGCAGCAGGTAATGGAACACACGACTCTGATTGCCCAGCGCGACAAGGCGGACTATGCGGCCCTCCTTCACGGGGGGACGGCGACCCTTGAGCCGGGCGAGCGGATAGAGCAGTACTGGCGGCCTGGCGGAATGTACCATCTTAAGGACCCGGAGCTGGCCAGTCTGCTCAACGAGCAGCGGAAGACAGTGGATGTGGCGAAGAGGCGCCAGATTCTCAATCGGTTTGAGCGGCTGTGGATAGAGAGGGCCTACGCCCTGATGCTCTTCGGCTACGGCGAGTACCTGGTACGCCAACCGCACATCAAGGGGCCTTACCAGGGGTCGGTGATTGGCCAGCACATGATAGCGTATAACTGGAGCGACAAATAGCTTCAAGGGGCTGGCATGAAAAGGGAGAGGGCTATGCTAGAAGAAACCCAGGCGATCAAAGTTATCGTGGATGCGTGCATTCGCCTAAAGCCGGATGAAGACCTGGTAGTCCTCGCGGACGATTACGCCCGGCCCCAGGCCATCGCCCAGGCCGTCGCCGCCGCCGCCAAAGCGAGGGGAGCCCGGGTGGTGTACATGGTCGTGCCGCCGAAGCTTAACAACGCCGAGGAGCCTCGCAAGACGGCCGCCGCCGCCATGAGGGCCGCGGACGCTATCTTCGGCGCCGGCGAGAGGGTGTCCGTCACCTCCGGGCACACCAATCTCAACGATGAGCTGATGGGCAGGGGCGCGCGCAACTACGCCACCCTGGGACTCACTGAGGACTATCTGCGCCGGCCGGTCTCCATAGACGATGTCGTGGAAATGAAGGCGCGCAGCGAGAGGATTGTCGAGCTCTATAACCAGGCCGACACCGTCAGGCTGGCGACGCCCCATGGCACCGACCTCACCTTCAGCATAGAGGGCCGGCATGGCACGCCGCTCCATCCCATTCGGGGCATCTTCGTGCCGGACTACGCGGAGGCCCCTGTGCCCCCGGTCGAAGGGACGGCGAACGGAACGCTGGTATACGATGGCGAGCTCGATGGGTGGGGGTACACGCTCTCCAGACCCCTGGTCCTGAAGGTGGCCAAGGGCAAGGTAACCGACATTTCGGGGAATCCGGAGGACGTCGACAGGCTCAGGCGGGTGGTGTCCATTGACGCCGAAGCCGGCAACATCGGGGAGTTCGCCATCGGTACGAGCCACACCGTGCCCGGCAGGTTGAGCGGCACCAGGTACGACTGCGCCATCCTGGGGACAGTCCATATCGGCCTGGGCAGGAACACTTTGCTCGGCGGCAAGAGCATGAGCAGTAGCCATATCGATGGCATCATGACTCGCCCTACGGTAGAGCTGGACGGGAAGACGATCGTGGCCGATGGCAAAGTGCTGGTGTGAAGCGTGACTTCGGGTGGGGATGCGATGCGGCTGGCGACCGTCTGGCCGAGGAGGAGGAGATTCCCTTGACAACGAAAACAGTGGACACCCAGACCAACCACAGGACCTCGGTGGCCGAGGTCTACCAGGTGCAGCCCTACTATCAGCGTTTCAACCAGAAGTTCAACATCACCCGGCAGCGCCTCTGGGAACCGTCGATGATACGGCTCACCGAGGAACGGGACGCGAGCGTGGCGCGCTTGCTGGCCGAGGGGAAGCCTGGCTTTGGCGCCCTGGACTGGGCCTTCTACCAGGCCTCCAACGGAAACCTGTGGAACACGGGGTTCTCCATCAACGCCCCCAACGTCAGGGGGAATCGCTGGCAGCCTCTGACCAGGGGGCAGCCTGCTCAGCGAGGGCAGGGGAGCCCCTCCAGATTAAGCGGAGCCACGCCCAGCAATGCGCCGGCTGAGAGATGGCCGGGGAGCCCCATCGAGGCCTGCCGGGCGCTCCGGAAGGTGGGCCGTCTCTTCGGGGCCGACGATGTGGCCTTCGCTCCCCTGGACCGCCGCTGGGTCTTCTCGCACTACTACGACGAGGAGACAAGCAAGGACTACCCCATCAAGTTCACCGATGAGCCGGGGTACGAGCACTACGCGGAGCCGGGCCTGGCCGAGGACAAGGCCCTGGTCATCCCCAGGGAGGTCCAGTACGCCGTGGTGATGCTCTTCGAGATGGACGAGGAGGGGATCGCCCGGGCGCCCACGGCCATTCAGCAGGGGACGGTCCTGACAACCTACTCCCGCATCTCCTTTGCCACGGTGATGGTGGCGGAGTTCTTGAGGTGGCTGGGGTACCACGCCATTCCCAGCGCCAACTGTACTGCCTTGAGCATTCCCCTGGCCATTGAGGCGGGTCTGGGGCAATTGGGCCGCAACGCCAAGCTGATCAACCCCAGGTTCGGCCCCCGGTGCCGCGTTGCCAAGGTGCTCACAGACTTGCCGGTGGACGTGGGGAGCCCCAGGGACTTCGGCGTTACGGAGTTCTGCGATGTCTGCAAAAAGTGCGCTCGCCTGTGCCCAGGCCAGGCCATCCCCTACGGGGAGCGCAGCTTCGAGCCTGCTAACGAGTGCAACAGCGCCGGGGTGCTCCAGTGGCAAATGGACCACAAGAAGTGCGCCCAGTTCCAGGCCAGGGCGGGGACCAACTGCGGCATCTGCCTCCGGGTGTGTCCCTTCAACAAGGGGCACAGCCGGGTCCACGATGTGACGCGGTTCTTCATCAGGAACGCCCGGTGGGTGGATGGGATCCTCGTGCGGCTGGACGATGCCTTGGGCTTCGGGCGGTTCAAGGCCCCCGACGCCTTCTGGGATGGATCCCGGTGAAGAGAGCATTCTCAGTCAGACAATAGAGGGGGGAGCCGCTCGCTGAATCTCACGGTCCCCGCCGTCTTGTCTACGCTGCCACGCTGATAGTGACAGTTTGCGGCGGTAGCTCCTCTGTCGGGATAGGCTCACCATGCTTCTCAGCGGACTTTATCCAGAGGGCGATGGCTTCTCGTGCCTTTGCAATTGCTTCTTCGAGCGTGTCACCCTCAGTGGCAAGGCCGGGAAGCACCGGCGCACGTACAGTATAGCCGCCTTCCTCGGCATCGGGGATGAGTAGCAGGGTGTATCGTTTCATAACTACGCCGCCACGTCGATGGTAATTGCGCGAAGAGGCTCTCTCTCCTCAGGCACGCGCTCGCCGTGAGCCTCCAGGCTCTCGATGTAGCCAGCGATGGCCTCCTTGGCTCGCTCGATGCTCTCTTCCACTGTCTCTCCCTGCGTTACACAGCCAGGCAAAGCAGGAACAGTCACGGTGTAGCCGCCTTCCTCCGGATCGGGCTCCAAGATAATTGTGTACCTGCGCACTTTGAACCTCGTGGTACCCCTGGGCCGACTCGAACGGCCGACACACGGTTTAGGAAACCGTTGCTCTATCCGCCTGAGCTACAGGGGCACTGGGCATATTCTAGCCCATTTGATGACTCATATCAAGCCAGATGGCCTCATAGATTACAACTTTCAATGACATCCCATGTATCCCGCCGCCCCCCGCTGCCTGAGGTGCATGATGAAGTCGAGATTTGGCCTGTGCCACAATAAGGATCGGAGGGCCTTTCATAGCACGATTCCAGCCTACTATGAAAATGATTCCCAGCGCCCCGACGACGGCGGCAGGGGACAAGTCCCGACTCCGTACGGGATCCCGATGCGTCGGGACCCGCTGCCCTACGGCATTTTCATGCGCCGTGGCGCCGGGCCAACGGCATGGGGAACTTCGCTGGAATGGAGGTTCAAAAGCGTCTTTGAGGGACACCGATGTCCTTCCATGTATCCGGCAGCCTCTCGCTGCCTGCCGAAGCTCAGAAGGTGGAGGGCCCAGGGGGGAAATGGTAGAATCAGTTGAACCAGTTTTGCAGCAGGAGGAAGCCCTATGTCTGACGCCATCGAACCCGGGAAACGCAAGCTGAAGGTTAACATGGGCGAGCTGGAGACGGCCTTCGATGACGCTTCGCCGGTGGTCAGCTACTTCCTGGATACTGAGACCGGGGAAGTGCTCAGAATCACCGACGAGACAAACCGAGAGCTGGAAGAGATACTCGAGGACCTGGACGAGGACCTTATAGGGGAGGAGCGGCAGGCGGCTCTGGAGAAGCTGTTGGATGAGCGCGACCTGGACGATTGGGAGCGGGAGGAGTTGCTGGACGCCGACCGGGTGGAGTCGGATCGCTTCATCCGGGTACCTGAAGCCCATGAGGGCTATGGCGATATGGAGGAGTTCATAGCCACCGTCCGCAGTGAAAGGCTGCGCGAGCTGCTGGAGGTCGCCATCAATGGCAGAGGCGCCTTTCGGCGCTTCAAAGATGTCCTGACCCGCGATCCAGAGGAGCGGGAGCGTTGGTTCAAGTTTAAGAGCGACCGAGTGCGAGAGCGTATCGTTGCCTGGCTGGAAGAGGAGGGCATTGAGCCTGTCCCGTAGAGAGCGCCAGCCCGCCAAAAAAATCGGGACCCCCCGCCCCCAGAGGCCAGAGTTTTCAGAGTCCAGAGGCAACGGGGGATGGGGACCCCGCCACCCGGAACCCAATGCCGTAGAACCCGTCGTCAGGGTCGTTCCTGCCGCGGATGGCGCAGCGAACGCCGCTCCCGCCCTTGCCGAACGACCCGCCACGCACCACACGAGGTTTTCTCGCCAGCGCCTCGAGGTCCTCTCGCCGGCGCCGCCCTTCTTCATCATCCTGCGGATAGGGGTACTCGCCATACACACTGCGCGTCCACTCCCAGACGTTGCCGCTCATGTCCAGGCAGCCATAAGGGCTGGCGCCCTTTGGGAAAGCGCCCACGGCGCTGGTCCCTCCAATCCCCGAGTCCTGGTAATTGGCCTTCCCAGGGTCCGGCGTATCGCCCCAGGGATAGACGCGCTGGTCTTTGTCCCCCCGCGCCGCCTTCTCCCATTCCGCCTCGCGGGGCAGGGTGATGCTCTTGTCGGTCACCCGGGTCAGCCAGCGGCAGTACCCCAGGGCATCATACCAGGTGACATACACCACGGGATGGCTCTCCAGGCCCCGCAGCGGCCGCCCCTCTACCCAATGCTGCGGGGCAGCGTGATGCGTATTCGCGACGAAGAGCTGGTACTGGGCGTTGGTGACCGGAACGCGGGCGATGCGGTATTCATCGAGGAACACCCGGTGGGCTTCCCCCTTCTCTCCCATCCAGAACTCACCGGCGGGGACCGTTATCCACTCGGGCTCGCCGAAGGGCTCGCTCCAGTAGGCGGCGCCGGCGGGTGGATGGGCAAAAGCCAGCTTCTGGACGGTCAATTCGCATATCTGTTCGACCGTCAGCCTATCCGCTGATGAGTCCCTCATATCAAGGTATGTGACATTCTGTAGACCCGGAATCTCCGTATCATCGAGTCTGATCGGCAGGATGTACTCCACGCTCTCCCGGGTCGCGCGCTCTTGAGCACTGCGCCTCTCGTGGCGAGTCCAAACCTTCCGGGCGTAGGCCTGCGAAACCAGCATGATGCAATAATGCGCCTGTTTGCTATAGACGTCTGCCAGGTGGTCATACAGGTTCTTACCCCACATGTCGGCTATTTCGTAACGATCATAAAATATCCTGACGTCTCGCGACTTGAGACGCTCCGCCAGCGCTTCGGCATGCAGCCTGTCCTCGCTGGCATAAGAGAGCGCCACGTCAAACTTGAAAGTCTCCTGTGGTTGACCTGTCGGCGTAGCCATGGGCCTTTCGCGCTTCCGTTTGCCTGTGTCTGTCGGGCGGTAAGTAGCCGCCCGCTTTCCGTGGGCCTATATTACGCCCAGTTGCCGTTCTTCGTCAAGCCGGCGAATTGACTCATGATAAGTGACGGCGGCGCCTGAGTACGTGGAGATGATGGCGGGGGAGGTGGCAAGAGCGGACCGGGCGCAGACGGCGGCCCAGCGTAAGAGCAGTGTTCCCCCTAGTACAACGTAACATCGATTTATGCGTACGGTGGGTGGAGCCAAGCGTGACCCATCAGGAAGAACGCGGCGCGTGATAGTGGGTTGTCCCGCGATTTCGTCAGGGCTCCACCCACCCTACGGCTGAAATACCCTTAGCCCCCTCGGCGCTCCTCGTTTGAGAACTCCATCCAGTCCACCGTGTCCATGTCTGCTTCCAGTGACATGTTGCGGACGCCACACTAGCAGATACGCGGGAGCAGGTCTCCGGTCAGCATGTCCACGATACGCGAGGTGCCCAGGAGCGTCTTCATGACCACGCGGCCCCCGTGCTCGGCGACCACCTGCCCGATGATGGCCGCCTCCGCGCCATACTTGTGGCCTTTCATGGCCTCCAGGACCTTGTCCGCGTCCTCTGCTGCCACAATGGCGATGAGCTTGCCCTCGTTGGCCACATAGAGAGGGTCGAAGCCCAGCATCTCGCAGGCGGCGCGCACCGCCTCCTTCACCGGGATGGCGCTCTCCTCGATCCTGATGCCCACCTTCGAACGCTCGGCCAGTTCATTGAGCGTGGTGGACAGGCCGCCGCGCGTGGGGTCGCGCAAAGAGCGAATCTGATTGGATGCTTTGAGCATATCCGCCACCAGGCCGTTCAAAGGGGCGCAGTCGCTGACGAGAGTTGTGGAGAAGCTGAGGCCCTCGCGCCGGCTGAGGACGGCGATGCCGTGGTCGCCGATGGAGCCGCTGAGGATGACCGCGTCGCCCGGACGGGCGTTGCTCCCTGAGATGTCCACGCCTTCAGCTATGCGCCCGATTCCGGCCGTATTGATGAAGAGCTTGTCGGCGCTGCCCCGGTTGACCACCTTGGTATCGCCGGTGACCACCTGGACGCTGGCCTCCTCGGCCGCCGCCTGAATCGAGTCGGCCACCGCCTGAAGCTCCTCAATGGGCAGTCCTTCCTCTATGATCACGCCCAAGCTGATATACTGCGGCGTGGCGCCCACCATCGAGAGGTCGTTGACCGTGCCGCATATGGCCAGCTTGCCGATGTCGCCGCCGGGGAAGAAGATGGGGCTTATGACGTAGCTATCCGTGGTGAAAGCCAGTCGCCCCGGGCACTCCAGAATCGCGGAATCGTCCAGGCGCTCCAGGGCGGGATTGGTGAAGAGCCGCACGAAGCACTGCTGCACCAGGTCGTGGCTCAGCCTGCCGCCGCTGCCATGGGCGAGAAGCACTTTATCCGACATCGGCGTCTCGATACAGGAAATGAGCCGAGCATGAGCCTTCGGAGGAGACCATGCAGGGTCCCACCGGGCGCTCCGGCGTGCACAGTGTGGCGAAGAGGGCGCAGTCAGCGGGCGTGTTCACCCCGCGCAGTATCTCGCCGCAGATGCAGCCGCGCGGCTCGCAGGTGGGGCCGGGGTCGAACTCGAACTCGCGCTCGGCGTCGAACCGGCCGTACTCGTCTTTCAACTTGAGGCCGCTTCCCGCCACCTCCCCGATGCCGCGCCACAGGGCGGGCGCCGCGGCGAAGACGGAGTCCATCAGTTTCAGGGCATGCACGTTACCCTCGGGCCTCACGCCTCGGCTGTAGGCGATCTCCACGCGTGGCTTGCCCTCTTCGATCTGGGATACCAGCATATCGATGGCCTGAAGGATATCCACCGGCTCGAATCCGGAAACAACGCAGGCGACCCCGAAGTTGCGGGCCACCGGCTCGTAAGGGACCGACCCGGTGATGGCGCAGACATGGCCGGGACAAACGATTCCTTCCAACCTCACCTCTCCGGAGCTGAGCAATGCCTGGACGATGGGCGGTGTCAGCTTATGCAGGGAGAGAACATAGTAGTTCGCCAGCGCCTCCTGCTCCGCTTGCAGGATTGAGGCGGCGATGGTGGGCGCCGTGGTCTCGAAGCCGATGCCGATGAAGACGACCTGGGCCTGCGGGTTCTCCCGGGCGATCTGGAGGGCGTCCATGGTGGAGTAGACGATGCGCACGTCGGCGCCCTCCGCTTTGGCCTGTTGCAGGCTGGAGAAGCTGCCGGGCACCTTCATCAGATCGCCGAAGGTCGTAGTGATGACGCCGGGCAATTTGGCGAGGGCGATGGCCTTGTCCAGGTCGGCGCTGGCGGTGACGCACACGGGGCAACCGGGTCCGGAAAGCATCTGAATGGTGGGAGGCAGCAACTGGCGGAGTCCATGTCTAAGGATGGCGACGGTGTGTCCGCCGCAGAACTCCATGAGGCGCGCCGGCCTGGTTGATTTCGCGTGGATGCGCCTCACCAGCCCCTGCGCCAGCTCGGAGCGGCGGTACTCGTCGATGAACCTCACTGGCTGATCTCCTCCAGAAGGCGCAGCGTCTCCCTGGCGTCCTGCTCGTCGATGACGCTGATCGCGTAGCCGGTGTGGATGAGGACGAAATCGCCGACCGCCGCTTCCGGGGTCAGCATCAGGCTGACGCGGCGCCCCACGCCGCCGATCTCGACATCGGCCTCCACCCCCTCGATCGATTTGACTTGCGCTGGAATCGCGAGACACATATCTTTATCCTTCGCACAATCCTCCGTGGCCTGCCGTCGAACCGCGAGTAGCGTATCGATAGTCGAGCGACCATGACACATCGTATCCAGTCGACTTAGCATTGGGATCCACGTCAGGAATAAGCAGGACGTATTCCAGCGTCTCCCGGTCGATCAAGGCCCTCGCGCCGAAGTCGCCGCTGGCGATTAGCCCGCCGGGCGTGAACGTCGCCCAGAGTGTAGCTTCTATCTCCGTAAGGGCGCCGGTCCGTCGATTGTACAGCTTCGTCGTACCTCGGTCCGGATACTTGCAGTAGTCGTCAGTCCACATCACGTAGTCTTTGTCGGCGGCCAACGGCCAGTTGGGCGGCCAGTATCTCGCCGTCGCGACAAACGTGGCTTGGCCCGTCGCAATGTCGACGATGAAGATGTTGGTGGTGCCGTCGTTGGGCGGAGTGGCCACGACCAGTTCTCCCGGACCAGCAGGCTTCGCGACGTATACCTCGAACTCCAACAGCGTTCGCCCTGTCTTGCCGTCCGTTAAGAGGAAAGCTCGGCGCAGAAGCAGGTAGTCTTGTTCAGGGTTTGTCCGCCGCAGTACATTGCCTTCCGGAGTCGTTATCGGTATGTAGCCCTTTGCCCCGGGCAGGTCTGACGTTGTGACCTGCTTTGTGTCGCCGGTGCGCAGGTCGATTATTGCGACGTTGTTGCTACCTCTGGGCTCGATGACGTATGCGTGATCGTTGTCTATGAATCCTGCCATCCGGCCCGGGCCAAGGGGACGCTTCTCCATAGTGCGCAGATCGAGCAGCCATGCCTCCTGTTTGCCGCGCGTCCAGTCCTGCGGCCCTGCCACCCACACCATCTTCGTGCTGTCCGGGCTGAAACGGCCAAGAGTTCCCTCACCCAGATTGGTCTCTGTTCGCGAGACTGCGTCGTAAAGTACGGTAGAGATGCCATCCCAGGGCTTGAATGTTGTTGGCTTGGTCTTGCCGAGGGACCGGCGCGTATCCGGCGCCCTCAGCCTTGGGTCGGTAAAGAGGCCGGTGACACGCGGTTGGCCAGGTGGTGGCGGGGTTTCGGTTATGCTGGCACTGGGCACGGGAGTCTCGATCGGCGTTCCCGCAGGCGACGGCGCTTCGAGGCTACCGCACCCGGCTAGCGCCAGGAGAAGCGCGAACGAGAAGGCAATCACCAGTCTCATGTTTTCCTGTTCCCTCGCACCACGGCGCAGCACTATTGCCCTGCCGCGAAATTCGCGATCACGGCCTGTCCTAATGATACCCCGCCGTCGTTGCAGGGGACAAGTTTGTGGGTCAGGACGGTGAAGCCCTCCCGCACCAGAGCGTCGGTCGTCAGCCGGAAGAGGAGGCGGTTCTGGAAGCAGCCGCCACTCAGGGCCACTGTGTTCAAGCCACAGTTTTTGGATATGGTGTGGCACATCTGGACGATCAGCCGGGCCATGGTCGCATGGAAGCGGGCGGAGATGAGGGGCGCGCTAGCGCCGGTCTTCACGTCCGAGATAACTGCCTCCAGCAAGTCGCCCAGCCGGACGATGCGGACGCCATCCACAACTTTAATGGCGAAGGGGTAACAGTCTGACGCGTCGGACAGGTCTGACAGGTCCGACGTGTCAGGCTCCCCCGCAGCCATCTCCAGCTCGATGGCGGCCTGGGCTTCGTACTCTACCGTACCTCTGATCCCGACCAGGGCGGCGACGGCATCGAAGAGCCGGCCGCAGCTCGAGGTCAGCGGCGCATTTATCTCACGCCGGATTTGTTGCTTCAACACCTCAAGCTCCGGAGCAGACAGGTCCTGCCATATCGGCAGATCGTCGGAGAGGGCTTTTTCGCCGAGAAGTGTGAGAACATAACTGGTCGCCATGCGATAGGGGCGCAGGATGGCGGCGGCGCCGCCCGGCAAGGGGACCTGCTCTAAATGTCCCACCCTTTCGAAGCCGCGCCAATCGGCGATGAGGAACTCCCCGCCCCATATCGTACCATCGGGACCGTAGCCGACGCCATCCAAAGCCACGCCGATGGCCGGTCCCTCGAAGCCGTTCTCGGCCAGACAGCTCGCGATGTGGGCGTGATGGTGCTGCACGGCGACAGACGTCAGCGGCTGGTCCTCGGAGAGCAGCCTCTGCGCGTATTTGGTGGACAGGTACTCGGGGTGCATATCATAGGCAAGGATTGCGGGCGAAATGCGGAAGAGCTTCTCGTACAGCTCGATGGTGGTCTCGAAATGCTCCAGGGTCTCCTCGTTCTCCAGGTCGCCGATGTGCTGGCTGATGAAGGCATGGTCGTCCCGTGTGAGGCAGAAGGTGTTCTTCAGCTCGGCGCCGCAAGCCAGTACCTGCCGGGACTGATAAGGCAGGCGGACAGGATAGGGCGCGTAGCCACGCGCCCGCCGGATGGGCCGCGGCAGGCCGCCCTCAACCACGAACACGCTGTCGTCGTAGCGGGCGTAGATTTCGCGGTTGTGCATCAGGAAATAGTCGGCGATTCCCCCCAGGCGCCGCAAGGCCTCGTCGTTGTCCCGGGCGATAGGCTCCTCGCTGAGGTTGCCGCTGGTCATAACCAGGGGAACGCCCGCCTCCTGCAACAACAGGTGGTGCAGGGGCGTGTAGGGCGCCATAACCCCCAATGTGCCCAGTCCCGGCGACACCCTCTCCGTTACTGAGGAGGTTGCCTTTTTCCGGCGCAGCAGCACGATGGGGCTGGCCGGCGCGAGAAGCAGCTTCTCCTCCGCGGCCGACACTTCACAGTGTTGCTTCACCTCGTCCACGGTCGCCATCATGACGGCCAGGGGCTTGAAGGGCCGGTGTTTTCGCGCGCGCAGCGTCCTCACGGCATCTTCGTTGGTGGCGTCGCAAGCGAGGAGGAAGCCACCCAGCCCCTTCACCGCGACTATCTTGCCCTCTTTCAATAGCTTGCAGGCTTCCCGGACAACATCCGGGCATGGGACTGGCCCTTCGCGGCTATCCACCAGCTCCAGGCTGGGGCCGCAGACCGGGCAGGCGTTGGGTTGCGCATGGAAGCGCCGGTCCAGGGGGTCTTCGTACTCCCGCTGACAGTCCGGGCACATCTTGAATGTGCGCATGGTGGTGCGCGGCCGGTCATAGGGGATGTCCTCGATGATGGTGAAGCGCGGGCCGCAGTTGGTGCAGTTGGTGAAGGGGTAACGGAAGCGCCGGTCCGCAGGGGTGAATATCTCTCGCCGGCAGGCGTCGCAGGTGGCGATGTCCGGCGAGACCAACTGATACTTCTCCTGATAGGCCTGGCTCTCGCGAATCTCGAAGGAGGTGTATCCCTCCGGCGGCAGACAATCGTGAGAGATGGCTTCGATGCGCGCCATGGTCGGCGCTTTCGTCTCGAGGTCGCCGAGGAACCGGGCCAGGGCGGTCTCCTCGCCCTCGACCTCGATCTCCACCTCGCCGGAGGTGTTGCGCACCCAGCCGTTGAGTCGGTGCTCAGCGGCGATCTGGTAGACGAAGGGCCGGAAGCCGACGCCCTGAACGACGCCTCTCACACTGATCCGCGCTCGTCTGAAGGACGCGTAGATTGCTGATTGCAGATTGTTGATTGCTGATTGCTGATCGCTAGTCAATCAAAAATCCCCCATCAAGAATCGAAAATCAAAGGTGCCCGTGTAGATTGCTGATTGTTGATTGCTAATCAATCAAGAATCCTCAATCAAAAATCTCCACTGGCCCTCACTCGCCTTCGATGCTCTCAAGATAGAAGTCCTGCCCGTTGAGCACCTCCAGGTTCAAGCGCTGGCACTGGGGGCAGGGCTCGTCGAACTGAGATGGGGTGAAGACGTTGCCGCAGAAGCGGCATCGCAGTTCGGTTTCGATGCGACGGAACACGAGCTCCGCTCCCTGGGCCGGGGTTCCCCGGCTCGCCGCTTCGAAGCACAAGCTGACCGCATCGGGCTCTATGCCCGCCATATCCCCCAGACCCAGCCTGACGGAGGTAACCTTCTTAATCCCGGCTTCAGCAGCGTGCTCCAGAACGTGGGCCAGCAGATCTTCCGTGATGCCTAGCTCATGCATCTCAACCTCCGGGCAATATAGTGTTGCCCCCTGGCAAGGGAAATTGCAGCGACAAAGGTCACGAGACCGGCGGTGTTAAGCCGGCACTACTCGGATCAATCCGGCGGACCCGCCCCTAGATTGGCGCCTCGATCCGCACCGTGGTGCCCTTGCCCGGCGCGGACTCTATCTTCAGCACGCCGCTCAGCAGTTGCACCCGCTCCTGCATGCCCGCTAGCCCTAATCTGCCGCCCTTGACCAGGTCGCCGGAGTCCTCCGGCAAATCGAAGCCTTTTCCGTCGTCCGTCACCGCGATCTTGATCCTGGCCTCGAGGAACTCCACGACCATCTGAGCATGAGTGGCCTGGGAGTGCCGCCAGACATTGCGCAGCGCCTCTTGGGCGATGCGGAATAAGACCAGCTCTACCTCCGCCGGCAACCTTCGTTCCGCGCCCTGTACTTTCACCTCCACCTTTATGGACGATAGCTTCTCGATCTCGCATGCCAGCCACTCCAGGGCGGGGATCAATCCCAGCCGGTCAAGGGTGGCCGGCCTCAGGTCCTGACTGAGGCGTCGTACGTCCTGCATTATGTTGTTGGTCTGCTGTCTGAGATTATCGAGCACGGCCTGCTTGTCCTCAGGCAGCCCCTTGCCATCAGGGGCAAGCTCGTCCAACTGACGGGAGAGGACGACCAGGGCCTGGATAGTATCGTCGTGAAGCTCCCGAGCGATCCGTTTTCGTTCCTCCTCCTGTGCCCTGGTAACCTGGCCCAAGTAAAAGCGCAAGTTTTCCTTCATCTTCTTCTCTTCGGTCACGTCACGAGCGATATGCTGAAAGGCGGTGGCCTTGCCGTTGCTGAACACCGGGCTAGTCGAGAGCTGGATAAAGGCCTCCGTGCCATCCTTCCGAATCAGCTTCGCCTCAGAAACGAAACCGGCACCTTCGCCTTTCATGAGCTCCTGCTCCGCTGCCCCTATAGCGCTCGACTCCGAGAGCAGATCAATAGCGTTCACCTGATTCAGCTCCTCGGGAACGTAGCCGGTGAGCTTGACACAAGCTTTGTTCGCGGCAATAATGTTGCCTTCCAGGTCGTGGAGCCAGATGGCGTCGTGAGCGTTCTCAAATAATTGCCGATACCTTTCCTCTGAAGCGCGGAGTCGAGCCGTCATCACGCGTTCTTGTTCGTAAAGTCCAGCATTTTCCACGGCGACGCCAACCTGATTGCCAATGGCGGTCAGCAGGTCTACCTCTTCCTTGCGAAACTGGCGCTGGCTGCGCATGGACACCGAAAGGGTGCCCATTACCCTCCCTTTCGATTTCAGTGGCACAATGAGCATTGAGTGGAGTCCCTCCTGCTTAACCGCCATCCGGGTCAACCGGGGGTCTGCCGCTGCATCCCTTATGAACATCGGTTCCCCGGTCTGGGCCACTCTCCCGTTGAAGCCTTCCCCCAGCTTGATACAGCCTACGCCGCGGACGAAGTCTTCGGAGACTCCCTTGTGCGCGGCAAGGCACAGTTCCTCGGTTTCGTGATCAACGAGAAAGGCCAGAGCAGCGTCGACCTTCATTACGTCGATGACGCTCTCAGCAGAGCTGTTGAGAACATGTTCTAAGTCCAGGGACTGCGAAATGACACTGGAGGTCTGGTTGAGAGCAGCGAGTTGGATGCGCCGCTCGCGCTCTTTCCGGAGGGATTCAAAGGACAAGGCTACTACGTTGCCAAAGATAAAAACGGCAAAGGTTTCGAAAATGGAATCGGTGGGGAAAGGGGAAATAAGGAGGGCGCGAGGCAACATGAGAGCAAAAGCGGCGAAGGAAGTAATCAGCGCTCCCCGCCTCTCGAAGAGGAACCCGGCCCAGATAATGGGCACCAGGTAGAGGATGCGCTCGAAGGCGTGGCGCTGCAAATTGAGGCTGGCCATGAGCTCGGTGAGGAACGAGGGGTGCTGAAGGGCCTCAGCGTAGTGGGGCGCGGAGATAAGGGCGAGAACGGCTACGATGAGCCACAGGCCGGGCTTGGCCAAGACATCCCTCAAGCCGCCTAACGTTCGCACGTCAGTACCTCTGTCTCCGGGCTCTTCTATTCACATGGATGGACAGGATTCACCGGAACAAGAACCACAGATGGACACAGATGAACACAGATATTTGCTTGAAATATTCTCCGATCTCACTCCTGTCTATCCTGTATATCGATGTGAAAGGCGTCCACTAATGCGCCTCGTCCAGGGTGATCCAGCCCTCTTTCAGCGCGTGGACCACCGCTTCGGTCCGCGAGCCGACCTCCAGCTTGTTGAAGATATGTCCCAGATGTCCCTGGACTGTTCTCGTGCTCAGGCTGAGCTGGTTGGCGATTTCCTGGTTGCTCAGGCCCCGGGAGGCAAGCTTGAGCACCTCCATCTCCCGGTCGCTGAGGATGTCCACGGGCTCCTGCTTCCTGGGCTTGCTGGACCCCGCAAAACGGTTCAGCACCTTGCGGGCCACCGAGGGATGAAGGACGGACTCTCCCGCATGGACCTCCCGGACCGCCTCGACCAGCTCATGGCCACGAACGCTCTTGAGGAGATAGCCGGCAGCCCCCGCTTCCAACAGGCTGAATATGAACTGGTCGTCGTCGTAGGCGGTGAGGGCGAGGATGGTGATGGAGGGACACAGCGCCTTGATCTGTCTGGTGGCCTCGATGCCGTCGAGCCGGGGCATGGCGATATCCATAATGGCGACGCCCGGCTTCAGCCTGGTAGCCAGCGCGACGGCCTCCTGACCATCGGCTGCTTCCCCCACCACTTCGAGGTCCGGTTCCTGTTCGAGAAGCCGGCGCGTACCTTCTCGAACAACAGCATGGTCGTCGGCGATGATAACTCTGATCTTATCCAAACAACTGCTCCGAACTACGGTCATCGCTACTTCCAACTGTGCCCATTATAGCACGTTTCGCGTCCGCAGTATGTGAGCAAAAACGCGTCCCAACGTAGGCAAATTCGCTCGATTGCCGCTACGGAAACCCGGTCACGAGTCAGCGAGTCACGGGTCACGGGAAACGACTCGCTGACCCGCCAACCCGCGACTCGTGACTCGCTCTCGTCTGGTTCTTGGTTTCTGGTCTCTGGTCTCGGGTTCCAGGCTTCAGCCACGGCCTTGCGGTGCGTGAAAATATCGAACCATGAATCACAAACCAGAGACCAGGGACCCGTTTCAACGGCGCCCGGCCTGCAATGACTGAGATCAAGGAATTGTGGAGAAACGTATCGGGATGGGGGATGTTGGGAAAAGCGCAGCGGACAGACCGCTTTGTATTTGACAAACCCCTGAAGCCTGATTACTATTGTGCGGACGATGCGTACACTAACCCTTCGTTCCGCGGTGGCTTCGTCGTTTCGTCGGCGAGTGATCAACCGGCGTACGCGCTGCCCTTATCTGGAGGCAAGTTAGAGAAAGAGAGACTACCAGTACCTGGGCTAAGGAGGCAAGAAAGTGGCAGTTGTTCGTGAAGACTGGTTGGGATTGACTGTTGAGGAACCGATAGAGCCCCAACTTCCGATTTGTGACCCACACCATCACTTCTGGGAGCGCCCCAC
>JACPQD010000106.1 GCA_016190665.1 Chloroflexota bacterium
CCCGTCCCCCGGCCCCACGCCCCACCACGGCGCCAGATGAGCAGCCCCAGGAAAAGGCAAGCGACGCCGGCCAGGGCGAAGTCATAAGGCAAATAATCGCCTGTCTTCGGCAAGCCGCCGACGGGCTTGCTGAGGGGGGTGGGGCCAGGATCGTTAGGAACGGCGTTCGTCAGGTCCGCCGCGGGCCCTGGTGTAATCAGGGTGGGCGTTGACGGGCTCCAGGCTACGGGCGAGGGGGCAGGCGGCGTGGGCGAAGGGGTATTCCTCGGAGCGACAACGGTGGGTCTGTGCAAGGGCGTTCCCGTCGGCATTGGAGTTGCGAGAGGAGTTGGCACCGCGCTGGAGGTAGGGGAAGGCGCGACGGTCGGGGTAGGCGATGGCGTGAGCGTTGGCGTGGCGGGAGCGGTTGGGCTGGGCGTCGGCGTGGGGGTTATCTCAGCTCGGTTGAAAGAGATGTCATCGAAGTAGATGATGGCGTAGTTGCTCGATACCGGGTCAAGCATGATCCGCGTCTTAGCTGAGCGGGCATTGGCTGGCGCGCGGACCGCGCCCGTCGTCAGCAGACGATAGCCCTGGCTCTTGCCGGCGAGTTCGAGTGCAGTCAGCGAGTCGTTGTAAGAGATCTGTGTCCCGGCGCCGTCGGAGCTGGCATACCAGGAGAGCCTGAGATAGGTTGCGTCCACATTAGGGTCGTCGTTGTATATGTAGCCACTGAAGACGTAGTATTGACCAGGCGAGACCGAGACCGTTTGATACGCCCACTTGGTGCTGGCGGTGGTGCTGATGAAAGCTGCCGCACCCATGCCGCTTCTAACCGGGGATCCCACCTGAATCAATTTGCCCCCGAAGGTCTCCCAGCCGTCGGGAATGCCGTTCTTCGCTTCCTCAAGGTTATGGTTGACGATGCGCTCTGGCACGGGAGTCGGCGTGAAGGTGGGCGTTGGCCGCGGAACTGGCGTCCTGGTGGGGACCGCGGGCGGCGCGGGGAGCGGCGCTGGCAGAGGCGGCGGAGCGTCAGCCGTCTTGATCAGGCTCAGGTCATCGAAATAGACAATAGCGGCCGCCTCCGATGCCGGCATGAGCATCGCTTTGATCCTGGCTGAGGCGGACGCCGCCGGAGCTTTTGCGCTGACGGTCAGCTCAGCCCATTCAGCCGTGCTGGAGCCCAACGCGTCGCTGTGGACGAGCTCCTCGCCGGTCCCATCCGCGCTAGCGTAGAAGGAAACCCGTAAGCGTACCTCGACAGCGGCGCCGTTGGGGTTGGACGCGTATCCCTCAAGAAGATAAGTAGCGTTTGCCGACACCGGCACGGTCTGGTAAATCCATTTGGCTGTAGCGCCGTTACTGGTGAGGGCCCCTGAGTAGCCGCCGCTGCGCCGGAGGGAAGCGGACTGGGCCAGGCTTCCACCGTAAGCGTTCCACGAAGTGGGCGCTCCGGCGTTGCCCGACTCGAAGCCGCCATTCTGGAGCAGTTCGCCCACGGGGGTTGGCGAAGGCGTGGCAGTCGCGGTGCTGGTGGGCGTCGAGGTGAATGTGGACGTGGCGACAGGGCTGGGAGTGTCCGGAGAGGCGCCCGCTGATGTCGCAGTAGCCGTCGGGGTTGGCGATGGTGTCGGCGTTAGAGTAGGGGGGGATGTTGGCGTAGGCGTGGGCGTGAGGGTTGGCGTAAAAGTCGGCGTTCCCGTAGGAGTTGGCGTCGGCGTGGCGGTTGCATCGACGCGCACGAAAGAGACGTCATCCAGATAGACGGAAGCCGTGCCTGCCAACGACGGAGAGGTCGTCACCCAGAGGCCCACCCGGGCGGACTGGGCGCCGCCGGGGGCGACGGCCGTCGAGACAGCCAGTGACTGGAAGCTGGGTTGGTCGACGGTCTGTGACGTGGAACTGACCCAGGAAATCGCCTCTCCCGCGCCGTCAGTTGAAGAGTACCAGTAGATTTTCAGGGAGGCCGATTCTATTCCCGGGTCGTTCTTCAGGACGTAACCTTGCAGGGAGTGGGATGCTCCAGCCGCGACCGTCACCACACGGTAGGTACCTTTAAGGCCGGTGCTGCCCACGGTAAGCTTGGCGGCAAAACTGCCGGTCCGAGTCGGGGAGGACACCCCGGAGATGGGCCCCACCCAGCCCGTGGTACCGGACTCGAACCCCTCCAATAGAATAGTCTCGGAGAAGGCGCTGGGGATCAGAAAGAAGACGCCCAGAAGCACCAGAGCAGCCACAATGACCATTGCCCCGCCGCCAGGTTTCAGTCTGAGAACCTCCGCGCCAGCTAGTGGAATAGCAGTACGCGCCGCCGCGAGGGCCGGGCGTTATCTGTCGTCAGCTTGGGATACTAAGAACACCTCGGGGCTGGCGTTGGCTGGTAGCGAGAGCTGCTGGCGACCGTGCGTTGCGCGCCGCAAGTGCAGCAGGTGCGCTGGCTGGCCTCGAAGGCGCAGGTCTCGCAGCAGTAGAGCTTTCCCCGTCGCTCCACTGGTCCGTCGACAATCTCTTCCCGACAGTAAGCGCACTTAGGATTCGGGGTCATATCATTCCTCACTCCCCGAGCCGGAGGAACGTTCCAATCGGCAGCGAGAGCAATATCCGGAAAGCTGCAGGTCGGCTCCGGTGATCTGAAAATCCAGTTTCTCCCCCACTTCGGACTTCATCTCCTGCGCCAAACGGCTCTCGAACTCCTCTACCTGGCCGCAGCTCAAGCATATTATGTGGTAATGGTCTTTGGGACTCTTAGCCTCAAAATGGAGGTGCTCCCGACTATAATGCACCTCCTCCACCAGGCCCAACTCCTTGAAGAGGCGAAGACTGCGATACACAGTTGATAGAGATAGGCGCGGCTCGCGCCCGCGCGCCCGCCGGTAAAGCTCATCGGCGTCCAGGTGGCCGCCCGCCTGGCGGATAAGGTCCAGGAGCAGGCGCCGCTGGGTGGTGACCCTGACGCCGGGGACCTCTCGAATGCTTGTTTCCGGTGACTTGTTCACATCCATATGATGAGGCTAGGGCACCCCCCTTGTCAAGGGAGACTACCTACCCTTTCAGTGGCTGCAGAGCGCCTCATGCACGACGCTGCAGGAAGCGCTATGCTATAATATAGCCAATCTCACAGGACTTGTCTTAATCAACGAGGAGGCTCTCCCATGTGGTCAAGAAGAGTATTTGTGACATCCCTGAGCGTGTTTGGCCTGCTGCTGGCGAGCTGCGCTCCGGCGGCGGCGCCAACGCCCAAGCCAGCGGCGCCGGTTGCCAAGCCCACCCCCGCGGGCGCTCAACCGACCGCGGCGCCAAAGCCCGCTGGTCCCACGCCTACGGCCAAAACTGGGGCGGAGCAGCCTCGCTACGGGGGCATCCTTCCCATCGCGGCCAGCGTCGATCCGCCTTCCTTCGATATCCAGCAGGAAACGACTATAGCCGCCCTGGAGCCAACCGTTTCGGCTTACGATAATCTCGTCCAGTACGACCTCCGTACGGGGAATATCGTGGGCGACCTGGCGGAAAGTTGGGAGATGAGCGCCGACGGTCTGACCTACACTTTCACCTTGAGGAAGGATGTCAAATTCCACGACGGCAAGCCCCTCACTTCCGAAGATGTCCGCTACAACCTTGCGCGCCAGAAGGACCCGCCCAGAAACATCCGCAGCGGCCGGAAAGAGCAGTTCGTATCCATCGATAAGATTGAGGCCCCGAACGCGAGCACGGTGAAAATTGTCATGAAGCAGGCCTATGTCGCCTTCATGCCCCAGTTCGCCACCGATTGGTTCGTCATCTATCCCAAGCATGTCGTCGAAGCCAAGGGGGACATGAAGAAGGATATCGTGGGGACGGGGCCCTTCAAGTTCAAATCCTACAGCACGGGGGTAACCCTTGAGCTGGTGAAGAACCCCGACTACTTCATGAAGGGGCTTCCCTACCTCGATGGCATAACTCACTATATTATCAGGGATGGCGCCACCAGATTTTCCGCCTTCCGGACGGGCCGGGTGAAGATGACCGGCCACTGGGCGCCTCTGACCCCCTCCGAGGCGGCAACCGTAAAGGCCGAATCCCCCAATCTGGTCCTCTGGAAATACGCCGCCCTCCAGGGCCCCTGGTATAACGTCAATTCCAGCCGGGCGCCCTTCAATGATGTGCGCGTGCGGCAGGCGGCCAGCATGGCCCTGGACCGGCAGACGGCCATCAAGGTCCTGGGCGAGGGCGAGGCCAAGCTGGGCACTTTCATTCCTCCCGGGCCCTGGGGCCTGCCGGAGCAAGATATCATTAAGCTGCCTGGCTACCGTCAAAAGGACATTGACCGCGCGGAAGCAAAGAAGATACTGGCAGAGGCCGGGCACCCCGATGGTTTCAAGATGATACTGCTGGTGCGCGCGGTGCGCTTCGACCAGAAGGCCGGGGAGTTCTTGAAGGACCAACTGGCGACCGTCGGCATCGATGCCAGTATCGAGGTGGCGGAGACGGCGGTATATAATCAGCGCACCGCCTCCGGCAATTTTCAACTCGGGGTGCAGCAGAATATCTGGCGGATTAACGACCCCGACGAGCTGAGCCGCAAGTTCCTCACTGGCGCCGACCAGAACTATGGCAAGTGGAGCTCCAAGCGGTTCGATGACCTCTTCGCGGAGCAATCGCGGGCCCTGGATGCAGCGAAGAGGAAGGCCATGACCAGGGAACTGGACGACATACTTCTGAAGGAAATGCCGACCATCTGGCCTTACTGGGGCGACAGCATCATCGGCACTTGGCCGGAGGTGAGGAACTTCGCTGCCCCACCGGGCCTTTATAGCTCCATGAGGAATACCGATTTGTGGCTGGCGAAATAGGGGTCAGGTTTTAGGTTGTAGGTGTCGGACAGGTCTGACGGGTCCGACGGCTTGTCGGCTTCTGGGGGCGGGGGACCGCTGATGGCTGAAAGCTGAATGCTGATCGCTCCCTGGATCCTAGTGCTATTGCTGGCCTCATTGGGACTGGGCTGCCAGCCCGGCGGCAACCCAGGCACCGCCCTGACCGTCGCGGCCGCCGCCGACCTACAGCCCGCCTTCGCGGAGATCGGGGAGGCCTTCCAGCGGGACACCTTGTACAAAGTGGTCTTCACCTTCAGCTCCAGCGGCACTCTGGCGAAGCAGATCGAGCACGGCGCGCCGGTGGATGTCTTCGCCTCGGCCAACATCAGGTTCGTCGACGAGCTCAGGTCAAGAGGCATGATCCTGCCGGATAGCCTGGAGCTCTACGCCGTGGGCCGGATCGTGCTGGCAACAAACAAGCGCTCCGGCGTGAGGGCCGGCGCCCTCTCCGACCTGGCCCAGCCCCGCTTCAAAAGGATAGCCATCGCCAACCCGGAACACGCGCCTTACGGCGCCGCCGCCCGGCAGGCCCTGGAGGCTACCGGGCTGTGGGAGCAGGTGAGGCCCCGGCTGGTCTTCGGCGAGGACGTGGCCCAGGTCACGCAGTACATCAGGACGGGTAATGTCGAGGCGGCCATCATCGCTCTCTCCCTGGCCGGCGCCCCGGAGATAGACTACATCCGGATCGATGACGCGCTGCACGAACCTCTTCGGCAGGCCGTGGCGGCGGTATCCGGGACGAGGAGCGAAAAAGCAGCCCGGGAGTTCATCGCCTTCGTCAACGGGCCGAAAGGCCGGCCGGTAATGAAGAAGTACGGATTTCTGCTGCCCGGCGAGACGGAGTCAAGAGGCACGAAGCGCGGAGCGTGAAGCGGAAAGGAAGGAGCGTCACCGCAACTGGGAACTGTGTTCATGCTTCTTGCTTCCCCCTTCAATATCACCGTATCCATCGGTGGTTCTAAGACAAGATGTCGACAGCACTGGACCTCTTCCCCCTTTACCTGTCCCTCAAGGTAGCCCTCGCGGCCACGGCCATCTCCTTCATCGTGGGAATGGCTATTGCCTTTCCCCTGGCGCGGTGGACCTTCCCGGCCAAGGGCCTGGCCACGGCGGTCATCATGCTGCCCGTGGTGCTGCCGCCCACGGTGGTGGGCTACTTCCTCCTGGTGGCCATCGGCCGGCAGGGAGTGCTGGGCCGCCTGCTGGGAGAGAGCTTCGGCGTCAGCCTGGTCTTCACCTGGCAGGCCGCTGCTCTGGCCTCCGCCGTTGTCTCGGCGCCGCTCTTCATAAGGACCTGCCAGGCGGCCTTCGAAGGGGTGGACCGGAACCTGGAGGATGTGGCGCGGACGCTGGGCCGCTCCGAGCTGGCCATCTTCCTCACCGTCACCCTGCCTCTCGCGTGGCGGGGCATTCTGGCGGGCACGGCGCTGGCCTTCGCCCGCGCCCTGGGCGAGTTCGGCGCCACACTGATGGTGGCGGGCAATATCCCCGGACAGACGCAGACCCTCCCCATCGCCATCTACGATGCCACGCAGACAGGCAACGGCCCCTTGGCGATGGTGCTGGTGGGCATAGTCACCGTCACCGCGCTGGCGGTTCTCTTCGTTATCGACCGCCTCGGCAAGGCGGCGAAATGGTATTAGGGGACAGAACCACGGATGGACACGGGTGGACTGGGTGGACGCGCATGGACCGGGTGGACTAGATGCTGTCCGTTGCAATAGAGAAGACTCTGGACAGTTTTCACCTGCGCGCCAGCTTCGAGGCGGGGGACGAGGTGGTGGCCCTTTTCGGGCCTTCCGGGTCGGGGAAGAGCATGACCCTGCAATGCATAGCTGGGCTGCTGAGGCCGGACGCGGGCCGCATAACCATAGGCGACCAGGTTGTCTTCGACTCCCGACGGGGCATGGACCTCCCACCGCAGAGGCGCCGCGTAGGCTACGTTTTCCAGAGCTACGCCCTCATGCCACATCTCAATGTGGCAGAGAACATCGGCTACGGGCTGCGCGTCGAAAAGAGGGAGCGTGAGGAGACGGTGGCGCGCATGGTGGAACTCATGCGCCTCAAGGGGTTGGAGCTGCGCCAGCCGGCGCAGCTCTCCGGCGGCCAGCAGCAGCGCGTCGCCCTGGCGCGGGCTTTGATCGTAGAACCCGCCCTCTTGCTCCTCGATGAGCCCCTATCGGCCCTGGACAGCCCCATAAGGGGCCGTCTGCGGATGGAGCTTGCCGGATTCCTTCACGACCTCAAGATAACCACCGTCCTGGTGACCCACGACCTGGAGGAAGCCTACACGCTCAGCAGGAAGCTGGTGGTGTACGACTCCGGCCAGGTCTTGCAGGTCGGGACGCGGGAAGAGGTAGTCAACCGGCCGAAGTCGCGGGCGGTGGCCCGCTTCACCGGCGCGAAAAACATCTTCTCCGGCGTGGTCGTCAGCTCAAGCAGCGACGGCCTCCAGATCGAGGGCGAGGGTCTGAGCATCCTGGCGCCCGCCTCGAAACATCAAAAGGGGGACCGCGTCGAGTTCTGCATCCGGCCGGAACACATCATGCTGGTGCGGCCCGGCCGCGGCGCCGGCGATCCGGTCAAAGAGAACCAGTTGGAGGGGCGCATCGTCCAGGAGATCAACCACGGCGACACGGTGACCCTGCTCTTCAAGGCATCCGCGCTGGACAACGGCAAAGACTACGACCTGCAGATAGAGGTGCCGACCCACGTGTACCAGAAGCTTGGTCTCGAGCACAACAAGGCGTGGACGGTATCACTGAAGAAGAACGCCATACACGTGTTTTGAGTAGGGGTCGGGGGCCGGGGGCCGGGGGCCGGGTTCTAGGTTTTAGGTCATAGGTTATAGATTATAGGGGTCGGACAGGTCTGACGGGTCCGACGGCTGAAGGCTGAGTGCTGACCGCTGAAAGCTCCCAATTATTTCGTGGTTACAACCGTCCCCTGGCCCCTGGCCCCCAAGAACGTCAGCACTTCCTCGACGCATCTCTCCGGGATGACAGCGTGCGGGCTCATGCCCACGCCGGGGAAGACCACCACCTTCACGTCAGGTATCTCGGCGCGCATCAGGGCGATCTGCTCCGGGGTGACGCCGGGTGATTTCTCGCCGGCCAGAACCAGCGTGGGGACCTTGATTTCCTTGAGCCTCGGCGACAGGTCGACGGTGGCCACGAACTTGCTCAGCTTGACGCCGTTCTCCGGGTTCGTCTTGGCCATCTCGGAAATCCACCAGTCGACGAGCTGAGGTGGGGCCAGGTCCAGGTCAATGCGCTGGCCCATGGTCTGGCGCGCCCAGTTGTCCGCCCCCTTGGCGATGGCTGCCTCCCAGGAGCCTTCCTTCAGCGGGAAAGACTTCGCCAGATGGTCTCTGAGCACCACGAGGGGCGTGGACGTCAGCACCAGCGCTGTTATCCTCTCCGGATGGGCCAGGGCAAAAAAGGTCCCCAGAATGCCCCCCAGTGCTTCCCCTACATACACCACCTTGTCAATCTCCAGGTGGTCCAAAAGGCCGAGGAAATCGCCGATGAAAGTTTCCGCCGATGGGTGATACGATTCGGTGGCGACTGAGGACTGTCCCAGGCCGCGCAGGTCGGGGCGAAGCACCTGGAACTGGCTGGACAGCAAAGGCACCCACCTGTACCAGAATTTCCCGTTTCTAGCCATGCCATGCTGAAGGAGGACCGTCCGCGGCTTCGTCCAGGGACCGGTGAAATTGTCGAGGTTATAGTACAGGTTGGCGCCGTTGATGTGTGCAACAGGCATAGTGGTTCTTTCCTTCCAGGTCGTTAACGTTTGTGTGTTGCCAGGCCGAGCCATGATAGAGGGCTGACCAGGGTTTGTCAAGCGGCGGCGAGGGCCAGGGACGGAGTCTGACGAGTCTGACAGGTCCGACCGGTCCGACGCGTGTGATGGCTTTGCTGGCCGGTGAAGGCTGGAAAGCGCGGGGCATTGAACTTGACAAAGGCGACCCAGGATGCTACCATGCGTCCCGTCCCGCCTATCAGGGTATCCCGAGGATACGGAGGTACGCCAGAATGCGACGGAGAAAAGTCTTGGTCACCGTCAGCGCCCTCATGATGGCCAGCCTGGTGCTGGCCAGTTGTTCCCCGGCGACCGCGCCAGCCAAGCCAACGACTCAGGCGCCGCCGACCACGGCCCCCAAGCAGGCCCTGACCCCTGGCCCCCAGCCCCCGACCCCCTCCTCTAAGCCGGCCGCCGAGCAGCCCAGGGCGGGCGGCGTTCTCACCATCGCCCACCACTCGAATCCCATTGACCTGGACCCCTGGGAGCAGGTGTCGATAGCGACGCTGGCCCTGAATGGTCCGGTCTACAGCCAACTGTTTCAGTACGATCCGTTCCAGAACGACAAGGCTATTGCCGACCTGGCGGAAAAGTGGGAGCTGAGCGCCGATAACAAGACGATGACCATATCCCTGCGCAAGGGCGTGAAGTGGCACGATGGCCAACCCTTCACCGCTGAGGACGTGAAGTACAGCCTCGATTTCATGATGGACGCCAAGAACCCCATGGTCGCCAGGAAGAAGCTTAACCTCAACGCCGTGAACAAGGTGGAAGTGGTCGATGCCACTACGCTCAAGCTGGTCCTGAGGGCGCCCAGCGCGTCGCTCCTGGACCAGCTCGCCTTGCCCCATTCGGCCATCGGGCCTAGACACGTGGCCGAGAAGGCGGCGAAGCCGGCGGACGCCCTCAACTGGACGGTGGTGGGCACGGGTCCGATGAAATACAAGAACTTTGTCAAGGACTCCTACTACCAGATCGTCAAAAACCCCGACTATTTCGTCAAGGGTCTCCCCTACCTCGATGGCATCACCTTCTACATCGTCAGCGACCCGGCCACCCGCTTCGCCGCCTTCCGGACGGGCCAACTGAAGATCACCAGCCCCTTCGTAGGTCTCACCCCCTTCCAGGCGAAAACGGTGGAGAAGGAAACGAAAGGTGTGCGAGTGGCGCAGCACCCCCGGCTGATTTTCGATGGCCTCTTCATGAACCCGGAAAGAAAGCCGTGGGGAGACGTCCGGATAAGGAAGGCGGTCAGCCTGGCGACGGACCGGCAGGCCGCCCTCGCCACGCTTCAGGAGGGCGTGGGTGACTACGCCAGCCCCGCTGTGGGGCGCTGGGCGATGCCCGAGGCCGACCTGATGAAGCTGCCAGGCTATCGCCAGCCCAAGGACGCCGACCGCGCCGAGGCCAAGAAGCTCCTTGCTGAGGCCGGCTTCCCCGACGGCCTCAAGGCGCCGCTCCACACGCGAAACTGGACGGAATACGTGAGGATCGCCGAGTTCATGAAGGACCAGATGGCGAAGATAGGGATCGTCGTCACCATCGACGCCCAGGAGCTGGCGGTCTCCACCGCGCGGCGGCGCGTCATGGACTGGGACATCATGGTGGCCACCGCCGCCGTGGACAATGCCGACCCGGCGGGCGCCAACAAGTACTTTCTCAAGGGCAACGACTTCAACTTCTATGACAAGGAGGTGGAAGACCTCTGGCTGAAACAGGACGGCATCCTGGACCCCGTGGAGCGGAAGAAGGTGCTGGTCCAGGCCCAGCAGAGGTTCCTGGAAGTGGCCGGCTGGGTGGTCCTCTACTGGACGAAGAACATCACCGGCATGTGGGCCGACGTGAAGAACTTCACGCCCGGCGTGGGCATCTATGGCAACTTGAAACACGAGCAGACGTGGCTGGCGAAATAGGGGTCAGGGGTCGGACGTCGGGGGACGGACGCGTCGGACAGGTCTGACGGGTCCGACAGGTCCGACGCTTCGCTGACTGCTGATTGCTGAACGCTGATAGGTCAATGGAAAGGAACGTAGCAATGGCCCAGATCATTCAAATACTTGATCCCAGGGCGGAGCCGAAGACGGTGAGGAAGCGGCTGGCGCCACGGCCCGATGACCTGAAGGGCAAGGTCGTTGGCCTGCTGACCAACGAGTGGTGGAGCTTCGGTGTGGCCGAGAAACGGTTCGAAGAGATTCTCCGCGACAGGTACGGCGTCACCGAGTTCGTTCGCGGCAAGAAGCACGGCGCGGCGCCGCCGGAGATGATGGAGGAGTTCGTCTCCAGGTGTGATGTGGTCATCAACGGGATGGGCAACTGAGGCGCCTGCACCACGTGGTGTATCCACGACGGGCTGGTCCTCGAGGAGCGGGGCGTGCCGACCATCAACTTCATCACCGAGCAGTTCATCGCGCTGACTAAGACGGTGGCGACGGCCAGAGGCATGCCTGACCTGCCGGTCCACGTCTTTCCTCACGGCATCGAGCATCTGCCCGAGGCGCGGATAAGGGAGCTGGCCGACGGGGCCTTTGGCAAGATGGTCGATGCCCTTACCAGCCAGAAGCAGGCCGCGAAGGCTTAGCCGGTCCCGTCTCCGCCGCGAGAGAAGACTAAGGTGAGGGGGGCCTCAATATCACTCACCCTCACCCTTCGGCAGGCTCGGGGCAGGCTCTATTCCTCTCTCTTGACGGGAGAGGAAATCTTTGTATCGAAACGTCCATTTGCCCAATTGTTCACCAACAGGCTGAGAGGACTTTCATGACGACGACATCGAAGAGGATCGATATCTCCGACGATTACGACGCTATTTACGAGTATGCCTACGCCAACGGCTGGACCGACGGCCTGCCCATAGTCCCGCCCACTGAGGAGCGCGTTGGACGTATGATCGGCTACGTGGGCAGAGAGGGCAGCGAGGTCATCGCCGAGATACCCCCGGCCATGGGAGACGCCACGATCGAGAAGATCGCCGTCAACGCCGTGATGGCGGGCTGCCGCCCCGAGTACATGCCCGTGCTCATCGCAACGGTGGAGGCTATGGTCGAGCCCAAATTCAGCCTTTACGGCCTTCAAGACACCACCAACCCGGTGGCGCCGCTGGTGATCGTGAACGGCCCCATCCGCAGGAAGCTGGATATAAACTGCGGCGCCGGCCTGCTGGGGCCGTGCTGGCGCAGCAACGCGACCATCGGGCGGGCCGTCCGTCTCATGCTGCTGAACATCGGGGGCGCCACCCCCGGCTCCGTGGACAAGGCGACCCACGGCATGCCGGGCAAGTACACCTTTTGCTGTGGGGAGAACGAGGAGGACAGCCCCTGGGAGCCGCTCCATGTCAGCCGAGGCTTGCCCGCCGGGAGCAGCGCCGTGACCCTCATCGCCCCTTCCGGGACGATCAATGTGAACGCGGCCAATCGCGACCCGAAGGAGATAGTCCTGCTCATCGCCCAAACGCTGGCCCAGTGGGGCAGCAACAGCATGGTCTACGGCATGGGGGAGCCGCTGGTGATACTGAACACCGGCCACGCGGTGGTGCTCGCCGCCGCCGGCTACTCCAAGGCGGATGTCCAGATGGCCCTGTGGCAGGACTCAGGCGTGGTCGCCTCCATCATCCCTTACAAGTCCCGGTCGCGGCCCGCGTTGGAGCGCCCGGACGGGATAGCCCGCGCCGCCCTTCGACCGGAGGACATCCTGATCATGGTGGGCGGCGCGCCGGAGCCGCTGCACGCCGTGGTCCTGCACCCCTTCGGGTCATCCACGGCGGTGACGAAACAGATTGCTGATTTTTGATTGCGGATTGCGGATTGTTGACTGTTGATTGAGGAAGGTGATCAATCAAAAATCCCCAATCAAAAATCAAAAATCGATTGAGACAGCCGGTCAATCAAAAATCAAGGAGAAACTCATGCCCTTTGCAAAACTCGAAGACGACCTGGAGATGTTCTATGACGTCGATGATTTCACCGACCCGTGGAAAAGCCCCGAGACGATAGTCCTCCACCACGGCATGGGCAAGAATACGCGCATGTGGTACGCGTGGGTGCCCACGCTGGCGCGACACTATCGCGTGGTGAGGCTCGACGCCCGCGGCTTCGGGCAGTCCACGGTCCCGCCCCCGGGCTATGACTGGTCCCTCCCCGGCTTTGCCCGGGACGTGAAGAACCTCCTGGACTATCTGGACCTGGACAAGGTGCACATGGTGGGGGAAACGCTGGGCGGCACCATCTGCATGCAGTTCGCCGCCGACTATCCGGAGCGCACGCAGAGCCTCACCATCTGCAGCTCTCCTTTCCGCTTCATTAGTCCGATCTATGCGGAACATGGGGAAGAGATCGCGCGGGACGGGATGATGTCCTTCGCCAGGAAGGGCATGGCAAGGCGGCTGGACGCCAACGCGGACCCGGCCTTCGTCGAGTGGTACGCCAACGAGATGGGAAAGACCAGCACACGGGTGGGATATGAGGTGCTCCGGTCTCAGCCCGGCGTCGACCTCTCCGATACGCTGCCGAAGATCAAGGCGCCCACGCTGATCATGACGGCGGCCAACTTCTTCCTCTACCCGCCGGGGGAGACCCAGGAGATGCAGCGGCTCATACCGAACGCGCAGATCAAGCTCTTCGAGGGCGTCTCCGGCTTCGCCCACTACGCCTACCCGGAGAAGTGCGCCGCGGCGCTGCTGGAGTTCCTTCGCAGCCTCAAATAGAGCTCGTCTGACTCACAGGAAGTCTGAAGAAATGAAGAAGTTATTCCTTCTCACGAGTTGCCTGACATTGCTGTCCTTGGTGCTGTCCAGTTGCGCTCCCGCGGCAGCGCCGGCCCCGGCGCCAAAGCAGACGGCGGCCGTCCCGGCGCCCCAGAAGCCGGCGGCGCAGGCAACGACCGCTGCCCCTGCCGCGACGCCGAAGCCAGCGGGCGACGAACCTCGCTACGGCGGTATCCTCAAGCAAGCAGCCTATCGAGACGAAGCCACTTTCGATCTGCATACGGCGGGGCGCAGCCTGGTCGCCGACCAGGCGGGCCCGGGTTTCAGCGGCCTGCTCCAGTATGACCCGCGGGATGGGCGAAAAGTGATGCCCGATCTGGCGGAGAGCTACGAGATAAGCGCTGACGGCAAGAAAGTAACCTTCCGTCTGCGCAAGAACGTCAAGTGGCATGACGGCAAGCCCTTCACGTCCGAGGACGTCAAGTTCAACTTCGATCGGTGGATGAAGCCGCCCGAGGGCGTCATCATCACCAGGAAAGAGATCGCCGCTCCCGTCGATAGAGTGGAGACGCCCGACGCCTCAACGGTGGAGGTCTACCTCAAGTACCCCAGCCCCTTCTTCATTGCGGGCATCGCCCTGATCTCCGCGGCCATGCTGCCACCGCAATACCTGAAAGATCACAAGACCATGGAGTATACCGTCCTGGGAACGGGCCCCTTCAAGCTCAAGAAATACGTCCGTAGCGTCAGCGTCGAGTTCGTAAAGAATGCGGACTACTTCATTCCCGGCCGGCCCTACCTGGATGGCTTCGTGCAGTACATGCTCCCGGACAGAACAGCCAGATTCGCCGCCTTCCGTACGGGCCAGGTGGTCACCATGTACACCTCGTCGCACAATCTCACGGCCTCGAGCAGCGAGCTACTCAGAAGGGAGATGAGCGACAAGGTCGGCGTGGCGCGCTTCCCGGGGATGGTCATCGGCCTGGTGTACATGAACGTGACGCGCCCTCCTTTCAACGACCTCCGGGTGCGACAAGCCGTCGATATGGCGCTGGACCGCAAGAAGGTCATGGACGTAGTTGAAGGGAGAGGGGAGATCACCGGGCCCATGATGCAGGGCGCATGGGGCCTTTCCGCTGACGAGTTGC
Organism: Chloroflexota bacterium; assembly: GCA_016190665.1. GTDB lineage: Bacteria > Chloroflexota > Dehalococcoidia > JACPQD01 > JACPQD01 > JACPQD01. The sequence continues at coordinate 14,481 of JACPQD010000106.1, forward strand.
TGAAGCGGCCTGGCTACCGGGGGGTGACGGCTGGAGATGTCGAGAGGGCAAAGGCCCTCCTTGCGGAGGCGGGCCACCCCCGGGGATTCCCTGCCGAGGCGATGATATACGACGCCTACACGGCGCAGATGTCCTTCGTGCAGGACCAGCTCAAGGCCATCGGTATCGATGTCCAGATAAAAATGGTGGACACCGCGACCATGGAGAAGAGATATCTGGCGCGGGACTACGCCCTGAGCGTTTATCTCCCTGGCCAGCCGATAGACGAGCCCGATCTTTACCTTACATCCTATGTGACCGGAGGCGGACGGAACTACACTGGCTTCCAGGACAAACAGATCGACGACTGGTATAAAGAGCAATCGCAGACGATGGATGTGGCGAAGCGCAAGGAGATCGTCGTCAGCATCCAGAGGAAGATCCTCGACCTGGCGCCCGTCGCCGTCCTGTACCACCACCTTTACGAATCCCCCTACTGGAAGACGGTGCGGGGGTTCTACCCGGAGAAGCAACTGGGAGGTTTCAATAACGTGAAACGCCAGGATATCTGGCTGGCGAAGTAGGACGAGCGGTCAGCAGTCAGCTTTCAGCGGTCAGCTTCCGAGGTCCAGGAACTCATGCGCAGGCGCGAAGGACGCGAAAGCATTTGTTGATTGTTGATTTCTGGTTGCTGATTGAGGACGGTTGGTCAATCAAGAATCCTCAATCAAAAATCGAAAATTGCCGATTGCTGACTGCTGGAAGCTAGAACAGTAAGGAGAAACGAAATGCCCTGGGCAAAGCTCGAGGACAACTTCGAGATGTTCTATGAGGACGACGATTTCACGGACCCGTGGAAGACGCCGGAGACGGTAGTCCTCCATCACGGCATAGGCAAGAACACGCGCATGTGGTACGGCTGGGCGCCGGCTCTGGCGCGGCATTACCGTGTGGTACGGCTGGACGCCAGGGGGTTCGGACAGTCGCAGTTGGCGCCTCCCGGGTATCCGTGGTCTTTGAGCAACTTCGCTCGGGACATCAGCTCGCTTCTGGACTATCTGAAGCTGGACAAGGTGCACCTGCTGGGCGAGACACTCGGGGGGACCATCTGCATGCAGTTCGCCTCGGAGTACCCGGAACGCCTGCGCAGCCTGGCGATTTGCACTTCGCCCTTCCGCTTGACGAATCCTGTTCTGGTCGAGCACGCGGATATGATTGAGCACAAAGGGATGATGTACTTCGCCCAAGAGGGGATGGCGCGCCGCCTCGAACTCGACAAGATGGACCCCGCTTTTGTGGAGTGGTATGCCAATGAAATGGGCAAAACCTCAGCAAGAACGTGCTACGAGCTGCTCCGTGGGGTTTTCGGGGCCGATCTCACCGACAATCTGCGGAAGATAGAGGCCCCGACGGTGATCATCACCGGCGAGAGCTTCTTTCTCTATCCGTCGGGGGAAACCCAGGAGATGCAGCGACTGATCCCCAGTGCCCGGCTCAAAATCATCGAAGGCGTCACAGGCCTCGCCCACTACGCGTATCCGGAGAAGTGCGCCGAGGCGTACCTGGAGTTCCTGCGCAGTCTGGAGTGAAGCCAGTCACCCTGCATATCAGTTGCGCCCTTCGGAGAGCAGCGGCTATACTTTAGTGAGCATACCAACGCCAGGATGTCCCATGAATCTCGAGTCGCTGCTTTGCAGGGTATCACGACCTGCCCGCTACACGGGTAACGAATGGAATGCCATCCAGAAGGACTGGGAGAGCGCCGAGCTGCGCATTGCTCTGGCCTATCCGGACGTCTACGAGATAGGCATGTCCAACATGGCCCTACCCATCCTCTACGACCTGTTCAACCGGCGCCCCGGCTTCCTGGCGGAAAGGGTCTTCGCTCCCTGGCCCGATATGGAGGGAGAGATGCGGGCCGCTGGGATCGCGCTCTTTAGCCTGGAGTCGAAGCGGCCGTTGCGCCAGTTCGACATTATTGGCTTCTCCCTGGGCTATGAGCTTACCTATACCAACGTGCTCAACATGCTGGACCTGGGCGGCATTCCCGTCCTCGCCGCCGACCGCTCCCACGCCGATCCCATTGTAATCGCTGGCGGTAGCTGCTGTCTCAACCCCGAGCCCATGTCGGACTTCATCGACGCTTTCGTCATCGGTGAGGGCGAGGAGGTAGCCCTGGAGGTAATGGAAGCCGTTGTTGATTTGAAGCGGGAAGCGCGAAGCGAGGAGCGCGGAGCGAGGAGCGGGAATCGGGGGGACGTGCTGCGCCGTTTGGCGAGGACACCGGGCGTTTACGTTCCACGTTTCTACGAAGTTGGCTACGGCGAGGATGGTACGGTCGCTGAGATTCGGCCTGATCCGGGTTTGCCCGCCACCATCTCGCGCCGCATCGTCTCCCAGCTACCGCTGCCTGTGACGCGGCCGGTGGTGCCCTATCTTCAGGCGACACACGACCGCGCCGCCATCGAGATACAACGTGGCTGCACCCGCGGCTGCCGTTTCTGCCAGGCGGGCGTCATTTACCGCCCCAACCGGGAGCGGCCTCACGAGGAGGTCCTGGCGGCGGTCGACCAGTTGCTCAAGAACACCGGCTATGACGAGCTGTCCCTGGTTTCCCTCAGCACCAGCGACTACACCGGCATCGACAAGCTGGTGGAGGCGCTGAACACGCGCTACGCGGGGACCAAGCTGACCATTTCCTTGCCCAGTCTCCGCATGGACAACTTCTCCGTGAAGCTGGCGGACTCGCTCAAGAATCGAAAAAGGGCGGGCCTCACTTTCGCCCCGGAGGCTGGCAGCGAGCGTCTTCGCCAGGTGATTAACAAGAACCTCAATGAGGAGGAACTCTTGCAGACGGTGGAGACAGCCTGCGCCAGCGGCTGGACCAACTTGAAGCTCTATTTCATGCTTGGACTGCCCACGGAGACCGATGAGGACGTAAGCGCTATCACGGAGCTGGTGAGGAGGATACGCCGCGCCGGCGGCAACACCCCGCTCCGGGTCAGGGTGGGCGCCTCCACCTTCATCCCCAAGGCGCACACGCCTTTCCAATGGGTCGGTCAGGATTCCATCGAGAGCTTGCAGCACAAATGCGACCTTCTGAAGTTCGGGCTGCGCAAGACAGGTGTGCACGTGTCGTGGCAGGACCCACTGGTGAGCGAGCTTGAAGCGGCGCTTGCCCGGGGCGACCGCCGGTTGGGCAAGGTTATCCTCCGCGCCTGGGAGCTTGGCGCCAGGTTCGACGCCTGGACAGAGCATTTCGGCTACGAGAGGTGGCGCGCCGCCTTCGAAGAAGGCGGCCTTTCGCCCGATTTCTACGCCCACCGTCAGCGTTCCTGGGACGAGGTCCTGCCCTGGTCGCACATCGACGCAGGCGTTAGCCCGGCTTTTCTCCAGCGAGAGTCTAAGCGCGCCATCAATTCCAGATCGACCACCGACTGCCGGCAGGGTCCGTGCAACGCCTGCGGGTTGCAGGCGTCGGAGCAGTGCAAACCGAAGTTTGAGCGTGCGCCAGGCGCAGCTTACAAATGACGACGTAGGGACAGGATATCCGTCTGAAAGGTCGGACATGTCGGACGGGTCGGAGGCCCAGCTCTGTGCTCGCCGCACATCCGCTTATCCGTTGCCGCATCCGTTGACACCTTTTCGTGTGTTTGGTGTATCCCGTGGTTCTCAAGACGCTCTCCAACCCATTGCAGCCCTTCCGAACGCATGCTATAATCTGCGCAATTCGAGGTTATGAAGAGGAGAGGCAGAGATGAACAGCAGAAAAGCAAGGCTACTCTTCGGTTGGCTGGCGGTCCTGGCTCTGGTCCTGGCGAGCTGCGCCCCGGCGGCAACGCCCGCCAAACCAGCTTCGACTCCTGGAGAGCCAGCTAAGGCTGCGGTGACCCCGACTTCAGTCGGGGCGAAGTCTGGAACGCCAGCACCGACGCCCAAGCCAGCGGCGGACGCGCCCAGATACAGCGGCGTCTTCACTTCCAGCATCACCGGCAATCCCCCCAGCCTGGACGCCCATCAGGAATCGACTACAAATCTGTCCGTTCCCCTGGCGGCCTTCTACACCAATCTTGTCCAGGCGGACCCGCTCACCGGGGATAAGTGGGTGCCGGGGCTGGCGGAGAAATGGTCGACCAGCGCCGATGGCCTCACCTGGATATTCGATATCCGCCAGGGCGTGAAGTTCCACGATGGAACGCCCTTCAGTGCGGACGACGCCGTTTTCAATTTGAAGCGGCTGACCGACCCGCCGAAGGGCATCCTGAGCAATATGTCCTTCGTGCTCAAGCCGGCGGTGAAGTCCATCGAGAAGCAAGGGAACCAAGTCAGAGTCAGCTTTAACCATCCCTTCGCTATCATGTTGGACATCCTGGGGAACAACTACTGTCCCATGTACTCAGAGAAATATCTGGAAAAGAACAATGATATGAAGACCTCGGTGATGGGGACCGGGCCCTTCAAGTTCAAGAACTACACTCCCGGAGTTGGGCTGGAAGGGGTCAAGAACCCTGACTTCTGGGTTAAGGGACGCCCCTACCTCGACGGCTTCCGCTTTCTCATCCTGCGCGATGGCTCTACGCGGCTATCGGCCTTCCGAACGGGCAAGCTCAGCATCACCGGCCGGACCTTCGCCGCCCTTGTGCCCAACGAAATGGAGACGGTGAAGAAGGAGAACGCGCAGATCCAGTTCCATCGTTCGCCGACCATCATCGGCTCCTGGTTTTTCATGAACATCAGGAAGCCGCCCTTCAAGGACCTCCGAGTGCGCCAGGCAATCAACCTGGCTCTTGACCGTCAGGCGGCGATAAAGGTCCTGGCGCAGGGATACGGCGTGATCAGCAAGCCTTTCCCGGTGAAACCGTGGGGGCTCACCGTTGAGGAGCTGACGAAAAAGCCCGGCTATGGCCAGGCCAAAGACCAGGAAGTCGCCCAGGCCAAGAAGATGATGCAGGAGGCGGGCTACCCCGACGGCTTCGAGCTTACCATTCTGGCCAGGCAGATGTGGCAGAGCAAGGACGTGGCCGTGTTCATGACCGACCAACTGGCCAAGATCGGGATAAAGGCAAAGGTCCAGACCCTTGAGGACGCCATATTCTGGGACACGGGGCGCAAGGCGGGCCACGAGGCCATGGTCTACACTCCCTTCTGGAGCTTCACCGATCCCCAATGGATGGGCCGCTATTGGGCGCCGGCGAGCGCTTTGAACTTCTCCGGAAACGACGATGACAAAGAGCTGGCGAACATGTGGAGCGAACAAATCAAGATCGTCGATGTCGAGAAGCGCAGGGCGCTCATTCGAAGGGTAGAAGAGCGTCTGCTGGACACCCTGCCGGGCATATCGGTGGTGTGGTATGACGCTTTCATTGGCGTGCGACCGGAAGTCAAGAACTTCGCCCCCGGCATGCAGGACAGCGTCGGCAACACCCTGGAGGAGATCTGGCTGGCGAAATAGGCCCGTGAGCGTGCTGGTGGTCAGCCGTAAGTAGCTGATGGCCGGCAAGGTGCCAAACTTCTCGGGAGCAGTGGAGGTAGAGGGAAATGAGATGGAACACTATGGGCGTGGCCTTCAGTCTTCTCACCGTTCTGGGCCTTGTGATGGCGAGTTGCGCCCCGGCGGCTGGGCCGGCCTCGTCGCCGGCGGCGACTCAGCCGGCAGCCGCGGCCAAAGCGGGCGCTCCCGCGCCCAGCCCGAAGGCAGGTGAGAGCCCACGGTACGGCGGCGCTCTCACCGTTTCAAGCGTGGGCGATCCTCCGAGCCTGGACACCCACCAGGAGCCGGCGCAGAATACCTGGATGGTGGTCGGCCCGGCGTATAATCTGCTGGTGGAGTACCAGCCAAGCCAGGGGAAAGAGCTTTTCCCCGGCCTGGCCGAATCCTGGGAGATGAGCAAGGACGGCCTCACCTATGCCTTCGCTATTCGGAAAGGCGTGAAGTTCCATGATGGCACGCCTCTCACCCCCCAAGACGCAGTTTTCAGCCTGACCCGGCTCTGGAAGCCGCCGCAGGGAATCCGTACCGTGCACGCCGGCCTCATGGATGCGATCACGAGCATCGAAGCGATGGAAAACCAGGTGAAGCTGACGCTGACCTATCCTTATAGTCCCATGATGGCCGTTATCTCCTACTCCCCGTCAGTGATCTATCCGAAGAAGGTCGTTGAAGCCAAAGGCGACATGAAGACCACCGTCGTGGGCACCGGACCTTTCCGATTCAAGTCCTACACGCCGGGCGTCGGCGTCGAACTGGTCAAGAACCCGGACTACTGGGTGGCAGGAAGGCCATACCTGGACAGGGTCCTCTTCCTCATCCTGAAAGACAACACCACCCGGATGGCTGCCCTGAGGACGGGGCGCGTCAAGCTGACGGGGAGGTCCTTCGCCACTCTCACCCCATCCGAAAGGGAGACCATAAAGAAGGACAACCCGCGCATGGTCTTTTTCCCGTCCACCGGCCCGCCCAACCCCTGGTTCTTCATGAACCTTCGCGGCAAGCCTTTCAACGACAAAAGAGTGCGCAAGGCGGTCAGCCTGTCCATCGATCGGCAAGCCGCCCTGAAGGTGATCTCAGATGGACAGGGATTGCTCGGCAGGGTCTTTCCCCTCGAGGGATGGGGGATACCTGACGATAAAAGGGTCGATCTGCCCGGCTATCGCCAGCCCAAGGACGCGGATATCGCCGAGGCCAAGAGGCTCATGGCCGAAGCGGGATACCCGCAAGGGTTCAAGCTAACTGTGCTGGCCAGGACCATGTCGCTGAGCAAAGAGCCGGCCATCTTCCTCACCAGCCAGCTTGCCCGGATAGGCATCGATACGAAGGTTGAAGTGCTGGAGGACGCCGTTTTCTGGGACCGCGGGCGCAAGGCGCAGCACGAAGCCATGGTGTACACGCCGTCAATGACCATCCCGGACGTCGACACCATCGGCCGCTTCCTGGCCAAGGGCGGCGCCTTGAACTTCTCCGGCAATGAGAACGATCAAACGCTGAACGAGCTTTGGGGCAAGCAACGCCGCGCCATCGATGAGGCCCAGCGCAAAGCGATAATTGAAGAAATCGAACGCTACGTGCTGGATGAAGCGCAGCCGGTTATCCCGCTCCTCGTGCCCTTTACCTTTCTGGCCCACTGGCCGGAGGTAAGGAACTTCGCCCCGGGCATCAGCGAATACGGCAACAATAACCTCCAGGAGATATGGCTGGCCCAGTAGACCAAGTGGAGAAAGGAAGATTGGATACCGCGCACTAAAGTGCGCGGCCTCGAGTTTGGACATTTGAGTATGTAGTCACTAACATATCTTGACAGACGTACCTGTTTGTGGTATCCTGGTGCTGGGGCAGGGACGAGCAAGTTGCCTGCACCCAAGGAGGATGCCGCCATGGACAGAGATAATGTTGA
>JACPQD010000107.1 GCA_016190665.1 Chloroflexota bacterium
CCCCATCCCCCGGCCCCTGCACCCCCCATTGACAAGCCATCTCCATTATGAGTCGCTCTTCGCGCCGCCGGGCCAGCCGTATTACCTTGGCGCCGACAATGTGGGACGGGATGTGCTGAGCCGCATAATCTGGGGCTCGCGCACGTCTCTCTACGTGGGTATCCTCTCGGTGCTGCTGGGGCAGATTGGCGGCGGCTTCCTCGGTCTGATCAGCGGCTACTTTGGCGGCAAGACTGATATCGTGATCCAACGGGTGATGGACGTGTTGCTCTCCTTCCCCACCCTGGTACTGGCGCTGGCCATCGTAGCGGCCCTGGGGCCGTCCGAAAACAACGTCATCCTGGCCATCGGCGTAACCCAGAGCCCGCGCGCCGCCCGCATCATTCGCTCGGCTACTCTCACCGTCAGGGAGGCCCAATATGTCGACGCCGCCCGGGCCATCGGCTGCACCGACTGGCGGATCGTCTTCCAGCACGTCGCGCCCCAGACCATATCCCCACTTATCGTCCTCACCAGCGTGGAGCTGCCCCACGCCATCCTCATCGAGGCTTCCCTCAGCTTCCTCGGCCTGGGCACGCCCCCACCGACGCCCTCCTGGGGCGGGATGCTCTCCGGGGTAGGTCGTGAGTTTGTGCAGAGGGCGCCCTGGCTGGCCATCTACCCGGGAATCGCCATCAGCCTCACCGTCTTCGGCTTCAACATGCTGGGGGACGGGCTCAGGGACTTGCTGGACCCGAGGCTCAGAAGATAGGGGTCGGGGGTTGGGGGTTGGGGTGTAGGCGCTAAGATAAGCGTTACAACTGTCATTCCGGGTGGTCGAATGTGGTTACCCTCCGAAACGACTTCCTCCCGCGAGGAACCCGACGCCTGCACTACATTTAGGTTAGCGCTTATGGGGGTCAGGGGTCACGGGGCCGGTGTGCTGAAGGCTGAAAGCTGAGGGCTGATAGCTCAGAAATGGCTTATCCCCTGCCGGGGTGGGTTGGCCGTCTTAACCTGTGGGTCCCTATCCATCCATGCAAGAATCGTTTCCACAGACCTCAGGCGTACATCAGTCGACCTCTGGGCTGCGGGATAGGACGTCCCAGTTCCTTCGCGGTGTCAATCCACTCCTGAATAACAACTTCGGCGTTAGCAAGCGCCTCCTGATGGGTCCTCCCATCGGCGGCGCACCCAGGCAACTCTGGTACCTCAGCGATAAACGCCCCATCCTCCTCGCTCCAGTAGATGATTATCTCATACTTGCTCACCTTCTTCTCCTTCCACCTCCAACTTGTAGCGCAACAAGACCTCACGAACTTGTTTCACCTGGTATGGCTTCGCCTTCGATCCTTTTGGCTGTAAGTTCAGTATTTCTTCAACGCCTTCTCTTGCGAAAATGTGATGGTCCCCACGGATTCGTTGGTTGAATCGCAAGATACTCAACAGTTGGCACAAGTCCGGAAAGGAGATGTTGGCATCAGACCGTCCGCTTAGGATCTTGACCAGCAACTCTGACTGCTTGCTCATCTCATGTTCCTGTCTCGTGGTCGTGAGAAGGGTGGCCCCGCCAGCCCTTAAGAGTATCATCATTATATCATCTTCCGGCCAAAAACCTGGCCCATGGTTTTGGGAGTCAATCGCCGGGAACTACGTACCAGAAGACAGCGAAATAGCCAGGAACTTCAGGCCATTGAGAAGGGTCAGGTGCCAGGGGCCGAGGGTCAGGGTCACGCGAAGGCGCCAAGGACGCGAAATCGGGGATGACGAATCGTGACCGCTGAAAGCCGTAGGGCAGCGGGCTTGTCCCCCTGCCGCCTGGGGGATGGGCGGTTCACGCGAAGCCGCGAAAACGGCTTGTCCACTGCTCAGCTTACCCGTGATAAGCCCGCTGATCGCTGATAGCTCAAAGAGGGGTCTCCAAGCGGAGCCCCCTTTCTGCACCCCATGACGGCAAGACTACGCCTTAAGTAGTTTGCTCCCTCACATGTTCCCCAGGATCCACTGGACGCTGGCCATGAGGTCCGCCGCGGCGCTCGGGCTGATGCTCCTGTTGGTTTGCGCCTCGACGATCCGCAGAAACACACGGAGATCGTTGCTGGCGACATCGATCATACCGATGTCAATGGCTGCTTGAGCCGCCTGAAGCCTCCCCGTCAGAGCCTGCGCGACGCCACGGTTACTGATGTCGCCCGATGCCTGATAGGCAGCCACTTGGGCTATTACGCTGTCTATGCTGGGGGTGGGCGTGGCTGTGGGTGTCGCCGTAGGCGTGTTGGTAGGCGTCGCCGTTGGCGTATCCGTCGGAGTCGGCGTGGGCGTGTTGGTGGGCGTCGCTGTTGGCGTGTCCGTCGGAGTTGCCGTGGGTGTGTTGGTGGGCGTCGCTGTCGGCGTGTCCGTCGGAGTTGCCGTGAGCGTGTTGGTAGGCGTGGGCGTCGGCGTATCGGTCGGTGTCGGCGTAGGCGTGTCAGTGGGTGTAGGCGTCGGCGTGTCCGTCGGAGTCGGCGTCAGCGTGTTGGTGGGCGTTGCTGTCGGCGTGTTGGTGGGCGTGGGCGTGGGCGTCGGCGTGGGCGTCGGTGTGTTGGTGGGCGTCGCCGTTGGCGTGTCCGTTGGAGTCGCCGTGGGCGTGTTGGTGGGCGTCGCTGTCGGCGTGTCCGTCGGAGTCGGCGTCGGCGTGTTGGTGGGCGTGGCCGTTGGCGTGTTGGTGGGCGTAGGCGGTGGGAGGCTGACAGCAGTGTAGTATATGTCCCGGTTGCCAATAGCGACGTCCTCCCGCCAAACCACGTGGGCCTTTCCAGCGGAGTCAGCGGCTACGGCCGGCCAACTGGAGAGGCCGCTGCTCTGGGACAGGTTCTGGATGGCTGACCACCCGCCTCCAGCAAAGCGCCGGCGATAGAAGATGTCGAAGTTACCCGGTGTTTCATTCTGCCAGACGACGTGCTCATTGCCGCCGTTGTCAGCAGCAACGGCGGGATACATCGAATTCCCACCCTCCTGAGAGACGTACTCTGGGGCTGACCAGGAAGAGCCATCCCAACGGCGGTGCCAAATGCCTGCTGCCTGCCAGACCGCATGCAAATTGCCGTTGCTATCACTAGCCACGGCCGGACGATGGGAGGACCCGGTATTCTCAGAGATGTTGTCGGCCACAGACCAGCCGGCTCCCGCCGACCAGCGGCGGTGCAGTATTACGCCGATGCCCGGCGTGTTATCGAACCAGAGCACGTGAACATTGCCGCTGCTGTCGGCGGCCACCGCAGGCACCTCGGACTCACCGGCGTTCTCGGAGAGGTTCTCAATAGCCGACCATCCGCCTCCGGCGGACCAACGGCGGTGGAAGATTTCCGTGTTGCCCGGCGCGCCACCTGTATCATCCTCCCAGACCACATGGATGTTACCGGCGGCATCAGTCGCCACAGCCGCGAGCCGAGAGTAGCCAGCATTCTGGGAGACGTTCTCGGTGGCCGACCATCCGCCTCCGGCCGACCTGCGGCGGTAGAAGATGTCGTAGTTGCCCGGCATGTTATCCTGCCAGACTACGTGGACATTGCCCACGCTGTCGGCGGCAACAGCGGCCTGGTCTGAGAGGCCACTACTTTGAGACACGTTCTCGGCGGCTGACCAGCCGGCTGCGGCGGACCAGCGCCGGTACACGATCTCATAGTTCCCCCAAAGGCCGTCGTCCCAGACGACATGCACGTTATCGAAGGAGTCGGTGGCTACGGCTGGCGTGCCAGAGTCGCTGGTGCTGTTGGACAGGTTTTGAATGCTGCCGGGTATGGGCGTCGGGCTGGTGTCCGCCAAGGCCGGAACCGCAGGCAGTAGCCCGCTCAGAGGAAAAAACGTGAGGATGATTGCCAGGGACACCGTTACCGCGAACGCCGTTCTTCTCATCGACGCGCCTCCCAGTGGAATTCACACCACGAACCGCAGTGGAGAACCCAGGATGTTCACCATGAGCGAAGGAAGAACCATCAACAGCAGCAAGACGGATGACTGGCCGGTGCTTTTTGCCCAGTGTCTATCTTCAGCTTTATGGAAGCGGCTATCAGTCTACCCCCGTCCCAATAGTTTTGTCAAGCAGTTTGCGGGGCCAATTTCAGTCATTTTGGTGTGGTTTCCGGGCTATTTACCGGATGCAAACAGGCAAACAGTGGCGAGTGGGAGAAGCACGAAAGGGGCGCCACGAAGGGAGAAGGGGGTGCGCTCAAGGCACCGGGGTCGAAGACTCCGAAGAACGGAAGTGAGTCGGAGCGCAAGCGAGTCGGAACATCAACGAAATCGGCGCGATTCGCAGTTAGAAGCTGGGGACCAGAAGTGGGGCTGGACGAAACGAGAGCCAGGCGCCATGGCCTTCGCTAACCCAACATACCGCTGGAGCATCCTGCGATGCAGCGCGCATTTTGGCCAGAGCGTTGTTGCCGGGCAGGAAACCGACTATAATACAATCATCGATCAGGCAATGATGGCCACGGCTCAGTGGCTGCCAGGAACCGTCACAATTTACTGCTGCTCAGGTGTGGGAAAATGGCAACTGGAACTCGAACAGAGCATCCTCACATTGTGGTCGTGAAAAGGGCCGGTGGCGACAGTGCATTCATCAAGGGCACGAAGCTCTCAGTTTCCTTGATCGCTGCCCTGTTCAACCGCGGTGAGACTCCAGCAGGGCTGCTGTCTCTATACCCGAATCTAACTCCTGGCTCTCTGTATGACGCCATTTCATACTACTTCGACCACAAGGCAGACATCGATCAGGAGATATACCAGGATTCTCCCGATCAGGTGTTGGCTGAGTTGCGGCGAGACGCGGCGCTGATCGAAGTAAGACCAGGTAAGTTTCGTGGCAAGAACCCGTTTGGAACCGCCGCTTGATCGCCCTCTACCTCGACGAGAACGTCCCTCCGCTCGTCGCCAACCTCCTTCAGGCCGAGAAGTATGACGTGATAAGCGCCCACGAAGTAGGCATGTTTGGGAAGGATGACGAGGAGCAACTCCAGTACGCAGCATCCTCTGGTAGGGCACTGCTCACCTTCAATCAAAAGCACTTTCGGCCGCTGTATGACCGGTGGTGGGGACCAGGCCGATCTCACTCCGGTATCGTGCTTTCCAGACAGTACAAGCTCGACGAAATCGGTGAGCTTGTGCGGTTAATCCGAAACCTGATCGTGCGGAACAACGCCGAAGACCTGACGAATTCACTCGTGTACTTGCAGGCTTACCAATGATCGTCGACCGCTTTGTATGATTGATGCCCGCTGTGAAACTTGGTCAGCCGGGCGAAGGTCTTCGCCGGCGTCGTGTGCAAACGCATGAGTCGTTACTCTCCGCCGGCGCCATCTGCCCGTGGCTTTATGGAAACGGCTATGAGGATACACCGTCCCTTCCATTCATCACTCATCATTTCTTCTTCAGAAGATTCTCCACTCTGCTCAGCAGCACCTTCGGCTCCACGGGCTTGTCCAGGTAGTCCTCGGCCTCGAGGCGGAGGCCCTGAGACATGGCCACGGTAGATTCGCCGACGCGCTGCGACATGCTGGTGAGGATAATGACCGGAATCTTGGAGAGGGTGGGATCGGCCTTGAGTTGCTCGCAGACGGCGAAGCCGTCCTTCGCGGGCATTATTATGTCCAGGATTATCAGGTCGGGCTTTTCCTCCCTGGCCTTCTGCAAGCCCACCTCAGGGCTGAGGGCGGAGACCACCTGATAGTCCTTGCTCTGGAGGACTGTTGTGGTGGCTTCCACGAAGTCGGGGTCGTCGTCGATGAGCAGAATCTTCTGATGCCTCTCCACGTGATCTACTCCCTTCCTAACTCGGCGAAGCCGAAACCAAACCTCTCCCTTTCGGAAAGAGCCTGCCCCGAGCTTTCCGAGGGGGAGATTGAGAGGGATTTGCCTGGAAGCTTTTTTGCCGGCCTGAAAATCCCCCTTCGATCCCCCTTTGCCAAAGGGGGAGACATAAGAGTCGTGCGCATCTTGCAAGGACTTTCATTGGGAAGGTGCGCTTCTCGCTCCGCGCTCCCTACTCCACACCCTTGCCGCTCTTCTTGAGCAGCTTCTGGACCCGCTGGAGCAGCGCAGCGGGAGCTATGGGCTTCTCCACGTAGTCGTCAACATCCAGGGCCAGGCCCGTCTCCAGTTCGTAGCGGCGACGGCTCGCTTCCTCCCGGATCGACGTGAGCATGAGGATGGGCGCCTTGGCGTACTTCGACCAGCGGGGGTCCTGCAGGGCCTTGCAAACGGCGAAGCCATCCATCCTGGGCATGAGCAGGTCCAGGATCATCAGGTCAGGCTGGACTTCTTTGAGCATGGCAAGCCCCTCCTCGCCGTCCGCCGCCTGGACAACCTGATAGTCCTGAGATTCCAGGATGGCGCTTACTGCTTCACGGATGTCAGGGTCATCATCTACGATCAGGATCTTCACTGACATATCCATTCCTCCCTACGCTGTTTACAACGCCGGCCTCGGCAACAATCCTGCTTCCTGAACAATCCTCGGGACTATTTCTTCCCAGGCTACCGCCATGATGTGGATGCCGTGCACTCCAGGGATATCCTTCAACTGGTCGATAATCTCCAGGATTATCTTGACCCCTTCCTCTTTGGCGTCCTTGGCGTCCTCCATGCGGCTAACCAGCTCGTTGGGGACGGCTACGCCCGCCACGTAGTCCCTCATGTAGCGCGCCATGCCTGCCGAGCGCATCGGGATAACGCCGGCCATAATATGCACCTTTGCGTCCAGGCCACGGTCCTTGACCATAGCCATCCAGCGGGCGAACTTGGGCACATCGAAGATAGCTTGCGTCTGTATGAAATCCACGCCGGCATCGATCTTCTTGGCCAGTCTCAACACCCGATACTCGAAGGGTTCAGCGTAGGGGTTTTCGGCGGCGCCAATGAAGAGGGGCACCTCACCAGCCACGTCCTCTCCGCAAAGGAACTTCTTCTCGTCCCGCAAGCTCTTCGCCGTCTGGATCAACTGAATGGAGTCAAGGTCGTAGACGCCCTTCGCCGTAGGATGATTCCCAAACTTCTGGTGATCGCCCGACAGACATAGTAGGTTGCCGATGCCCAGCGCCACCGCGCCCAGGATATCGCTCTGGATGGCAATGCGGTTCCGGTCCCGGCAGACCATCTGCATCACCGGGTCTATCCCCAACTGTTTGAGCAAGGTACATCCCGCCACGCTGCACATCCTGACGATAGCTGTCTGGTTGTCAGTCACGTTGACCGCGTCGCAGGACGGCTTGATCAACTCCGCTTTCCGCAGCAATCCCCGTGGCGATGCGCCCTTGGGAGGACCAACTTCCGCGGTGACCGCGAAGGCGCCGCTATCTAAGACCCTCTCAAGGTTCGTTCCCGCTTTCATCATTTACCTCGTAACACTCAAATCGAGTCGATAATCAATAACCAAACACCAAGATACAAACACCAAACAATAACCAATAACCAAGATACAAGTTCCAAACAATGAACAATCACCCAAGATACCTCAATAGCAAACGGCGTGCTTCCTTGGATATTGCTCATCAAAGATTATTCGATCGGTCCTACCTTTGCGATGATCGAGGAAAATATGTTTCTCAACTCCTCGTACTCGCGCAGTAACGACACGGTCTCCGTGTTCTTGCCTATGTTAGCTTCCATCTCTTGGTTATTGTCTGGTCATTGTCTCTTGTATCTTGGGTATTGCTTCGTCGCCGTTTCCCGGCGTCGGCATCACTTTGGGCAGGGTGAAGGTGAACTTGGCGCCCTTACCCGATTTCTCCTCGAAATAGGGGCTCTCCGCCCAAAGGCGGCCCCGATGGCCCTCGACAATCTTCTTGGCTATGGACAGCCCCAGCCCCGCGCCGGCTGCCTTCACGTTGCTGCCGCGGAAGAAGTCGTCGAAAATTCTCGGGATCTCGGCGGAGGGGATGCCGACGCCGGTGTCCATAACTTCCACCTTCACGTCCTTCTCCTCCTCCGAAACGCGGACGCTGACCTTGCCACCCTCTGGGGTAAATTTTACCGCATTGGTCAAGAGGTTGGTGAGAAGCTGCTGCAACCTCGCGGGGATACCCCTGATCTCTGGCAGGTTCTCCGGCAGGTCGCCGGTCAGCTCTATCGTCTTCGCCGCTGCCTGAGACCTCACGTTCTCCAGTGAGCTCTCCACCACAGCGGCGAGCGATGCCTCCTGGAACTTGCTCTCCGCGGAATCGAGGCGCGACATATCCAGAATATCATCAATAAGACTGAGGAGGCCGGATATCCGCTCGCTGCACCGCACCATCATATTCTTCTGCCTCTCGGACACTTCCCCTGCGTAGCCCCCCAACATTACCTGCAGGTAGCTTTCCACGGCCGCGAGCGGCGACTTCAGGTCATGAGACGCGATGGAGAGAACGTGCGCCAGCGTATTGCGCGTATGGCCGAAACGAAACCGCACCATATCCAGCACACGGGCCATGACCTTGTAACCCAGGCGGTAGTCATCCTGAAAGAGCTTCTCCAGCTCTTTGCCATCCATGGCCACGACTTTGGTCTTTTCCAGGCACCGGGCCGTCCCCGTGAAGGGACCAGCGCGGTGAATGGCCGACCAACCCAGGCCGTGCCCGGCAGTCATGGCTCCAATTGTGACCTGACGCTGAGTGGCAGACCCGAAACGCAGCTTCAAATCCAAAGCGACCTTGCCGCTCTCAATGACGTACAGGTCGTCGGCCGAACTCTCCTCGGCGAAGATGGTCTCCCCCGCCTCATACGTTTCCTGACGGCCCAGCCTGGCGACTTTCTCCAGTTCCTCTTCGCTAAGGCCCCTGAAGAGCTCGGATTCCCTCAAGACTTTCCTTATTGAAGCCACGATATCGCCCCTACATGCCCTTCCCGCTCCACGCTTCGCGTCCCGACTTCATCGCGACCCCGATGCGTCGGGACTTCCCGCTTCTACCTGGCGTGGGCCTCTTCCTTCTCCGGCCTGAGGTAGGCCTCGTTCACCTGTTTCGCCGGGTGGAACTGAGCGCTGTGGTCCTTCACCGGGAACACTTTGCTCAAGTTGTCCAGTTTCCCCTGCTTTGCCAGCCTTTCGATTATCAGGACCCAGGCGCAGTCCCGGCCCTCTCCTGTTTCACACTTGCCGTCCTGGCTGCCGCCACAAGGTCCATTCAAGAGGGACTTGGCGCACATAGCTATGGGGCAAATGCCCCCGGTCTCGCCCAGCACACAGTCCCCGCAGGCGCGGCACCGCTCTGCCCACATGCCCTCTTCAAGAGTCACACCTATGAAGCGCGTATTCAACCCGGGGACCACGGTCTCAGGTTCCAGGAGGTCAGCCACCATCTGCACCCCGGCGCCGCACCCCAGGGAAAGGACGGCATCGTAAGACTTCGCCTTCTCTATTATAGGCTCAATGTACTCCCGATCGCACTGCCGCTGGATGGTAGCCTCGCCTATCTCCACGTCTTTGCCCGCCAGCTTGTTAGCCATCCGCAACTGAGAGGCCAGGAGCTCAACCTCCTTCTCCCCACCGGCCATACAGACGCTCACGCAAGTGCCACAGCCCAGGATAAGCAGCTTCTTGTAGTCCTGGACCTTTTCCCTTATCTGTTCGAGGGGCTTTCTCTCTCCAACAATCACTTCAGCTTTCCTTCCTCAAAGGATTACAAGGCGCGAAGCGGCGTACGTGGTGGTCACCAGCCACCGCAACAATCACTTAGCTTTCCTTCCTCAAGGGATTGGGGCCGAGGCGCCTGGCTCTTTCCGTCATCTCATTACAGGCGGCGGCGAACAGAGGAGCATCGGAGGCCCCCATATTGAACATCTCGACTCGCTCCGGCTCTATCCCTGTTTCGCTCAGCAGCTTCTTGGCCTGCCGGACCCGTCTTTTCGCTCTCAGATTTCCTTCCAGGAAATGGCAATTGCCTTCCTCTCAGCCAGCGACAAAGACGGCGTCGGCCCCATCCTCGATGGCCTTGAGCAAATGGAGGGTGTCCACCTTGCCGGTACACATGAGTTTCACCACCCGGACATTGGGCGAATACTCCATACGCATCGAGCCCGCCAGGTCGGCCGCCGAATAGGCGCAGTAATGGCAACAGAAGGCAACCACCTTCGGTTCAAAGGCAGCCTCGCCCACGGCCTTATCCTCTTGCTTCTCCAGAACCACTTCCGTCAACGCGTTTTCACCTCAGATGCAGACTACATCTTTGGAGTGCGGCGGCTTGCCGCCGCACTCCATATGACGGGCTAAGCCGAGCATAAAACAGACGTCTTCGCTATTACCTGCTCGTCTGCATAGTGCCGCAGCCTGATGGCCTTGCGCGGGCAGGCGCCAGCGCAGATGCCGCACCCCTGGCAGGCGGCGGGTTCGATATAGGCCACGCCATCGCCGTTTATGGCCGGGACCCCATAGGGGCACGACCGCACGCAGGTCAGACAGGCCACACAGCGGTTGGGGTCAACCTCAGAGATAACGCCACCCACCATGAGATAGGGCTGGGACAATATGGTCACCGCCCGCGAGACAGCGCCCCTCGCCTGCACTATCGTCTCCGAGATCGATTTCGGCGCATGCGCCAGGCCGCACAGGTACATGCCTTCATTTACGAAGTCCAGGGGCCGCAGCTTCATATGCGCTTCCATATAGAAGCCGTCCTGGGTCAGTGGGAGCTTCAGCTTGCTGGCGAAGGCGGCGGCATCTGGCTGCGGACGTATCGCGGCGCTGAGGACGATCAGGTCCGGCTCCAGCAGAATGTGCGCCCCCAGGACGGAATCGAAGACCTTCACCTTCAGGCGATCTCGCTCCTCAGCGACTTCCGGCTTCCGGTCGACATCGAAGCGGATGAAGGTGACGCCCTTGTCCCTGGCCTCGCGATACTTGAGCTCGTTCATGCCGTACGCCCGGATATCGCGATAGAGGATATAGACCTCCGTGTCCGGGCTGCCATCTTTGACCTCAATGGCATTCTTGATCGCTTCGTTGCAGCACACCCGGCTGCAATACATGTGCTCCGCCTCGCGGGAGCCCACGCACTGGACCATTACCACCGACTTCGCACCATCCAGGCGGCCCTGCGCCAGCCGCTCTTCAAGCTCGAGCTGGGTCAACACCTTTTCCGACTGGCCGCGCAAGCATTCCGCAGGCTGGTACTCCACAGCCCCTGTAGCCAGGATAACAACCCCGTGCTCCACATCCACCGTGTCGCCGCTGGCTGTGGCGACCGTCGTCCTGTAGTTGCCCACATAGCCGGAGAGTTCGCGAATCTCCGCGCCGGTGTAAACGGTAATCCTCGGCTCCCATTGAATTTGTTCCAGGAGAGACGCGAGAAGCGTCTGGGGGTCCGAGCCCGCAGACGTGTAGCGGAGCCTTCTCAAGTTGCCTCCCAGCTCCTTCTCCCGCTCGACCAGGACAGCTTCGAAGCCCTGGGCGGCAAGGCCAAGCGCGGCTGTCATGCCCGCCAGCCCGCCGCCGATCACCAGCCCTCTCCGTTTGATCTCGGCCGGAGACTGCTGGAGCGGACCGAGGGTGGCAGCGCGCGCCACCGCCATCCGCACCAGGTCCTTTGACTTGTAGGTTGCCTCCAGCTTGTGGGTCGCGTGCACCCAGGAGCACTGGTCCCTGATATTGGCCATCTCAAAGAGGTAACGGTTCAGACCCGCCTCTCGGATTGTCTCCTGGAAAAGGGGTTCGTGGGTACGCGGACTGCATGAGGCTACGACCACACGGTTGAGGTTCTTCTCCTTGATGAGCTCGATTATCCTGTTCTGGGTATCCGTGGAGCAGGTATAGAGGTTCTCCTCGGCGTACACCACGTGGGGGAGCCCCTTCGCGTATTCGGCCACGCCGGGGACGTCCACCACTCGTGCGATATTCGTGCCGCAGCGACAAACGAAGACGCCGATGCGCGGCTCCTCGCCAGCCAGCTCCATTTCAGGCCCATACACTTTCTCCGTGACCATGGTCCCTCGAGCTTCGGCAATGGACTCAGAGGCCAGACAGGCCGCGCTGCTCGCGCTCATCACCGATTCCGGAATGTCCATGGGCGCCTCGAAGGCGCCAGCCACGTAAACCCCCGGCCGTGAGGTCATGTTGGGCCGCAATTCCTCCGTCTCACAGAATCCGAATCTGTCAAGGTCGATCGAGGCGATTCGGGCCAGTTCCCTCGTGCTGGCCGCGGGCGTCAACCCCACGGAGAGCACCACCATGTCGAACTCCTCCTGGAGCTTTTGGCCGTCCTCGCCCGCATACTCCATAATGAGGTTATGGCTCTGCTGCAGCTCCTTGACCGAGGAGACGATACCCCTGATGTAGCGGATGCCGAATTTGTCCTTCGCCGATTCATAGTATCTTTCGAAGCCCTTGCCATAGGCCCTCAGGTCATTGTAGAAAATGGTGGGCTGAATCCTGCTGTCGTGCTCTCGGGCGATGATGGCCTCCTTGGTGGCGTACATGCAGCACACCGAGGAGCAGTAGTCCCGGCCGCAGGTCTCATCGCGGGAACCCACACACTGAATCCAGGCCACCTTCACCGGATGTTTGCCGTCCGATGGCCGCATGACCTGACCCTGAAAAGGACCAGACGCCGAAAGGATCCGCTCGAATTCCACGCTGGTAACGACGTTAGGCATTCTGCCGTAGCCGTATTCGCTCTTGATGGAGGCGTCGAAGGGATCGTACCCCGGCGCCAGAATGACCGAGCCCACCGGAATCTCGACAACTTCGTCCCTCATGGCATGATCGATAGCCTTCGCCTGGCATGCGGCGACGCATTGGTAGCACTCGCTGCACAGGCCGCAGCTCAGACACCTTTCGGCTTCTTCTCGCGCCTGCTCTTCACTGAAATTCAGAGCTACCTCGCGGAAATCGGCCTTTCTCTCCTCCGCCGGAACCTTCGGCGTGCGCAGGCGCCTATGCCTCTCGATCTCTTCCAGGGGGACCTCCACCTCAACAAAGCCGTTCTCCCGGCCCTCCCGCAGGTCGATCCCCTGGAGGTACCGGTCGATGGATATGGCCCCCTGCTTGCCCGCCGCGATAGCCTCGATCACGGTGGCGGGCCCCAGCACGGCATCGCCGCCCGCGAAGACGCCGGGCATGCTGGTCGCCAGAGTCAGGGAATCCGCCTGGATCGTGGAACCCCTACCCAGCTCGATTTCGCTGTCCAGAAACGAGAGGTCGGGGGACTGGCCGATGGCCGGGATGACCATGTCAACTTCTATCGTGAACTCCGACCCCTTCACGGCCACGGGCCGGCGGCGACCGCTCTCATCGGGCTCCGTCAGTTCCATCTTGACGCACTCGATCGCGCTAACCCGGCCATCCCTGCCGAGGATGCGCTTGGGCGCCACCAGATACCTTATCTGGATGCCCTCTTCCCCCGCCTCCTCGATCTCCTCCGGGTTAGCGGGCATCTCCTGCCGGGAGCGCCGGTACAGGATGAAGGCCTCCTTAGCCCCCAGGCGTTTGGCCGTCCTCACCGCATCGATAGCCACATTGCCGCCGCCGATGACAGCCACCTTCTGCCCGACCGGGACAGGATTCCCCAAATTGACGGCGCGGAGGAAATCCACGCCTGAGACGACCCCTTCGAGGCTCTCACCCTCGATCCCCAGGGGATTGTTGCGATGAGCGCCCACGGCGATGAAGGCGGCCTCATAACCCTGGTCTTTCAGGTCCTTGAGGGATAAAGACTCGCCGATGGGCGTGTTCGTCTTGATTTCCACGCCGGCGGCTTTAATGAAATCAATCTCGGCGCTGAGGACATCCTTGGGCAAGCGATAGGCGGGAATGCCCACCGCCATCATTCCTCCGGCCACGGGCAAGGCCTCGAAGACCGTCGGCTGGTAGCCCAGGAGGGCGAGGTAATAGGCGGCGCTGAGCCCGGCGGGTCCAGAGCCAACTATGGCCACCTTCTTGTCTTTGCTGGCGGCCGAAGCGGGAGGGTTATCTGGCCCGGCGGCCTTGACTTCATCAGCGACGAATCTTTTGAGCTGACAAATCGAGATAGGCTCGTCCACCTTCCGGCGCGTGCAGTTCGTTTCACAGGGATGAGTGCAGACCCGTCCGCAGACCGCGGGGAAGGGATTCTCCTCGCGGATGAGATCGAGGGCCTCCTTGTACTTGCCCACCGCAATGAGCGCCACGTACCCCTGGACGCTGATATGCGCCGGACAGGCGACCTTGCATGGAGAGGTCCCCTTCTTACTTATAGCAAAGCTGCTGGGAATGGCTTGCGGGTAGCGCTTGTAGGCCGCCTTGCGCGTGTTCAAGCCCTGCTCGAACTCGTTGGGGAGCTTGACCGGACACGCCTCAGCGCATTCTCCGCAGGAGGTACACTTTGCCTCATTGACGTACCGGGACTTCTTCAGTACCTTGACCCTGAAGTTGCCCTCTTCCCCTTCCAGCGACTGCACCGTGGCATTGGTTATCAACTGAATATTGCGGTGCTTGCCCACCTCGATAAGCTTGGGCGAGATCATACACATGGAGCAGTCATTGGTAGGAAAGGTCTTATCAAGCTGCGACATCCTGCCGCCGATGGACGAGGTCTCCTCAACGAGGTAGACCTTGAATCCAGAGTTGGCCAGATCCAGGGCGGACTGCATACCGCAGATGCCGCCGCCCACCACCATCACCGCGCCGATCTTCTGTTGCTTGCCGTTACTACTCATAAATCGCATCCTGCCCCGGATCCCATATCTTCATGCTTCGCGTCCTTCCCCTGACCCTGAACTTGATTCAGGGGATTCAGGGCTTCGCGTGAGCCATTATTACTCATAAATCGCATCCTGCCCTAGATAAGACCTTTTCCCATCAGAAGCGGCCTGGGGTCGGTAAGATGCCGGCCAAGCCACTTCCCCGTTGAGGGATGACCGAAAGCCAGCCCCATCAGCTCAGTGAAGTAGAAAATCGGCGTATGGTATTCCTTTCCAGACTCCCCCGACAGCTCTTTCTGCCTCATATCCAGGTTGGACTGGCACATCGGACAGGCCGACACGATGCAGTCCGCGCCCGCCTCCGCCGCCATGTCCAGGAGCTTCTGGGTGAGTTTCCGCGCAATGTCCGTCCGCGTCAGGACCAGGCTGCCGCCGCAGCAGTCGGTCTTGTAGGACCACTCCTTCACGTTGGCCCCGAGGCTTCTGAGCAGCTTGTCCATCTCTCGGGGGTCTTCCGGGTTCCTGGCGTCGGTAATCCGCGGCGGGCGAGTGATCAAGCAGCCGTAGTAGGAGACCGGATTCAGCCCGGCGAGCGGCTTCTTGACCTTCGTCGCGATGGCCTCTTCGCCTACGTCATCCCAGAAAAAGTCCACCGCATGCCTGATGCGAAAGCCGTTGGTAACAGCGCCTTCATCAGCCAGACGAGCTTTCTCCGCCACCTTGAGCCTCTGGTAGCAGGCCGCGCAGGGCACGACCACGTCCATGCCGGCCCGCTTCGCGATGTCCAGGTTCCGGGCCGAGAGAGCGACATCCAGCTTGTGGTCCACGGAATGAGCCGAAGATGCCCCGCAACACGTCCAGTCCTTCAGTTCCTGCAGCTCGATTCCCAGCGCTTCAGCCACAGCCTCGGTAGACTCGCCGTATTCCCGCGCCGTGCCTTCAAGGGAGCACCCGGGATAATATGAAAACTTCATCATCTTACTTGTCTTCACTCTGCCGGAAGATTTCCCTCACCTGCTTTCCAGCGCGAAGCCGACCGGGCAGGACCCTCAGCTTGCCTCGCTTCAACAGCGCAAGGCCCAGTCCTGCCTGTTTGAGGAGGCCGCCGATGCCCCCGCTCTTGAGCGCATAAAGCGTGGCCATCTCCGCTTCGCTCACTCTCCCGTGTCTCCTGACCGAGGAAAGAAAAGTGCGATGGAAGAGGGGAACGGTCTCCTGGGAAGGCGGCACGCCCTCCCGCTGGGAGATCTGTCTCAGGGTATCCATGAGGTGGGCGATCTCGATGCCGTTGGGGCACCGCGTGGTGCAGGTCTGGCAACAAGCGCAGACCCAGATAGTATCGCTTTTCAGCACCTCGTCCTTAAGGCCCAGATGGACGGAACGCACGAGCTTGTGGGGTGGAATATCCATGGCGAAGGTCACCGGACACCCGTTGGTGCACCTCTCGCACTGAAAACAGGAAGACACCCTTATCCCGCTCGCCTCTTCCACCTGCTTGCGGAAGGACGCGCTGGGGACTATCGTTTCGGGCAAGACCGTCATTGTTCCTACCTCTTCTTCTGACACTCTTTCTGTCATGCGGCAGCTCGCTGGCCCCAGGGATCTCGTCCTCAAATACCATCAAATTGGGGAGGCGCCGCGGGACAGCGTTGGGGCGATTCAATGTCCACGGAGTATGCCGAGGCACTGCGAAAGCGGATGTGGAAGCGCATCAGGATAGACGCACGCACGACAGGCTGCACGTGGGGCTGAAACACACATCTCATGACCGATTACCGCTAAACATTATAGGCCAAATGCCTGAAGCTGTCCATAACAAAAGTCCGGCGGTTACTTAAGAACGGGAGGCTGGTAGAATAACCGTAATCACTGAAGTCTTCAAACGGAGAGGACGGGAGAGCTGACGTGAGAATCGAATACGGCAGAGAGGCGGACGCGCTCTATATCCATCTGCTTGAAGTGAGGGTAAGCGACAACATCGACGTAGAGGACGGTGTAACTGTAGACCTCGATGCTGAGGGTCAGATTCTGGGCATCGAGATCCTGGACGCGAGTTTCAGACTGAAGCCCGAGGAGTTGAACCGGGTTCCTCTGGAGAACCTACGATTGCCATTTCGGAGTTAGCGCAACGGGTGGGGTCTGCCGTCACTAACGTCTCAGATCCAACTGTTATGGTCCGGCGAAGGCCCAATTCGCACTTTGAACCAGCAGGTTAAACAACGCGCTCCCGCCCGAAGCCTGGGACATTCTATACCAACCGAAGTAGACGAGAGGACGCGTCTTGTGCGCCAGCAAGACCGCGCGGTTTGCCAGCGTCGTAATCAGGATATCCACGTGGTGGTTGTGGGCCGATATCGAATCAACCCACACCGGGTTTCCGATGTCGAGCGAGCCGAGGGACACCCCTGCTCCGGAAGTGATGGGGTGAGTATTGTTGACAACGTTGAAGTCGTCCTCGGAGATGTGTTCTTGCAGGCTTTCACCCAGACCGAGATCATCGGCATAACCGGCATTGGCACAGATGACCGGTCGGCCGGCACGAATTAGTTCGCGCAGATTCCAGAAGCCGTAGAAACCACAGATTACGATACCATCGTACCGCTCCCAGTCTCTCTCCTGCTTGAAGTTGCTGGTATTGGGCTCATTGAAAACCCACTGATGGACAAGCTCGGCAGCGTAGCCATTGCGGTTGAGCGTGTCCCGGAAGACAACCGCATCCTGCGTCATAGATGACGATGGCGTAAGGTTGTACGATACGACTGCGATGTCCTTTGGCATTCCATCCTCCTTCGGGTATTCGTTGGGGGCAGCACCTTGGTCCAACTATCTGAGTTTGAGTCGTTCCGTTCGTGTCCTGGATGCATTGCCCCGCGTCGCCTTCGCCGTCACTTCCACCACGCCCTTCGCGCCTGCCACCGTCACGAGATAAGCACCCAGGTGTTTCGAGTAGGAGACATCCTCAAGGGCAAGGCGCTTGCCGTCTGGGAAGACAATGGTAACCGCCACGGCCGTACCTTCACGGGGCGTCGAAGGCGTGCCGTCGGCATCCATAACGATCATCCCTATTACATTGCGGTCCTTCGTCATGGGTTGGAAGCGAATGGTCCCCGGCTTTCGAACCGTCTGGGGGACTAGGAATATGTCCTTTATCTCGAAGTCCATTTCGGGCTGTGCCGCAGGAGCTATGTTAACTCCTACCGTCGCCTTACGCGTGAAGGTCGTCTGCGGATCTCTCCCCACGACACCGCGGGCAGCTACCCGGATGGTATAGACCTCTGGGGCGATTGACCGTGGAAGGCTTGAGGCATAAACGCCGGCCTGGATAGCCGCACGGAGCGAAATTTCCTCCGTCCTCGTCGTAAAAACAGGGGACTTCCCCTGCTCGGTCAACAGTCGGTCCAGCACGGCGAGGCGGGCGCGCGCCGGATCGTCCCCGACCGTCGCCTTTTCGTCCAGCTTGATCTGGTCCAAGTCCCCGGCGTAGCGCTTCAGGAGTTCGTCGATCGATGCGGACAGCCGGACAATTTGAGCGCGTACCACGGCGGTTGAGATCGGCCTCCCGTTTTGTCTCAGCTGCACGTTGAGGGAGAGATCCTCCCCCACGAGCGGCTTACCGACGATCCTCACTTCCATGTCAATGCTGGAGTCGCTCAGAACAACCACCGTATAGCGGGTTTTCCCCTCTTGTTCCGTGCTGCGCTTCTGAACATTCGTGACGCGTAGACGCCAGGTCCCGGGAACGGGCAGGGTAACCCGATAAAACCGATAGCCATCCCCTTCTCGATAGATCGCCTTGCGCGTGTCTGGCCGTATCAACCGTCCGCGAGGATCGATGAGTACGAGCTGTAAGTTATCATCGTCCTCGTCGGAAGAGACACCGAAGAAAGCCTCGGTTGAGGAGTCGTCGAGCTCGGCGGAATGCTCTTTGGTCTCTCCGGGCCCCGCTTCATCGCTGTCGAGTTCAACAATCGCATCCCCCGAGGCGAGGGCCTGGATGTTGTAGTAGATCTCGTGAAGCTTGTGGAGGTCGCTATACCCTAAGACTTGATAGAACGACCCTGACGTTGCAGCGGCAAGGGCTTCCAGCCGGTCCGTGTCTGCTGTCTCCCCCAGGGCGATGGTGTAGATGACTGTGCCTGTGGCGACGAAGGCCGCATCCACTACCGGGGCGCTCCCGTCCGGAGGATCAATCTCGTAGGGGGGCGTGTTGCTGAAACCATCCGACAGCACGACGATGGCGTGAGGCAGGCCGTCTTCGGTGAATTGGGCTTGTGCCAGCGCCACCCCTGCCCCGATAGACGTGGTGCCCCCGCTGGACAGCGGGTCGATGGTTCCCTTGACATCCTCCTTATCGTCGTAGGATGAGATGGGTATCAGGTCGTGATCGAGGCTGGCGGCCTCGTTAAAGGAAACGACACCGGTCTTGTCGTTGATTTGTAAGACATCCACTATCTCTTTAGCCCGCAGCTTGGCTGGCTCAATGTAGCCGTAATAGCCCATGCTCCCGCTGCGGTCAATGACCTGCATCAGGGAGACGGGTTGCTTCGAGTAGCCCGTGCCATTGCTGACCACTAGCGCAAAGTCTTGTACAGGGACATCCGAAGCCAGATCTGCCCGTGGAGAAGGATCAAGCCCCACGCTTACACTCAGGGCAATAACCTGGATGGCGTGTTGGCCAAGCTCAGGTGTCGGAATGATCACCTGTTGCACATTGTTCTGCACTCCGTTGACCCCAACATCGGCATATGGGTTCAAGGTCCCATCGTCGTTGTAGTCCCCGTCGTATGTGGTACCCAAAGGGTCCTCGACCCTGAGGTACAGCTCATTAATGACTCCGGCCCCGGGCGCATCAGTCCATACAAGGGTCACCTTGAGTGGTTGGCTGTTGTCGCTGACGTGGACGTGAAAGGTACGCTCTTCTCCTGTCTGGAGAGCATATTCAGGGAAATCAGAGAACTGGGCCTGACCCGTGGCGGCCGGGAAAAGCGAGGTATTGATATTCACTCGCCCCCAACCTTCGTTGGGATTGGGCATAGTACCTGCTTCGCTGGGTGCATACTGCCCGGTAATATCCGTTGCGCCGTTGATAATGAGGGCCTTGAGCAGAGCGGCGCTAGGGCGAGGATGATCATCCGTCCGCTCATGGCCTCTCTGCTGGATGAGATACTGACGGGCTAACGCTACGCTCCCAGTCACAAGCGGAGTAGACATGCTGGTGCCAGTCATCCAGAGATAGGTTGGATTCAGCGG
Organism: Chloroflexota bacterium; assembly: GCA_016190665.1. Taxonomy (GTDB): domain Bacteria; phylum Chloroflexota; class Dehalococcoidia; order JACPQD01; family JACPQD01; genus JACPQD01. The sequence continues at coordinate 19,855 of JACPQD010000107.1, forward strand.
GTCTGCGCCATCCATCTCCTCGCCTTCCGGTGGCGGGTCTCCAGCGGCGCTGGACCGCGTCGAAAGAACGTTCGTTGCAGGAGCGATCACATCGGGCTTGATCCGACCGTCGTCCGAGGGTCCCCGCGAGGAATGGTAGAATATACCTTGGGGGTTGTCCGAAAAATGGTCGGAGGCGATTGGGTCTATGAGTGCTTCGCTAGTGTAGTAGTCCCCATAGGTGGTATCCCGGCCCGGAGTCGGCGACGAACCGGAGGGCCTGTTGTTCTCGGACCCGCCCACGCAAAGACAGTTTTTCGCCGCACCTGTGCTGCGGAGAGAATCCAGGTTGGCAACACCGTCAGGTTCCGAGTCCCGTCCGGAGTTCCCCGCAGAGAACATGGGAAGAAAGTCCCGGTGATCCCACACGTACTGGTCAATCGCCTCTGCATAGGCCTCGTAAGAGCTATCGCTATTTTTCCCCCAGCTATTGTTCTGAATTCTGGCATCCCGACTGTGGGCCTCCTCAAAAGCGTCAACCATATCATCTGAGCTCGCCATAGAATCGGGCTTGGCGAGCATTACGATCCTGGCCTCGGGAGCCACCCCGGCGTAGACGCCGCCTGACGCCGTGCCGTTTCCCAGGACCGTGCCGCATACATGCGTTCCGTGCGCCTCGCCGTCGATGGCATCAGCACGGCCGGTCAGGGGGACAAGGGCCTCGATCCGTCCCTGGAAATCCACGTGCATCGTAGCATCGTCGACGCCGGTATCCAGCCCGGTGTCCATCACCGCCACGATCTGCCCTTCGCCATCCAGCTCATGCGAAGCTCTCACGTCGGCAACCTGCAGAATGCCCGCCGAAAGATCGTTATCGTACTCATCCGGCATATGCCGATCTATGCGCTTGACGCCTTCGATAGCGGCTAACCGGGCGACGGCGTCTGGCGCGACACGAACTCGTAGTTGAGTGCGACTCCTGTGGGTGACGACCCCGCCAAGCCTCTCCACAGCCGCGATCGCGGTAGCTGGGTCCTCGCCTTTGAAAAATGTCACCTCAACCTCGCCGTAGGGTAGCGCGTCAGCGCCAATGGCCTCCGGACGAATGTCCGCCGGCCGCAGATGTCGGGCCGGGTGCCGGAAAAGGTTGGCCCCCAGCTTCAACCCAGGATGGTAAGGCGCCAACCATGCTACGAACTCAAGTGCCTTCACAGATTCAGCGGCTGCCGAGCTTCCTTTGATCACAAACCCGTAGTTTGGCAAGGCCGCGACAGTGTCAGCCCCCGCCAACGTGAGGGCGCGCTTCCACTCTGGCTGGAACGGTCCGATGAGCGCGACGACGAAATAGCCTGGTTCGTCGGCGGCTTTTGGTGTGGCCCGAAGTGTCTCCGGCAGGTCATTCAAAGCATGCTCATCAACTCGAACTCCCCCAACTTTGACGGTACGCTCCCCTAACGGAATAATGGTAATCTTTCGGTCCCGCAACTGCTGGATCTGCCGGGATGTTGCTTCCACGAGAGCGAACTTGGGGTATTGGGTAACGACGCGGACTCTTCTACTCCTGAGCTGTGATAGCGTGCCATCCTTGTCATGACGCAAATCAATCAATACTCTTCGGGACATCTTTGCGCCTCCTTACCGGATTTCGTATACTCACCACCACATAGTACATGGGCAGAATTATGCTGTCAAGGATGATTTGCTCGCTCACTCAAGTTCTGCTGAAAAGTGAAGGTAATTCGGCATAGTTCGCCATGCCGCTTCGGGCGGGCAGTATGGTAGGTCAAGCGAAACACAACCCACTGGACGCGTGGGTTGGGTAACAAGACCGCCGCGGTCTAGACCGCGGCGGTCTCGCCGTGGTAACGGGCATAGCACGCTATGCCCCTACTCGATTATCCCTTTCTCCCGCAGCGACTGTATGGCGGTGCTATCGTACCCCAGCCCCTTGAGGACCTCGTCCGTGTGCTGTCCGATGCAAGGCGGAGGCGTTTCGATTCTGAAGGGCGTTTTGCTGAGCTTGAAGGGTGGCGCCACATACCTGGCTTTTCCCGCCCCCGGGTGCTCCACCTCCACTACCATGCGCTCGGTGATATTGGGGTCGGCGAAGACCTCGCCGAAGGAATAGACGGGGGCGCAGGCGATATCGGTGCCGGTGCTGTGGAAATAGCTGATCCACTCGTCCCTGGTCCTGGTCTTGAAGATCTTCCGCAGCTCGCGGAAGATTTCGTCCTTCTTCTCGCCTTCGGCCGACTGGTAAGGGATATAGTCTTCGCGTCCTAATGCCTTGCACAGGTTCTGCCAGAACCACGGCTCGTTGCAGCCCAGACTGAGCCACTTACCGTCCTTGGCCTCATAGACGTTGTAGCAGGGCTGGGCGCCGGTGATGGCCCTGCCGCCGCGCGTGGGCGGCGGGTCGCCGTGAAAGAGGCCGTCGGCCACATTGACGTGCCAGGCGACCATCCCATCCAGGTAGGAGATGTCTACAAACTGGCCCTGCCCCGTTTTCTCACGGGCGATGATGGCGGTGAGGATGCCCAGGGCGCCGTGGACGGAGGCGGCCATGTCCGCCATGTTCATGCCCGGGATGATGGGCGGGCCGTCAGCGTGGCCGGTAAGGTCGACGATGCCCGCGTAGGACATGTAGTTGATGTCATGGCCCACGTAGCCCTTGTAGGCGCCCTCCTGGCCGTACCCCGACAAGGCGCAGTACACCAGTCGCGGGTTTATCTTCTCCAGGGCGTCATAGCCGATGCCCAGGCGCTGGGTGACGCCGGGTCGGAAGCCCTCGATGAGCACATCGGCGCCCTTGATCAGCTTCAGGAAGACCCCCTTGCCCTCGGGCTCACGGAGGTTGAGGGTCATGCTCCGGTGATTGCGGTTAGAGGCCCTGGGGCGCGCGAAACTCACCGCTGATCCCGAAGCTCGTTGCGCTGCGTAGCCCGGCTGCTCAATATTGAGTACATCGGCGCCGTAGTCGGAGAGCTGCATGGCGCAGTAGTGCCCCGGCCCGGTGCGCGAGAGGTGAATTACCTTTATGCTTTCCAATGCTTTTGTCATTTCTCTCCCTCAGACCGACTCGGTCTTGGAGACCGAGTCGGTCTCGTCGCAAGTTCTCACTGTTACACTTCCTGCTATTCTATCGCTCCAGCCTTCCTGAGCTGCTCGATCTCCTCCGGTGACTCGCCGAGCTCGCGGAGGATTTCCTCCGTATGCTGTCCACGTACGGGACCCACGCTCCTGATCTTGCCTGGGGTCTCCGAAAGCTTGATCGAGATACCCATCTGCTTAACTTTGCCCAGCGCAGGGTGATCTATCTCCGCCAGCATCTGGCGGTGGCGGACCTGCGGGTCCTCGAAGACCTCGTCGAAGGAATAAACAGGGGCGCCAGCGATATCCAGGCCGCTGTCTTTGAAAGCCTTGATCCATTCGTCCCTCGTCCTGGTCTTGAAGGCCTGGCTGAGCGTAGCGAAGACCTCTTCCGTTTCCTGGTCTTTGGCGAACTGCTTGGAGCCCAGCTCTTCGTGTCCTATGGCCTTGCAGAGGTTCTCCCAGAACCAGGGCTCGTTGCAGCCTATGCTGACGTACTTTCCGTCTTTGGTCTCGTAGACATTATAGTAGGGCAAGGCGCCGTTGAAGCGTGTCTCGCTGGGCTTGGGGACAACGCCGGTGTAGAAGTAGCGAGTCGCTTCGTGGGTGAGGAGAGAGAGGACGCCATCGGTCATAGAGATGTCCACGTACTGGCCCTTCCCGGTCTTCACGCGGGCCAGGAGGGCCGCCATGATGCCCAGGGCCGCGTGCATCCCGCCGCCGGCGTAGTCGGCGAGCAAGTTGCCCGGGATGGAGGGCTTCCCGCTCCGGGGCCCGATCATGCCCAACGCACCAGCGATGGAGATATAGTTTATGTCGTGGCCCACCAGCAGACGATAAGGCCCATCTTGACCGAACCCGGAGAGCGAGCAGTACACGAGGCGCGGGTTAATGCTGCTGAGCGCGCCATAGTCAGCCCCGAGGCGTGCCGCGACGCCAGGGCGAAAGCCTTCCAGAAAGACATCGGACCTCTCGACCAGCTTGTAGAGTATGCCGCGGGCCTCTTCCGACTTCAGGTTGAGGACCAGGCTGCGTTTGTTGCGGCTGTGGGCATCGAAAGCGGCCTCCCGAAGCTCTTTCTCCAGAGGCGGAGGGCCGAGGCTCGCCCTCTCCATGACCGCCCGGCGTCCACCTCCGGGCTCCTCAATCTTTATGACGTCGGCTCCCAGGTCCCCAAGGATCATGGTGCAGTAAGGCCCGGGCGCTAGCCTCGTCATGTCCAGGACCTTGATATCTTCCAGCGCAAACGTCATCGCCCTTTCCTCCGTTCAACACAACGCGCAGAATCAATGAATTATACCGTGTCGCGGTTTGCCTTGACAAGGAATATCCCCCTTGTTAAACTGAGATTAAGATACGCGTTCTCCCTGTTCCTCATAGCAAAAACCCCCTAATAACGCTCCAGAAGGTCGGCCCAGGCAGGGGGAAATCCGTCTCATGAGAGACACAGCAAATTGACTAACAAGAGCTCCTTGCCTTCGGACCGGGCCAGGGTTGACCCTTGCGCCAGCGGTCTCGTCCAGCTCTACACGGGCAGCGGCAAGGGCAAGACCACCGCGGCGACCGGATGCGTGGTGCGAGCGGCGGGCCACGGCCTGCGTGTTCACATCGTCTACTTCATGAAGGGCGATACTCGCTATGGCGAGCAGAGCGTGCTGGCCGGTTTGCCCAACGTTTCCTTTGAAAGATTCGGCTCTCTGGATTTCGTCGATCCTCAGAACGTGAAGGAGGAGGAAAAGCGACAGGCGAGAGACGCCCTGGAGGCTGCCCGCAGGGCCATATTCAGCGGCCAGTACGATATTGTCGTGCTGGATGAGGTGAATGTGGCTGTGGGGTGGAAACTCCTCGACCTGCAGGAGGTAGTCAATTTGGTCGAAACGAAGCCCGGAAACGTCGATCTCATCCTTACCGGCCGCTACGCCGACCCAAAGCTTATCGAGCTGGCGGACCTGGTCACGGAGATGGTGGAAATAAAGCATCACTATAGAAAAGGCATCCAGGCCCGCGCCGGAGTAGAGTACTGACGGAATCTCCAACAGAAACGCGGAGCGAGAAGCTCCGACGGACAGGTCGGAGCAGAAGATATCTGCAGCAGAGTGTGAAGTGTTCGCAAAAGAGTCCTTAGAGAAGATTCGCCGACGCATGGCGGAGTGGGAGAGGCAAGCGGCGAAGGAGTCTGAGCGCCGAGGCTCCTTTACCACCACCTCCGGAGTTCCCATAGAGCCAGTTTACACACCCCTTCACGTTAGTGATACGGACTACCTGAAGGATGTGGGGCTGCCGGGCCAGTACCCCTTCCTGAGAGGCAACCACGCCACCGGATACCGCGGGCGCTTATGGACAATGCGCATGTTCTCCGGCTTCGGCGGGGCGGAGGAGTCCAATGCCCGCTACAAATACCTCTTGAAGCACGGCGAAACAGGCTTGAGCGTCGCCTTTGATATGCCCACCCTTAACGGCTACGATACCGATGCTCCGGAGGCCGCCGGAGAGTTCGGCAAATGCGGCGTCGCCATCTCCTCTCTGGCTGACATGGAACTCCTTTTCGACAGTATTCCGGTCGATGACATAACCACGTCAATGACCATCAACGGCCCGGCGGCGGTTGTGTGGGCGATGTACATCGCGGCCGCGGAAAAGCGCGGCATCCCAATGGCGAAGCTGGGTGGCACTATCCAGAACGACATTCTCAAAGAGTTCATAGCACAAAACGCCTTTATTTTCCCCCCCGAACCCTCGATGCGCCTGGTGGTCGACACCTTCGAGTTTGGCGTGAAGCACCTGCCACGCTGGAACACCATAAGCATCAGCGGGTATCACATCCGCGAGGCTGGCGCCACGGCGCTTCAGGAGTTGGCCTTCACCCTGGCCGATGGCCGGGCCTACGTCCAGGCGGGGATGGACCGCGGGCTTGATCTGGACGATTTCGCCCCGCGCCTTAGCTTTTTCTTCAACTGCCATAACGATTTCTTCGAGGAGATCGCGAAGTTCAGGGCGGCGCGTCGCCTGTGGGCGCGCGAGATGCGTGAGCACTTCGGGGCCAAGAAGGAGCGGTCCCTCTGGATGCGCTTCCACACGCAAACGGCCGGTTGCGCCTTGACGGCGCAGCAGCCGGAGAATAATGTGGTGCGCGTGGCGCTGCAGGCTCTGGCAGCGGTATTGGGCGGCGCCCAATCGCTGCACACCAACTCCATGGATGAGGTCCTGGCGCTGCCTTCTGAGAAGGCCGTGAGGATAGCCCTCAGGACGCAGCAGATCATCGCGCACGAAAGCGGCGTGGCCAATAGCATCGATCCCCTGGGGGGAAGCTATCTCGTGGAACACCTCACCAGCCAGATGGAAAGGGGCGCCTATGAGTATTTCGAGAAGATCGATACTCTAGGGGGTGTAATTCCGGCGCTGGAGAAGGGCTTCTTCTTCCGCGAGATTTCGGACTCCGCCTACCGCTATCAGCGGGAAATCGATTCGCGCGAACGCACAGTAGTGGGCGTAAACGACTACGTGAGCGAGGAGCCGGTGGAAATCCCCCTTCTGGAGATGGACGCTGAGGGCGAGCGGCGCCACCTAGAACGATTGAACCGGGTGCGCCGAGAGCGGAGCCGGGCGTCGGTATCCAGCGCCCTCAGTGACTTACGCCGCGCGGCGGAAGGCAAAGAGAACCTGATGCCCTACATCCTTGATGCGGTGCGCTCCTACGCTACACTGGGAGAGATATGCGGCGCTTTGCGGGAGGTCTTTGGCGAATACAAGGTCTTCGCCATGGTTTGATACTCTTCTTAATCTGACGAGGAGGGAAAGGCAGTTGAGGTTAACCTTAAGCGTCATCAAGGCGGACATCGGCGGCTACGTAGGCCACTCCTCCAGCCACCCCGACATCGTGGAGCTGGGACGCAAGAGCATGGAGAAGGCCAAGAAGGACGGCTTGCTTATCGACTTCCATGTCACCTGGTGCGGCGATGATCTGCAGCTCATCATGACCCACACCCTGGGTGAAGACAACGAGAAGATTCACAAGCTTGCCTGGGAAACCTTCGAGGCGGGAACCGAGCTCGCCCGCAAACTCAAGCTCTACGGGGCGGGCCAGGACTTGCTCAGCGACGCCTTCTCGGGCAATGTGAAGGGCATGGGTCCTGGCGTGGCGGAAATGACCTTCGATGAGCGGCCGTCGGAGCCGGTAATTGTCTTTATGGCAGACAAGACCTCCGCCGGCTCCTGGAACCTACCTCTCTATAAGATATTCGCGGACCCCTTCAACACGGCGGGCCTCGTCATCGCAGAGAACCTCCACGCCGGATTCTCTTTCGAGATTCACGATGTCAAAGAGCACAAACAGATAACTATGAACGCCCCCGAGGAGATCTATAGCATGCTGGTCTTCATGGGGGCGCCCTCGCGATACGCAGTGAAAGCGGTATACAGCCGGGGAACGGGCGAGATCGCCGCTGCGTCCTCCACTCAGCGGCTGAGCCTCATTGCCGGTCGTTACGTGGGCAAGGACGATCCCGTGTGCGTCGTTCGATCCCAGGGCAACTTCCCCGCGGTCGGCGAAGTGCTGGAGCCCTTCGCCTTCCCGCAAATTGTTGAGGGCTGGATGCGCGGCTCCCATCACGGGCCTTTCATGCCGGTCTCGCTGGCGCAGGCCAACCCCACCAGGTTCGACGGACCGCCCCGCGTGATCGCCATGGGCTTCCAACTGGCCAACGGTAGGCTGATCGGCCCGCGCGACATGTTCGATGACCCCAGCTACGATAAGGCGCGCGAGCAGGCCAATGAGATCGCCGATTATCTGCGTCGCCACGGGCCCTTCGAACCCCATCGCCTGCCTCTTGAGGAGATGGAATACACCACGATGAGTCTGGTGATGAAGAAGCTGGCGGGAAGGTTCAAGGAGCTTTAGGACGGGATCACGGATTTCCCGACTCTGTGGGGATCCCGATGCGTCGGGAAACACAGATAAACACTGATGGGCGAAGCGCGAAGGGGGAAGCACGAAGCAAGAAGGGCGTCCACTTCGTCCACTTGCGTCCACTCTGTCCACCCGTGTTCAAGTGATATGAATCAGGAAGCACTACATTAGAGTTGGCTGTTGCGCGGCTTCTGATTGCGAGCAATAATAGGGGCAAGCTCCGGGAATACCAGATGCTTCTCGATGGTTTGCCCCTTTCCCTGATCGAGCCGCTGGACTTGGGGATTGACCTCCGGGTGGAGGAATCGGGCGAGAGCTACGAAGAGAACGCCCGCATGAAGGCGGTGGCCTACGCCGACGCCAGCGGGCTGGTCTCCCTGGCCGACGATTCGGGCCTGGAGGTGAACGCTCTCGGCGGTGAGCCTGGCGTAAAGGCGGCGCGCTACGCTGGCGAGGGCGCCACGGACGAGCAGCGGGTGGGCTACCTGCTTGAGAAGCTGAAGGGCGTGCCAATGGAATGCCGCCAGGCCCACTTCGTGTGCGTTATCGCCATCGCCAGGCCCGGAACGGATGTGGAACTCTGCCGGGGCGAATGCGAAGGCGTCATCGCCTTGGAATCTCGTGGCGATAGAGGCTTCGGTTACGATCCCGTCTTCTACCTTCCCGATCTGGGCGTGACGATGGCGGAGCTGAGTCCCGCCGTTAAGAACGAGATCAGCCACCGGGGCAAGGCGGCGCGGGAGGCGCGCCGCGTCCTCGAACGCATGTTGGGGGAGGGGTGGATATGACCGCACTTTCCGATTCCTTCCAGCGGCCGATAAACTACCTTCGTATCTCCGTCACCGACCGGTGTAACCTGCGCTGTATCTATTGCATGCCCGAGGAAGGCCTTCCGCTCGCATCCCACCAGGAAATCCTCTCCTTCGAGGAGATTCGCGCCGTGGTCCGGGCGGCGGCGCCTCTGGGCATCAACAGGCTCCGCCTCACCGGCGGCGAGCCGCTGGTGAGGGCGGGCTTTCTCGACCTGGTCCGCATGCTCGCCGAAGTGAAAGGGGTTGAGGACCTCTCCCTCACAACCAACGGAATTCTGCTGCTTCAGTATGCCGCGCGGCTGAAGGCCGCAGGCTTGCACCGGGTCAACGTGAGCCTGGACTCCCTGCGCAGCGACCGCTTCCATCGGATGACCCGCCTGGGCGAACTGGAAAACGTACTTGCCGGGATCGAGGAAGCGAAACGGGTGGGGCTCAACCCGGTAAAGATAAACAACGTGGTAGTCCGCGGCGTGAATGACGATGAGCTGCTGGACTTTGCCAGGAAGACCATTGAAGACGGCTGGCACGTGCGGTTCATAGAGCTGATGCCCTTCGGCGAAGGCCTGGAAGGGGCCTGCGAGCACGGCGAGGGGGAGGAGAAATTCATTTCTGTAAGGGAGATAGTGCAGCGCCTGGCCATGCTGGGGGACCTGGAGGCGACGCGGACCAGCAACGGGAGTGGGCCGGCCAAGTACTTTCGCTACCCTGGGGCCGTGGGCACCGTGGGGTTTATCAGCCCGGTGAGCGAACATTTCTGCTTTGGGTGCAACCGCCTCCGCCTGACCGCCGACGGGCGGCTGCGGCCTTGTCTGCTGGACGATAGGGAGATCGACCTTCGCGAAGCTTTGCGACGCGGGGCGTCGGCAGGGGAGCTGCGGCGGCTCATCGAGCAGGCGGTGGCTGCCAAGCCGAAAAGGCATCGTCTTTCTGAGGGCGCGCGGTCCCGGCGCCACATGGCGCAGATCGGAGGCTAGAGATGGCCGAGCTTACTCACGTTGACGCCTCGGGCAAGGCGCGCATGGTGGACATCACCGAGAAGCCGGTAACGCCGCGAGAGTCCGTGGCCAGAGGGTCCGTGCTCATGCGGCCAGCTACGCTCCAGCTACTGAGTGAGGGGAAGGTCGCCAAAGGGGATGTGCTCGCGGTGGCGCGGGTGGCGGGCGTCATGGCCGCCAAACAAGTCCCCTCGCTTATACCCCTCTGCCACCCCCTCCTTCTCACCGAGGTGACCGTGGACTTCCAATTGGACGCGGGCCGCAGCGCCGTCGACATAACTGCTTCTGCGAAGACCTCCGGCCAGACAGGTGTGGAGATGGAGGCGCTGACGGCGGTGGCGGTGAGCGCGCTGACCATCTACGACATGTGCAAGGCCGCCGACCGCGCCATGCGCATCGAGGCTATCCGCCTGGTGAGAAAGAGCGGCGGCAAGAGCGGCACGATTACGCTGGAGTCATAGCTAACCGGCCGAGAACGGCATCTTCAAGCACGAGATCGACGGGGCGCTGCACCGCGATCAGAGACAACCGAATAGGGAGAGTGTTCGCAGAGAGCGCGGGCCAAGGATAGGGCCTGCGGCTCTCTCTTTGTGTCTGCTGGAGGTCAACCCCGGCTCCTTCTATGATTGGCTCGGCGAGCCGGTCCCCCTCCCGGTGGACTGGGGCTGCGACTATGAGGTCTTCCCCGACGAGCGGTCCGAGGAAGTCCAAGGGCTGAGGAAGGCGCGCCAGGAGGTCCAGAAGGTATTCCGGCGCATGCCATGGAGGCGCGCAGGGCCATCGATGAGACCAAGGCCACGGTTTGAACCCTTCGGAGGGCCGGCGGAGCTAACGGAGCCAAACGAGGAACACCTGGCTATTTCGCGCAGTCTGCTGGAGAAAGCGGTGGACACTCACATCGTGCCCGGCTGGGTTGCCAGTAACACTGATGTCTGGGCAGGGGTCGGAGGGCTGGGGGAGGCCTCGGGAGCCCGTCAAGTCCGCGCCGGCCGGCCCAGTGGGGACAACGATAACATGGAGCGCCGCATATTGGCCCACAGTGGTGGATCGCGACGCTGGCACAAAGCTACGCTGCCCCACAAGTGGGGGACAAGAATTCGGATTTTGCCTTTTTAGATAGCCTCGCGCGGGGCCTGTTTGAAAGGTAATGAAACAGGCTATCAACCAGGGGCAGGTCGGAATAGCGCGGGCTTGACAGCCAGCGAAAGAAAGACCTATCATGTGCACACACCAGCGATGGCGCCTGGTGACAGTCATCGTCCTGAATTGATGTGGGAAACCCCGGTCCGCGGCAAATCCGGTCAAAAAAGAGGCCTTGTTGCGTAAGCAGGCGACATGGATCAATTGAAGAGAGCATCCAGCTATTTCTTGAAGTTCGACAACGTAGCCTCTTACGTATGGTCTGGTCTTCTCATGGTCCTTTTTGGCGAGCTTCCCGACACCATACAATACTTTGATGGCTACTTGTCTACCAACGAGACAGACAAGAACCCGGAGGTAGACCCCTTTTGGTACGGGGCTCTGGTTGTGGTTGGCGTCCTGATTCTCCTCTCTCTGTGGTTCAGAATGCGCCGGTCTGCTATCCTTACCCCCAGCGACAAACGTTGGCAGCCTCTGCTTGTAATCTTGATGACGGCGGTTGTCTATGGATTTGTATTTGCCCTCGCAATGCTGATATTCGAAAAAGATGCCCTCGACCTGGCGCGTGAGAGGGGCAGTATCGCCAAACTTCTTATCCTCCCTGTCCTCTTGGGAGCTATCCCCGTAGTGATCAAAGTCTCAGACAAGATGATTGAAGAAACGAGAAAAACCGCTTCAAAGCTGGAGGAGTTCTTAAAGAAAGTGAAGGAGGTTTTTGGGCCCCTAAGGGAGCTGAATCCCCAGATGGTGAGTGACAGGTCAGTAGAATCTATTCTTACGTCCATAGAAGCCCTGCGGGACTGGCTGCGTTGGAGGTACAACACAGACGTGGTCCAGATGTTTGACCCTGGTCAACAGCTTAGCCTTATCGCGAACGAACTGAGCAAGTTGGACCTCCTGCTGCGTGCTGATAAGCCGAGCCAGCTTGATGTCTTCTTATGGGTGGCGGGAGACACTAGTGCTAGCCCTGGAACTTTGAAGTTGGCAGCCGAGACTCTCAGGAGCCTCAGGACAGATAGTGGTGTCCTTGCCCAATTCATTTCTTCTGTAGAAAGGAAATGGCCCTCTTTAAAGGAGGAAGGGATATGAGGGGGATTTGCCTCATAGCACGTGCAAGGTCGGTCCGAAACTGGATGCCTTTCGACAACAAACCGTTCGATGCGGTCCTCGCGGAATGTTTTGACAAGGCCAAGAAACTAATGCCGTTCCGCTATGCTCCCCCGGAGTTGACGTGGTACAGGCTCGAGAACGAGTGCATCGATTCTGAAGAGGGATGGCGGAAGTTCCACGGAGAGTACGAGGACTCGCTTGCGGCATTGGTCGACCTGGATATCCTTTCAGATGAGTTCATCGGGCAACATCCTTGGGTAACCTCCTTCGTCCTCTACCTTTGTGGTAAAGGGGAGCGGGAACCCAGCAAGTGGAGATTCGTCCTTGGCGAAGAACTAAAGCGACTGCCCCAGGGAATCGCACCAATGGTGTTTGCTCCCTTGGGGCTTGTCCCCGTACTAGCAGATGAGAATTCTCTGACCGCGTTCCTTGTGGACGCTCTCAAATTGCTGACTCTTTCCCCAGCAGCTGTACAACAGCTAACTGCCTCTGCTCTCAAGATAGGCCATCAAATACAAATACTGGACACGCGGTCTGTCTACGGCTTACTCTTGAGCGGCAGCCCTTTGCTGGCTGGGGGCGAAGGCTCAAGAAGAACTACACGGCAGCATGTAGTCCGGATGGAACGAGTTCTTTTTCAAGAGATGGATCAGAGTTTGGAAAGGGTCATCGCCTCTCCTTTAGAGCAGGGGTTACCGGGGCAGCCCCAATTTGTGCGAGAGGGAAAGCTCTCAGACTTGATTCGGAGTTCTGCCGAAAGGGGAACAGACTTGAGAATCACTAGCATAGCGTACGATAAGGATGCAGGGACCTATAAATTGGGCCTGGGTTCCTTGGGCCTATCCCCTTAGGGATCGCTCTATGCATCGGAAGGAGAGCGGGTTCGTTGTAGTTTCCACCTCTTCCAGACTGAAGAATTGATAAGCGCAGTGACTTGGTAACGCGCCCCCGCCAGAGTATATCGCGAAGGCTAGATATGTCCCGTGGGGTTCATTCTCTTTGACAGCCCAATTCCCCAATGCTTTCGTGCTTGGAAGGGCTTTTTGTTCTCTGGTTCGCGGTCTTGGTCAGATGGCGCAAAGGGGGTGGATGCTGCAATGAGGCTATGGACCTGATGAAAACCGCAACGGAACCCTACCGGCGCGGTGCGATTTCGGGCGCTAAAGGCGACCTAGATCCATTCCAGCGCTGTCGCCCCTGGTTGCTCCTGCCCTCCTGCACGCCGCACTTGCCATGCGCAAAAGGTCTTCCTCGCTGGCAACCCCTGGCCCTGGATAGACGGCGCTGCCAACGGCCACCGAGATTTCCACAGGGCGCCCATTGCACTGAAAGACGTATCTGGCCAAGCTGGATACGAGTCGCTCCTCGACTTCGGCTACTCTGCCTTTGCTCGCTCCCGGAAGCACAGCCACGAAGGTACCGCCGGAATACCGCGCCACCACATCTCCCACCTCCACGTTCAAACCCACCAGTCCGGCGATCTCTTGCAGAATCGCATCTCCGCACTTGCGTCCATACGTCTCATTCAGGTGCTGCAGGCCATCCACGACGAGCATGACCAGCCGAAGGTCACTCCGGTTCCGACTAGCGCACTGGAACTCTTCAGTTAGAATGTCGTTGAAATGCCTGCGACTCGCGAGCCCGGTGAGACCGTCGGTGGCGCCAGACGCCGCCACCAGCGCACTTATCTTGCGCTGCGACTCATCGGTAACCACACCGGCGATGAGGGCAGCGGAGTAGAAGACGACCACAAACAGCATGATCCCCGGAAAATCTGCGCCTATACCAAAGTTCTGTTGGAGCAGGTAGACAACGAAGAGCGCGAGAGAACTCGTGATCGCGGTGGCCAGACCAGCCGACGTACCGAACCGAGTCGCATAGTAGAGGATGGGAATCAGGAAGACAAGGGCTAACTCGTTGATTAGCTCTCGTCCGCTATACAAAGCCAGGGAGGCCAGCGCGGTGCTGATTCCAATGCGCAACGGGAGAAAGCGCCGCGTGTAGGGATTGTGCGATAGGAAACGGACAAGAAGAATAAACCCAATCGCGACCACGCCCACGGCCATGAGAACCAGCTTAACGTCGTAGCCCATGGGCCTCAAAGCGGCGACTATCGAACCGACCCAAAGGACTACGAGAAGCACGATAGTCTGCGGATCAAGCCTGGCTCTCAGCTCCTTCGCCTGACTCGCCAACGCTTGCATCGCACGGGCGGCCGGTCCAGTTGTCCCTTTGGTGTGCGCCACAAGTCCCCCTCTGCCTCGCGCACCGAAGCGAGCACAGCATCCAAATTGTACGGCCATATCCGCACGTTCGTCAATATCGATGCGCAACCGCCATCCCTCTTCTTTGACACTCCCTTTCTGCCGATGCTATCATGGCCTTAAAGGTACTCGTTATTCTTGGTAGCGCCAGTCACCGCATGCCGGCGCGAGGAGGTTGATACTTCAATGGAGGGCTTGCCGTTAGCCGGCTCTGACCTGACGGTTAATCTCGTGATCATAGTCATTAGCCTGATTCTGGTGGCCTTCTTTACCAGCTCCGAGGTCAACCTCATATCGGTGAGCAGGATGCGAGTGAGGCACCTGGCGGAGCAGGGAAACAGGTCTGCTCAAGCAGTGCTGAGAGTCATCGGCAACGAGGAGAATTTCTTTGCCACCGTCGTCCTTGGCCAGGACCTCTTTATCATTTTGGCTACTGCGGCGAGCACTGCGCTGGCGATTACCCTCGTGGGCGAGGGCGCTGTCCCTCTGGCTACTGCCGTAATGACTGTCGTCGTGCTGCTGTTTGGGGAGATGCTGCCCAAGGTGGCCGCCATGCAAAGGAGGGAAGCCTTCGCCCTCGTTGTGGCGCGGCCCATGGAGTTCACCATGACAGTGATGCGGCCGCTAACCGCTGTCTTTGCCGCCTTGTCCCGGTTGGTGACGCGAGTGGTGAGGGGCAGCCGCGTGGAGGAGCCCTCGGTTACTGAAGGCGAGCTACGGATGCTCGTCGACATCGGCGAAGCTGAGGGCACAGTTGAAGAGGCGGCCGCAGAGATAATACAAAATGTATTCGACTTCGGTACGCGCACGGCGCGAGAGGTGATGCTGCCCCGACCGCAGATTATCGAGGTGGAACAGGATACGCCGCTGCCCGACTTCCTGAATCTCTTCCTCCAATCTCCTCACAGCCGCTATCCGGTCTTCGAGGAGAGCATTGACAACATCGTGGGCATCCTGTCAATCAGGGAAATCTTCCAGTCCTATGCCAGAGGCGAATTGCGCGAAGATGAGACCATCAGGCGGTTTGTCCTGCCGGCCTACTTCGTGCCGGAAACCAAGCGCATTTCTGACCTTCTCAAGGAGTTGCAGGAAACAGGCAATCTGATGGTCATCGTCGTGGACGAGTTCGGCGGAACGGCCGGGCTGGTCACTCTCGACCAGCTTGTCGAAGAGATAGTGGGGCAGGTACAGACTGAGGCGGCCGGGGCCCGCGAGATACAGGTCATAGACGAAAAGACCCGTGAGATAGACGGCTCCATGAGGATCGAGGAAGCTAACGAGGAGCTAGGGCTTAATTTGCCGAAGGGCGCCTACGAGACGGTGGCAGGCTTCATACTCTCTGACCTGGGAAGAATCCCGAAGCAAGGGGAGCAGCTCAAATACGCCGACCTGAAGTTCGTTGTGGCAGAGATGAAGGGCCTCAAAATAGAACGGATTCTGGTAAGCAAGGTCTGACGCAGCTTTCTGCGCTCAGCCATCGGCTATCAGTTTTGACCACGAAATGCAGGAAATAACCAAGATACAAGAAACAATAACCAAAAAACGATAACCAGATGACCGGGTTACAAGAGACATGACCAAGAAAGTCTGGTTCTTGCATGTTGGCTATTGGCTATTCACTTAGTGTTCGCATCTTAGCTACTGGTTATTGAATTGGTTCTGATACCTTGATTATTGGTTGTTGAGTTGGTGTTCGTATGCTAATCATTGGTTGTTGACTCGGTGTCTGTATCCTGGTCATTGGCCATCGACTGGGTGCTTGTATCTTGGTTACTGGTCATTGTTTGGTGTTTATATCTTGGTTATTGAGTAGGCCCGTGGGTGGACTGACCGCTGATAGCTGATCGCTGAAAGCTCCTATGTTACAACGTTTGCGCGTCACCTTCGCCCGCGGCGAAGAACTCAAGTACATATCTCATCTGGACCTCATGCGGCTCTGGGAGAGGGCGATTCGCCGCGCTGGCCTGCATCTTGCCTATTCGCAAGGATTCAATCCGCACCCCAGGATATCTCTGGCGGCGCCTCTGGCGGTGGGCATTACAAGCGACGCCGAGCTGGCCGACATCTACCTGGAGAGACGGGTGACGCCCTACTTGTTCATGAGGTCTTTAGATGCGCAACTGCCCAAGGGGATCTCCCTTCGGGCTGTGGAGGAGGTTGGCCTATCGTGGCCGTCGCTTCAGTCCGTAGTGCGCTTCGGGGAGTATGTCGTCACGGTCTCTACCAGGAGGGACCGTGGAGAGGTCGAGTCCGCGGTCCAGGCCATGCTGGCCGCCGATGCCATCCCCTGGGAGCATATGAGAGATACGGGCCCCCGGCGCTACGATCTGCGTCCTTTGATAGTTGACATCAACCTCCAACAGTGGCGCGAAGGCGAGTGCGTATTGGGGATGCGACTGCGCACCGATAGCTCGGCGACGGGCAGGCCGGAACAGGTGACCGCCGCGCTGGGTTTCACCGAGCGCCCGTCACTCATTCACCGCACGAAACTGGCCCTCCACGTGGATTCCGGCCTTGGGCGCTAACGGCCCTGGTGCGGACTCCCCGGCACCCGGAGGAGTGGGGGACATATACTCTCCGGACGAAGAGAGGCAGCGGAGGTCCCGAGAATATGCGGCCCTCTCTCGCCGCCTCTTCTTCGCTGAGCTGGCGCTGGGCGTCGCGGCGCTCCTTTTCTTGCTGTTTACCGGCCTCTCGGCCTGGCTGCGCAATCTCTACAGCTTCCCGCTGCCGGCTCAAGTGGCCGCCTATTTCCTCACGGTCGCGGTTGGCTACAGCCTTGTCGCCTCGCCGATGACCTATTATGCGGGATTCGTCCTTCCCCATCGTTACGGGTTGTCTCACCAGAGCCTCGGTTCCTGGCTGTGGGACCTCGCTAAGGGCGGCCTGGTCGGTCTGGGGCTGGGCTCGCTGGCTATGGTTGCAGTCTACTGGTTTCTGGCGGCTTTCCCCGAAATCTGGTGGCTCCTGGCTGCTGCCTTCCTCATCTCCTTCAGCGTCGTTCTCTCCCACCTCGCCCCAATCCTTATCACGCCTCTCTTTTACAAGCAGAAACCCCTGGACGATGCAGAGCTTTCTCGAAGACTGGTGTCGCTGGCGAGGCGCGCCGGGACGGAAGTCCGCGGGGCCTTTGTCCTGGATTTCAGTCGCAAAGTAACTGAGGCCAATGCCGCACTGATGGGTCTGGCGAATACCCGTCGCATAGTGCTGAGCGATACGCTGTTGGGCGAATACTCAGCCGACGAGATCGAGGTGATTGTGGCGCATGAGCTGGGCCATCATGTTCATCGGGACATCCCGCGCCTCATCCTGTTCCAGTCCGTCACGATCCTGGCGAGTTTCTACCTGGCGGGACTTGTGTTAAAGATGGCCGTGCCCTTTTTCGGTTTCGGCGGCATCGCGGATGTGGCCGCCTTCCCGCTCTTTGTCCTCGTAGTGGCAGGGTTCAATCTGGCCATCCGGCCCCTGGACAATGCTTACAGCCAGGGCATCGAAAGCCTCGCCGACAGGTTTGCTCTGAGACTTACCGAGAATCCGCGGGCCTTCATAAGCATGATCACCAAACTGACGGACCAGAACCTTTCTGAGGCCGAGCCCAGCCGGTGGGTGGAGATTTTCTTCTACTCCCACCCGCCATACGGCAAGCGGGTTGCCCTGGCGAGACATTACGCCGATGCGCAGAGACAGTGACATGCTGCGCTTGATCCTCGTAAGACACGGCGAGACGGAGTGGAACAGGAGCGAGCGGGTTCAGGGCTCCTCCGATGTCGAACTTAACGAACGGGGCCGGGCGCAGGCAGAGGCTGTCGCCCGGGCGCTGCAGTCGAAAGCTGTCGCCGGGGTCTATTCCAGTCCCCTCAAGCGCGCTCTGCAGACCGGGCGCTGCGTGGCCATGACATGCGGCAGGCCCTGCGAGATTGAGCCAGGGCTCGTGGAGCTAAACGAAGGGGACCTGGAAGGACTTACCTACGATGAAATGAGGAGCCGCTACGTCGATTTCATGGCGCAGTGGCGGAGGGATGCGAGCAGTGTCCGGCTGCCGGGAGGCGAGGGTCTTCAGGACCTTCAGCAAAGGTCCTGGGACTGCATCGCGAGGATAGCAGCCAGGCATCCAGATGGGGACGTGGTCATCGTCAGCCACAACTTCGCCATCACCGCTATCATCTGCAAAGCCATCGGCCTGCCTCTGTCGCATTTCCGCAGGCTGCACCTGGGCGTCGGCTCTATAAGCGTCCTGGCTCTTTCCGATGGCAGGTGGGTGCTGGAGTCGCTCAACGACACGTGCCATTTGATTGCTGATTGAGGAGCAAGTATGGACGAGCGTGAATTGAAGGAACGGACAAGGCGGTTCGCGCTGCAGGTGGTCCGAGTGGTGGACTTGTTGCCGAAAACGGCCTCCGGGCGGGCGGTGGCGAGTCAACTCGTTCGAAGGGGAACTTCCGTGGCAGCCAACTACCGAGCTGCTTACCGAGGTAGATCCAAGGCAGAGTTTGTTGCGAAGATGGGCATAGTTGCGGAAGAAGCGGAAGAGTGCGTATTCTGGCTCGAACCCATTGGAGATGGCGACCTATTGCAGCGTAACTTGGTCGAACCCCTCAGGAAAGAAGCGGACGACCTAACCGCGATCTTTGTGGCGAGGACTGCTGCTCAATCAAAAATCCGCAATCAAGAATCGAAAATCAGGACTATTGCATGTTCATCTTACGTAATGTAGAATAGCTTCCAGACGTGTGCTACTAAGGTGCAGAAAAGGAAACAATGAACTGGCTGCGTGGCGTTCCGGCTAGCAGGATTCTCCTTTTTCTGGTCATTCCCATTCTCCTTTATTTTGGCCTGGGCACTGGCAGTTGGGCGCTCAGAGAGTATCAGCAGCGTCAGGAAGAAGCCCGGTTGAAGCAGGAGATCGAGGCGCAGCGAGCCAAATACGACGTCCTGAAGGCGCAGAAGGAATACCTTCAGTCTGACGAGTATATAGAAAAGGTCGCCCGCGAGGATCTCAACCTCATTAAGGTTGGCGAGAGGGCGGTAGTGGTCCTGGCCCCCAGTCCTGTGGCCGGAGCGGCTGAGGAAGCAAGCCCGAAAGCCAGGAAAACGGAGCCACGACCCAACTGGCAGCGCTGGTGGGACCTCTTCTTCAGCGATTAGGGTGAGACACAGCGAAGACTTGCCGCGAAGGGTGCTGCGGTTTATCCGGGGGCACGACCTTCTTCTCCCCGGGCAGACCGTCGTCGTTGGCGTCTCGGGCGGGCCCGACTCTGTTTGCTTGCTGCACCTCCTGGCTTCACTCTCAGCAGAGCTATCGATCCACTTGCACGCTGCCCACCTCAACCACCTTCTCCGTGACGCCGACTCTTCCGCAGATGCCCGATATGTCTCCGATCTGGCTGGCGCGCTTGGCGTGCCCGCGACCGTTGATAGCCGCGACGTGCGGGCTTACCAGGCCGCGCACCGTCGTTCTCTCGAGGAGGCAGCGCGAGAGGTTCGCTATGCTTTCCTGGCCGAGGTGGCAATGACGGTCGGCGCCGCTAGAGTGGCTGTAGGCCACACCGCCGATGATCAGGTCGAGACCGTTCTGCTCCATTTCCTACGAGGCGCCGGAACCGGCGGGCTGCGGGGCATGGCTCCGGCGGCTGAGTGGCGCTTCACCGCCACCGGGACCACTCTACCCCTCGTCCGCCCACTCCTCGATGTCACCCGCCTGGAGACCGGGGGCTATTGCGCGGAGCACAGGCTGTCGCCGAGACAAGACCTTTCCAACCTTTCGCCTTCCCTGCTCAGGAACAGGGTCCGGTGGGAGTTGCTCCCATTACTGGTCAATTTCAATCGGAATGTTAAAGAGGTCCTGCGGCGGGCGGGGCGTCTGGCGGTCGACGATTTCGCTTTCATCGGGGCTGAAGCGGAACGAGTCCGAGATAGCGTGGAACAAGAGACGGGCGGAGCCATCACGTTCGACACCGGTTCTATGCTGGCGCTGCATCCAGCCCTGCAACGCTACCTTCTGAGGGACGCGGCGCAACGGATTCTGGGCCACATGAGGGACTTCGAGGCCGTTCATATCGAAGACATGATGGCGATGCTGAGGAAGCCGGTGGGTACGAGGCTGGCGCTCCCCCACAACCTGGAGTTCACTGCTGGCTACGGCGAATGCACTCTGGCCCCTCGCACGCCTGCGCAGGCTGGCGCCCCTCCCCCTGAAGAGAGGCCGCTTGTTGTCCCCGGCGAGACCGCCTTGCCCGGCTGGAGGGTGTTGGCAAGGATCGCCGATTATGCTCCGGCGGGGGCAGACCCCTATCGCGCCTGTTTCGACCTGGAGGCCGTCGGGGATGAGCTTACGGTGCGCAGCCGGCGCGCGGGGGACAGGTTTCAGCCGCTGGGCCTGGCCCAGCCGAAGAAGCTGCAGGACTTCATGGTGGACGCCAAAATTCCCCGCGCCAGGCGCGACGGCGTGCCGCTGGTCTGCTCTGCCGGCCGGATCATCTGGGTGGTGGGGTGGCGAGTCAGCGAGTGGGGGAAGCTTTTGCCAGGGACGAAGCGCTTCCTGTGCCTGGAGTTCTCCCGGACCTAGCTCGGCCGCATGGGGGACCATATCGCGCCAGTCGGGCTATTGACAACCGGCGAGATACACACTACACTGGAGCCGCACAAGGAGGTGGCGAAAGAGGTGGAGCTTAAGCTCCACTCAGTTTTGAATCTCAACTGAAGCTAATCGACTGAGAATACTGAAGGTCGTACCGATCTCAGCTCGCCAGAATCGGCGTTGTAGAGGCGGACGTGACGACGGGGCTTGAAGCCGACTTGGCCTGTACGATCAGCAAGTCGGCTTGCGCGTTTTTGTGGATTAGGGCTCTGCGACGAAAGGAGGTCCGCCATGAAGAACGGACAATCGCCTTTGGTGCTCAGTTGCCTCGCGGTTTTCGGCATGCTCGTATGGGGGTGCGCCCCCGCAGCCGTACCGGCGCCGACGCCTAAGACAGAATCAGCGCCAGCTCAGCCAGCGGCGCCCACACCGAAACCGGGCATTACTCCCGCAGCCAGCCCCGCCGCCCCGGTTGCTACCCCAAAGACTGCC
Source organism: Chloroflexota bacterium (assembly GCA_016190665.1). Classification (GTDB taxonomy): domain Bacteria; phylum Chloroflexota; class Dehalococcoidia; order JACPQD01; family JACPQD01; genus JACPQD01. The sequence goes on from JACPQD010000107.1 coordinate 41,220, forward strand.
GCCGACCAACCTAAGTACGGCGGTATTCTGACCGTATCGGCGAGTGCGGACCCGGCGCATTTTGATATACATCAGGAAGGTAGCAGGGCTATCCTGGACGTCGCAGCCTCGGCCTACGACAACCTGGTTGAATACGACCTCCGCACCGGCAATATCGTCGGAGTGCTGGCTGAAAGGTGGGAGATGAGCCCCGACGGTACGGTTTATACCTTCTATCTCCGCGAGGGTGTCAGGTTCCACGACGGTAAGCCCTTGTCTTCCGAGGATGTCCGCCACAGTATGGAGCGCCAGATGAACCCGCCCAAAGGGATTAGGAGTGCTCGTCAGGAACAGTTCGAGTTTGTGGTCACGACAGAGACACCGGATGAGAAAACCGTCAAGATTGTGATGAAGCAACCCTACGTCGCTTTCATGGCCCAGTTCGCCATTGACTGGTTTGTGATTTACCCGAAGCATATCGTCGAAGCCAAAGGTGATATGAAGAGGGATGTTCTGGGTACGGGCGCCTTCAAGTTCAAGTCCTATACCTCCGGAGTCAGCGTTGAAGTTGTCAGAAATCCAGACTATTTCATGAAGGGCCTTCCCTATCTTGACGGCGTCGCCCATTACATCATAAAGGATGGCGCTACGAGGTTCTCCGCCCTACGGACCGGGCAGGTGAAGATGACCGGCCGCTTCGCCCCCCTTACTCCTTCAGAGGCACAGAAGCTAAAGGCCGAATACCCCCATGTGGCTGTCTGGAGGTTTCCCGCCTTCCAATCTCCCTCACATCCGATCAACGTCACCAACCCGCCGTTCAGCGACGTGCGCGTAAGGCGGGCGCTGAGCTTAGCCTATGACAGGCAGGCCGCCATCCGCCTGCTCCTCGGAGAGGGAGCAGCCAGGATCGGGACCTTTCTTCCTCCGGGGCCTTGGGGGCTCCCCGAGGAGGAGGTCGCTAAGCTCCCAGGCTACCGGCAGCCGAAGGACGCTGACCGGGCCGAGGCGCGCAGACTGCTGGCGGAGGCCGCCTACCCTGATGGCTTCACGATGAACCTCCTGGCGCGTGCGCTGCGAGAGGACCAGCAAGCTGCTGAATACTTGAGGGACCAGTTGGCGACGATCGGCATCAAAGCGAACATCCAGGTGCTGGAGACGACAGTGTACAATACGCATGTGAGGTCAGGTAATTTCCAGATCGGGTCGCAGGGGAATGCCTGGCGGGTAAACGATCCCGATGACCTGAGCCGCAAGTTGTTGACTGGTGCTGCCCAGAACTACAGCATGTGGAGCGTAAAGAAGTTCGATGACCTGTTCTTCGAACAAGCTCGAACCCTGGATGTGGCCAAGAGGAAGGCGATGGTGAGGGAGCTGGATGGCATTCTTCTCCAGGAGTGGCCCATCCTCTGGCCTTATTGGGCCGATAACTTCCTGGCCAGCTGGCTGGAAGTCAAAAACTTCTCCGCGCCACCAAGTCTTGCCGCGGCCACGAGGAACAGAGACATCTGGCTGGCAAAGTAGGGGGAAGTCGCATTCGCGCCGGAACATAACTTGATTGCAGACGAAGAAACTGGAACTAGGCGAGAAGGGAAATGATGCTCGGACAAACGGATGCCGTCAGGTTGATAGTGGACACGTGCATGAGGATCAAACCGGAGGATGAGCTGCTAATCGTGGCCGACGACTATGCTCGCCCTCGGGCAATCGCCCAGGCCGTAGCGTCTGTGGCCAAACAACGGGGGGCGAGTGTGGTCTGTGCAATCGGGCCGCCAAAGGCGAAGGGCGAGGAGCCATGCAAGACTACAGCCGCAGCCATGAGAGTTGCCGACGTCATTTTCGGGGCCGGCGAGAGGTCTAACCCCATCGGTGGTCATGCCGCCGTGCATGAAGAGTTGATGAGGAAGGGAATCAGGCAGTATGCCACCAACGGGCTCTCCGAAGACTATCTCCGGAAACCGTTCTCCGAAAAGGACATCCTCCAGATGAAAGAGCTCAGCGAGAGGATTGCCGAGCTCTATAACCAGGCGGAGGTGGTGAGAATGTCGTCCTCTTATGGCACGGATCTCACCTTCAGCATCAAGGGAAGACACGGCACCCCGCTGCATCCTCTCAAAGGCATCCTCGTTCCAGATTATGCCGAGTCGCCGGTCCCCCCAGTCGAGGGCACATCGAAGGGCACTCTGGTCTTCGACGGCGAGGTTGATGGCTGGGGCTACACTCTCTCGAAGCCGCTAGTCCTTAAAGTGGCCAAGGGCAAGGTCGTGGACATCACGGGGAACGCGGAAGACGTCGACAAACTGAAAAAGGTGGTAACAGCGGACGCTGGCGCCAGCAACATTGGCGAGTTCGCCATCGGCGCCAGTCACACTGTTGCACGAAGGCTCTCCGGCACGAGATACGATTGCGCCATACTGGGCTATGTTCACGTTGGGCTGGGAAAGAACACGCTCTTAGGCGGCACTACCGTGAGTAAAGTTCACATCGACGGGATAGTGACCGATCCTACCATTGAATTGGATGGGAAGATCATCGTTCGGGAGGGCAAGGTCCTCGTTTGAAATGGTTTTGCTCCCCAGAGTGGCCAGGCCATGTGCGTGCTTTTCGGCTTCGTAGAGAAGGGGGTCGGCAATGCTGGCAAAGAGATCGTCCCTTGCGGCAAGCTGTCTGACGGTTCTCGGGCTGTTCCTGGCGACTTGCGCTCCCGCAGCCGCGCCAGCGGCGACGCCAAAGGCAGCGCCGACTCAGCCAGCAGCGCCCACGCCGAAACCGGGCAGTACGCCGGCAGTCAGCCCGGCAGCCACGACGCCGAGCGCAAAGCCAGTCGCCCCCAAAGCCACTCCTAGGCCCAGCGTCGAGCAACCCAAATACGGCGGCGCGGTCACCCGCATCAGGGAGAGGTACCCCGACACCCTGGACCCTCATCTCGCCCGCGGTTCTAAGGCCTGGCTCGACGTCCTCGCTCCGCTATACGATGGCCTGCTAAAGCTGAACGAGAACATGGAGATAGTCCCGGGCCTGGCAGAGAAATGGGAGCAGCCGACGGATCTGGTATACGTCCTGCACCTTTTCAAGGGGGCGAAGTTCCATGACAACCCGGTGATGAAGGAACGGGAGCTGACCTCGGAAGACGTCAGGTGGAACATACAGCGGATGGCCACCAACGACCCAAAGTTTCTGAGAAGCTGGCAATTCGGCGTGGTCGCCAGCATTGAGACACCCGACAAGCATACGGTCAGGCTCAGCTTGAAAGAGCCCACAGCCCCTTTCCTGAACTACATGGCCCAGGCCTTCAACTATATGGTTGGCAAAGAGGCGGTGGAGAAATCCGGAGAGCTGGTGCGCTCGGAGGCAGGTACCGGCCCGTTCTACCTCAAGAGCTGGACGGAGAAGATAAGCTATAAGCTGGCCAAGAACCCGAGCTACTTCGTCAGGGGCATCCCCTATCTCGATGAGGTCAACGTGATCATCGTTCCTGACCCGGCCAGCCGGCTTGCCGCGTTCCGCTCCGGCCGGGCGGACTACATTCTGGTCTCGAAATCCGACTCAGATGCCCTGAAAAGGACCAATCCGGCAATCACCTTCTCCTACCTGCCCTTTAGCTTCATCTTTCTTGCGTTCAACCCGGCAAATAAGCCATTCACTGACCAGCGCGTTCGCCAGGCCATCTCTCTGGCAACAGACCGGCAGGCGCTGATTGACGTTGTCATGGACGGTGTGGCAGAGCTCACCGGTCCTGTCTACGGGGACATCGAGGCGTCCTGGCGCCTGCCACCCGAGGAGTTGAAGCGCCTCTACAAAGTCGATACGCCTGCAGCCAGGAAGCTCATGGCTGAGGCCGGATATCCCAACGGCTTCTCCTTGGAGATTAAGGCGAGTGCCCAGCAAAAGGACTGCGTCGATTCTGTCACAGTGTTGGCGCAACAATTGAAACAGATCGGCGTTGAGGTTCAAATGAAGGTGCTTGAGCATACTACCTTCGTCGCTCAGCGCAACGCCGCAGACTACGCCGCCGTTCTGCACTCGGGTGGTGCCGCCATGGAGGTAGGCGAGCGCATAGAGCAGTACTGGCGGATCGGAGGAATGTACCATCTCAAGGACCAGGACCTGGGTAAACTGCTGGATGACCAGCGGCGCGAGGTGAACGTAGCGAGAAGGCGCCAGATTGTCAATCAGTTTGAGCAAATGATGATAGAGAGAGCTTACGTTCTATTCCTCTTCGGGTACCCGGAAACCCTAGTCCGCAACCCTCGCATCAAGGGGCCGCGAGAGACCTCGGCGTTCGGTCAGCATTTGGTCGCTCGTGCCTGGATCGACAGATAACTCTTGTTCTGGGTTGGGAAAGGAAATCAGAGAGGCACGATATCAGACAATACCGGTGGCCGGTACGTTGGACCGGCGCACGCGAACACGAAGAGAGGCAGGCCGACTTCCCGCGACCACTTCAGGCGGGCTAGCACCATCCTCAGATTGGCATTCGTCGAAACTAGGGAGGTTCATAATGCTAAGGAAGCAGCTTCTCCGGTTGGTAAGTCCTCTGGTAGTCTTGGGGCTGGCGCTTGCGGGCTGTACTCCTGCGGCGGCGCCCGCGCCAACGCCCCCAATGGCCCCACCAGCCAAGCCGGCGGAAACGCGTGCGCCCGCGGCCAAGCCAGTCGCCCCCACCGGCACACCTGCCGCTTCAACAGCCGGCCAACCTAAATACGGCGGCTCTGTTACCCGCCTTAGGGAGAATTACCCCGACATCCTGGATCCTCACCTCGTCCGTGGCGCCGCTTGGGCGAACGACGTGCTCGGTCCGCTTTATAACGGTCTGTTCATGCTGAACGAAAACATGGAGATAGTCCCCGATCTTGTGGAGAAGTGGGAGCAGCCCAGCGATGTGGAATACGTTCTCCGCCTCCGTAAGGGCGTGAGATTCCACGACAGCCCTGAGATGAAAGGGCGAGAGCTCACCGCCGAAGACGTCAAATTCAACATCCAGCGGATGGCCACCGATAGACCTCAGTTCTTCAGGGCGTGGCAATTCAAACCAGTTGGCAAGATCGAGACGCCGGACCCCTATACGGTGAAGTTGACCATTGCCGAACCGACGGGCCCCTTCATGAACTTCCTGGCTCAGCCTTACAACACCATGGTGGGAAGAGAGGCGGTGGAAAAATTCGGAGATCTGAGCCGTGGGGAAGCGGGAACCGGGCCCTTCTACCTGAAGAGCTGGACCGAGAAGGTAAGCTATAAGCTGTCGAAGAACCCTAACTACTTTATCAAGGGCATCCCGTATCTGGATGAGGTCACCGTCATCATCGTTCCTGACTCCGCGACCAGGCTTGCCGCTTTCCGCTCCAGCCGGGCCGATTACATATTGGTCTCCCACAATGATTACAGCTCTTTGAAGAAGGCGAACCCCAAGGTCACCGCTTCAAGTTTGCCAACCCATCAAGTATTCATGGTTTTTCACCCCGCAAAGAAACCCTTTGATGACCAGCGCGTCCGCCAGGCCTTCTCCCTGGCCATCGATCGGCAAGTGTTGATCGAAATCGTCATGGAGGGAGAGGCTGAGCTATCCGGCCCCGTCTACGGTGTCGCTCCCTCCTGGCGGTTGCCCGCCGAAGAGCTCAAACGCCTCTACACCGTAGATATAGCAAAAGCCAAGCAGTTCATGGCCGAGGCCGGGTATCCCAATGGCTTTCCACTGGAGGTCAAGGTGAGCGCCCGGCGGAAAGATGCTATGGACACTCTCACCGTAGTGGCGGAGCAACTTAAGCGCATTGGCATCGAGGTCAGACAGAGGGTGTTGGAGCATACGACCTTGACCGCCCATCGCGATGCCGGGGACTACCTTGCTCTGCTCCACGGCGGCACGGCCGCGCTGGAGCCCGGCGAGCGCATACCGCACTACTGGCGGAGCAAAGGACAGTACCATATGAACGACCCGGAGGTCGACAGGTTGCTTGCCGAGCAGCAGCGAGCAGCGGGCGAAGAGAAGCGGCGCCAGATCCTGAATCAGTTTGAGAGGCTGATGATAGAGAAGGCTTATGTGGCCTTCCTCTTTGGCTATGGCGAGCAGCTTGTCCGCCAGCCCCACGTCGAGGGGCCCCAGCAAGGTTCGGCGCTTGGACAGCACGTCGTAGCTTACCACTGGATCAATAGATAGCAGACCCGGGCGAGATGCGCCCGGCGGCGCTTGACTTGTATCAGACCAAGCCGCTCAGCAGAGCGGGGCAAGAGCGCAATCGGAAAAAGAGGACGAGTTCATGTTGGAACAAACCGACGCCGTAAGGCTAATAGTGGACAAGTGCATGCGAGTAAAGCCTGAGGAGGACCTGCTTGTTGTAGCCGATGACTATGCACGGCCACAGGCTATCGCCCAGGCTGTGGCGGCCGCCGCCAGGGAGCGGGGCGCCAGAGTGGTCTATATGGTAGTGCCGCCAAGACACATTGGAGGCGAAGAGCCTCGCAAAACGACCGCAGCCGCTATGAGAGCCGCCGACTTGTTGTTTGGAGCCGGTGAATGGGTCTCTCCTGTCTCCGGCCACAGCAGCGTGGCCCAGGAACTGCTCACAAGAGAGGTCCGGCTGTATGCCACCCTCGGCTTGTCGGAAGACTATCTCAGAAAGCCCTTTGCCGCCACGGATATCACCGAAATGAAGGAGCGCAGTGAGAGGATAGCTGAGCTCTACAGCCAGGCTGACTCGATCAGGTTAACCACCCCCCACGGGACGAATCTTACTATGAGCATCAGGGGCAGGCGCGGCACCACGCGACACCCCCTGCGGGGCATTCTTGTCCCCGACTATGCCGAGGCTCCCGTTGCCCCGGTGGAGGGCTCGGCCAGCGGCACGCTCGTCTACGACGGGGAGATGGATGGCTGGGGCTACGTTCTCACGAAACCCCTGATTCTCAAAGTGATCAGAGGCAAGGTGGCGGGAATCTCGGGGAACCCTGAGGATACGAAGAAGCTCAGCGCCATTGTCTCCACTGATGCCGACGCCAGCAACATAGGGGAGTTCGCTATCGGGACCAGCCACACGGTTCCACGCACGCTGAACGGCACCAGATACGACTGTGCTATCCTTGGCTCCGTCCACATCGGGTTGGGGAAGAATACCGCGCTCGGCGGAACGAGCAGGAGCAGGATCCACATCGACGGCATAATGACGTCTGCCACGGTGGAGCTGGATGGGAAAACAATTGTAAGGGATGGTGAAGTCCTGGTGTGATTCGCGTGAGAAGCATTGTCCAAGTTGCTGCCGTCCGCGTGCTCTGTGTTCGGACAAATCGGCCGCAGCAGACAGAGAAGGGTACTGAGCCAACAACCTGCGCCTCGCTCGCGTCTGGCGCTTCACGCAAACGAATGCGGCAGGAAGCCGACTTCCTTCGAAGGAAGTTGTGTCTTGGCTCATATTCAAGGAGGTTTATGTAATGCAGGCAAAGAGGTGGTTCATCGCGGCAAGCTATCTGTCGGCTGTCGGGGTGCTGCTGGCGAGCTGTACCTCGGCGGCGCCCGCGCCAACGCCTCAGACGGCTCCACCAGCCAAGCCGGCGGAAACGCGTGCGCCTGTGGCCAAACCAGCCGCCCCCACCGGCACACCCGCCGCTTCAACGGCTGGCCAACCTAAATACGGTGGCTCCATTACTCGCATGACGATCGGCTATCCCGACAGTCTGGATCCCCACTTCTCCAGGGGCTCACCCTTTTGGGCTGAGCTCATGGCTCCGCTGTACAATGGACTCTTCAAGCTGGATGCGAAGATGGAGATAGCTCCCGACCTTGTCGAGAAATGGGAGCAACCTAACGAGCTGGAATACGTTTTGCACCTCCGCCAGGGAGTCAAGTTTCACGATACGCCGGTAATGAAGGGCCGGGAGTTGACTGCCGAGGACGTCAAGTGGAACATTCAGCGGATGTCCACTGAAGACCCCCGGTTCTTCCGGCGCTTCCAGTTCCGGCTTGTTTCGAAGATCGATGTGCTTGACAGGTACATTGTTAGGCTGACTCTGAAGGAGCGCACAGCCCCTTTCATGCACTTCATGGCACAGCCTTTCAATTGGATGGTCGGCAGGGAGGCGGTAGAGAAGGATGGCAATCTGAATCGTGCTGAGGCTGGAACAGGACCTTACTATTTGAAGAGTTGGACCGATAAGGTAAGCTACAAGTTGGCCAAGAACTCAAACTACTTTATCAAGGGGGTCCCTTATCTCGATGACATTAATGTGGTCATCGTACTCGATTCTGCCACCCGGTTGGCAGCTTTCCGATCAAAGAGGGCTGACTATGTGGTTGTCAATCACCAGGATTTTACGTCCCTGAAGAGGACAAACCCTCAGCTTACGTCGTCGGTGATACCCACGCAGTTCGAGTTCCTGACGTTCTTTCCTGGCAAGAAGCCTTTTGATGACCCACGCATTAGGCAGGCATTTTCGTTGACCATAGATAGGCAGGCGCTTATTGAGGTCGTCACGGACGGAGACGGGGAGCTTATTGGCCCCATATTTGGTGTGGCCGATTCATGGAAATTGCCTAAGGATGAGATAAGGCGTCTATACAAGCCTGACGTTACACAGGCCAAGAGGCTCATGGCCGAAGCCGGCTACCCGAACGGGTTCCCGCTCGACGTGAAAGTCAGCTCCAGGCGGCCTTATGCAATGGATGCACTGACATTGATCACTCCTCAACTGAAGCAGATCGGCGTCGAAGTCAAGCAGGTGGTGATGGATCACACCACTCTGACTGCACAACGTGATGCGGGCGACTACGTTGCCCTGATCCATGGCGGGACGGCGGCTTTGGAACCAGCTGAGCGCATCGAACAATACTGGCGGACCAAAGGGATGTATCATCTGACAGACCCTGAGCTTGACAGGCTTTTGGACGAGCAGCGCCGGGAGACCGACGTGTCTAAGAGGCGCCAGCTCATAAATCAGTTCGAGCGCCGCATGATAGAGGCAGGAGATGTCCTTTTCCTCTTTGGCTCCGGTGAGTACCAGGTGCGCCAGCCGCACATCAAAGGCCCGATCGAGCCCTCCAACCTGAGCCAGCACCTTGTGGCATATAACTGGATCGAGAGCTGACTTTGAAGATGACGTTAGAAGAGCAGTTGGTCCGCCAAGCTCACGTTAGGGGCCCCGGCGAGGCTTCAGCATTTGGACTGCACTTGGTCGCTTACAACTGGGCTGACAAGTAACCGCGTGATGATAGTGGAGCTGCAAAATAGACTTGGGCGCACAACGATGGGAATTACACGGAAGGAAATGAGGCTAAAGGGGGAAACTGATGCTGGAACGAACCGAGGCCATTAGACTTATAGTAGATACGTGCATCAGGATCAAGCCAGAGGAGGACCTTCTGGTGCTCGCTGATGAGTATGCCCGTTCTATGGCGATCGCAGAGGCCGTGGCCAACGTTGCCCGAGAGCGCGGAGCTAAAGTGGTCTTCATGGTTGTTCCGCCCAAGCAGAACAGCGCTGAGGAGCCTCGCAAGACTACTGCGGCAGCGATGATGGCGGCTGATGCTATATTTGGAGCGGGTGAAAGAGTAACTGTAAGTTCGGGACACAATTCAGCTCATGAGGCGCGGAAAAACGAAAGAGGTTGGGAGAAAAGGGTATATGGCACGCTCGGCCTATCCGAGGATTACCTGCGTAAGCCATTTTCGGAGAAGGATATCATCGAAATGACGGAACGCGCGCAAAGGCTGGCCGAACTCTACACGCAGGCCGACTCCATCAGGCTGACCACACCGCATGGGACTGACCTTAGAATGAGCATCAAAGGCAGACCAGGTCACAGCGCAACTCCCATTAGCGGAATCTTTGTGCCGGACTACGCAGAAGCTTCCGTACCGCCCGTTGAAGGCACGGCGAGCGGCACTCTAGTTTACGACGGTGAGCTGGATGGCTGGGGCTATCCTCTCTCGAAGCCATTGGTGGTGAAGGTGCTTAACGGCAAGGTGGCGGACATCTCTGGAGACCCGGAGGACGTCGAGAGGCTGAAACGAATAGTCGCCATCGACAGCGAGGCGGGCAACATAGGCGAGTTTGCTATCGGCACGAGCCATACTGTTCCGAGGGGGCTGAGCGGCGTGCGGTATGACTGCGCGATTCTTGGAAACGTACACATCGCGCTAGGGAGGAACATCTTCCTCGGTGGCAATTGCGTAAGCAAGAGCCACATAGATGGAATCATGACCAGCCCAACGGTGGAGCTGGATGGGAAAGTAATCGAGAGGGACGGCCAAGTGCTAGTGTAACTCGCGTTAGGGGCGGCAGCCTCGTCTCGTCCTGCGTGAACGCGCAAGCCAAGTCATCGAGAAGCAATACCCTGAAGGCCCTACCTTCGTGCTTCGAAAAAGGACAACCGGAAGGAGAAAGCGGTCGCGCTTCTAGCCGGTCGAGCAGTGGGTTTGCGCTTTCAGGTTGAAATCTCCCAGGAGGTCGAGCAATGTGGACAAAGAAGTTGTTTCTCCAAGCGATTTGCGTGACGACGCTAGGCGCGCTTCTGACAGGTTGCGCGCCGACAGCCTCGCCAACACCAGCCGCTAAGCCGCCGGCCAAGGCTGATCAGGTGTCAACTCCTGTCGCCAGGACCCCTGCTGCTCTGCCGGCGCCATCCTCCACGCCCAAGCCCGCCGCCCAGCAGCCCAAGTACGGCGGCATCGTGAATCGACTCCGTGAGAACTACCCTGACAGCCTGGACCCTCACCTGTCGCGCGGTGCATCGCACTGGAACGACATCCTCGGTCCGCTCTACAATGGGCTGTTTACCTTGAACGAGAAGATGGAAATAGTGCCTGACCTGGTAGAGAAGTGGGAGCAACCCAGCGAGCTGACCTATCTCCTGCGTCTTCGCCAGGGCACAAAATTTCACGACAATCCGGTGATGAAGGGACGGGAGTTCACCGCCGAAGATGTCAAGTACAACATCCAGCGCATCGCCACCGATAACCCGAAGTTCTTTAGCCGCTGGCAATTTCAGACTGTCGCAAGCCTAGAGGTAGTAGACAAATATACTGTCCGCTTGACTCTGAAGGAGCCGACGGCCGCTTTCATGGACTACATGGCCCAGCCCTTCAATTACATGGTCGGTAGAGAGGCCGTCGAGAGGTTCGGAGAGCTGAACCGCGAAGAAGCAGGGACGGGCCCATTTTACCTGAAGAGCTGGACGGAGAAGATCAGCTATAAGCTCGCCAGGAACCCCAGCTACTTCATCAAAGGAGTCCCGTATCTCGACGAGGTCAACGTGGTCATCGTGCCCGACTACGCGACGCGGCTGGCAGCCTTTCGCTCCGGCAGGGCCGACTACGTGTTGCTCTCCTACACAGATTACAGCGCGATAAAGCGGACCATGTCCAAGATTGAGGCCTCGCGCCTGCCGTCGAGCGTCATTTTTCTGGCGCTTCACCCTGAAAAGAGTCCCTTCACGGACCAGCGCGTACGCCAGGCCTTCTCCCTGGCGATCGATCGACAGGCTGTAATTGATGTGGCTATGGAGGGGGAAGCCGAACTCACCGGCCCGATCTATGGGGTATCGCCGACCTGGCAGTTGCCGCCCGAAGAGTTGAAGCGTATCTACATACCCGATGTAGCCAGGGCCAGGAAGCTGATGGCTGACTCCGGCTATCCCAACGGGTTTCCTTTGGAGATCAAAGCCAGCTCACGTCGCAAAGATGCCATGGACGCCCTCACCGTGGTGGCGGAGCAACTCAAGCAGATCGGCGTCAACGTCAAACAGCAAGTCCTGGAGCACACCACCCTCGTGGCCCAGCGCAACGCAGGAGACTTCGTCGCCGTGCTTCATGCCGTCACCGCTGCCATCGAGCCGGGGGAGCGAGTAGAGCATCACTGGGGGCGTAGCGGCCTGTATCTCCTCAAGGATGATCCTGAGCTCGTGGACCTGGTTGACGAGCAGCGGCGCACGGTGGACGCCTCAAAGCGGCGCCAGATTCTCAATAAGTTCGAGAGGACACTCATAGACCGAGCTTATCTGTTATATCTCTTTGGCTACGGCCAATATCTGGTCCGGCAGCCCTATATCAGCGGCCCTCGGGAGCCGTCGGTGTTGAGCCAGAACCTGATGGCTCACCACTGGCTCGACAGGTAGAGGCGCAGAGCTGGGGGCAGGGTGATTTCGAGGTGAATGTCATCAACGCCGGATTGGCCCTCGACGACCCCGATGCCTGGTTTGGCGAGTATTATATGTCCAGGGCGCCCCGAAACGAGGCCGCGGTCGTTGATCCTAAAGTGGACGAGCTCTACGAGAAGCAGACCCGAACGCTGGACCCCGTGGCGCGAAAGAAGCTGGTCATCGAAATGCAGCTAGCCTTTATGGAAAACCCGGGGATGATCATGATCGATTGGCACATCAGAAATATGGCCCTGTGGAAGGAAGTGCGGGACTACAAGTTCCCCTCTCAGACTTTCAACAACACCAAGCTGCAGGACGTCTGGCTGGCAATGTAGGGGCGGGAGCCGCTCGGTGCGGCATGGGAATGGTATGATGGAGGGAAGGCATGGGCTGCATTACTTGGGCGATTCATGGCTGGCCTTCGGGTTCCCCGGACGGTGGCCGATGGGAATCCTGGGACTGATTCAACGCCTGAGCTTTGTTCCGATACTGCAAGCGGGCGCGGGTCATGCGCTCGCGCAGGCCGCCCTGTTCGAGAAAGTCCTGCTCCAAACGGCGGAGCTGCTGGTCGATCAGGTAATTGGTCTGGTGGATGCGGCAGAGAGCGATGTTGGCCACGACCTCGGGCGGGCGGGTTTCCACAAATGCGCGGTAGTCCTCGTAGCTCTGCGGCGTCTTGCGGCCCAGCTTACGGACGTATTGCGCTGCCCTGGAGTCCTTGTCCCAGATCACAAGGTCGCGGGCGCGGAGGTAGTCTTTGTAGTCATCCAGCAATTCCTCCAGGCTGGCGCGAGCCACGTTAGTGAGCTTGATCTCGGTTTCCTTGGACGTGAGCGCGGCCTTGCTGCCTTCGAGAATGTTCTTCTTGCCTGAGCGCGCGGACTGGATCATCTGGTCGATGGTGCGGTCTCCCTCGGCAAGGAACTTGTGGGCAAAGCGGAAGGTGATGTCATAGACGATCTCGGCCTTTTGGAAGGAGAGGAGAGTCTGGTAATCGCCGCGCGGAGGAAGGAACCGGTCGGGTGCTTGGGAAGGGTGGGAAGGATGAGAGGAATCTCTCCCCTGACTCACAGCATTCGCATTATTCCCATCTTTTCTCATAGCAGCGCTATTCTCTCCCAACTGAATAGTTCCTGTCAATAGGCTGGTCACAGACCGGGGGCTTCCGCTCTTTCACCCTGCATGGTATACTCTCTCCATCAAAAGGGAGAGGACGTCTCTCTCGAAAGGAGGCCCCCGATGGTCACCGGATCACGCTCCTGGCCCCTGCTTAGCTGTCTTGCTATCCTCGGCTTGCTGGTGAGTTGCGCCCCAGCCGCAGCTCCGGCGCCGGCGCCCACGACGGCTCCCAGGGTGGAGACGCCTGTCGGCAAGTCGGGCGGCGCTCCTGCGGCGCCCACCCCCAGCCCCAAGCCGGCTGCCGAGCAGCCAAAATCGGGCGGCATCCTCAAACACGCCGCCTTCAAGGACGAGGGGACGCTCGATCTCCACGTCTCCGGGCGCGGCCTGGTCGCTGACCAGGCGGGCCTCGCCTACAATGGCTTGCTCCAGTTCAACCCGGAAGATGGGAGGGAAATCATCACTGACCTGGCGGAAAGCTACCGGGTCAGCCCGGATGGCAAGAAGGTCACCTTCCTTCTGCGCAAGAACGTGAACTGGCATGATGGCAAGCCCTTCACTTCCGAGGACGTTAAGTTCAACTTCGACCGCTGGATGACTCCGCCGGAAGGGGTAATCATCACGCGAAAGGAGATAGTGGCCGCCGTTGAGCGCGTGGAGACCCCGGACCCCTACACGGTGGATGTGCATCTTAAGTACCCCAGCCCCTTCTTCGTCACCGCCATGGCCCTTGTCGCCGCCCTCATGCTGCCGCCCCAGTACCTCAAGGACCGCAAGACCATGGAGTTCAATGTCCTGGGGACCGGCCCCTATAAGCTCAAGAAATACACTCGTAGCGTCGGCCTGGAGTACGTCAAGAATGAAAACTACTTCGTTCCCGGGCGTCCCTACCTGGACGGCCTCGTTCAGTACATGGTACCGGACCAATCGGCCAGGTTCGCCGCCTTCCGCACCGGCCAGGTAAGAACGCTATATCCCTCTTCCACCACCATGACTGCTTCCCACGCCGAGCTCCTGCGGAAGGAGATGAGCGACAGGGTGAACGTCGCCCGCTACCCGGGCATGACCTACGGCTTCGTTTACCTGAACTTCACTCGTCCGCCCTTCAACGATGTCCGCGTGCGCCAGGCTGTGGACATGGTGCTCGACCGGAAGAGGATGCTGGAGGTGGTGGAGGGGAGGGGTGAGGTAATGGGGCCAATGATCAGAGGTTTGTGGTCCCTTCCCGATGACGAGTTGCTCAAGCGACCCGGCTACCGGGGAGTGACGGCGGCGGACATCCAGAAGGCAAAGGCCCTGCTGGCGGAGGCGGGCTATCCTAACGGCTTCCCGGTCGAGGCCATGATAGCCGACCAGTACACTAAGCAAACGGTCTTTATCCAGAGCCAGTTGAAGGCCATCGGCATCGACGTTTCCATTAAGGTGGTCGATGTAGCCACCAACGAAAAGCGTCTGGTGGCCCACGATTTCGCCATGGGTTTCTACCTCACGGGCCAGCCTGTGGAAGAGCCCGACCTTCTGCTTTCCTTCTACGTGACCGGAGGTGGCCGAGCTTACAGCGGCTTCAGCGACAAGCAGATCGATGATTGGTATCGGGAGCAGTCGAGAACCACGGACGCGGGCAAGCGCAAAGAGATCGTCCTGAATATGCAAAGGCGCATTCTGAATCTGGCGGCCACGCCGGTACTGTACCATCAGCTCTATGAGACCGCCTACTGGAAGTGCGTCAGAGGCTACTATCCCGAGAAACAGGTGGGCGGCCCGAACAACTCGAAGAAGCAAAACATCTGGCTCGATGAGAGCTGCCGGTAGGGGGCAGGGAGGAGGGGGGAGGGGCAAGGG
>JACPQD010000005.1 GCA_016190665.1 Chloroflexota bacterium
CTGGTCTCCTTTGGCCCCATCCCTCTCGGTCTGTTGTACCCTCATTGCGCTTCCCTGTCCATGCTTCCCACCAGCCATCACCATAGAAAGACTGTTACCCATGTGTTTAGTTAACTTGTTACCTATGTCCTTGGTTGCACAACGCTCTTCTGCGCAACTAGACACTAGCTAACTGGCGTTCTTGAGGGCCGTGATCGTTTTGTCGGAAAGAGAGGCAGAAGTCTGCAGAGGGAGGTCATGCTGATGCGGACAAGCGACTGGTTCGTTACTTCGTTGACCGCTGTTGGATTAGTGCTGGCGAGTTGCGCCCCGGCGGCGGCGCCCACGCCCACGGCGAAGCCAGCGCCAGCTCCGGCTAAGGCGCCGGCGGCGGCGCCAACTGCCAAGCCGGCGGCGCCCGTCGCGACGCCTAAGCCAGCGGCGGAGCAGCCACGGCGCGGCGGCGTTTTGACCATCGGCGTTGGCGGAGACCCGCCGAGCTTCGATGTTCACCAGGAGGAAACATCCTTTACCTACGCCATTACGGCGGCAACTTACAATAACGTCCTGAAACCCGACCCCCATGCCTGGCCGGAGTTCAAATTGGTCCCGGACCTGGCGACTAGCTGGCAGGTCAGCTCGGACGGGAAAGTCCATACCTTCCAACTGGCTAAGGGGGCGAAGTTTCACGATGGCGCTCCCGTTACCGCAGAGGACGTGAAGTTCAACCTCGATAGGATTGGCAATCCTCAGAGGGGGATGGCGAGGAGCCCACGAAAACAGGAGCTGTCGGCGATCGCCAGTATCGACACCCCCGACGATTCCACCGTCAAGGTCACGCTGAGCCATCCCCAGGGTTACTTTCTTCCCCTCCTGGCTACCGTCTTTTTCGCGATCATGCCGAAGCACGTGGTCCTGGCCAATGACAACGACATGAGGAAGACGATTCTCGGCAGCGGGGCTTTCAAGTTCAAGAGTTACGCCAGCGGGGTCGGCTGGGACCTGGAGAGGAACTCCAACTATTTCGTCAAGGACCGACCCTATCTGGACGGGGTGAAGGGTTACGTAATTAAGGACTCCTTCGCCAGATTTGCCGCCCTGAGGACCAAGAACATTCTCTGGTGGGCGCCTTTCCCTATGATGAGCGTATCCCAGGCGAGGATTGTTGAGCAACAATTGTCCGACAGAATAGCGCTCAAGTGGGAATTTCATCCCGCCTGGTACGGCGTGATTTTTAACCTGGCCCAGGCGCCCTGGAGCGACGTCCGGGTGCGCCAGGCAATAAGCCTGGCCTTCAATCGGAAGAAAATGGTGGCAACGGGCCTGGAAGGGGCGGGCATAGTGGGCATGTCCGCCCAGCCGCCCGGGGAGTGGGCGCTCCCCGAGGAAGAGATGGTTAAGGTCCCTGGGTACGCGAAGCCAGACATCGAGGGCGCCAAGCGGCTGCTAGCCGAGGCAGGGTTCCCCAACGGGTTCAAATCTGAGATGCTGGTCAGGGCCGTCAAAGTGCACGAGGACACAGGCGTCGTTATAAAGGATGCGGTCGCCGCCATCGGCATCGATCTCGATCTGAAGGTGAGGGAGACGGCAGTCTACCAGGATACGCAATACAAGAAAGCCTTTGGCATCGCTGAAGGCGGCGTCAGCAGTAAGGTCCAGGACCCGGACGTAACCTTGGGCGACTTCTACTTAACCAAGGGTGGCAGGAACTGGACCGGATACAGCAATCCCTACTACGACGAGCTGCACGCCAAGCAGTCCCGGACCGTTGATGCTGCCGAGCGCCGCAAGATGGTCTGGGAGATGCAGAGAATCCTGTTTCGCGATGTTCCCATCTCTATAGTGTATTGGGTCAAGGCTCCCTACGTCTGGTGGAAAGAAGTGAGGGGCTTTACACCACCAGTGGAATTCTCGAACGCTTACACTTATCAGGACATCTGGTTAGCCAGGTAAAAAGGTGCTGCTTGAGTCTTGGCTGCAGGAGACGAAGATTTGAGCCGACAGGCGCAGGGATTTCAACGTAGACATCGAAGGAGGCTCCACGATGCTTGGGAAGAAGCTATTCATTTTGGCCACTTGCTTCACCATCCTGGGTTTCTTGCTGGCAAGCTGCGCCCCGGCAGCGGCGCCCACGCCCACGTCCAAGCCAGCGCCAGCTCCGACTAAGGCGCCGGCGGCAGCGCCGACCGCGAAGCCAGCGGCGCCCGCCGCGACGCCTAAGCCAGCGGCGGACCAGCCACGCAGCGGCGGGATTCTGACCATTGGCATTTCCGGAGACCCACCGAGCCTTGATCTTCACCGGGAGCAAACAGCCTTCACTTTCGCGCCCGCGGCGGGGGCGTATAATGGCCTGGTGAAGTATGACCCCCATGCCTGGCCGGAACTAAAGGTAGTTCCCGACCTGGCGACGCGTTGGGAGCTTAGCTCCGACGGCAGAGTCTACACGTTCCATCTGGTCAAAGGGGCGAAGTTTCACAACGGCGATACCGTCACGGCAGAGGACGTGAAATACTCCTTCGATAGAATCCGCGATCCTAAAGTGGGGTTAGCCGCCAGCCCCCGGCGGACGCAACTTGCCAACGTCACCAATATCGATACGCCGGATGATTC
This sequence comes from Chloroflexota bacterium, assembly GCA_016190665.1. GTDB lineage: Bacteria > Chloroflexota > Dehalococcoidia > JACPQD01 > JACPQD01 > JACPQD01. The sequence continues at coordinate 2,590 of JACPQD010000005.1, forward strand.
CACCGTTAGAATCATCCTGGGGCGGCCGCAGGCTTCGTTCATCCCCTTCATTGGCGGTCACTACTTCGCGGTGATGCCGAAGCGGGTGGTCCTGGAGAAGAAAGGTGACATGACGAAGACAGTGACGGGGACCGGCCCCTTTAAGTTCAAGGATTACGCCACCGGCATCAGTTGGGAGCTGGTGAAGAATCCTGACTATTTCGTCAAGGGCCGGCCCTATCTGGACGGGCTCAAGGGCTACATAATTAAGGATGCGTTCACTAGATTTGCCGCCCTGAGGACGATGAGCATCCTGTGGTGGGCGCCGTTCCCCTACATGACCGTATCCATGACGAAGGTCATAGAGGAACAGCTATCAGACAAGATCGCCGTTAAGTGGGAATTTCTTCCCGCCTGGTGGGGCGCGCAGTTCAATGTAACCAGGGCGCCCTGGAGCGATGTTCGGGTGCGCCAGGCGGTAAGTATGGCCTTTGATCGGAAGAGAATGCTGTCAGTTGTGCTGGAAGGGGGAGGCATTGTCGGCATGTCACCCCAACCGCCGGGGGAGTGGGGCCTCCCCGAGGAAGAGCTGATGAAGCTGCCCGGGTATGCCAAGCCAGATATCGAAGGCGCCAGGAAGCTGTTGGCTGAAGCCGGCTTCCCTAACGGGTTCAAGACTGATGCCTTGACCCGAGCAACCCCCCAGCAGGAAGCTATGGCTGTGGTTTTTAAGGATATAGTGGCTGCCCTCGGCATCGAGGTTGACGTCAAAGCACAGGAGAGTGCCGTCTATACGGACCAGCGGTTCAGAAAAGCCTTCTCTGTCAACGCGGCGTCCGCAGGCCTTGGGGACACGGACCCGGACGCCATGCTAGGGGACTTTTACGTAACGGATGCCGCATTCAATTTCAGCAGCTATACCAATCCGCACTACGATGAGCTATACGCCAAGCAGTCCCAAACCCTTGACACGGCGGAACGGCGCAAGATTGTCTGGGAGATGCAGAGAATCCTGCTGAAAGATGTCCCCATTGCCATAGCGTTTTGGAGCAGGGTCCCCTATGCCTGGTGGAAGCAAGTCAGGGGCTATACTGCGCCATCGTTAAGCCACTACCACGCCTATGCGTACCAGGAAATCTGGCTGGCCAGGTAGAACCGTTTGCAGCCGCGGGCGAAATCCTATCAAGCTGAGGTGACCATAAATGAACGTTTCGACGACGAAAGGAAATAGTGAGGCGGCGGACACCCTCCCCAATTCCGCTCCTACCGCGGCTGAGATCTACCGCGTCCGGTCTGACTACCGGCGTTTCAACCAGAAGTTCAACATAACCCGCCAGCGCCTCTGGAGCCCGGAGTTGAAACAGCTGACCAGGGAGCGGGAGGGCAATCTGACACGCCTGGTCGCCGAGAGGAAGCCTGGCTACGGCCACCTGGACCTGGCCTTCTACCTGGGCTCCGGAGGCAATCTGGAAAACACCGGTTTCTCCATCAACGCCCCCAACGTCCGGGGCAATAGCTGGGGGCCCCTGACCAAGTCCTTCGACGGAGGCATTGCGGTCAAATACGTCGATGAGCGCCCCGATTGGGGGAGCAATGGCCGCCAGCCGTTGGAGGAAGCTTCCCCTCGCCGCTGGAGGGCGAGCCCCGCCGAGGCTTCCCAGGCCCTTCGGAGAGTGGGCTGTCTCTTCGGCGCGAGCAGGGTCGCCTTCGCCCCACTTGACCGCCGCTGGGTCTTCTCTCACTATTTCGACGAGGAAACAAAGCAAGACTACCCTATTAAGTTCACCGACGAGCCAGGGTACGAGCATTACACCGAGCCTGGCATGGCCGAGGATAGGGCCCTGGTTATCCCCAAGGAGGTGCGATATGCGGTGGTGATGCTCCTGGAGATGGATGAAGAGGGCATCGCCCGTGCCCCAACAGCCATCGAACTGGCCACGGTGCGTATGGCTTACTCCCGCATCTCCTTCGTGACGGTCATGGTGGCCGAGTTCATCCGCGGGTTGGGATACCATGCCATCCCCAGCGCCAACTGCACCGCACTGAGCATGCCGCTCGCTATCGACGCCGGCCTGGGGGAACTGGGCCGCAACGCGAAGCTTATCACGCCCAAGTTTGGCCCCCGGTGCCGCATCGCCAAAGTATTGACGGACCTGCCAGTGGAGACAGGGGCTCCCCGGCTGTTCGGCGTGACCGAGTTCTGCAATGGGTGCAAGAAGTGCGCTCGCCACTGCCCGGCCCAAGCCATCCCCTACGGGGAGAGGAGTTTCGATCCCGTCAACGAATGTAACAATGCCGGGGTGCTTCAGTGGCAGGTGAATCACAAGAAGTGCGCCGAATTTTGCGCCAAGGTTGCGACGAACTGTGGCATCTGTATCAGAGTGTGCCCGTTCAACAAGGGACACCACGCTATCCACGATGCGACGCGGGCTGTCATCAAGAACGCCCCGTGGCTGGACCCGTGGATTGTAAGGCTAGACGATGCCCTGGGCTTCGGGCGGCTCAAATCGCCTGAGACCTTCTGGAGGAGAACGCCGCACGGGGAGTAGAGGAGCACGCTTGGCGATTGAGGAGGTGGGACCCGCAATGTATGAGGTATTAAGCCCCCTCGGCGAACCAACCGTCGAGACGGTGGCCGCGCCCCACAGTCTTTCGGACCTGAATGGCAAGACAATCTGCGCGGTTTGGAACGGCGGGTTTCGGGGCCAAGTGGCCTTCCCCGTAATCCTGGAGCTGCTACGTAAGCGATACCCGGATGTCAGGGTGATTCCCTATACCGAGTTTCCGATTACCAACGAGCGCGGCTCTACGGGTGACCTTCTGGAAAAAGTGGACAGGGCGGTAGCCCTCGCCAGGCAATGGGGCTGCGACGCGATGATCACCGGCATGGGCTTTTGAGGGACGTGCACGCCCGCGTGTACGCGGCCAGCGGTGGCAGCCATGAAGGCGGGCATTCCGGCAGTGGTGATTGCCGGCACCACCTTCGTGCGGACCGCCTCGCTGCTGGGCTCTTACGCCGGGATGCCGGATTTGAGAGTCGCCGAATACCCCGGTGCAATTCAGCTCCATACCGAGGCTGAAATCAGAGAGAATATCGAAAGTGTGGCCTTTGATCGCATCATCGAGGGGCTGACCAAACCACAAGTTTCGTGGAGCGTGGCGAGGGACTCCGGATCTCGCCAGGATATCGCCTTCAAGGGAACGTTCGAGGAGGTGAACAAGTTCTTCCGCGCTCAGAGGTGGACCGATGGGCTGCCTGTGGTGCCTCCCACTATTGATAAGGTGGAGGAGTTTCTCAAATACACGGACCTGCGCCCCGACGCGGAAATAGCCATATTGCCTCAAGCGAATCTGCGAGCTACACCGAGGAACGTCGCCGTCAACGGGGTGATGGCTGGGTGCGCCCCGGAGCACATGCCGCTGCTGGTCGCCGCCGTCGAGGCCATTGGAGACCCCGATTTCCAGCTCATGAACCTGGGCAGCACTGGTTGCAAGACACCCTGGCTCCTGGTGAACGGTCCGATTGTGAAGGAGATGGGCATCGAGTCCGGCGTGGCGACTCGTTCGCGAGGGCCAAACCCCGCCATCGGCCGCGCCTTCGGTCTCATGGTGAACAACATAGCCGGTTTCAGGCCGGGAGAAACATCCATGGGGACCTGGGGCTATTACCTTCCCTTTGTCCTTGCCGAGGACGAGGATGCGTGCGAGGAGATTGGCTGGAATCCCTATCACGTGGAGCACGGCTTCAGCAAAGACGCGAGCACCGTTACGGCCAGGACGACAGTCTACTGGGGCGGCCAGGGCACCCCCATAACCAGCGTCGCCCCCGCTGCGGAGCCTATTCTCAAAGTGGCCTGCAAACATCAGGAGCGGAATACCATCATCGAGTTCGCGCTGCGCTTTGGGTCGCGCAATATGACGGCCGTCCTGGTCACTGCCTGCACGGCGAAGGTGCTGGCTGAAGCTGGCTATTCGAAACGCGACGTGTCTAAATACATCTGGGAGAACACCCGGATCACCGTGGAGGAAGCGAACCAATGTTTGCAGGCCTTTACTGGCGAAGGGCCGACAGTGCATGGCCTGGTAAAGGAGGGCATGTTGCCCGACTGGTTCGATCGCGGCCCGCAAGAGACGATCCCTATCTTCATCAGCCCGGACCTTATCGACGTTGTGGTTTGCGGGGACAAGCACAAGGACAAGATTATGAGCCTCTGGTGCAATTACTTCAGGCCTGTCACCAAGGAAGTGAGGCAGTAGGATGGGTGATCGGATCGACACGGACGCCAAGGAGGCGAACATGGTCTACAAAGTATTGAGCCCACTCGGGGAACCGACCATCGAAAAGATAGCTGGCGCCCCTCGCCTTTCAGACTTGAACGGCAAGACGGTCTGTGAGGTCTGGAACGGCGGCTTCATGGGCCACGTTGCCTTCCCCATAATCCGGGAGCTGTTGCGGAAACGATACCCGGACGTCAAGATCGTCACCTACGACGAGTTCCCGATACACTACACCGTCGGCAGCACTCAGCAGCTCATAGAGCGCACGAATACGACCCTTGCCCTGGCCCGCCAGAAGGGCTGCGATGCGCTGATAACCGGGATGGGCTTCTGAGGCACCTGCACGCCCGCGTGTACGCGGCCTGCCGTAGCGGCTGTCAAAGCCGGCATCTCCGCTGTGCCCATCGTTGGCTCGACCTTTGTGCGGACCGCCCACCTGGTAGCTTCAGGCGCCGGCGTCGCCGGCCTCGGTGTTGCCGAGTATCCCGGCGCTATCCTGCTCCACACGGCGGAGGAGATAAGAGACAACCTGGAAAAGGTGGTCTTTGATCGTATCATTGCCGGGTTAACCGCGCCGGCGACCGTGGCGACGCAAAGGGTGGGGACGGCGAGGGACCCGGAGGAAATCGTCTTTGCCGGCGACTTCGATGAAGTGAACGAGTTCTTCCTCAGGAACAGGTGGACCGACGGCATGGCCATCGCGCCTCCCACTCTGGCGAAGGTGCGGGAGTACCTGGGATATACCGATCGCTCCCCCGATGAGGAAATCGCCATACTGCCGCAGGCTAACCTGCGGGCCACGCCGCGCAATATCGCCGTGAACGCGGTGATGGCGGGTTGCCGCCCGGTGTTCATGCCGCTGCTCATCGCCGCCGTGGAGGCCATCGGCGAGCCGGACTACCAGTTGATGAGCCTGGGCAGCACAGGCTGCAAGACCCCGTGGCTGCTGGTGAACGGCCCGATCGTAAAGAAGCTCGGTATTGAGTACGGCATAGGCCTGCGCTCTCGCGGTCCGAATCCTGCCATCGGCCGAGCCTTCGGCCTGATAATCAACAACATAGCCGGCTTCCGGCCGGGAGACACATTGATGGGTACCTGGGGATACTACCTTCCTTTCGTCCTCGCCGAGGATGAAGATGCCTGCGATGAGATTGGCTGGGATCCCTACCACGTGGAGCACGGTTTCAGCAGAAACACGAGCACCGTCACGGCGCGAACGACCGTTTACTGGGGAGGCCAGGGCACCCCCAAAGGAGACGTGGCGCCCACGGCGGAGCAGCTCCTCCAGGTGATCTATCAGCATCTGGACCGACAGACCATCACGGACTTCTCGCTGCGCTACGGCGCCCGGAACCAGGTCGCCGTGCTCATAACGCCCTGCACGGCCAAGGTGCTGGCCGCTGGCGGCTACTCGAAGCGGGATGTGGCCAACCACGCGTGGGAGAACACCAGGACCACCGTTGAGCGCGTCAACGGCTGCCTGCAAGGGTATACCGGCGCTGGTGTCACCATCCATGACCTGGTGGAGATGGGAACGCTGCCCTCGTCCTTCGACCGGAAGCCCGAGGAGACGATTCCCATATACCGGAGCGCGGACTTGATCGATGTGGTCGTCTGTGGTGACGCGCAGAAGGACAAGGTGATGGGTCTCTGGTGCAACTATTTCAGGCCAGTGACCAAGCGAATCGAATAGCCGATCATGAGATTTCTCACCAGCGCGCGCGTCCAGCTGCTGCTTCTGATAGCTCTTCTGCCGCTCTTGAGCCTGGCGCTGGCCCCTTATGCGACGATCGCCGTGTTATCGATTCCGGGCGTGGTCACCCTGGCTGCGGCCTGGGTCATCAGCCATTTTGTCGCCGTTCGCCCCCTAGACGCGCTGAAGTCCGCTGCGAGGCGGCTCGCTGGTGGGGACTTCACCGCTCGCGCCGCCTTGGGGGCTGTCCCCCGGGAACTCTGGGACCTGGCGCAGACCTTCAACCTCATGGCCCAGTCTCTCGAGCTGCGGGAGGCTGAGCGCCTTCGGAGCGAAGAGGGTGCAAGGCGGCAAGCCGCCGTCAATGCCCGCCTCCTGGAGGAAACGGATCGCCGCCTCAAAGACGCTCAGGCCCTGCACGCCATAGACACGGCCATCTCCAGTGGCCTCGATCTCCGGGTCGCCCTCAACATCCTCCTCGAGCAGGTCACCAATCGCCTGCAGGTCGACGCCGCCGGCGTCTTGCTCCTCAACCGTCATGCCCAGACCCTTGAGTTCGCCTCGGGCCGCGGGCTCAATACCGAAGGTCGCGAACGCCCAAGCGTCAAAGTTGGCGAGGGCCCTGCCGGGCGCGCTGCCCTGGAACGCCGGGTCCTTCGCGTCGACGACCTATCGGGCGCCGAGCAGGAAGCCCTGGGCAGTGAAGATTTCGTTCTCTACTATGCCTGCCCCTTAGTGGTTAAGGGGGAGGTCAAGGGCGTGCTGGAGATCTTCCATCGTTCCGCCCTCGACCCGAGCAAGGAATGGTGGGACTTCCTCGATGCGCTTGCGGTGCAGGGCGCCGTGGCCATCGACAACGCCTTCCTGTTCAGCGACCTCGATCGCTCCAATATGGAGCTGGCGCTGGCCTACAACGCGACGCTCGAAGGCTGGGCGCGGGCGCTGGACCTGAGGGACAAAGAGATCGAGGGCCATTCTCAACGGGTCGCGGCCAGGACGGTGGATTTGGCGCGAGCCGTAGGGATGGGCGACGAAGAGCTGGTGCAGGTGCGCCGCGGGGCGCTATTGCACGATATCGGCAAGATAGCCATTCCCGACGCGATCCTCTTGAAGCCCGGCCCGCTCACGGCTGAGGAATGGCTGGTTGTGCTCCGTCATCCCATTCACGCCTACGAGCTTCTCTATCCCATCGCCTTTCTGCGCCCCGCGCTGGACATCCCCTATTGCCACCATGAGAAGTGGGATGGGAGTGGCTACCCGCGAGGACTGAAAGGCGAGCAGATCCCCCTGGCGGCGCGGGTTTTCGCCGTGATAGACGTGTGGGATGCGCTGGGGTCCGAGCGGCCCTATCGCGAAGCGTGGAAGGAAGAGAAAATCCGCGAATACATTCGTTCACAGGCCGGAGAACACTTCGACCCAAAGGTTGTGGAGAAGTATTTGGAGATGCCTTAGACTTCAGCTTTCGGCTCTCAGCTTGGACCAGACTGATACTTGACCGTTGATAGCTCTTTGGTTTCTGGTTCGCCGAGTGTGGAATTTCGCCATAACCGTAGGGGAGGACGTCCTGGTCCTCCCGCATCCCCAGGCGTTTCGATGGAAAACGTTCCCAGCATAGTTTACTGCGCCGCGTACTTGATGGTGGCGTAGTCGGAGCCCGTGCCGGCGCCGGGGGAGAAGCCGGTCACGTAGACGTTCCCCTGCCCATCCACGACCAGCGAAGTAGCCCCGTCGTACCCACTGCCCGGGCCGTTGTAGCGGGCGACCCACATCTGGTTGCCGTTAGTGTCGTACTTGATGGTGGCGCAGTCGAAGCCGGTGCCGGCGCCATCGGACGTGCCGGTGACATAAACGTTCCCCAGCGCGTCCACCGCCAGGTGCTGGTGCTCGACTAGGTCGTCGCCATTGCCCGGGCCGTTGTAGCGGGCGACCCATAACTGGTTGCCGTTGGGATCGTACTTGATGGTGGCGTAGTCGGAGTAGCCGGAGTAGCCGTCCACCGAATTGCCGGTGACATAGACGTTGCCCTGCCCGTCCACCGCCAGGCCGGTGCCTATGTCGTCCCCATTGCCCGGGCCGTTGTAGCGGGCGACCCATAACTGGTTGCCGTTGGCGTCGTACTTGATGGTCGCGTAGTCGGAGCCTGTGCCGGCGCCGTCGGACTGCCCGGTGACATAGACGTTGCCCTGCCCGTCCACCGCCAGAGCCTGAGCCAGGTCGCCGCTGTCGCCCGGGCCGTTGTAGCGGGCGACCCACAACTGAACGCCGCTGGGGTCGTACTTGATGGTGGCGTAGTCGGAGCCGGAGACGAGGCCCACAGAGTAACCGGTGACGTAGACGTTCCCCAGCGCGTCCACCGCCAGGCCGGTGGCATAGTCGCCTGAATTTCCCGGGCCGTTGTAGCGGGCGACCCACAGCTGGTTCCCGTTGGGATCGTACTTGATGGTGGCGTAGTCGGAGTAGCCGTCCACCGAATAGCCGGTAACATAGACGTTGCCCAACCCGTCCACCGCCAGAGCCTGAGCCAGGTCGCCGCTGTCGCCCGGGCCGTGGTAGCGGGCGACCCATAACTGGTTGCCGTTGGGGTCGTACTTGATGGTGGCGTAGTCGGTGCCGGTGCCGTCGCCCTCTGACCAGCCGGTGACATAGACGTTGCCCAACCCGTCCACCGCCAGGTTCCAGCCTATGTCGTCCCCATTGCCCGGGCCGTTGTAGCGGGCGACCCATAACTGGTTGCCGTTGGGGTCGTACTTGATGGTGGCGTAGTCCAAGCCGGTGCCGTCGCCCAACGAAGGGCCCGTGACATAGACGTTCCCCTGCCCATCCACCGCCAGGGCATAAGCCCCGCTATTGCCCGCCGGGCCGCTGTAGCGGGCGACCCAGGCTTCGGTGACAAACGTAGATGCGGTGGCCGTCGGCGTTGGGCTTGCGGTGGGCGTAGCCGTGCTGGTGGGTGTTGGCGTGGGCGTAGGAGTAGGCGGGGGCGTCTGGGCGGGTGTCGGCGCGTAGGTGGCTGCTGGCGCGGGCGCTGGCGCCTCGCCCAGGACCTGCCCGAAGGTCGCCCTGACGTTGTCCGTCCCCTCGATCTTCTCCACCTTCACCAGCTTGAAGACGACCACGTCTCGGGAGTCGTCCTTCCGCTCCGCCGCGTTGCTGGAGGAGGTCTTCTCGAAGAGCCACAGAAAGTTGGGGACGTTATCGCTTCTCAGCTCGGCGGCCGCCGGCTTTTTGGCCAGCAACCCCTGCGTCGCCAGCGCGTCCAGGTCCACCGCCGTGTAGCGCTCCAGGAGCACCTTCCCGGCGAGGGTTTTGCCGTCGGACCCCAGAACTACAATGGAATCGACTATCGGGTTGGACCCCGTCTGCACCACATCCGCGTAGCCCGCGCCGATGGTCGAGACGTCCCCCGGAGTCTGGCCGAGCGTGATAAACTTCTCCGGCCAGCGGCTGCTCACCATCTGCCGCGCTTGCGTCGCCGGCTCCAGAAGGGCCAGACTGCCATCTTGGCCGGAGCTGGCGGGCAGCAGGGTAGTCGTCGTCACCGTGTGGGATGTGCGCACTTCGGAGGCTTGCACCTGTCCGAAGAACTTATTGGCCGCGGCGCGCACCTGCATCGCGTCCTGCAGCGCCTGCGCTTGCAGGCTGGCCTCGCGGCTTCCCGCCACCGCCGGGGCCACAATGGCTACCAGCACAGCCAGGATGGCCATGACCGCCAGCAGCTCGATGAGGGTGAATCCTCTCTGGCGGCTAACGGCTTGTGGTGTCACGGTCGTTTCCTCACTGCGCCCTCCATCTACACGCCCATTGTAGCCCTCAGTCCCTTCCACGTAATCACTCGTTGCGGATGAATTTAGGGCTAAAAAAGGGGCTAGCCCGTAGGGTGGGTGGAGCCCTGACGAAATCGTGGGACAACCCACTATCACGTGCCGCGTTCTTTCTGATGGGTCACGCTGGCTCCACCCACCGTACGCATAAATCGATGTTATGTACTAGATTGGTGCTGGTGGGTTGCGCTGGGCTTTACCCAGCCTACCGCTCCTCATGGCTTGGCAAGGCCATTACTCGGACAGGCTCTTAGGGAAAGACCAGGGACTGGTTGATGTTGGTCTGCCAACCCGGGGCGGCGCCGCCGATCACATAAATGTCCCCATCGGCGCCGCGGGCTGCCCCGGCTCCAGCCTGACCTGTTGGCATGTTCGGCGCTGCGCTCCAGGTGTTGGCAGCGGGATCATAGGCTTCGACATTGCTATATACTGTGCCGCCAGTGATCGAGTAGGAGTCGGCGCCCCCCATCGCGTAAATCCGGCCATCGGGCCCGAGGGCCCCGGCCAAATAGACGCGCCGTTGGCCCAGTGGAGCGCCAACGCTCCAGGTGTTGGCCGTGGGATCATAGATGTTAAGCGAATTAAGGAGTATTGGGTCAGAGGAATAGTTCATGCCCCCGAATACATAGATCCGCCCATCGGCGCCCCTGACGGCGGCAGCCCCAAATCGCCCTTCCGGCAGATCGAGCCCCGAGGACCAGGCGTTCGACACCGGATCATAGATCTGGAGCTTCGATGTGCTCGCCTGGCCCCCGAAAACGTAGATGCGGCCGTCGAGGCCGGCGGCTGCCGCAGGGACCCAGCTAGCAAAGGGCAGGCTCGGCCCAAGGACCCACGAGCCGCCTGACGGATCATAGATTTGGAGAGCGTCGCCCATGCCTCCGCCAGGGGAGCCAGAGACCACGTAAATACGGCCATCGGAGCCGGTCGCGGCGCCTGCGCCGTAAACCCCGATGGGAAGTGGCGTCTTGGCGGCCCAGGAGTCCATTACTGGATCGTAGGCCTCCACGGCCGGCGAAGAGCTGCCTCCTCCCAGGGCGTAGATCTTTCCATCTGGCCCCGCCGCTGCCGCCACCCACGTCCTGCCGGTGGGGAGGGAGCTACGGGCAGCCCAATAACGGCCGTCCGGTGTAGCCGTTGGCGTCGCCGTCGCTGTCGGCGTCGGCGTAGGCGTAGCCGTGGACGCAGGCGCGGAGGTAGCTGTCGGGGCGGGCGTCGGCGCCTCGCCCAGGACCTGCCCGAAGGTCGCCCTGACGTTGTCCGTGCCCTCGATCTTCTCCACCTTCACCAGCTTGAATACGACCACATCCCTGGAGTCGTCGCTGCGCTCCGCGGCGCTGCTGGAGGAGGTCTTCTCGAAGAGCCAGAGGAAGTTGGGGACGTTGTCGCTCCTCAGCTCGGCCGCCGCCGGCTTCCGGGCCAGGAACCCCTGGGTCGCCAGGGTATCCAGGTCCACCGCCGTGTAGCGCTCCAGGAGCACCTTCCCGGCAAGGGTTTTACCGTCAGAGCCCAGAACTACAATGGAGTCGACTATCGGGCTGAGGCCCGTCTGCACCACGTCCGCGTAGCCCGCGCCGATGGTCGAGACGTCCGCTGGGGGGTTCTGACTGCGCGTGATAAACTTCTCCGGCCACCGGCTGCTCACCATCTGCCGCGCTTGCGTCGCCGGCTCCAGAAGGGCGATGCCGGCGTCCTGGCCGGAGTTGGCAGGCAGGAGGGTTGTGGTAGTCACCATGTGAGATGTCCGCACCTCGGAGGCCTGAACCTGGCCGAAGAACTTGTTGGCCGCAGTGCGCACCTGCATGGCGTCCTGCAGCGCCTGGGCCTGCAGGCTGGCCTCGCGGCTTCCCGCCACCGCCGGGGCGACGATGGCTACCAGCACGGCCAGGATGGCCATGACCGCCAGCAGCTCAATGAGGGTGAAACCCCTCTGGCGGCTGGCGGCCCGTGCTATCATAGTCGTTTCCTCCTGCGTTCCAGAACCTACGCGCATTGTAGCCTTCAGTCCCTTCCGCGTAATCACCTGCTGCGGGTGATCTTGGGGGGCTAGCCCTTGTATATTAGCGAGCCCCCCGGCAATCCTAATACTGTTGCTGGCTTGGCGTTGCCGCCTCCCCCACCCTTCCCCCATAGATGACCTCGGCAAACTCGTCTATAACCAGCGGACTTATCAACAGCGCCTGGCTGATCCGCTTCATGACCTTCAGGGACGGGTTGCCCCGTCCCGCTTCAATCAAATAGAGCGTCGTCCTGCCAATGCCGGCCTTCCGGGCCAGGTCACGAGTACTGTAAAGCCTCGACCTGCGCACATCTTGCAGTTTCATCATGACCTCCTTCAAACACTCCGGCCGCGTTGGGCTCGCCAGCTACCTTGCCAAAGAAAGGGGGGGATGGCCCCCCATCCCCCCTCGACAACCTTTCGGGGTTTGCTGCTGAATTAAGAGGCCGACCCGAGGATCTGCTGATAGGTCAGTTTGACGTTTGAGGTGCCCTCGATTTTCTCTACCTTCACCAGCTTGAACACCGCCACATCCCGGGAGTCGTCCTTGCGCTCCGCCGCGCTGCTCGATGACGTCTTGGTGAAGAGCCATAAGAAGTTCGGTTTGTTCTCACTCGTCAGGTCCACCCCC
>JACPQD010000101.1 GCA_016190665.1 Chloroflexota bacterium
ATCTGGCAGTCGCTGGCCGGAAGGGGAAAATTGGGGTCCCCGGGCTCTGGCCCCAAGCTGGCGACGGGAGCATTTGACCCATCTTGGCTTACTTTGTCCACACCTTCTCAGGCGCGATTCAATTTTAATAAGACAACATTGTAGCACGCCATGCCCCTACGGGTTATGGTGCGATTTCAGCGCCTCCTGCGGCTCCTCCCCGCACACGGCAATGTGCAGGTCCCTCATCGCCTCGTCGGGCACTTCCGAGGGCGCATTGGTCATCAGGTCCATGGCGCTCTGGGTCTTGGGGAAGGGGATAACCTCCCGGATCGTCGACTCGCCCGCCAGGAGCATCACCAGCCGGTCGATGCCCGGCGCGATGCCCCCGTGGGGCGGGGCCCCGTACTCGAAGGCCTCCAGCATGTGGCCGAAGCGCGCCCGGGTCTCCTCCGGGGTGTAGTTCAGCAGCCTGAAGACCTTCTCTTGAAGCTCGCGCTCGTGGATCCTTATGCTGCCGCTGGAGAGCTCGCTGCCGTTGCACACCAGGTCGTAGCAACTGGCACGCACCTTGCCGGGGTCGGTGTCCAGGAGCGAGATGTCCGCATCCTTGGGGGCGGTGAAGGGGTGATGGGAAGGGTCCCATCGATTCGCGGTCTCGCTCCATTCCAGGAGCGGAAAATCGACAATGAAGGCGAAGGCCAGCAGGTTCGGGTCCATCAACTCCAGCCGGCGACCCATGTCCAGGCGGAGCGCGCTCAGCGAGGCGTTGACCACCTTGGTCGGCCCGGCGACGAGAAGCAACAGGTCGCCCATCTTCGCGCCGAGGCGTTTGGCGATCTGTCTCATATCCTCCGGTGTCAGGTACTTGGCCGCCGCCGAACGCACCATCTCGCCGGTGAGGCATTCGATGGAGCCCTCGCCCTTCTCGTCGCCAGCCAGCGCGATGGTCACCAGACCTTTGGCGCCTTGCGATCTGGCCACTTCCGTCAGCTCCTCGAGCTGGCGGCGCGTGTAACAGGCGCAGCCGGGCGCCGCGATGCCCTTCACCTTGCCGCCATCCCGCACCGCGGAGCGGAAGATGGTGAAGGCGGAGTCCGCCACCAGATCCGAGATATCGCCCATCTCCAGGCCGAAGCGCAGGTCGGGCTTATCGGTGCCGTATTTCTCCATGACCTCGTCGTAGCAGAGGCGCGGAAAGGGCGTCAAGAAGCGCTTCTGCGGCGTCACCGTGCTTACCAGCGAGGTGAAGAGCTCCTCCGTAAGGTCAAGGACGTCTTTTTCCTCGACGAAGCTCATCTCCAGATCGAGCTGGGTGAACTCCGGCTGGCGATCGGCGCGCTGGTCCTCGTCGCGGAAGCAGCGGGCGATCTGGAAATACTTCTCGACGCCGGCCACCATGAGAAGCTGCTTGAGCTGCTGCGGCGACTGCGGCAATGCATAGAACTTGCCCGGATACAGCCGGCTGGGTACCAGGTAGTCGCGGGCGCCCTCCGGCGTGCTCTTGATGAGGATAGGCGTCTCTATCTCCAGAAACCCTCTTTCATCGAGGAAGTCCCGCATGAACTTGATGACGCGATGCCGCAGGATGAGATTGTCCCTCATGCGCGGGCGGCGCAGATCGAGATAGCGATACTTGAGACGAAGGGACTCATCGACCTCCACATCCTCGTTGATGTAGAAGGGAGGGGTCCTGGAGGGATTGAGGATCTCGGCCTCCCCGGCGACAACCTCGATCTCCCCCGTGGACAGATTCGCATTCTCGGTGCCCTTCGGCCTCGCGGCTACCTCGCCGACCACCTTGACGACGAACTCGTTGCGCATGTCGCCGCCCAGCTTATGGGCCTCCGGAGCGCTCTCCGGGTTGAAGACCACCTGGGCGATGCCCGCCCGGTCCCGCAGATCGATGAAGATCAGGCCGCCGTGGTCACGCCGCCGGTGCACCCAGCCCGCCAGGGTAACCGTCTGCCCGATATGCGTCTTGTTCAAGTCTCCGCAATTATGACTCTTGAGCACATCGCCCTCCCTTTGGCATGCCGAGCTTCAGTAGGCAGCGGGACGCTGCCGGATACATGAAAGGACATGGCCTGCGTCCTTGAAAGTAGTCACCGCAGAGACACAGAGTGCCCAGGATGGATCGGCCCCCCTTTATCCCCCCGTCCACGGGGGGAGATTTCAACGATGTCCGGTCGAAGGGACTGGCCCAGCTTTATCCCCCCGTCCACGGGGGGAGATTGCACTGCGGACTCTGCGCCTCTGCGGTGAATGTCCTTCAAAGCGGGTGGTTGAAACAGGATCGCGGTCAATGGACTTCCTCCCGCGAGGGATCCGACGTCATTTTCATGCCCGGTGGCGCCGCGTCAGCGGCATGTGGAACTTCGCCGTAATGGTATTATGAGACGCTGGCCTCGTTACAGAGGCGCCCCTGCTGCCCGCACCTCGTTTTCGAGGACTTCGATGTCCTTGAAAGGGTGTTCAGAACGCGGAGTGCAGAGGAGCGTCCCCACCCGTCGGCATGCGCTCGTCGACGCCGGTGAGAGGATAAGGGAAGGGGCCTGTCAGCGCGCCAGGGGCAGCGTCATGAAGAAGGTGCTGCCTTTCCCCATCTCGCTTTCCACCCAGATGCGTCCCCCGTGCGCCTCCACCAGGAGCCGCGCAATATACAGCCCGAGGCCGAGGCCGCCCACTTTCTTGTCTGATTTCGGCCGGTAAAAGCGCTCGAAAATGTGTGGGATGTCCTCCGGAGGTATGCCTGCTCCCCGGTCGGCCACCGATATGACCACCTGCTTGTCGGCTCGTTCCGCCTTCAGCGCGACTTCGGTCTCGGAGTACTTGAGGGCATTGGATAGCAGGTTCAGCATTATGCGCTCCAATCGGGCGGTATCCGCCAATACCGTGGGGCACTCCTCGGGCAGGTCCAGCTCCACCCGGTCCATCTGCAAGACCCCCATGCTTCGCGACATCAAATCGAACAGGAAAGTCCTCAGGTTGACGGCGGATTTCTCCAGGCGCATGTGGCCGCCTTCCATGCGCGCCGAGTCCACCAGGTCCTGGATCATGGAGTTCATGCGCTGCGCCTCCGTGACGATGGTATCCACAGCGTCCCGGTCGCTTCTCTTGCGGCCATGCTTTGTCAGCGAGTTCTTCAGGCCATGAGCGTACATCTGAATCACCGCCAGGGGCGTGCGAAGGTCATGGGATATGGTATGAATAAAGGTCTCGCGGTCCTTCTGGAGCTCATGCAAGGTGGTTATGTCAGTGAAGGTCTGGACGACCCCCAGCCTCTGCCCGTCACTGGTGCGAATGGGCGCCGCGGAGACCGAGAGCCAGAGCGTTCTCTCGGGCGAGGAGTGCACTACTATCGTCGCGCCGCGCACCGTTTCGCCGCGAAGTCCGCGCATGACGGGGAGCTGGCCCTGAGGTATCGGTTTGCCCTCCGGCGTCTCTACTCTCAGCCGGGCCGCGCGCTCCAGAGGCGGCAGGCCACGAACAGAGCGCGAATACCCCAGCATCCTCTCGGCGGCGGCGTTCATGACCACGATCATCCCGGTATTATCACAGATGACGATGCCGTCAGCCATGGAGGCGATGGTGGCGTCCAACTCGGCGGCGCGTCTCTCCACCTCTTTGTGCAAGCGCTCACGCTCCGCCTGGACCAGTATCTGCTCGGTGATATCCCGCACCACCGCCACGGCGCCCACAATCTTTCCATCCTCACGCAGGCTGGCGGTGCTGATCTGGCGGTGCATCATCTCGCCGGTAACGGGGCTGCGGACCATCTCCCCGAAGTTGGTCAAGGTTTCGCCCTTCAGGGCGAGGAGAAGGGGGGAGCGGCTCAGATCACGCGGCCTGCCGTCGGTCTCGAAAACCTCCAGCCTGGCGTTCGATTCGTATACCGTCGCGTAGAAGTCCTCCGGCCGCGCAAAGCCGAAGTTCCGGGCCACCGCCGTATTCACCAGGGCGAGGTTTCCCGCGGCGTCGCAGAACCAGACCTCATCGGTCATACTGTCGATCAGCGTGCGCAGCTTGTCCCGCTCACGCTCGATCTGCGTCAACAGTATCTGGAGCTCCTCCGCCCGTTTGAGGTCGGTGATATCGCGGTTCACGCGCACTATGCCCACGGGTTTGCCCTGGGCGTCGCTGATCAGGGAGTCGGCGGCCATGATGGCGACGACCGAGCCGTCCTTCCTGCGCTGGAGGACCTCTCCCTGCCAGTAGCCCATCTCGAGTACCCGTTTCGTAACGCTCCCGACGCTGTCCTGGAGGTGCTGGGTCCTGAGGACATCCTCGGTCTTCTTTCTGATGACCTCCTCGGCCTTCCAGCCGTAAACGCGCTCGGCGCCCTTGTTCCAGCTCAGGATGTTCATGTCGAGGTCGCTGGAGATAATAGCGTCCGATACATTCGCCAGCAGGCTGGCCTGATAGTGGACCTGCTCCTCCGCCCGCCGGCGCTCGCGGCGAGCCTCCGCGTCCAAAAGCTCCCGTTGCACCGCCGGAAGGAGGCGTCCCAGGTGCCCCTTGACAATGTAATCGTGAGCGCCCGCCTTCATGGCCTCCACGGCGACATCCTCGCCGATCTTGCCGGACACGATGATGATGGGCAGGTCCAGGTCCATCTCCTTGACCAACTGTATGGCTGGGAGGCCGCCGAACTGGGGCATTACATAATCGGATATGATGATATCCCACGTCTCGCTCTCGAGGGCGGCCCTCATGGCTGGGGCCGCGTCGACGCGTTTCGACACAACATCGTAGCCGGCGTGGCGCAGCTCGAGAAGCACCAGCTCGGCGTCGTCCGCTGAGTCCTCAACAACCAGAACGCGCAGTGGATTATCTGTCATGGCAACCTCATTCTAGTGCGGGCGGTTGAGCCCCCCTTTAGTCCCCCATCCACGGGGAGGCATTGAAGGAGGGGGCCATCCCGAAACGTCCGACAAGCCGGACCTGTTCGACCTGTCCGACCCTAACCCCCGTCCCCCGACCCCCGACCCCCTAATTCATCCTCGGCGGGCCTTCGTTCAAAAGAAGCCAGTACATCCCCAGGCCGCGCACGGCGTCGATGAACTCGATGAAGTCCACCGGCTTGCGCACGTACCCGTTGGTGCCCAGTCTGTAGGCCTCCACGACGTCCTTCTCCTCCCGCGAGGAGGTGAGGATAACCACCGGCGTCAGCTTCGTCCGGTCATCGGCGCGGAGGCGCCGCAGCACCTCCAGGCCGTCCACCTTCGGCAGCTTCAAGTCCAGGAGGACCACTGCTGGAGTCTCCTTCGCGTTGCGGCCCTCAAACTTGCCCGCCCCGAAGAGATAGTCCAGCGCTTCAGCCCCGTCCCGTGCGACAACCACCGGATTCGCGATGTTGTTCTTCTTGAAGGCGCGCATCGTCAGGTCGACGTCGTCCTCGCTGTCTTCCACTAATAGGATAACCCCGTCATTCAACTCCATGTTCCTCCCTTAGAGTGTGAAGTAAACTGTGGCGCCCTTCTCTAGGGCGCCCTCCGCCCACACCCTTCCTCCGTGGCGGGTGATAATGCGCTGTACTGTGGCCAGGCCGATGCCCGTGCCGCCGAACTCGTCGATCCCGTGCAGCCTCTGGAAAGCGCCGAACATCTTATCGACGAAGGCCATATCGAAGCCGCAGCCATCATCGCGCACGAAGTAAGCCGTCTCGCCCCCTTGTTCCGTGGCCCCAAACTCTATTCTAGCTGAAGGATGCTTGCTGGTAAACTTCCAGGCGTTCCCCATCAAATTCTCCAGCACGATGCGCAGCAAGCGCGCGTCGCCCCTCGCCACCAGCCCAGGCGTGATCGCAAACTCCACCTGGCGCTCCGGCTGCGTTTTCTTGAGGTCCTCCGCCACCTCGGTCGCCAGAGCGCTCAGGTCGACCCTGCTGGCGTGCATCTCGGCCCGGGTGACGCGGGAGAGCTGCAAGAGGTCGTCAATAAGCTGGCCCATGCGCTGGCTCGCCCG
Source organism: Chloroflexota bacterium (assembly GCA_016190665.1). Lineage (GTDB taxonomy): Bacteria > Chloroflexota > Dehalococcoidia > JACPQD01 > JACPQD01 > JACPQD01. Next base: position 5,947 of record JACPQD010000101.1, read on the forward strand.
GCGCACCCGCTGCAAGTAGTCTTTGCCCCGCTCGTCGAGGTTGGTGGCATAATCGTCCAGCAGCGCCTGGGAGAAACCGTCCATGGCGCGCAGCGGCGTCCGCAGGTCATGAGAGACAGAGTAGGTGAAGGCCTCCAGCTCCTTGTTCAGCGCCTCCAGCCCCCGGGCCCGCCGCTCCAGATCGGCGTAGAGCTCCAGGATCTTCCTCTCCGCGGCGTGCCGCTCCGTGATATCGTGGAGGAAGACGAAGAACCGTCCCTCCGCTTCGCTTCCCCCGGAAAGGAAGCCGACGCTGATCTCGATGTTGATAAGTCTGCCATCCTTGCGCCAGTGGCGCGTCTCGAAGCGGTCCCAACCCGATTCCATCACCTTGCGTATGTGCTCTCTTACCTCCTCAGGGCTCTCGCTGGCCTCGACATCGGCGACGGTCATGGCGAGAAGCTCGTCGCGGCTGTAGCCGGTCATGCGGCAGTAGGCCTCGTTCACCTCCCGAAGCCGCCCTTTGGTGTCCACGATCCAGAAGCCGTCCAGGCTGGTGCGCAGGACGGTGGTATACTTCTCCTCCATCTGACGGCGTTCGGTGATATCGTGGAAGGCCGCCACCGCCGCCGAAAGGCGGCCCGCCTCATCATAAATAGGGCCGGAGCTGACCAGCAGGTTACCCCGGCTCCCGTCAGGGCGCCGCAACTGGACCTCCTCGCTCACCACCACCTCGCCGGAGCGAAGGGACCGGGCCAGCGGCCACTCCTCGGGCTGATAGGGCCGCCCGTCGAGATGGAAGCCCGCCCGCTGCTCCATCGACTCTGAGGCGAAGCGGTTGGCGAGGAGGGTCCTGCCCTCCGGCGCCTCGGCCACGATGACGCCCACGGGCATCTGCTCCACCACCGCCTTGAGGCGCGCTCGCTCCCTATCGGCCTCGTCCCGGGTGCGGAAGTGGTCCACGGTGAGGGCGCACTGCCCGGCAAAGGCCTCGACAAGGGCCAGGTCCTCGGTCGGCGGCTCGTAGCCCGGGTGCGCATAGTGTATGTAGAGGACGCCCGCACAACGGTCGCCCAGCATGAGCGGTGACGCGATCATTCCCCAGATGCCTAGCTTCTTGTAGCGCCGCGCTGCAGCGCCGCGGGCCTGGGGCAAGGGAAGGTAGATTGTCTGCCTGGCCTCCACCGCCCGCCTGGTGGCGGGCCGGTCGTCGATGTTGAAGACCCGCCAGTCTCGGGTGCCGGGCCTCAACTCGTAAGCCAATGTCAGGCGCTTGCCGTCGCCGTCGAAGAGGTAGAGGGAATAATCGTCGGCACGCAATAGCTTGACTAGCGCCCCCAGCGTGGAGTGCATGATGTCATCCAGACTGTGTCCCGCGTTCACCCCCATGGCCACGCTGGCCAGCAGCTCGATGCGCTGGCGGGCCCGCACTTGCGCCGTGACATCGAAGAGGGAGAGCACCAGTCCCTCCACATCTCCCCGCTTCCCCTTCACCGGCGTCAGCGTCCAGTCCCAGTAGGTGACGCCCCGCCAGGGCTGGTCGGCGTACTCGAAGGGTTTCTCGCAGATCTGGAAAGGCTCGCCCGTATCGCGCACACGCTCGAAGATGGCCTGGTTCTCGGCATCGGGGAAAAGCTCGAAATGGTTGCGGCCGATAAGCTCCGCCTCCGCGTGTCCGGAGCCCTGGGCGTAGGTGGAGTTGACCATGACGAAGTTCATATCCCGGTCCAGCAACGCCAGGTGCGCCTGGGTGCTCTCAGTGACCGCAATTAGCTCCGCGGCGCGGCGCCGGTCTTCCTCTCGCAGGCGCTCCAGCTCGGTGATGTCATGCCAGACGACCACCGCCCCAATAATGCTCCCGCTCGTCGGGTCCCGCAAGGGCGCCGCCGAGACCAGGACTGTGAGCTCGCGGCCCTGGGGATTGGTTATCTTGAAGGGTCTGCTCCGCACCGTCTCTCCCCTCAAGGCATGGCTTGAGGGCACCTCTTCCAGCGTAACCGGCGGCCCGTCCATATGGCGGACCGTCAGTTTCTGGACAATCTGCTCCCGCGTCATGCCCATCGGGTCGAAGCCGTAGAGCGCTTCAACCCCGGGGTTGCATAGCGCTACACTGCCGTCCACGTTGTAAATGACTACCGGGTCGGCGATGGACTGGATGACTGCCTCCAGCTCGGCGGCGCGACGCTGGTTCTCCTGCAGCAGCCTCTCGCGCTCCACCCCCAGGCGTTTGCGCTCGGTGATATCCTCCTTCACGGCGACGAAGTGGGTTATGGCGCCCTGCTCATTCCTTATGGGGGCGATGGCGGCGGATTCCCAGTAGGGCTCGCCGTTTTTCTTCCGGTTGAGGAACTCGCCCCGCCACACTTTACCCGACTTGATGGTCGTCCAGAGGTCTTTGTAGACCTCCGGCGGCGTTTGCCCCGACTTCATGATCCTGGGGTTCTTGCCAAGGGCCTCCGCCACCGCGTAGCCTGTGGTCTCCTCGAAGCGCGGGTTGGCGTACTGGATGTTGCCCTGCAGGTCAGTGATAATTACGGTGGCCGGGCTTTGCTCCACCGCCCCAGAGAGCTTGCGCAGCTCCGCCTCCGTGCGCTTGCGTCCCGTGATATCCGTGATCATGCCCAGGTTGCCAGTGTAGTGGCCTTCGGCGTCCCGCAGCGGCGCCCCGGAGATGATGGTCCAGACCTCGCCGCCGCCCTTGCGGGGGAACTTGAACTCGTACTGTTCGCCGACGCCCTGGTCGCGCGCCGCCTGGCGCAGCTTCGAAGGTGTCCGGTCTTCGCTGGAAATGAAGTCATAAAAGGGCTTGCCCATCATCTCGTCGACGGTATAGCCCAGCATGTCCGCCATCTGTTTGTTGACGAAAACAGTCCTAGACTCAGCGTCGGTGAGCCAGATGCCTTCCCCGGCCGTTTCCACGATGTCGCGGTACTTCGCCTCGCTGGCCCTCAGCCTTGCCTCCGCGCGCTTGCGCTCCGTGATGTCTTCTGCGGCCATAAGGAAGACAAGCTTGCCGTCTTCAGTGGTCCTGGTGGTCTGCAAGCAGGCGAAAAAGGGCGCCCCGCGTCGGAGCATCTGCAGCTCGCAGATTTGCGTGGCGTCGCTCTTGAGGGCCGCCTGGAAGTGGTCACGGAAGGCCAGGCGTGAACCCCGCATCACAAAGCCGATAAGGGGCGTCTTCCCCAGGGAGCGCCTGGGCACGCCTAAAAGGGCTTCGGCGGCGGCGTTCGCCTCGACGATGCGCCACCCCCTGTCGAGGGTGAGATAGGCGACGGGCGCCAGCTCATAGAGGCGGCGGTACCTGTTGCGCGCCGCCTGGAGCTCCGTCTGGCTTTCGCGCAGCTCCTGGTTCTGCGCCTCGAGCTGGTCCGCCTGGGCTTTCAGCTCCTCAGTGAGCTGTTCGAGCGCCTGGCCGTCCGGAGGGAACTTTCCTTCCGTTTCTTTGCTGGGTTTTGCTGGGGATTTTCTTTCCACCATCGTTCCATCACGCGGTAGGGGCATAGCCTGAGATGCCTGCACGCGTTGATTCCCCGTGTCGGATTCCTCGCGCGAGGAAGTGTGCCCGTGTTCCGGCCAGTTCGCCCACGCGCTCGGAATGACAGGAAAAGAGCGCTATCTATCTGTCATTCACCCGGTAGGGGCATAGCTTGCTGCAATGTTGTCTTATTAAAATTGAATCGCGCCGGCCCCTGACCCCTGGCCCCTGACCCCTGGCCCCTGATCCCCGGCCCCTGACCCCCGGCCCCAGATCCCCGCCCCCTGATCCCCGGCCCCTGATC
>JACPQD010000102.1 GCA_016190665.1 Chloroflexota bacterium
CCCGCGGAGGGGAGAGGAAACTTGCGCTCTTCTGCGCAACTAGACACTAGTACCGCGTAACACTAATGTTTACGCTTTACCGAGCCCAAGAATAAGAACATGGATAAACAGGATGAACAGGATTAGAATCGCGCAAGTTATCTTGTCTATCCTATACATCCATGTTGATATTCGGCCAATACGTATCAACGTCTGATACACGGTACTAGCCGCTCATGTCCTTTACCACCGTCGCGCCTTCTTTCGGTGTCCCGTCGGCGACTGCCCTGGTCTTCGAGACCGCGGTGGTCCGACGCGTTCCCTCCCTGCACGACGGCTGTCAAATCCAGGGTGAACAGAGCCAATCATCGTATCCTGTTCATCCTGTCCATCCATGTGAATCATTCCCCCTATTGCCCATACCTCGACTTGTAGAAGTCCAGTATCTGGCTGACCTGCTCCTTGCTCAACCCCTTGGTGAACCAGTCGTGCTCGTTCATGGGATTGATAACGTCGTCCACAATCTTCCGGTCGAGGGCGCGCGCCTCCGGTACGAACTCCGTGTAGAACACCTTCGAAACGTCGTAGATGCCGTGCCACCAGGCGTAGTCCGGCCCGGCCATGGACGCTCCGTGGCGCGCGCGTCGCCCCTCGTGGTGCCACAGCTCGTAATAGGTCCACTTGATCTTGGCGTCGAAGGGCTGATCGGTCAGCTTGCCCGCCGCCGTCAGCTTGTCCATGATCGTCTTGGCCGGCGTGGCGTACTTGGTGTTGTAGAGGTTCACGAGGGCGTCGAACTGGGCGTAGAAGTTCTTACCGAAGTTCGGACTGTGGCATTGGACGCACACGTCGCTCATGCTCGCGCGCTTCTTCTCCCACTCCGGAAGCTTGGTCGATACCGCCGGACGCAGCGTCCAGCTTATGCGCGCGCCGATGTCGTGAGTTACGGGCTGGCTGGGCGTGGCGCTCATGTGGCAACTGGCGCAGGTCGGCCCGGCTGAGTAGTCCCGGCCGGGCATCCACTGTCCCGCCGGAAGATCGATGTTGAGCTTCTGACCCGCTTGCGTGGCCTCGTAGTAGCGCGCCCCGTGTTTCGACTCCTGCCACACCTCCATCTGCGGGTGGTCGGGACCCAAGTGGCACTTGCCGCAGATCTCCGGCTGGCGCGCCTGGGCCACCGAGAAGATATGCCGCGAGTGGCAGGCCGTGCAGCTCCCCTTGCTGCCATCGGGATTGAGCCGTCCGATGCCCGTGTTGGGCCAGGTCGTCGGGTCGAGTTCGCCCGCTTTCGCCATGACCGTTGACCCGTGGCACTGTTTGCAGCCCACATTGGCGGCCGGGCCGCCGCCGATTATCTCACCGAGCATGTTATCGAGCGAGCCGATGAATTTCGCCCCGTCAGCATGTTGACTCGCCATGAACTCGGAAGCCGCCCTGGCATGACAGGTCTGGCAGTCCTTGGGGGTGACGAGGACGACGATCTTGAAGCCGTTATGGTCCTTCACGTCTGGACGGTCCTTGCCGCTTGCCCCATGACATGAATTGCAGTCGACGCCCTTGGCGGCGTGCTTGCTGTCCTGCCAGTCCTTCACGGCGCCCGGCGCGGCGGTCTTGTGACAATCGAGACAGGGCTGGCCTTCCTTGGAGACCACGGGAGCGGCCTTCTCCGTCTTAGGCACGGTTGCGGAAGTTGTCTCCTCGAAGGTGCACGCCGCCAGGGCGAAGCCGGCAAAGATAATTCCCATCATTGCTATCGCTCTTTTATACATATTTCACCCCACCCTTGAACTACATACTTCTTACCTCCATTTTCGGTAATTATTACCCAATCGTCAACAGCCTTTCTTTCCTGCTCCTTCTCCCCCGGTATCGGCGCTCTTCTCGCGCCTCTTGACAAGCCGCGAGGAATGCGATAATCTTGCCACAGCCCAAACCCCTGAGTCCTTGTTCGCGTCCCAACTTTGCCGTGGAAAGGGGCCTCCTGATGGCTGATTTAGTCATAAAGAACGGTAGAGTGGTTACCTCCGGCGGACTCATCTATGGCGGCCTGGCCATCGAGGGGGAGAAAATCGTCCGTGTCGGGGGCGATGCTAGCTTGCCCCAGGCCAGGAGGGTTATCAACGCCGAGGGCAACTTCGTTGTCCCCGGGCTAATCGATCCCCATGTCCACATGAGCAGCGAGGAAGACGCTTCGCTGGAGGAGGGCATTCAGCAGAACTGGCCGGTGGAGACCGACGGCGCCATCCACGGCGGAGTTACCACCCTGGGACACTTCGTGGGGAAGCCCAAGGCGGCGCTGGTCCCCCTCCTGGAGAAGACCATCTCCTACGGGGAACGTTTCTCGCGTATTGACTTCTTCTGCCACGCCTTCGTCCTCGACCAGGACCGTCTAGCGGAGTACCCGGAGCTCTGCCGCCGGGGCGTCACTTCCTTCAAACACCTCTTTAACGCTTATAAGCCGCGTGAGGGCGAGAAGCTGGCCTCCATGCTGGGAGGCCCAAGCGATGAGGGCATGCTCTTTCGCTCCCTGGAGTTCGCCGCAAGATATGGCTATCCAGCTATCTGCATGGTCCACTGCGAGGAGATCGATATCATCGAGGTGCTGGAAAACAGATTGCGCCAGGCGGGGAGGACCGACCTCCTCGCCTGGACAGAAGCCCGCCCCAACTTCACCGAGGCCATGAGGATCGTTCACGCCATGGAGATCGCCAAGGCGGTGGGCGCGCCCCTTTACATCGTCCACATCTCCAGCGCGGAAGGCGTGGACCTGGTGACCGAGGCCCGTCGCCAGGGGCACCGCATCTGGGGCGAGACGGGCCCCTCCTGGCTGACGCACACGGGTGAGATGGAAACGGAGATCGGGGGCTGGGGCAAGGTTAACCCCCCGCTGAGATACTCCCGCGACTGCGAACGGCTGTGGCGAGGTATCCTCGATGGCGGAATAACCAATATCGGCACCGACCATGGCATGGGCGGAAGAACGAGACTGAAGAAGGAAGGCGGCAAGGGCAAGCACAACAACATCTGGGATAGCCGTCCCGGCATCAGGGGTGGTATGGAGCATATGCTCCCCTCGATGATGACCTACGGGGTGCTCGCCGGACGCATCTCGATCGAGGACCTGGTACGCGTCTGCTCGACCAACACCGCCAGGGCTTTCGGGCTATACCCCAGAAAGGGAGTCCTGGCCCCAGGCTCGGACGCAGACATAGTTCTCGTGGACCCGAACAAAGAAGTGACTATCGACAAGGACTTCTACCACTGCCTCTGTGAGGTGAGCATCTATGGGGGGTGGAAGGTGAAGGGGCTCGCCAGGACGACTATACTCCGCGGCCAGGTGATGATGGAGGACTATGAAACTGTAGGCGCGCCGGGCAAGGGCAGATACGTGCCTTGCCGGGCGTACTAGAACTGGAACGACAGGCAGGATAATGACCGCGCCAATTCATCCCAAGAATCCCGAGTCCCGGGTGAAGCTCTTCTGGCAAGAGGGGACACAGTCCGATGTCTACGTAAGAACGCATGGGCCTTTCACTGTCGATGAGCCCGCCGTGGTGGGCGGCACCGACACCGGGCCGCGGCCGACGGAATACCTGATGATAGGCTACGTAGGCTGACTATCCGTCATTCTTAGCAAGGTTGCTAAGGAGGCCGGGTTCCGCTACAGCAATCTGGAGATGGAGGCGACGGGCGTGGTAGCCCCCTCGTGGGAGCCGGGCTCGGAGGGTCCCGGCCTCAAGTCCATCGCCTGCACGATACGGTTGAGGACCTCCGAGGGGAGCGAGCGTTTGAAGACCGTACAGGAGCAACTCGAAAAGCGATGTCCCGTGGGCAACACTTTGCGTCGCGCCGGGGTCAAGATGGAAATAGACTGGCAAGTGACCTTCGAGGAGACATGAGGTGGCCGACCTATCCGTAGTGGGCAAGAGCGTGCTCCGGAAGGATGCCTGGGAGAAGGTGACCGGCAAGGGCAAGTACACCATTGACCTCAAGCTGCCGGGCATGCTCCACGCCAAGATACTGCGCAGCCCCTATCCGCACGCCAGGATTCTGAGCATCGATACCTCTCGCGCCGAGAATCTGCCCGGCGTGAAGGCGGTAGTCACTGCCAGGGACGCGCCCAGCGTCAGAGACGGCAATTTCGTCTTCGACCAGTATATCCCGGCGCGCGATGTGGTGCGCTTCGTGGGCGAGCCGGTGGCCGCCGTGGCGGCCGTCACCAGGGAAGCAGCCGAGGAGGCTCTGGACCTGATTGACGTCGAGTACGAGGAACTCCCGGCCGTCTTTGACCTGGAGGAAGCCGGGAGCATGGAGCCACCGGCCGTTCTTCACCCGGACCTGGCCAAATACCGCAATGTCGAGGTGCAAAGCATCGGCGCGTCTTTCGAGGTGGAACGCCCGAATGTCCACAAGCACTTCAAGATACGCCATGGCGATATAGAGCGCGGCTTCAAAGAGGCCGATTTGATTCTAGAGGGGCGTTTCTCCCGCACCCGCATGCAGCATTGCCAGATGGAGCCCCACACTGCCATCGCCCAGGCTGAGCCCGACGGCGGACTGACGGTCTGGTCCGGGCGCCAGGGCATCTACCGCGCGAAGATGCAGCTCTCGTCGTGGCTGGGCATACCGGCGTCCAAGATAAGGGTCATCTGCCCCTACGTTGGCGGCGCGTTCGGGGGAAAGATCGCCGTCCGGCCGGAGCCTTTCGTTGCGCTTCTGGCGCTGAGGACCGGCAAACCGGTGAAGCTGACCTTTACCCGGGAAGAGGTCTTCGTCGGCGCCACGACGGAATCCCCCATGGTCATCTACCTGAAAGACGGAGTGAAGAAGGACGGGGCCATCGTCGCCCGGGAGATGACGGTGTTCCTCAATGGCGGGGCCTATGCCGATTACATGCCCCTCGTTACGCGCAACTGCGCCTTTGGCGCCGTCGGCAGCTACAAGACACCCAACTTCAAGTTCGATTCCTACGGCGTCTATACCAATGAGCCTATTGCCGGCCCCTTGCGGGGGCTGGGAAGCCAGCACGTCATCTGGGCCATCGAGTCGCACATGGATTTGATCGCCGAGAAGCTGGGCATCGATCCCGTGGAACTGCGCAAGAAGAACATCCTCCACGAGGGCGACGTTAACGTCACCGGCGAGATCACCCACAGCATCGCCGCCAGGGAGTGTCTGGAGGCGGTGGCGAAGGCCATCGACTGGGGCAAGCAGCCACTGCAGCCGGGCGGCGCCTGGCGGGTGGGCAAGGGCATAGCGCTGGGGAACAAATACAGTGTAGCGCCTACTGCCGCCTGCGCCATCGTGAAGGTCAACGAGGACTGCATCATCGAGTTGCGCCATAGCGCCGAGGAGATCGGCCAGGGCGTGAACACCGTGCTGGCCCAGATGGTCGCCGAGGAATTCAGCCTGCCCATGGAAAACATCAAAGTGACTTTCACCGATACCGCGCTGACTCCTTACGACCCCGGCCCCTCCTCCAGCCGCGTGACGTACAACACGGGCAACGCCGTACGCCTGGCTTGTCAGGACGCCAAGCGCCAGATGTTTCAGATTGCGTCCTCCAGGCTCGAGGTGCCGCCGCACGAGCTCGAAACCCGCGCGGGCAAGGTATATATCAGGAGCGCACCGGACGTCTCCATGACCATCACTGACCTTTTCCGAACGGCGGGGCCCTGGGGCCGTGGCTTCCTGGAGAAGGGCGCTGAGATTCTGGGCAAGGCCACCTGGATTCAGGCCTTCACGCCTGAAGACAAGGAGACCGGCCAGATCGACCCGGCGCAGGCCCAGCGAGGCATGAGGTTGGTATCCTTCTGGATTCACGGCGCCCAGGCCGTTGAGGCGGCCGTGAACGTGGAGACGGGACAGATAAAGGTGCTCAAGATGGCCTCCGCCTTCGATATGGGCCAACCCATCAACCCCAAACTGTGCGAGGCCCAGATCGAAGGAGGCGTGGGCATGGGAATCGGCTGGTCTCTTTTCGAAGAGTTGGCCATGGACAACGGCGTGGCGCTCAATCCGACCTTCATGGACTACAAGGTCCCAAGCGTCGCCGAAATGCCCCACGTTGAGAACGTGGCGTCTTTCCTTATTTGCGCGCCGCACAAGGACGGGCCTTTCGGCGCCAAGGGCCTGGGGGAAGGCGCACTCACGCCAACCGCGCCTGCCATCGCCAGCGCCATCCATAACGCGGTTGGTGTTCGCATCCAGGACTTGCCTATTACCAGGGAGAAGGTGCTGGAAGCCCTGAGACAGGTTTCCAGATAGTGGGGCCGGGACAGAGCCCCGAATGGCCACTGATATTCGCAGCGCGAAGCGGATTGATGAGCCTCGCAGGGGAGGCCGTCCGAGAGACCGCCGAGGTCTCTAAGACCTCGGTGGTCTATATGCACCCTCCCTTACGCCAACGCCGATCTTGTTAGCAGACTTCTGACTCAGAGTTGTAGTGATACTCCAACTGTGGCAGGGAGACGAGATGCCTAAAGCGAAGTTCCCTCATCTGTTTCAAGCAGGTCAGATCGCCAACGTGAAGATCAGGAACCGGACGGTGATGCTTCCCATGGGGACGGCCTTCGCCGGCCTCCACGGCGAGGTGACACAGCGCACCATCGACTACTTCGCCGAGAGAGCCAAAGGAGGCGTCGGGCTGATCATCGCCGGCAACTGCTCCCCCTCGGGCAGGATCTCAAATAACGGCCTGGTGCTGGATGCCGATTGGCACATGGCCGGGCATTACGAACTGGTGGAGGCCGTCCACTTCCACGGGGCCAGATTCTGTCTCCAGTTGAACCATCCCGGGCGAGAGATTTACCCGACCGTTCTCGAGGGGCGCCAACCGGTGGCGCCTTCCGCCCTGCCCTGCGTCTTCCTCGGCCAGTACGCCTATCCGACCCCGCGCGCCCTGGAGCGCGACGAAATCTACGACATCATGGACAAGTTCGCCGCCGCGGCCGTTCGGGCCAAGTCCGTTGGCTACGATATGGTGGAGCTTCACGGCGCCCACGGCTACCTCATCGGCCAGTTCATGTCAGCCTATATGAACAAGCGGACGGACGAGTTCGGCGGCAGTCTGGAGAACCGCATGCGGTTTCCTATCGAGTTGATCGAGCGAATCAAGCAGCGCGTCGGGCCTGGCTATCCCATAGGCATTCGCATCAGCGGTGAGGAGTTCCTTGACGGCGGGGTCACCCTGAAGGAATCCCCCAAAATGGCGCAGATGTTGGAAGAGGCCGGCGTCGCCTATATCAATGTCTCCTGCGGCACCTACGAGACGCTGCATATCTCCAACGACCTCATGCGGGACAAGGAAGGCTGGAAGCTCTACATCTGGGAAGCAATAAAGAAAGCCGTCAGCATTCCCACCATCGCCGGTGGCGGGCTGCGTACGCCCGCCTACCTCGATCAGCTCATTGCCAGCAATAGCGCCGATTTCGTCGGCATGGCGCGGCCGCTGCTGGCCGATCCCGACCTGCCCAACAAGGCCAGGGCGGGCAGGCTGGAGGACATCCGCATGTGCACTTCCTGCATGGAATGCCTCTTCGGGTCGCCGCGGCGGCGCCTTGGAGGCGGGGCGCGGCGTTGCTCGGTGAACCCAGCCCTGGGCCGGGAGCGCGAGTACGCTCAGTTGCAGCCTGCGCCGGTGAAGAAGAAGGTAGTGGTCATTGGCGCCGGGCCCGGCGGCATGGAGGCCGCCAGAGTGGCGGCTTTGCGCGGCCACGACGTCACGCTTTACGACAAAGGCAAAGCGTTGGGCGGGGGACTGGTCCTGGCGGGCACGCCTCCCGGAAAGGAGAAGTGGCTCACCTTCCGCGATTGGTTGGCCACACAAATCAAGAAAACAAAAGTAAGAGTGAGGCTCAACACCAGCGTGACCGTCGCCATGGTGAAGAAGGCGAGGCCGGACGTCGTCATCGTGGGCACCGGCGCTGAGCCTCTCGTGCCGCCTATTCCGGGGATCGAGAGCAAGAATGTAGTTCATGCCTGGGACATCCTTAAGGGGAAGGTCCAGGTTAATGGACGAGCAGTGGCCGTCCTCGGCGGGGGCATGGTCGGCTGCGAAGTGGCCGAGCTCCTGGCGGAGAAAGGCAACCAGGTAACCATCGTCGAGATGTTGCCCACTTTAGCCTGTGACATGGAGCCGTTGAATCGGACCGGACTGATGCGGCGTCTTGGTGAGCTGAAGATCAGCCAGCTCACCGGGAAAGAGGTCGTGGAGATCACCAGCGGCAGCGCCGTGGTCCTCGATAAGAAGGCCGGCAAGAAGGAGAAAGTCGCTGCCGAGACGCTGGTCATCGCCATGGGCGCCAGAGCGACACGGGGCTTGGCCGACGCCCTGGAAGGGAAGGTCCCCGAACTCTACGTCATCGGCGACGCTAATGAGCCGCGGATAATCCTCGAGGCCACCTTCGAGGGGTCGCAGGTGGGGAGAAGAATCTAATGCGGGTCCACGTTGCCGCGACTGGGGTACCGGACATGGCAGTGAGCTTGCCTGCAATTGTCATCCTGAGCGGCTTGGGGTCAGGGTGGCAGTGGGGGCAGGGGCCGCGAAGGATCTGAGGCTTGTGAACCACCAGCGAAAGATCCTTCGAGCGGCCACCCAGAACCCCTGGCCCCACCTCCGCTCTCAGAGCCTGCCCTGAGCGAAGCCGAAGGGATGACAGACGGGGGAGCAAATACGAGGATACATACGCCCATTCTTTCGTGGCAACGAAAATCAAAAAGGGGGAATAATGCAGTTCAAGGATTTCAGGGACTACCTGGACTACCTCGAGAAGAATGGCAAGCTGGCCCGCGTGAAGAAGGCGGTCGACCCCAAGTTCGGCTTTGCGGCCGGCATCCGAAAGACCTCAGACGTCGACGGGCCCGCCCTTCTCTTCGAGAACATCAAGGGCTACACAGGCTGGAGAGCGATGGGCGGGCTCTACGCCACTCAAAAGCTGATGGCGCTCGCGTGCGGCTTGCCTATCGATGCAACTGAAGACCAGATCCTGAGCCACTATCTCCAATGCCAGGACAAGCACGTCAATCCCAAGCTGATGTCCACCGGCCCCGTCAAAGAGGTAATCCTCAAAGGTAAAGACATCGACCTGACCAAGTGGCCGGTACCCATCTATTCGGAAAAGGACTGCGACCGCTACTTCACCTCCGGCGTGGAGATCGCCAAACATCCCGATACCGGCAAAGGTAACGTCTCCATTCATCGCCGGAGACTGCTGGGCAGGAATCGCACCGGCATTCTGGCGCCGCCCTTCCAGCACCTCAATGCCATCATCACGGCCGCGGAGAAGAAAGGGAAGGGCCTGGAGTTCGCCACCGTCATGGGTGTTGAGCCGTCCATCACTCTCGCCAGCCAGATAAAGGTGCCTTTGGGCGTGGACGAGATGGAGATCGCCGGGGCCTTCCGCGGCGCCCCCGTGGAACTGGTCAAATGCGAGACGATAGATGTCGCCGTGCCCGCCAACGCCGAAATAGTTATCGAAGGGGTGACGATACCGGGCGAAAGGACGGAGTGCGGACCCTTCGGGGAGTATCCGGGCAACTACATCACTACCGGCGGCGAGTCAGTACGGTCCGCCTTCGTAGCCGAAGTCACCGCCGTCACGATGAGGAAGGACGGCATCTTCCATGCCATGCTTACCGGCATGCCCATGACTGAGAACCACTGGTTGAAGAAATACTCGCTCGCCGCCGCCGCCTTCCGTGAGGCGAGCAAAGTAGCGGACATCAGGGGCGTCAACATCACCCCCGGCGGCACAGCCCAGTTCAACATTGTAGTGTCGATGCAGAAGCAGAACGAGATGCAGCCGAGAATGGTCATCCAAACGCTCCTCGGCTACCGTCTGAGCGCCAGGCAAGTGATCGTGGTGGACCCCGACATAGATATCTACAATCCTGACGACGTCGAGTGGGCCGTCGCTACCCGTTCCTGGGTTGACCAGGACTACTACATCATTCACCCTGTCCACCGCGGCCTCGGCGAGCCTGGGTCTGCCGAGCGCACCAGCGGGCAGATCGGCATCGATGCCACGGTGCCGCTCCGCGGTGGCGAGCTGTACCGCAAGATAAGAGTCCCGGGCGTGGAGAAAGTGGACTATATCTAGACATGAAAATTGAAAAGACCCTCAGGCTGAAGGCTCCCATCGACCGGGTGTGGGAGGCCGTAATGGATGTGCAAAGTGTGGCCTCCTGCATGCCCGGCGCGGAGAAGCTGGAGCAGATAGATGACAGGAGCTATCGCTGCTCCCTCACCACGAAGATTGCTTACATCTCCGCCACCTTCGATCTGAAGACCACGATAACGGCAATGGAGCCTCCTCACCACTTGGGGACGGTAACTGACGGCACGGCCCTCATGGGGCTGGGTCGGGTGAGCCAGAAACAGACGTTGGACCTGGTCGCCTGCTCGAATGACGAGACCGAGGCCATCTTCAACGCGGAAGTCACCCTCGTGGGCCGGCTGGCCACCTTTGGAGACAAGCTCTTCCGCGCCAAGGCCAACGAGATGATGGACACTTTCATCAGAGCGTTCCTGGGCAAGTTCGAGGCGTTGAGCGCGGGCGGTCCGTGTCCGCCGAGAGACCCTCAGCTGGGAGCCTAGTACCAAGTTGTAGAAGTAAGCGTAATATGTTTTGTCAAGCGCCCGTTCTTTGACTTTCCTCGCCCTCGACGGGAGAGGCTAGAGCCTGTCCTGAGCCTGACCCTGAACTTAATTCAGGGGATTCAGGGCGAAGGATGAGGGTGAAATGGAAGCCCCCTCACCTTAATCCTCTCCCGCAGAGGGGAGAGGAAACTTGCGCTTTCTTGCGCAACTAAGCACTAGTCCAAGGAGTCCCGGATGTACTCCATCGTTGGAAAGAATGTTGCCAGGCTGGATGCCCTGGAGAAGGTCACCGGCCGGGCCGTCTACGCCATCGACCTCAAGCTGCCCCGCACGCTCCACGGCAAGGTCCTGCGCAGCCCCTATGCCCACGCCAGAATCCTTCGCATTGACACGTCCAGGGCTGAGTCGCTGCCCGGCGTGAAGGCGGTCATCACCCGCGAGAATACCCCGGAACGAAGGGACGGCGTCGTCATCCTCGACCAGCACATCCTCGCTCTCCATGTGGTGCGCTATGTGGGTGAGCCAGTGGCGGCCGTGGCCGCCGAGGCGCCCGAGGTCGCTGAGGAAGCGCTCGACCTCATCGATGTAGAGTATGAGGAGCTTCCGGCCGTCTTCGATGCTGAAGAAGTGATGGGGCCGAATCCTCGCGCCGTCATCCATCCCTATCGGGCATCTTACGAGCAGGAGACGCCGCTCGGCGGACGGCCTATCCCCTTCGATCCCCGGCACCCTAATGTCTTCAACCACTTCGAGATGCACGCCGGTGATGTGGCAAAGGGTTTCCGTGAGGCGGACCTCGTTCTGGAGAACCGGTTCACCAAAGCCAAGGTGCAGCACTGCCAGATGGAACCCCACACCGCTATCGCTCAGGTCGATCCCGACGGCCGGATAACCGTGTGGACGGGAAGGCAAGGCATTCATCGCACCAGGGGACACCTGGCCGCCTGGCTGGGCATCCCTCCATCGCAGGTCAGAGTCATCTCCCCTTATGTGGGTGGGGGCTTCGGCGGCAAGGAAGTCTTTGCCCACGAGTTCCTGGCCGTCCTGCTCGCGCAGAAGACAGGCCGACCCGTCCGGATATCCCTGACCCGGGAAGAGGTCTTCACCGGCACGGTGACCGATGTGCAAAGCACGATCTGGATAAAGGACGGCGTCAGGAAGGATGGAACAGTCGTCGCGCGCGAGATCAAGATAATCCTCAAAGGCGGCGCCTACGCCGACCTCATACCCATGACGGTCAGAGGGTGCACCTTCGCCGCCGTGGGAAGCTATCGCATACCTAACCTGAAGATCGACTCCTACGGCGTCTACACCAACGAGCCGGCGGCAGGCCCCTTTCGAGGCGTCGCTGTGCCCCATGTGGTCTGGGCTGCGGAGTCGCAGATGGACATTCTGGCTGAGAAGCTGGGCATGGACCCGGTGGAGATCCGGCGCCGGAACCTCCTCTGTGAGGGAGACAAGAACGCCCACGGTGAGATTGTCCACAGCACCGCGGCCAGGGAGTGCCTGGAAAGAGTCGCTCAATTCATCGAGTGGGGCGAGAGGCTTCAGCAGGGGCCGGGACCCTGGAGAAGGGGGAAGGGAATCGCAGTGGGCAACAAGCACGGCCTCGCCCCGGCGGCCTGCTCGGCCATAGTGAAGGTGAACGACGACGGCAGCATCGAGGTGCGCCATGGCGCCGACGAGATCGGGCAGGGGGCGAATACGGTCCTGGCCCAGATAGCCGCCGAGGAGTTCAGGATTCCTTTAGAGAATGTGAAGGTCACCTTCGGCGATACCGCCTTCGCGCCCTACGACCTCGGCTCCACCGGCAGCAAGACGACATATCACACCGGGAACGCCGTGCGCCTCGCCTGTCAGGACGCGAAGTGCCAGATGTTCGAGCTGGCCTCTGGAAAGCTGGAAGTGCCTGTGTCTGAGCTGGAGACGAGCGGAGGAAGGATACACCTCGCCGGATACCCGGACACGGGCATCGCCATCGCCGACCTCTTCGTCCATGACCGGGCGCGCGGCAAGTACCTTCCCGAAGTTGGCGAGATACTGGGTAAAGCCACCTGGGTGCAGCCGGGGACGCCCATGGACCCCATCACCGGCCAGATATCCCCGGAACTGGCCTCTGAGGGGAGGCGGGTGAACTCCTTTTACATTCACGGCGCCCAGGCGGCCGAGGTAGCGGTGAACGAGGAGACAGGGGAGGTCAAGGTCCTCCGCCTGGCCTCGGCTTTCGATATGGGCCAGCCCATCAACCCCAAGCTTTGTGAGGGCCAGATGGAGGGTGGCGCTGGGATGGGCATCGGCGGTGCCCTCTACGAAGAGTTGGTTCTGGAGAACGGCGCCGCCCTGAATCCGACCCTAATGGACTACCGCCTCCCCACTACCACCGAAATGCCCAAACAAGATGACTTCGACTCCTTCATCGAGGCCGCCCCGCACAAGGATGGCCCCTTCGGGGCCAAGGGCCTGGGTGAGGGCCCTATCGCCCCCACCAGCGCCGCGATCGCCAACGCCGTCTACGATGCGGTGGGCGTGAGGATAACCGACTTGCCGATTACCAGGGAGAAGGTGTGGAGGGCGCTGAAGGGCGAGACAGGGCGAGGACTCAAGAACCGCCCCCGTCTGTTCTGGGACAGAGAGATGAGCGAGGGCAAGGACGGTTCGACAAAAGCTCTGGGGGACAAACATGAGTGAATTCGTGTTCAAGACTGGAGAACAGATATTTCAAAGAGAAGACCTTGGCGACTCTATGAACTCCCAATTCTTGAGACTACATGCAAGTCACTTCTCCGAACGCGCTTTTGATCTTGGCAAGACATGAGTACGCATCGCATTCGCACCTATTCTCCATCCGTTGGCATCATTGCCATTAGTGGGATTTGTCAAAGCATGGATAAGTCCCATCGCTTTGTGATTGACAAGGTTTTCGGCCGGCTGAGGGCTGATAGCTGTGAGCTGACAGCTTACCCCTACTGCGCCCCTCTGAGCGGAGCGGAACCACTCCTCCACCTTCGCGTCGCCCGCCCCACTCTTCTTGCGCATGCCATATACGGCGACCCGAAATCGCGGGGTATCCAGAACCCTAAGGGCGTTGGAGATTACTTCGGGGCGAGAACGCCGCCTTTGGGCGCGAAGGGCTTCGCCTTCGCTTGCGACCAAGAACAGAGGCACCGCATCGCGCCAGATTGGGATGCCCGGTCGGGCTTTGATATGGCTTATCGCATCCGTGGCTGTCTCGGTTCCCGCGTTGGGATCACGCCAGCCGTACTTTGCGTCGTAGAGGTTACCAGCCTTTCCCTTCGCCTTGTCGGTCGGCTTCTTGTAAGCGGCCTGGTTGATTGCCCTGGCGACCATGGGCCCATTTTTCTCCAACTGGATGACGCGCACCGGCCAGGTGAAACCCTGCGCGACAGTCGGTACTTTCGGAAGCTTCGTTAGGTCCAGCTTCGTCCTCCAAGCCGGGCCGTTGTCCCTTTCTTCCTTAAAGGTGATTCTCCCGCTTGGCCGCGGCACGTTGAGCGTGATCGTTTCGAAGAGGGTCTTCCCCAACACGAGAGCGTGCAGGGGAGGGTCTCCTGCAAGAGTCCGTGCCTCTCCCGGCTTGACCTTGAAATTGAAGGGGGAGACCGTCGTCAGTAATTGCGCGGCGATGTCCTCGCTCAACGTGGCCTTGTCTTCGGAATAATGATGCCAATATGCCACGTTCGTGCCGCTCGGAATCGCGGGAAACATCGCAATGATCGGCTTGCAGTCGGCTTTCTTTCCGCCATCCGTTGGCGCTATGCGCTGCAAGAATGCATTTCCGTTCGCCCAAAGGTCGAAGCGGTTCTTGTGGTCGTCGAGATACCTGTCGACCACGCTAGCATCGAACTGTCCAGCTTCCAGCATCTGCTTCATCTTGCCGATGGTCGGCCGTTTGCCTGCGACGATGTAGGCGTCGAGTACGATTGTAACCAGAAGCCGGTAAAGGCCGAACTCGATGAACGGCGCAGTGTGGGATATGCAGTGGATCTCGCTGCTGCGCTCAAGGGCCGTGCGAATGCCCACCTTGTCCGGCTTCTCCCCGGCAGCCTCTGGCCTCCAGACGACGGGAATCCACGGCTTGCAGAGCAGGTTGTAGGATTGGGGCTCACTCATTTTTCTCCCCCCTCTGCTTTCGGCTTGTCTTCAGCTTCTTGAAGGCCCATGTCCTTGCCGTATTCGAAAGCGATCGGTTTCCATTCCTCCTTGGCACCGTCCTTCACCAGGCGCCGCTCGCCACTCCACATCCACCCTTCATGAGCGAGGTTGACTGGGAGGAGCCAAACCCCACGCAGCTTGCACTTGCCAAGCCTAGGCTCGCGGTTCTTGCGCTCTGCTTCGGGAAGTTTTGCATCAGCTCGGAGGGGCCAAAGCCAGGCTGGGAATTTCACACTCTGCCGGTACAGATCCCTGACTTGGTCCCCACCCAGCTCACCTTTGGCGAGTTCTTCGGCGCTCCCATCTCTGATAGGGATCGCCAGCACATCTTCCATGCCCAAGCGCGTCCGTGCCCGCCAACTATTGCCATCATCGCTGTCGTCGCCAACTTCATCCGCCCCGACGGGGTCAAACTCGTCGGCCATCGGCTCGCAGAGCAGAAACTCGCCAGCCTGCGCACCCAAATCTTCCTGCAGATCGTCCCAGGCCGCTTTCGCTTCCTTCAAATCGTCAGAAGCATCTGCATAAGTGGCCTCGATCAGGGGCCGGAACTGCAAGGGCAACTGAACGTCAATCTCGTGCTTGCCCGTCTCGGGTTTCAGCAGCCGAAGTGTAGTCAGCAGCGGGTAGGCCTGGTAGATTTTCTGCGAGGCACCGAACTCCGGCTTCTCGACGGTTTTCGTCGTCCCATCCTTCTGTTTCTTCTCCGTCGCAGGCAATAGCACGTGCAGCGCTGGCTGTCCTCGCTCGTCGTCTCCGGCGTCCTTCAGTCTGCCCTTCTTCGTCCGTGTATGCCTCTTGATACGGCCGCTGCGCTGGAGAAGCAGGTCCATCGGGGCGATCTCGCTGATCATGTGGTCGAAGTCCACATCCAGGCTTTGCTCGACGACCTGCGTTGCCACCAGGACGAACTTGTCGGGGGGGCGCTCTGCAGGCTTGAACTTGCGGTTCTGGCCTTCCCCATCCCAGCGGCCCTTTCCGAACATGTCGAGCACGTTCTCAGTGATCCGCTGGCGGTCAGAAGCCGTGAATCGGGAGTGGAACAGGAGCTTAGGCATGTCTTGTGGCAGGTTGCTATAGACGGCTTGCGCCTGTTTGACAGTGTTCAGGATGACGCAGCAGCATCCTCCATCCTTCACCAATTCGGCAGCCTTGGCCGCTGTCTTCTCGGCATCTCCCAGCAGCGCTGGGTGAGTCTGGATCTTCAGCATTCTGCTTGACGAGGCATTTGCCTTGATCGTCCATGCTTCCTTCCCCGCTTGAGCCACAGTGATGAGCGGATAGGGCGCATCTGGGCCGGGATCGCCTCCCGTTCCTCCGTATGCCTCGGTCATCGCGGACCGCTGCCTGGCGGAGAGAGTCGCGGAAAGGAGAATAACCGGAATCTTCAGGCAAGCGCACCACTGGAGCAGCCGGGCGATGATGGCGCTCATGTACGCGTCATAGGCATGCACCTCGTCAATGACCAATACCCGATCAGCCAGCCCGTAGAGCCGCAGGAAGCCGAACTTGACGTTCATCCCCGCAAGCATCGCCTGGTCCACCGTTCCCACGCCGTGGGACGCAAGAATCGCGAGCCGTGTTGGCCGGAACCACGCGGCGGCAAGAGAATTGTCGTCCCCCCGCTCGCCAACTTCCAGCTTGTCTGGTTCCTTCTTCTCGTCCCGAAGCCATGCCATGCCGTGGACGAGTTTGGCAGCCTCTCCGCGGCCGAGCTTGTCCAGGTAGTCATCGCGGTAGCGCTTATACAAAGAATCGCTGGTCGCCATGGTGGGCAGGGCCATGTACATGCCGTGATAGCCGCTATCTCGCCACTTCTCGGCGAGAATCCAGGCGGCCTCCGTCTTGCCTTCGCCCATCGGGGCCTCGATGATGACCAGCCCCGGTGGTATGTCCCTGTCCAGAAGCGTTTGTTGAATGGGCCGCGCCGCCTCCACAACGCGCGCGGCTTCGCCCGCCTGCTGGTTTCGCTTGAGCCCAAGTTGGTCTATCCATGCGCGCGCCATCTCACGCGCCGCCGCAAGGTAGGCTTCTGGATCATCGACATCTTTGAGCCGCGCGTCACCGAAGAACTTCTCATTGCTCGCAATCCAGTCCGCGAGCACGACATGCCCGGTGAGGCGCATTCCGAAGGCGCTATGATCGCCGGCAGCGAGAATGGGGACGCGACTGATTCCGAGAGATGATTCCAACGATTCGAGGATTTCTTCCTGGGCCTCCTTGTAGGGGCTTGGCACCCGGCGCGGTGATTCATTCCAGTAACCATGGTGGGCAAGCACAGCGCGGCCAACTGTGTCAGCGTCACGGTCTGACATTCCGGCTTTGCGCAGGGTTTCTCGGATAAAGCAAGCGGAGATTCGCTCGTGACGGCAGGGAGCATCACCCGTTACCGGAAATCCTGCGGCTACGAGTTCATCTGAAAAGTTCTGATGTTGAAAACGGGAATCCGCCTTGCCTATGTCGTGAAGCCCTACAAGAAGGGCTGTCTCTTCCGCTTTCCAGCCAAAGTTGACGAGTGGGGAAGGCAATGCCAGGGAAACGGCCGCTGCATCGAGAAGGTGCTTCCACAGGGGATGGCGTGGGGCGCTCTTCGCCCACAGGACATTGTAGTTGGCCGTCGGCAGGCTCGGCGTAGTCATGATTACCACCTCCCAAATCCAGCGCTACTGAGGGATGGCTTAATTCTAGAACGCATGTATACGGTTGTCAAGGGGGGTATTTAATCGCCGTTGAGTTCTTTTCCTTGACAACCCGTCCCCTCGTTTGTTAATGTTGGCCCTACAGAGCTATCAGCTCCGACTTTCTCGGAGTCCCGATGGGTCGGGACTTTCAGCGATCAGCCGCCAGCTCGGGAGGAAGGGCCGCTGAAAGCTGAACGCTGACCGCTAAGGGCTAACTCATGCTTGTGGAGCTCTACGTCAGGAATCTGGCCGTCATCGAGGACCTGAGACTGCAATTCAGGCCGGGTCTGACGGTGTTGAGCGGCGATGAGGGGGCGGGGAAGTCGCTGGTGGTGGACGCGCTGTCTCTTCTGCTGGGAGGGAGGGCGTCCACCGGGTTGATCCGCACCGGCGCGGCGACCGCCATTGTCGAGGGGATCTTCTGCCTTCCTGACGGTGACGTTGCCTCGGCGTTACGCGAGGCCGGGATCGAGCCGGAGAGCGATGGCAGCCTGATCGTGGCGCGGGAGGTGTCCCGACGCATCGGGATCCCGAGGGAATCGGGACAGGAACAGGGTAGGAGCATCGCCCGGGTGAACGGGCGAGCCGTGCCGGCCTCTCTGCTTCGTGATCTCGGCCGGCGACTCATGGACATCCACGGCCAGATGGAACACCTCTCGTTGCTCGACGCGTCGCACCAGCTCGATTTGCTGGACGATTATGCCGGTCTCATGGAGGCGCGCGGCGCGCTGGCGGCGAAGCTTTCCGAGATGAAGTCAAGAGCGGAAGAGCTGCGCGAGGCGTCGCGGGAGGTCGCTCCAGGCCGAGTCGACCTCCTGGAGTACCAGGTTGCGGAGGTCGGCCAGGCCGATATCCAGGCGGGCGAGGACGATCGCTTGCGGCAGGAATGCCAGATCCTGGCGCGGGCGCAGTCCCTTAAGGAGGCCGCCTACCGGGCATATCAACTGCTTTACGGCGATGAACGGTGCGCCGTTGGCCTGGCCCAGGAGGCAGCGAAGGACCTGCGGGGCATGGCGTCTATCGATCCGGCCTTGCGGCAGCACCTCGAGGCCCTGGAATCGGCCGCCGCTGAGCTGGAGGAAGCGGCTCGCGCGGTACGCGCCTATGGGGACGCTGTGGAATCCAGCGCCGACCGTCTCCAGCAGGCGGAGGAGAGGCTCGAGATGCTGCGCCGCCTGAAGAGCAAGTACGGTCCGACCCTGGAGGACGTGGCGGCCTTCGCGGAGAAGGCGCAGCGGGAGTTGGAGTCCGTCCAGTCCCGGGAGGAGCGGCGGCGGCAGCTTGCGGAGCAAACGGAGCAACTGGAACGGCAAGCCGGAGAGCTGGCGGGCCGGCTATCGGAAGCAAGGGATGAGGCGGCGCAGCGACTGGCGGCGCTGGTGAACCGGGAGCTTGGCGACCTCGGCATGCCGTCGGCGAGGTTCGACATCCTTCTAACGAAGCGGGAAGCGCGAAGCGCGGAGCAAGAAGCGGGGGTCAGGGGACAGGGGTCGGGGGTCAGAGAAACGGGAAGCGAGGCGCGGGAGGCGGCCCTCCCCACTCCGGGGGGGCGGTTTGTCTATACGCAGAGCGGGATAGATTACGTGGAGTTTCTGGGCGCGACGAATCCGGGCGAGCCGCTGAAGCCGCTGGCCCAGATCGCCTCCGGGGGAGAGACCTGCCGCTTCATGCTGGCCGTCAAGAGCGCCCTGCGGCAGGCGGACTCGATTCCGACCCTGGTGTTCGACGAGATCGACGCCGGGATTGGCGGTCGAGGCGCGCCGACGGTGGGCCGGAAGCTGGCGGCGCTGGCCGAGGACCGGCAAGTCATCTGTATAACGCATCTGCCTCAGATAGCCTGCTTCGGCCGCAATCACTTCCGGATTATTAAGGAGATATGCGGAGGACGAGCCGTCGCGCGGGCTGAGGACCTGGACAGCGAGGCGCGAGTATGGGAGCTGGCGGCCATGCTGGGCGGCGCCCAGGAGGCTATGGTCGGGAGCGCTCTGGAGCTTCTGAGGCAGGCGGGGAAGAGGGAGTAGGTTGTAGGTTGTAGGTTGTAGGTTATAGGGAATAGGGAATAGGTTCAAACATGGATAGACAGGATATTCAGGATTGAAATCGTACAAATATTATCTTGTCCATCCTGTATGTCGATGTTAAGAAAGGACTTGCATTCCGTCTCCTATCCTGTGAATCCTGTTCATCCATGTGAATACCGGAAATGTTTTCGTGTATTTCGTGGTTAGAACCATCCGTGTCTATTCATCATTCATCACTCATCACTCATCATTTCATCTAGACGGAGGTGCAAGCTATGGATGTCATGGAAGCCATCAGGAACCGGCGAGCTATCAGAAGGTATCGTCCCGATCCCGTGCCCGAGGAGGCGATAAAGACCCTGGCGGAGGCGGCTCAGTGGGCGCCCTCGTGGTCGAATACCCAGACCTGGCGCCTGGTCTTCGTCCGCGACCCGGAGGTCAAGGCGAAGGTGGCGGCGGCCATCATGACCACGAATCCCACCGGGATAAACCGCGCGGCGAGGGGCGTCGGTGAAGCTCCGATACTTATCGCCGTGTGCGCCCAGAACGACTTGGCCGGCTTCTATCGCGATGGCCCCCGCCAGGGTATGCCCTCGACGGACAAGAGCGAGTACTGGTATATGTTCGATGCGGGGCTGGCCATGCAAAACCTGACACTGGCGGCGCACGCGTTAGGCCTGGGCACGGTGCACATCGGCATGTTCAATCCGGCGGAAGTGGCGAAGGTCATCGGCCTGCCGTCCAACTTCGTCGTGGTGGAACTGATGCCTTTGGGCTACCCGGACCACAACCCACCGGCGCCCAAGCGGAAAGACCTCAGCGAGCTGATGTTCTTCGATAAGTACGGCGGGTAAATCGCTTTGGGCTGCAGTGGCGAAGAGACACTCTTACCCTTGCCTCCACGTAGAGCGGGGGCTTGTCCCCCGCCACCCCCCCCGCTGCAGGGGACAAGCTGGGATTCCATCTGCGCGCTGCCTGAGGAGGTTTTCCAAACCAAACATGGTTCAAGCGCTTGAGGGCTTAGAGGTCCTGGACCTATCGCGGATGATAGGCCCCTTTTGCACGCAACTCCTGGCGGACATGGGCGCTGACGTGCTGAAAGTCGAGGAGCCGACGGCTCGCTGGAAGGCCCTGGAGCCGGGACGGGAGGATGAGAGTCGAGCTTTCCGTTCCGTCGATCGCAACAAGAGGAGCATCTCCCTCAACCTTAAGAATCCGGAGGCGCAGAAGATATTCCTGAAGCTGGCGGAGAAGGCGGACGTGGTTGTGGAGGACTACCGGCCGGGCGTGGCCGACCGCCTTGGCATCGGGTATGACACGCTGAAGAAGATCAATCCGCGCCTGATCTACTGCGCTATCACCGGTTACGGACAGGACGGCCCCTACCGCCTCCTGGCGGGGCACAACACAAACTACATCGCCATGGCTGGCGTGCTGGGCATCAGTTGCTGCCCGGATGGCCACCCCACGCCGCCGGGCGTCCCCATCGGCGACTACGGCGGCGGCAGCATGCAGGGCGCCATGGGCATCCTCATGGCGATCATCGCCCGGGAAAAGACGGGCCGGGGGCAGTTTGTCGACGTCAGCATGCTGGATGGCGTCCTCTCCTGGGTGGGGGCGCGCCACGCCGCGCAGTACTTCGCCACCGGTCAACAGCCGCCGCCGGGCCGGCTGGCCCTCATCTTCGAGACCAGGGACGGGAAGCTCCTCTGTCTGTCCAATTCCGAGCCCTGGTTCTGGGAGCGGCTCTGCCGTCTGCTGGGCCGCGAGGATATCATTCCCTACTACGAGTATGTTCGACCCTATCCGGAGAAGACCGGGCCCGAGCAGAAGATCGTTCTCGCCGCACTGAAAGAGGCGGTTGCTGCAAAAACCCGGGAGGAGTGGTTCAAGATACTTTCGGAGGCCGATGCCCTGGTCAGCCCCGTGTACACCTTTGATGAGGTGTTCTCTGATCCCCACGTCCTGCATCGGAAGATGGTGCTGGAGTTCGATCATCCAGCTTTCGGCAAGGTGAAACAGGTCGGCATCTCTCTCAAGCTATCGGACACGCCGGGAAAGGTGAGGACGCTCGCTCCACAGCGCGGTCAGCACACCCAGGAAGTCCTGACATCGCTCGGCTACAGCGACGATCAAATCTCGGAACTCCGTGAAGCCGGAGCAATCAATTAGTTCGGTATTTCAGGAATTCGAAAGGAGCATTCATGACAACTGACGAGAAGTGGGAAGAAGCGAAGGTGACTGAGGAGGACCTCTCAGCGGCGCGACGCAGGATCGGCATCGAGATGCCGCATCCGCGTCCGGGCCAGGAATACGCTACGATTGATTCTATCAAGCACTATGCCGAGGGCCTCGGCGATATTAACCCTCTCTATCAGAAGCCTGAGTACGCCGGGAGGACGCGCTGGGGCAAGATGATAGCCCATCCCACCATGATGCTGATCATGGGCGTTTCCGAGAAGAAGGAACTCACTCCCGAGGAACGTGAGAGGGGCAAGGGAGGTGGGCTGGCCGGCGTCCACGGCTTCTACAGCGGGGACGACATAGAATGGTTCCGGCCCATCTGCGAAGGCGACCGGCTCACGGTCAAGGGCGGCTTGGCCAGAATCGATGAACACAAGAGCGCCTTCTCCGGCACGACCTGGCACTTCACCAGCGACGAGGTCTATCACAACCAGAATGGCGAGCTGGTCGGCATAGCCAGGCACATGAGCATTCGCGCCGAGCGCTCCCAGATCAGGGGTAAAGGCAAGTATGGCGGTCTCAAGATCCAGACCTACACGCCCGAGGACATGGCGAAGATAGATGCTGACTACGAGCGAGAATATATCCGCGGGGACGAGCCCAGGTACTGGGAAGATGTTCAGGTTGGTGAAGAGATAGTGCCGGTGGTCAAGGGGCCTTATACCGCGACGTCCTACATCTGCTTCGCTGAGGGCACCGGTCCCAGGAACCAGTTCCACCGCTGCCACTCGGTGGCCTACCAGTACCGCAAGAGGCATCCTCGCGCCTTCCCCTTCAGCGATTATGGCTTCCCGGATTCGGTGGCGAGAGTGCACTGGGAACACGACATGGCGCGCAGAACGGGGCTCCCTGCCTACTATGACTACGGGGGCGAGCGCATAGCCTGGCTCTCCCACGGAGTGACCAACTGGATGGGCAACGATGGCTTCCTGAGAAAGCTGAAAGTGTCGATGCGCCGCTTTAATTTCTATGGGGACACCATCTGGATCAGGGGCAGCGTCACCAGGAAGGAAGTCAAAGACGGGGAGTACTGGGC
This sequence comes from Chloroflexota bacterium, assembly GCA_016190665.1. Lineage (GTDB taxonomy): Bacteria > Chloroflexota > Dehalococcoidia > JACPQD01 > JACPQD01 > JACPQD01. The sequence continues at coordinate 22,735 of JACPQD010000102.1, forward strand.
ATGGCTCGATCTGAAGGCCGTCAACCAGTTGGGCGACAATACGGCCTTCGCTGAAGCCGCCGTCGTCCTGCCCTCGCGCGCGGTCGGACCGGTGAAGATCCCGGCCTTCGCCCCGGAAGGCCTGTCCATTTACATGTAGGCATCTTGGGGGTTGGGGGATAGGGGTTGAGGGTTGGCCCCTTCCCCTATCCCCCGTCGCCTATCCCCTATCCCCCACAAGCTACAACCTAATTCGCCAGCCAGACATCCTGATACTTATTATTGTTATAAACGCCATAGCCAACTTTGTAGTTCTTCACTTTGGCCCACACTGCCTGGCGCTCCCGCTTCCAATAGATGGCCAGCTTGCCATAATCGTCCATGGATACCCGCTGCATCTCGATGACAAGCTTCTTGCGCTCAGCCACGTCCATGGTCCGTGACTGCTGAGCGAACAGCTCGTCCACTTTTGGATTGGCCACACCCTGGTAGTTTCTCCCGCCCTTGGACACGTAGTGTTCTCCGAAGATCTGATCGGGATCGTCCAGAGAAGCGGCATGCGCCCACGTGGCGCTGCTGAAATTGCGGCGCTCCATGTTATTGGTGAAAGCAGCCACTTCGGCAACGGTGATGGTGGCCTTGATGCCGACGTTTTCCAGTTGGGCCTGCACGAAAACCCCCAGGTTCTGGTTCTCAGAGCTGGAGCGCACCAGCAACGGCGTGTTCAAGCCGTTGGGGTAGCCGGCCTCCGCCAGGAGTTTCCTGGCCTCGGCTATCTCCGCCGCCTTGTCCGGTCGGTAGCCGGGACGCGTCAGAAGCTCATCCTTGGGGAAGCCCCACTGGCCGCTGGGCGGCATCGTCCCTCCCAGGTCTCCGTCGCCCTCGTCCAGCGTATTCACCCCGGCGACGCGGTCGATGGCCATGTTGGCTGCCTTGCGCACTCGTACGTCGTCCCAGGGCTTGACCTTGGAGTTCATCATGAAGGAGTGGAAGTTCAGGGCGCCCACGCGGTGCACGACGACCTTATCCCCCATCTCCTTCTCCAGAAGCTGCGCCTGGGAGACCTTTATCCCGTTGGACCCGGCAACAGTCATCATGAGCTGGCCTGTTCTGAATGAGGCTAACCGCGTCGCCGGGTCCTTGACCGCGTAGTTCTTTATCCCGTCGAGATAGGGACGCCCCTTGACGAAATAGTCGGGGTTCTTCACCAGGTCGTAGGACGTGCCCGGCGAGTAGTCCTTCAGCTTGTAGGGGCCCGTGCCCAGGGCGGTCTGCTTCATGTTCCCCTTCGCCTCGATGACGTGTCTGGGCATCATCAGCATCCAGCCGGTGGACATGTTGGCCATGAAGGAGGCTGCGGGATTCTTGAGGACCATCCGGAGGGTACTGTCATCTGGCGCTTCGACGCCGGACATCGACTCAAATACAGCGGCGCGTGGACTGCGCGTCCCCTGAGGGGGCTTGAGGATCCTGTCCATGGAGAACTTGGCATCCTGAGCGGTGAAAGGCTTGCCATCGTGCCATTTCACGCCCTTGCGCAGGTGGAAAGTGTAGCTGGTCCCCTGGGGATTCACGTCCCACTTCTCGGCCAGGTCCGGGATGACCTTGTCGTTTTGAAGAGGGTCATACTGGGTCAAGCCGTTGTAAACGCCGCCAATGGCCCATAGGGTGACCGCCGAGGTTTCCTGGTGCGCGTCGAGAGACGGGGGATCGTCGTAGACGCTGATGTTGAGGATGCCGCCGTACCTGGGCTGGTCCGCCGCTGACTTGGCCGTGGGCGCCGGCGCCGCGGCGGTGGCCTGCGCGGCGGGAGCGGGAGAAGTGGGGGCCTTCGAGACTGTGGCGGCCGGCGCCGCTGGCGGTGGCGCTGCCGTCGGCGCGCAACTGGCTAGCGACAGACCGGCGATGGCGAGAAAGCTTACCACTAGCCGAAGTTTCTGGTCGATCATGGATGACCTCCTTTGGGGCTGTTCACGCGCTAAGTATAGGCTACCCGCGCGTGCGTGTCAAGGTGAGACGAGCGTAGCGGGGTGCGATGCCTGTCAGGGAGGCACGCCAACAACTTGCAAAACGGCGAGCCCGGATAGACTTCAGCGATGCAAGTGTGTATAATTAGCCCTTGGAAGAGAGCGTCCGACGCGGGAGTAACTCAGTTGGTAGAGTTCCTGCCTTCCAAGCAGGTTGTCGCGGGTTCGAGTCCCGTCTCCCGCTCCACCAAACTTGCCCTCGGATTGGAGCCCGCCCGGGACGGCGGGCGCTATATTGCTTGAGCCGTCGTCGCTTCGCGGGGTGGAAGAGAGCCTTTGGCCGCCAAAAGTGTCGTCGGACTTCTCGGCGTGAGGTGATGAATGGTAACGGAAGCTCGAACGGAACATCCTCACATAGTAGTCGTACGCGGAGCAGGAGGCGACCAGCCGGTTGTCAAGGGCACGCGTCTCTCTGTTGTGCTGCTGGCCTCGCTGCTCAAGCGCGGCGAAACCACCGACGGCATCCTTTCTCTCTAAGCGATTGTTGTCGATGTAGCGGCTTAGGCTTCATCGTAAGAGTTTGACTGGCTCCTCAGCACACCACAAGAACTCCTGCAGTCCTGGCCCCCTGTGGCGGCGGCCTTTTTCATCTCCCCTGTCTTGTCTGTCGGAGTCGTTCGACGGAGTGCAGCCCCGGGTTCGTGGAAAGGCTGGGGCAGGCGCCGAGGTCAGGAACCAAAAGAAAGGGCTCAAGCATGGTCACGAAGGGTTCGTGAGTATTCCATCATTGTTTTCGGAGAGCACCAGCCGCAAGGGCGTGACGAGGCTTATTCCGCTGGTGAATCGATAGGGCCCTCCAGACCGCACTTCGGGAGGCCGCCCGGAATTTGCGAAGCGGCCCTGCCAGCTCTCGCGGCCGGCCGAACGGCTATATGACCAGCGATGTTGACCTCAGGTTGCCAAGGCGGTACAATGTCCGTAGGCATACGTATATGTTGGTGGAGGCACAGGCTATGGCCTTGACAAAGCGAGTGGAGTTGCTTCTGGACCCAGACGAGTACGCGGAGCTTGCGGAGATAGCCAGGCGTCGTAAGGAGTCCATCGGTGCTTTGATTCGCCGTGCTCTGGAGCGCGAGTACTTGCAGCCCACTCGGGAGCAGAAGCGAGCCGCGCTCCGGCAGTTGCTAAGTCAGGACATCGATTTCGGCTCCTGGGAACGCGCCAAGAAGGACATCAGCCGGGAGATTGTCAAAGAGATTGAAGCTTCTCGACACTAACGTTATCGTTTACGCCATTGGCCGCACCGACAGATACAAAAAGCACTGCGCTCGGCTGCTCCAGGATGTCGCCGACGGGGATCGCAGGTATGTGGTTGACACTGATCTCTTGCAGGAGATTTTGCATCTGTACTCGGCCCGGGGGCAAAGAAGGTTAGGCCTGTCCACATGCGCAAGCCTCCTGCTTATGTTCCCGAACCCCCTCCCCGTTACCCGCGATGAAATCGTCGTTGCGCATGAACTCATGACCAAACATGACGATCTTGTCCCTCGCGATGCCATTCATGCGGCCGTCACCCGAACCAACGACTTAGAAGGCATCGTGAGTGCAGACAGAGTGTTTGACGGGCTTGGTGGTATCAGGCGCTTCGATCCGCTCACACTCTACCCCGATCAGGAGTAGCGCCCGAATCAGGAGGCGCCTCGTCAATTGAAGGAAGGTACGCATGAAGGGCTACGCGGGCAAATTCCTCAGAGTCGATCTGAGTAGCGGCGAGATCACCGAAGCGGTCTTCGACGAAGCGACGCTCCGTGGCTACATCGGCGGCACGGGGCTTGGCGTCAAGATTCTCTATGACGAGACGCCGCCCGGCGTGGGCTGGTCCGATCCCGAGAACCGGCTGATACTGGCCTCGGGCCCGCTGGGGGGATCGCGCATCGGCGGCTCCGGCTCCTACTCCGTGGTGACCAAGGGCCCCCTGACCGAGGGTGCAACGTCTACCCAGGCCAACGGCTTCTTCGGGTCCTTCCTGCGCTTCTCCGGGTTCGATGGCATAATCCTCCAGGGCGCGGCCAGCGATTGGGCCTATCTCTATGTCGCCGACGGCAAAGCCGAGCTGCGGGACGCTCGCCATCTTCTCGGAAAAGACACCTGGCAGACGGAGGATGCCATCAAGGCTGAGCTGGGCTATCGAGAGGCCACCATGAGCGTCGTCGGCATCGGGCCGGCGGGCGAGAACCTCGTGCGCCTGGCGGCCATCGTCGGCGACAAAGGGCATGTCGCGGCCCACAATGGCGTGGGCGCTGTCATGGGCTCCAAGAAGCTGAAGGCCATCGCGGTGGCTCGAGGAAAGGCCGGGATCGATTTCAGCGATCCCGAAGGCCTCTCCCGGGTGGCCTCTCAGTTGTTCGAGGTGGTCAAGAAGTCGCCGGTGCATGATTGGGGCACCCTGGCCTTCTTCATGGACTACGCCGTGGCCGATGGGCTCCCCGTCAAGAACTACACCACGAACTACTTCCTTAAGGGAGACGCGAGGCGGCAGACCTTCAGCAAGGAGAATATTCGTTCCATCGGGGTGGCGAAGTCCAAGCCTTGCTGGGCCTGCCGGCTGAACCATATTCATCATATCAAGATGCCTCCGGGGCCTTGCGCCGGGGAAGTCATCGAGGAGCCGGAGTACGAGGGACTGGCGGCCTGGGGGCCGGTCACCGGCAACACGGATGTGCAAGCGGCCATGGTCCTGGCGGACCACGTCGACAAGCTGGGCATGGATACCAATGAGGCTGGCTGGCTCATCGGTCTGGCGATGGAATGTTATGAGAAGGGCTTCCTCGACAGGGGGAAGACCGGCGGCCTGGAGATGACCTGGGGCAACTTCGAAGCGACGAGGGAGATGCTGTCCCGCGTGGCCCGGCGCGAAGGCCTGGGCGATGTCCTGGCTGAAGGCGTGATGCGGGCCGCAAAGGCCCTGGGGGCCGAGGGGCTGGGGGTCTATACCCGGAAGGGCAACTCGCCGCGTGGCCACGACCACCGCCTCATGTGGCTGGAGCTTTTCGACACGGCCGTCTCAAATACGGGCACGCTGGAGACCAGCCGTACCATGAGCAGGTCTCAGCTCGGGCTGTCGAAGCTGAGCAACCCTTTCTCACCCCAGGAGGTAGCGGAGACGGTGGCGAAGACCAAGGGCGCCATGGAGTTCTGGGACTCGCTGGTGGTCTGCACCTTCAACCACGGTCAGAACCTGAAGCTACTGGTGGACGGTGTGCGAGCGGCCACCGGGTGGGACTTCACTGTCGACGAAGCCATGGGGATGGGACGACGTTGTGTGAACATCATGAGGCTCTTCAATCTGCGGCACGGAATATCCCCGGCGCTGGATGCCCCCTCGCCCCGGTATGGCTCGGCGCCTATCGATGGCCCGGCTTTGGGAGTCAGCATTCTCACCCACTGGCCGGACATGGTCAAGAACTACTATCGGGAGATGGGCTGGGGAGAGGATGGCGTGCCTCTGCCGGAGACGCTACGGGGCCTAGGGCTGGAGACGTTAGTGGGAGACTTGCCTCGCTGACGCTGGCGCCTTCGCTAGCGTGTCACTCAAAGAGGGTTTGTGGCTCGACGAGAAGCAGGTCGCCGCGGACGGCCCGCTGCTTGAGGCGCCGGTCGAAGCCTGAGCGGCTCGCCAGGACCCACAACGGGTCTTGAACAAGGGGGAGTTTGGTGGCCTTTTGTTCAAGAGTGGCGAGGGTACCCTCGGTCATTGGCGAGGATGTCCATTTGCATTCCCCCACCACCGTCACTTGGTTATGCCAGAGACCAACAACGTCTATCTCGTCCTTCCCATCCCACCAGCGGCCAATACGCGCGAATCTGGCGCCAAGCCTGTCAGCGGCGAGGCGACGCCAGAGGAACTGAATGGTGACTTCCTCCCACGCAGTACGCGCCACGAAATCGTCCAGGGCCGGCTCAATGTCTCGTTCCCATAAATCGCACGCTTTGCCCAGTTGAAGAAAAGATTGAAACGGAGAGACATACTGGAACCAGAACCGCAAATACGGGTCCGAGAGCCGGTAGAGCACGCGCTGGGTGCGGGGCCGTTCCCATTCAGTCACGGGCACCTCGCGGCGAAGGAAATGAAGTTCTTGCAGTCGCCGCAGGTGATCGAAGATCTCGTCGGCGCTGTGATGGCCGACGGCCCGCGCGATGTCGCTAGGCCGTTCTTCTCCCTTCGCGACAGCACGAAGTATGGAGGCGTATAGGGCCTCCTGATGAAACTCCGTGCGCAGCAACTCTTCCCCCTCCTGGAACAGGACGTGGCCAGGCGCCAACAGTGTCCGCAACACGTTTTCCTGGAGGCCCAGTTGCGCGTCCCAGAAACGAAGGTACGCCGGCATACCTCCAAAGCAGGCGTAGGCGCGAACCCGGTCCGCAGGCGCCAGCTCGGAGAAGAAGCGGGCGGCGTCAAAGTAGTCGAAAGGGTGGACTTCGACCTGAGCTGTCCGGCGACCATGTAGCGCCCCCCGGACTCCTGTAAGGCCCTCCATGAACGAGAATCCGGAACCGGCGAGCACCAGCATCAGGTCGCTGGAACTGTGGATTCTATCCCACCATTGCTGTACGAGCGTGTCCAGGCCCGCCGTGACCTGACAGAGGTAGGGAAACTCATCGAACACGGCCAACAGCCGCTCGGTCTTCGCCAGTCGACCCAGGTAGTCCAAGGCCGCCTCCCAGTTGGGAAAAGGCGCTGAACGCAGGTAGTCGTCTCCAAACGCTCGGGCTATCTGCAGGGCGAGGCTATCTAATACATCACGCTCCGCCATGCGCGTGCCGTAAAGATAGATGGACCGCTTGCCGGACGCAAAACGCGACAAGAGCGTGGATTTCCCCACACGGCGCCGTCCCCAGAGAGTCACCAACTGGGCCCCAGGTGCAGACCAGGCGCCGTCCAAGAGGGCCAACTCCCGTTCGCGATCGAAGAAGGGTTGGGTGGCCAAACCGTTCGTTTGTTGAGCCATTGGGTTCGTACCTATTAGGTTGTAACCTAATGATACTTCGGCGGGCGGCTTCGAGTCAAGCGTATTCTGTCGGGAGATGGGCTGGGGGAAACGATGTAATTCCGCCGCCGGAGACGCTGAAGAGCGTGGGGCTGGGGAGACCGGCGAAGGGCCTCCAGTCGCGTGGATAACACGGGCGACTCGCCCCAGCCTGAAGGTGCTGTCGGGCGTGGCGAGTCACTGGCTCACTGTTGACCGCCGCGTTTCGGAGGCGCGGCGGGAAAACCCGCGAGCGGAGTAGCTTTGCCCCACCACTCTTCGAATGGGGTCGATTCGGGGTCTCGTTTATCTCTGAATAGTGACCCCTGAGCAGAGTGTCAATAGACGGAACGTTGAAACAAGCACGCCCGCTGATTATGAAACGATCGTGAGCGAAGTCTTTCGCTATACGCCACTCCACCGAAATGCCCTTAGTCTCCACCTCTTTCTTGAATCTCTCGAAGTCTCCGCGAGCGCGCTCGTCCACGTTGTCCGGGCCAGATAGAATTCGAACTTCTTGCACGATGGCCGGATCTATGGTTTCGATGAGTTCTTCCAACGCTCGCGCGCGGAAGTAGCGGTCCGCCCACCAGATGTATTCCTCGCTTTCGCGGAGGATGCGGCGCAACTTGACCAGGTTAGAAAAAGGCTCTCCCGGTTTTATGACGGCAGCCGTGGCGCCGCCAGGCTGCGGTCCTTTAGGAACGGGTGCCAATTCGCGGGGTGGCTGCGGGGCCGCACGAGCGCGTCTGGGGGGAGTAAGCCCGAACAAACCGAACAGTTCCTCTTCGGAAAGGACGCGTTCGAGAGCCCCTGCCACTCAAAACTGTTGATTCAAGCGCGGTGCGAATGAAGGACAAGAACAATTGGGGTTCCCAAGTCCGGGCCTCTTGGGCTATACTGGAATGATGATTGTCCCAGCGCGTTTGCGACGACATGTCTGATTCTCTCATTATTCCTCTGATCGGCCTCTTGGTCTTCTTCCTGGCCGGGATGATGCAGGGCCTCACCGGTTTTGGATTTGCTTTGGTGGCCGTGCCGATCCTGGTGGTCTTCCTGCCGCCGCAGACAGTGGTGCCCATTGTTCTGGTCCACTCCGCCTTGATCAATATCTTCATCTTTTCCCGGGTGAGGCAATGGGTGGACCTCAGGCGCATAATTCCCTTGATGATCGCCGGGGTGATCGGGACGCCCATCGGGACCTACCTGCTCATCATTCTGGACGTGAAGCCCCTGAGGATACTCATCGGCGTGGTGATTGCCCTGTCAGCGCTGGCTTTGCTGAAGGGCTTCAAGGTGGCGGTCAAGAACGAGCGTCTGGCCATTGGGCGCGCGGTCTCGTCACCAGCGGTGCCTTGAATGGGCCGACCCTGAAGGACACGGGAAAGAGGTTCGGCCAGCAGGATCGGTCAAGCCTTGCCTGGAAGGAATATGTCCGAGATAAGACAGGACCCCACGACTGAAGAATGGGTCATCATGGCCAGGGAAAGGGCCAAGAGGCCCACCGATTTCGTGCGCGGGCAGGCAGAGGCCGAGTCGCCCGTCTTTCTCCCTTCCTGTCCGTTCTGCCTGGGCAACGAGGCTATGACTCCGCCGGAGGTACTCGGGTACCGGGACGGTGGGAGTCAGGGCTGGAGAGTGAGAGCCTTCGCCAACCGGTTCCCCGCCTTGACTCCTGAAGGCGGCGCTGTGAGAAGGCGGGAGGAAGGCTTCTTTGCGGCCATGGACGGCGTCGGGTTTCATGAGGTCATTGTGGAAACCCCATCGCATAATAGACCCCCTGCGCTGATGAGGGACGATGAGGTGGCGGCGGTCCTGATGGCCTATAAGGAGAGGTACAACGCCTTGAGTCGATTGGCCTTTGTGAAGTTAGTCATCATCTTCAAGAACCACGGCCCGTCGGCGGGCACTTCGCTGGAGCATCCCCACTCTCAGTTGGTGGCTACCCCGATAGTACCGGGATATGTCAGGAGGCGACACCAAGTGGCCTCGCGCTACCATAACCGTACCAGTCGATGCCTCTATTCCGATCTGGCGGACCATGAACTCAGGATGGGCAAGAGAGTGGTGATGCAGACGGAGAAGTTCGTGGCCTTCCATCCCTTCGCATCTCACTGGCCTTTTGAGACCTGGATCGTTCCCCGGGTGCAACAAGCCTGCTTCGGGAACGCCTCCGCCGAAGAACTGGAAGATCTGGCGAAGGTCCTGAGGGCCAGCCTCTTCAAGCTGCGTCGAGGGCTTAACAACCCCGATTTCAATTACGTCATTGACACCGCTCCTGTCGGTGAGGAGACCAGTGGTTACTACCTGTGGCACGTGCGCATTGTTCCCCGCCTCATGGAGGTAGCAGGGTTCGAGATTGGCTCTGGCATCCATATCAATACCGCTCTCCCTGAGGACACGGCCCAATTCATGCGGGAGTTGAAGATCGACTGAGCGCTGGAGGTTTGATCATTATGGAGAATCCTAAGATTGTCCATGTGGACGACTATGAGCAGTTCGTGGGGGCAGAGACGATCGAGCGCATCAAAGAGAAGGCCAAACCGCTGCACGATCTCCACGTCGTCAACATAAACTCGACCTATTACGGCGGTGGAGTTTCACAACTGCTGTCGTCCCTCACTCTGCTGATGAGCAGCCTGGAGATAGAGACCGGCTGGAGGGTAATTCACGGCCCGCCCGATTTCTTCAGCATAACCAAGAAGATGCATAACGCTTTGCAGGGTGGCGAGATCAATCTCACCGATCGCAAGATGGAGATATACGAGCACGTCATCTACGAGAATTCGATTCGAAACCACCTGGACCACGACATAGTCATTGTTCATGATCCTCAGCCCCTTCCCATGATCAACCATTACAGGAAGAAATGCCCCTGGGTCTGGCGCTGTCACATCGACCTGTCCGCCCCTGACCCTGGTCTATGGAATCACCTGGTCCCCTTCATTGAGAAATATGACGCGGTCATTCTCAGCATCGAAGACTACGCCCAGGACCTTAAGACGCCACAATTGTTCTTCATGCCGGCCATAGACCCCTTCTCTATTACCAACCGGGACCTGAGCCAGGCCGAGATAGATGAACGTTTGAACCACTATGAAATACCGACGGATCTGCCGCTGGTGGTGCAAATATCCCGCTTTGACCGCTGGAAGGACCCTGAAGGCGTCATCAATGCCTTCAGACTGGCGAGAAAAGAAGTGGACTGCACCCTTGTGTTGCTGGGCAACGTGGCCACTGATGACCCGGAGGGCGTGGAAGTCTATGAATCATTGTTGGATTCCCAGGAGGAACGCATCATTATTCTCAGTTCCCAGGATGGCGCGCTGGTTAATGCCCTCCAGCGGCGCGCGGCTGTCGTCTTGCAGAAATCCTTACGCGAAGGTTTCGGTCTGACCGTTGCCGAGGCCATGTGGAAGGGCACCGCTGTCATCGGGGGTGACGTGGGCGGCATTCGTCACCAGATTAAGGATGGAGTCAATGGGTTCCTGGTCTCCTCCGTTGAGGGGACGGCGGAACGGATCGTTCGATTGCTCAAAGATCCGCAACTGCGGGAACGGCTGGGGCGGGAGGCGAAGAAGACAGTGAGGGAACGATTTTTGCTGACGCGCTACCTGGAACAGTACCTTGACCTGTTCAACTCTTTTGAGCCGGTCTTCCGGCTGAGGGCTCGAGTTGGAGAGCGCTGAGAACAGGGCCACAGGAGCGGCTCGGTTGCCCGCGCTTCTCGAACAGGTCCGTAGGCATTGCCTGCTGCGGCGTCTCCGCTGTCCTTTGCCTGCAGTACGCGTTGTCTCAGAGAGATTCACGTCCGATCCATCCGGCCGGCTGAGAAGTCCATAGTGGATAGTTTCGCCCTTGCGGGCGCAGGCCTGATCGTCATTTTTCTGGCCGGGATGATGCAGGGCATTACCGGTTTTGGATTTGCTTTGGTAGCCGTGCCCATAATGGTGGCCCTCCTTCCTCCCAAGGAGGTAGTCCCGGTTGTCCTCATCCACAGCGCTTTGATCAACATCTTCATCCTCTTCAAGGTGCGGGAGTGGGTGGACCTCAAGCGGATCATTCCGCTGATGATCGCTGGCGTGGTGGCGACTCCCCTCGGCACCTATCTGCTGATCATGCTGGACGTCCAGTTGCTGAAGGTCCTCATCGGGGTCGTGATTGCGGTATCGGCGGTGGCCTTGCTGCGGGGCTTTCGGGTGGAGATCAGGAACGAGCGGCTGGCCTTCGGGCCGGTGGGACTCATCAGCGGCATCTTGAGCGGCGCTACCCAGATGAGCGGGCCGCCGGTGGCTCTGTTCTTTACTAACCAGGGCCTGGCCAAGCACGTTTTCCGAGCTAATCTGGTGGCATATTTCATGGTGTTGAACGTGGCGACGGTCCCGTCCGCCGTGGTAGGTGGACTCATGACGGAGCAGGTGCTGAGCTACGCCGCGCTGTTCCTGCCCGCCATGGTCCTGGGCGCGATAGCCGGGATGGTCCTGGCCCATAGAGTTGAAGAGGACCTCTTCCGCAAGCTGGCGCTGAACATGGTCACGGTGGCTGGGTTCTTCTCCGTCGTGAGCGGCTTGGGCTTGTCCTGAACTTGGTTCAGGGTTTGCTCCGGTAGATGGAGAGGTGCACGGGAAGCTGTCAGCTATCAGCCTTCAGCCGTCAGTCCGCCTCGACGGTTGTAACCACGAAATGCACGAAACATGCGAAAGACGCTCTCGATCAGCCTTCAGCCGTCACTCCCTGCCCTGTTGCTGCGACTCGGGGATCTCCCAGTACCGACTTACCGCTTTCCAGACAGCCGTCTCCCTGCTTCCTCCTTATCCAGACCCGCAATTCCTACCAGCTTCCTCCTGGAAGTAGCTCCGCTCAATATGGTCACGTCCGCCTTTGGTATCCCCAGCGACCGGGCGAGTAAGGCTACTACCTCATCGTTGGCCTTGCCCTTCTCCGGCGGCGCGGCAACGCGCAGCTCCAGGTATTCGTCCTTGAAGCCCAGGATCTGGCTTTTTTGAGCGCCCGGTTTCACATGTACCGAGATTCTTGCGTAAGCCACGATGCTGATCCTCGAAATGCTGGTGTTGTGACCGACATCGGATTTCTCGCGGGCAGAGGTACAGCATATGCAAGCGCCATTCGACCACCCGCTTTGAATGACATCGAAGCTGGATGGCAAATCGTAGGGTGGGTTACGTCGCGGTCTTCCTGACGCGCCTGGACCCCGAGAAAGTGGGAGCATCGCGACGTAACCCACCATCGCCCCCCTGGTGGGTTGCGCTTCGCTTTACCCACGGCTGCAAGGATGTCATTCCATGTAGATGGCGGCGTCCTGCCGCCTACTAAAGCTCGGAAAGACAGTGAGAGGACGCTTGCGCCGCTTGTACCAGGCCCCCAGCTCCCGACCCCAAAGCGCTCGGAGGACAGGAAAGGGGCAGGGTACCCAATTCGCGCTTCATGCTCCCCGCTTCGCGCTTTCGCCTTTGAAGGACATCGAGGCTAGATGGTTCAAAGCCGTCCATCAGGGGCGCCTCCCCGGGCGGCAGGGGACAAGCCACCTGCCCTACGGCTTTCGATGTCCTTTCTCGCATCCGGCTGCGCCCCGCTGCCTAAAGAGC
>JACPQD010000103.1 GCA_016190665.1 Chloroflexota bacterium
CTCCGCGGGAGAGGACTAAGGTGAGGGGGCTTTCCGGTTTCACCCTCACCCTACCCTCTCCCGTCGAGGGAGAGGAAAGCTAAAGAACCGGCGTTCGGCCCGAAAACATGTTACGCCTACTTCTACAACTTGGTACTAGTCGATGACTTGCTGGATGATACGCTCCATCTCATCGTCGGTGGCATATTTCTTGGCCCGGCAGATGTCCATAAGATCGGCGTATATCCTGTCGAGCTGGTTATCTGTTGCCTTGAGTCCCATTGTGTCTAGCTTCACCTGGATTGGCCCGTTGCGTCCGGGGTCCGTCGTCGGCCCCCAAAGGATGCTTCTCCTATTCCCGACGGCCTCTGCCTTTATGTTTTCCCAGATGTACCACTGGCCCTTCACTATCGGCGATAGGTGCCAGCCCGCATAGGTGTACATATTCTCTCCGACGATCGGCCTGTTGGAAGAAATTCTCATCCCGTAAACTTCTTCCACTAGCTTACACAGTCCGTATAGCTGCGACAGGTCGATGCCGGTTTCCGTCCCATATAGAACTTCGAGCGCTACTGCTACTTGCTCCAGCGCCGCGTTACCGCACTTATGCCCGGTGCTGTTCACCGTGACATCGGCCATCTGAGCCCCGGCGCGGAAAGCAGCCAGAGTGTTGGCCGTTGCCAGGCCAAAATCATCGTGACAGTGGACGTCTATCTCGATCTTGGGACCGACCAGGGCTCTTGCATACTTGACGAGGAAATGGAAGACTTCTGGGGTACTCCAGCCCCTTCCATCATAAATGCATACCCTGTCGGCTCCCGCCTCTGCATAGGCTGTGAAAGTCCTGGCAAAGTCGTCGAGACGGTCGCCGCGGCCGCCAATTGCCGTGAACATGCCCTTTTCTTTTGAGTAGGCCACCGCATCATGAATCCTGTCCAGGACCTCTTCCTCTTTATATCGCCCCTCGCTGTGACGGCCCGGAGCATATATCCGCCCCAGGGCAGCCACGATATTGACAACGTCAAACCCCGCCTCTACAGCCCTATCGATCATTTCCCGATAGTTGGTGCGTAAGGCGACATGAGCTCCCAGCCTCATCTTGCATCCGGATGCCTTCAACTGCCCTACGAAGTCACGATGCTCAGGTATTCCCGGATAGCCGGCCTCTATCTCCCGGATTCCGGCCATCTCGAGGCGCTCAGCTATCCGAAGCCTGTCGTCGTTGGTCGCGTAGACACGCGGAGTGTTAGCCCCGGACCTCAGCGTGTCATCCTTCAGCAAGACCCGGCGCTTTGGAGCACCAGCTACCGACAACACTTCAACCGTCTTGCTTCTCAGCCATCTCCCCTGATCGTCGGCTATCGCCTCTCCTTCAAGAATGGTGGCATCCAACGTCGATTCTGACACCGCTTTCTCCTTCCCAGCGCACATCGAGCTTCTATCTTGCCAGAGTCCCCTGACTGCTCGACAAGATACTTTGCGCCAGGAGTTCATAATCGACCTTCCGCTGCTCCAACCGTTCTCTCTCCCTGACCTTTTCCCTATGGTATTCCTTGGAGGCCTCATCTAGGCCAAAATCCACGAATCTCACGCCACCCTCAGCATCCCGAACGGTAATTACATCCGCGAATTCGGCGTAACGACGACTGTTAGTGAAGGGGACCGGAAGGAAGCCCTGCTCGAATGCCATCACTGTCCCCACGGCAGCGGCTCCCTCCCCGGTTTCGAGGATCCTATCCACGAGTGACTTTACTTCGCGTCTGGTCGCCTCACTCTCAATCTCGAGGTCCGGGTTCACGAAGGGGCGCTGGTCCTTGAGCAAGTCTATCACCATCCGCACCGCGCCTAGGGCTACTGCGTTCGATTCCTTCGACTGCAGGTTGCGGCCTTGATCGGCGCCGCCTCATTACTCCGGGATAGCCCTAGTCACAGAGAGGGTATGGCTGTAGGTCGGAATAAACAAGGAATGCCTGCCTGGTCCTCCGGCCACGACAATCATGACATCCTCCTTCCTCGCGGCGAGGGGGATCAGGGCGTCGTCCGGAAATCCGGCGAAACGGTAGTTTCGGTTATCCTCGGAGAACCTGCTGAGGGGGCGCCTCGATTTCTCGTAGACGTACTCCTTGACATCACTCTTGGAGAAGCCGTCGCGCGCCAGCGTGGCCGCATGTTCCGGGGAGATGACCAGCATGGGTTCTCCCTCCATATGCCGGTTATTGCAGCCGACGATGCTCATGGTCCCCACGATGGTGGTGAGTATACCCACAGCGCTCAAGCTGGCGTGGTCGTTAATGTTGTGGGGCGCCTCTGAACCAGTCACGGTAACGGTGCTGACATGGGCAGGAAATCCCCTCTCCACGTGCAAAGGCTCCCAGGGACTTTCCTCCTCGTTCTCGCCGATGCAATAAGTATACTTGCCGGGGTGACCGTGGGTGGCCCTGTCCCTCAGCCCTGGGGCGGCTCCGCCGATGTTCAGCAGAATGAGCCTGATTGCCCCGCCGATAGCGGCGTTGCTTCTCCTTCCCGGTCCGAAGGCATTGCCGCCGCAATTAATGTGGAGCTTTTCTCTGATTGGCCCATTAAGGATGGCAAGGGGAGCCGCCGGATAGGTGGCGAGGAGGACCCCGCGCAGGTTGAACTTCTCCTCGCACATGGCTTCGATGGCGGTGATAATCACCGGCAGGTACTCGGGACGGCAACCCGCCATAACAGCGTTGACGGCAATCTTCTCCACCGTGGCTAGACCGCCACCGGGCTGCACCTCCGCCACCACCTCCTTGGGGTCCCTTGAGGTGCCGGAGAGCACCTTCTCCACTTCCTCCACCGTCGGCGGGATGATGGGAAGGCCATCGGACCATCCTTTCGCCACAAAAAGCTCGTGCACTGCCATCGAGGAGTTGGCCACCCTGACCTGCCCCGAGACGAGCTTGCGGGTTGTCTCACGCCTGACAGATACTGGCTCAGCGCGGCGCATCCCAGCCGGGACTGCCTCCGGCTCAGTTGACTTGTCACCTGTCAGCAGGGAGACCATCTCCTCGAACACATCGTCGGCCCTTTCCTGCACCTCCTTTGTCTTCAGTCCTCCCAAGGGGTGGCGGATGGCGGCAATATTGAGCGACGGTATGCCGAATCGTTTCCCCTCCACCCTGGCCAGCACCAGGAAAGCCTCTGTGCAGAGAGTCACCGTGGGCGTTCCTCTCTTCTCCAGTTCCACCGCGTCGTGGACACTCCACGACGTGCAGGAGCCTCAGTCACCCACGGCGTTGACCACGAGGTCGCATCGGGCGGCGAGCTCGTCCAGTAGCTCGGCGGGGGCGGGCCAGGAGCCGCCTCCGGCGCTAGCGAGCTTCGCTCGCCTCACAATATCCTTAAGGTTGAATCTCTGAATGAGGCGTTCCTCGATTCTGGCAAGTAAGAGGTCGCCGTTGGGCTTCCGGTTCCAGAGGAAGCCTATCACCCTTCCGTCGAGATCGTCGAGACGAGACGCCGCCTTCGCCTCGGCGACCCTCGGCGGGGAGGTGGGATCCATAACCTCGATGTAGTCTCTTGTCATAAGACCTTCTCAGTGAACAGCATGCCACGCGGCCCTAGCTGCCAGGCCGCTTCTCCTGGGAAGGGCGCAATTGACGCCACAGTGACCGCGAGACTAACTTATGCGGGAAGATCCTGCCTTGGGCTCGCAGCCCCTTCGTGTATTCAGCATAGAACTCCCAGGTCTTGTTGATATCGTCTGTCTCTATTTCCCAGACGCACAGGTATTTGCCCTCGCTGGGCACTCGCTCGTCGTTGACGTAGAGGGTGGCGCGGGTGAACGCTGGTTGCTTCAGGAAGTCGGGCAGGTGCATCTTCTCATACCATTCCAGAAACTCCGTCTCCTTGCCCTCATCAGAACACGCGGTCTGCACCAAATAGACCCATCTGCCCATCGGATTACTCTTCTCCCTTCGTCAGCCAGAATTCACAAGCATTGCTCGGTGCGGCGGATGATCTCGTCCTGCACCTCGGGCGAGAGGTTGACGAAATAGGCGCTGTAACCCGCCACGCGGACCACAAGGTCCTTGAATCTCTCAGGCTGCCTTTTCGCTTCGAGCAGCGTATCCCTGTTAAGGAAATTGTACTGGATATGGATCCCACCGTTGCCCAGGAAGGTCTCCGTAAGCCCGGCAACCTTGTTCAGCGCTTCGTCGCTTTGAACAATGGTGATAGGCATCTTCATATTCAGTATGGCCACCGCCGCCTCGTTGAAGTCCGCCTTAAGCGCCGACTTCAGGACAGCGGTCGGCCCGCTCCTGTCCAGCCCCTGGCTGGGGGACAGGGAGCCGTCAGCCAGGATCTCCTTCGCCTTGCGTCCATCAGGCAACGCCCCAACGCCCTTTCCGCCGACATAGTGCCAGCCAACACCCGGCCTATTGATGGCATACGGGAAGCCAAAGGCGTTCTTCTCCGAGAAGATAATGCTGGCGGAGAATTTGGCTATGTCCCGCAGGAGGTAGTCCACCTCGTCGACGTCATTGCCATACTTTGGCGCGGCCAGGCACATCTGACGGATTTCCTCGCCTCTCTCGCCCTCGAAGTTAGCATCCAAAGCCTCCAGCAGCTCGGCCATGGTGAGTTTCCCAGTGTCATAGACGAGCTTCTTTATTGCCGCCAAAGAGTCAGCCGCATTCACGAACCCGCGGTCTTTCGCGTACCAGACGGGATAGGCCCCGTTGCCACCCACATACAAATCCTGTCCGTTGTCCAGGCAGTTGGGAAGCAGGGCGGAAAGGAGAGGCATACGCCAGAGCTGGGATTCAGCGCGGTGAGCCAGGCCTCCCGCCCACAGAAGTCTACGGGTGGCGAACTCGCACTGCTCCTTGAAGGCTTCGAGGACTTCCTCGAAGGTCCCGAAGGTGCGCGGGTCTCCGGTCTCAGGCCCAATCCGCTTGCCGGTCACCGGCGAAACGCCGTTATGGAGCGCCAGATCGAGGATGAGCGATTGATTCATGTATACGGGTTTCATGTAGTGCCGCTGCGGCTCGGCCACTGGCTGCGAGCAGCCCAGCATGGCGTAGTCGCGCGCCGCTTCGAGTGTAGTGCCCCGCTCAGCGAGATAGGCGATGATATGGTTATCGCTCAAGTACATCGGGATACCGCCAACCTTGCGATTAGTTTCCAGGCCTTTCATCAGAATCCGGCGCGGTGCGCCCTTGTGCCAGCGCAAAGAGGCCTGCGGCTGCGCATATCCCATCAATCCCATCATATGCAGGATGAGGTAAGTCAGTTCGTTAGATGCATCCTCCCCGTCTCTTGTCATGCCGCCCAGCGTGACATGCTGTATCATGGTCACCTGGGAATGCTCTCTCCAGAACTTCGTCCTGACCATCTCCCCTCGGGCAAGGAAGGAAAGCAGATCACCTATAAGCTCACCGGCCATCGCCGGCGTCAGACGCCCTTGCTCCATGTCTCTCTTGAAGAAAGGATACAAATACTGGTCGAGACGCCCCACGTGGTTGCCGAGGCAGCCGCCTTCACACAACAGACCCAGACACATCAGGCGCAGGGACTGGATCGCCTCATGGAAGGTGCGGGCCGGATTCTCCGGCACCCAGTTGCATACAGCGGCGATCTCTTGCAGCTCCCGTCTTCGGGTAGGGTTCTCCTCCCGGCCAGCCATTTCGAGGGCAAGCTGGGCATACCTCCCGGCCAGGGCGGTTACGCCTTCGCAGGCAATGACAACAGCCTGCCAGAAATACAGCTTCTCTGGGTCCTGCTCCTGTCTCTCTACAAAGCGCTGGATGCCCCTTTGAGCCTCCTCCCTCATACCGCGCAGCCCCTTGCTTATGACTTTGTCGAACATGGGAACGCCAAGCTCCTGAGGCAACTCCTCATAAGGATGTGTGCCCTTGGCTTCCACGACATCGTCATACCAGGCGCCCATCACTTCCCTGCGGGTCTTTCTGACCAGCTCGGCGGGGGTCTTACCCTTGAAATAGGCCATGGCCTCCACGCAGGCCTTCCAGTCCTCGTCAGAGACAGTCCCCCTTATTTCCGGGCTGCCGAAGGTGGACTTGCCATCGCCAGCTACCTCCGAGAGATACTCAGCGTCCCACATGATGCTGGGGTAGGCGCCGCGCAAAAACCTGGTCAGGCTGCCCACTGTCAACTCGCCCTCATGGATCGTTACCGGGATGCCCTCGAGGACCCGCTTCAGCGCCTTAGCCCGGCGCAGTTCAATATGTTCCCCTTCGCTCTCCTTGTAAGACTCCATGGCGAGCCTGGGGGACTCGCCGCAGACTCTGGGGACGGCGCTGAAATAGGCCTCCCTGAGCTGCCGTAACCGCTGGCTCAACCGCAACCCTTCTATCTGCCGCAACATCGACTCGTTGTAAACCTTCGTACCTATCATGGTCTCCTCCCGTTCCCACGGGTGCTGCACCGTTTTTCCACTGCGGGCTGCTACCGGTATTCTGGGCACCAATTGGCTGGCAGGCGTACCCTCCTACTCACTGGCGCTCCCTGCTTC
Organism: Chloroflexota bacterium; assembly: GCA_016190665.1. Lineage (GTDB taxonomy): Bacteria > Chloroflexota > Dehalococcoidia > JACPQD01 > JACPQD01 > JACPQD01. Next base: position 6,485 of record JACPQD010000103.1, read on the forward strand.
TGGTGCTGCACATATCCTCTACTCTGGTTCCTGCCCGGGTCGCCGCTGATCACCACCTCAATCCAGTCGGGCCGCAGGAACACCGGTACAAGTCTATCAGGGTCCGTCGATTCGCAGAAATCCTTCGATATCAGGCCTTCCTCGACGCACTTGCAAAAGGAGAAACTCGTCGGGCCGGATTGCCAGGCCAGCCTCTCCAGGGCCCCGGCCCGCTCCCGCGTATTGTCGTAAAGATAGCGCCTGATATCCTCCTTTGTCCAGCCGTCCCGCGCCAACACGCGCGCCACGCTGGGGGATATCACGAATAAGGGCGAGAAGTGGCCGTAATGCGCGGCGGCAAAGGTCTTGAAAGCCATGCCATAACGTCCGATGAACTCGGAGATGGTTCGCATGTGCTCTATCGCCTCGTTTCCGCCGCTGTAGATGGGTGGGCTTATGCTGACCACGCTCTGAACCGTTACCACATTGTCGCCCGCCTCGAATCCTCTGTCGACGCTGAAGGGTTTCCAACCCAGCTCTGCCACGACATCCTCGTTTTCCGCCAGGACCACGTTGAAAGTGGCGCCGATGCTGGCTTTGTCGGTGGCTCCGGGAGGTATGCGCAGCCCCGCCACATTCCTCAGGTATAGCCTGAGAAAACGGCCGATACTTGTGTTAGCTTGCCTCCCCACACGCATCACCCCGGCGCCACAGTTGAAACCCAGCTGCTTGATTATCGGGCCGTTCAGGATGATAAGGGGTTCCCATCCCGCCGTACTGCCGCCGTCTTCAATGCGGAACACGGGATCGGAGATAGCCTCCACCGCGGCGATGAGAACGGGCATGTACTCAGGACGGCATCCGGCCATGACGCCGTTGACGGCCACGTTCCATACGGTTGCCTGCCGGTTCTCAGGCAGAAGAACGCCGATAACCTCCTCCGGAGATCGATCCGTGAAGGCCAGAAACTTTTCGACCGCGTCGATTGTGGGCGGCATTATGGGAAGCCCCTCGGACCAGGAATTCCTGGTGAAGAAGTCGTAGAACTCCCAGATCGTCCCCCTGAACACGATGTCCCTTGGTCCCGGTTCGGAAGGCGCTGCTGCGTCTGCAAGCGGCGTGGTCAGTCCCTTGATGATGTTCTCTATCAGGACCTCACGGACTTTCCTTTGCACCTCGTCCTTGCTGTCCACCATGATCATGCCCGGGTACTCCGCAACGGCGAGGTTCTCCGCGCCCAGAGCCTTGGCCGTAGCTCGGGCCTGTTGCACAAAACCCGAGGCGGCGATCGATACGCTGGGGATGCCCGCCCTTTCCGCCACCACGCTCGCCCGCACCACGGCGGGAGTGCAGCCCCCTCAAGAGCCCAGCGCTGAGATGACCGCGTCACACCCGTGGGCGCGGAGCAGCGATGGGAGGGCGGCAATGAGTTCCTTTTCGTTCTTGCCCAGGGTATTGCCAAAGATCGTGTAGTCAACGAATTTGACGCCTGGGTATCTGGTCGACAGCCGCTCCCTGATCGTGCTGAAAACCTCATCGCCCTTGAAAAGCCAGTCCCACAGTTGGCAAATGGTCTTTCCGCCCAGTCCGTTCGCCCGCTCGGCCAAATGCAGAGGCGTGTAGACCGATTTCCCGAGGGGCCATACTACTTCGTACGTGGGTTGTACCAAGGCGCCCTCTCCTTCGCAGTCCGGAAGAATGAAGTCAACATGTTTACGAGGAGATCGAACCCGGAGCCACCGTCCAGGATTCCCGGGGGTTCCTACTCAACAACGGCTATCACTTCGCCCGGTCCCCGAATCGACAGGTGACTGAAGTACTCTCCCGGCGCCGCAGCTTGCCAGTGGCTCTCACCCGCAGGAATGAAGACAACGTCGCCCGCCTCCACCTCCCACGAAGCGGTTTCGGTACCGACCACCCCTTTCCCCTCCAAACAGTACAGTACCTGCTCACTTCCATGGGTGTGCAACTTAGTTCTGGTACCATCAAAGTAGTGGGCCTTGTGGAGGAAGAGCTGCTTGGCCAACATGTCCGTAATCAGCGGTTCCGATTCGAAATGCTGGTCTCCAAATGCTGGTCTATAGCCGGGCCCCCTCTTCACAGAATCTCTAGTTATTACCCTCATGTGTTTTTCCTCTTCCCAGGATTTGCCTTCTCAGCCCTTGTCCCCCCGAGATGTCAAGACATCTGAAAGCCGTCATTTTGCGAGCCAGACGTCCTGAAGGCTATTGCCCAGAAACAGCGAGTTCCCCTGAGTCCAATTCCTCACTTCGGGCCACGAGGCCGCAAAAAGGGTTGACCACAGAACCCCGACGCGCGGCATCTCGCGGAAGAGGAGCCGCTGCATCTCCCAGACTATCTCCTTGCGCTTGGCTACGTCCATGGTCTTGCTCTGAAGAGCGTAAAGCTCGTCAAACTTCGGGTTGCTCCAGCCGCCGTAGTTCTTCGGGCTGCCCGTGAGATAGTATTCGCCCAGCATAATATCCGGATCATCGATGGCGCTGGCATCGGCCTGGGCGCCGAGCCGGAAGGAGCCCTTGAAGACCAGTTCCTTCCAGGCGGCCACCTCCACGAACTGAATGGTTACTTTGATCCCGATCTTCGCCAACTGGGCCACCGCGACCTGAGCAACCTCCCTGGTTTGGGCCGTCGTGATGCTCAACAACGGGGTCTCGAAACCGTCGGGATAACCAGCTTCAGCGAGGAGCCTCTTCGCCTCGGCAATGTCCTGGTCCTTGGGCTGCCGGTGGCCGGGAATGGCCATTACCTCGTCTGTTGGCAACGCCCATGGGGAGCCGGGAATCATGTAGCCGTAGTTGGGGTAGAAATCGCGGACAGCCTTGCTCATTGCCTCACGGTCTATCGCCATGTGCAACGCCTGTCGCACCCGGACGTCGTTCCAGGGCGCCACCTTCAGGTTCGGAATCAGCGGGTTAGGACCGGGGGTAACTCGCTTCTGTAGCACGATGGATGGCTCGCTCTTTTGCATCAGCAACGAAAGCGAAGTGGACACAGCCCCGTAAAGCGGCAGAATCTTCACCCGCCCGGTCCTCATCGCGGCGCTCCGGGTCATTTCGTCCGTGATGGTGTAAAAGACCACCTTGTCCAGGTAGGGTCGCCCTTTGATGAAGTAGTCGGGGTTCTTCTCCGCGGTGAAGGAGATGCTGTAAACGAAGTCCTTCATCTTGAAGGGCCCCGTGCCCATGACGTCCCGTTTCATATCGCCCTTTTGTTTTATGATATCGGGATCGGAGATGTAGTTGTAGGGCAGCGCCGCCAGGGTCAGAAAGGCGGCCTGAGGCTCCTTCAGCGTGATCTTCAGCGTCTTGCTGTCAGACGCCTCCATCTTCTGAACGTTGCGATAAAGCTCCTTGCGGGGTGACAGGGTGCCCCGGGGCGGGTTGATGATGCGGTCTATGTTGAACCTCACGTCCTCGGCGGTCAACACTTTGCCGTTGTGGAACTTCACGCCCTCGTTGAGGAGGAAGGTGTAGGCGAGGCCGTCGGAGCTTATCTCCCAGCTCCTGGCGAGGTCGCCGGTGATCTTGAAGTTCTCCATGGGGTTGTGCTGGATGAGCAAGTTGTAGGTGGTGGCCATGGGAAGCTGCACCATGCCGCCCGTCTCCTGGAGCATGTCGAAGTGCGGGGTAGCCGTCTTGAGAGCCACGGTGAGGGTGCCGCCGTACCGCGGCGCGTCGGCGCCAGGCTTGGGGGTCGGCGCGGGCTCCAAGGGTTTCGCAGTCGACGGTGAGATGGCCGTCGATGTCGCAACCGGCGGAGCCCCAGCCTTCGGCGCAGCCGTTGGTACTGCTGCTGGGGCGCAGCTTGCCAGCAATAGCCCCAGAACCGTCAGGCAACTCGCCATGAGGAGAAACTTCTTCCTAGTCATCGGAAAACCTCCTTCGATGTGACAACTGGGACCGTTCTACGAACCTCTCCTACAGGCCCAGAGGTTCACCTATCAATATGATATTGTGCCTGTGCGTATGTTCATCAGAATGCTGCGGCGGCGTTTCCCGACTGCCCTCAATGATGATGGAATAGTTGCACCCCCGCGCGGCGTGGGCGCAATCGGGGCAGCTCCCCGCTTTCACACAGGGAAGGCTAGACCACTCGTCTCTGGACCGCTCGGAGTGATAGTGTTGCCGGAAATTCACCGGGGCGGCAAAACTGTGGATGCGCTTGAAAGCAGCCTCCAAGTTGGGCACCAGCTTATTCACGCCCGCCACGATGATGATCTTCTTAGGACCAAAGATCATGGGGGCGACGCGGTTTCCGGTGCTGTCGGTGGCTACCACCCTGCCATCCATGGTGATAGCGTTAGCCCCAGACAAGAAGATGTCGGCGGTCATGGCCCGTCTCTGCAGATCAAGACGCGCCTCGCCGACGACTCTGGGGCCGTCCCAGTCAAAGGGGTTGAAAATCTCATGCTTTCCCGATTGTTTAAGAATGGGCATCACGCCTATCTGGTCCAGCGTCAATGAGTCGCCGCGGCCGATGCTAGCACCAGGGGGTATGAGGCTGAGCACCTTCTCGCGGGCGGCGTGGCGGTCCGGCACATACTCCGCCCGGAGTCTTTTCCTGCGGAAATTGGCCACTGCAATCTCCGCCTGTTGTCGCCAGTAGACGTTGATGTCATCAGGGGTTTTCAACTCTTCCACCATTCGGTCCTCCAGTAGACGAAATTGGGATATTGACGGCTAATCGCTGATAGCCGATGGCTTTATCTCCTTCGTAACCGGCCTGAGGTAGTTGCACCAGAGGCTCATCAGCTTGTCCTTATGAGGGTCACCGCATACGACGACATCGATCTGGTCCGCACTTGCAATGACAGGGATGGTCTCCTCTGGCCCGGCATCAAACCATTTTGGCAATACTCCTTCTTCCACTATCTCGTGGAGCGAAGTGCGAAATCCTTGTTGCAAGCGTACGTTCAACTCGCCCACCCTGATCCTCGTATGCTCCCACAAGTGCTCAGCGACATCCCGCTTTGAGTAGCCGCTATTAGCCAGCGCCCGAGCGGTGGGAGGTGTTATCAGCACGGCCACCATCGCCTGCTTTCCGAAAGACAGGGAAATCTCGGTGGGCACCATTCGTTCGTGATGCACGCGCGCCACACGCAGAATATGTTCAGCCTCTGGGCCGGCAGGGCGCGCCTGGTCGCCCCAGTAGGTGGTCGCTCTCGCGGTGACAGTGCTTGTACCCCTCCCAAAACCATGCTGCACGTGGTAGGGCTCCCAGCCAACCTCGTTGCAGGCATCCTCATCTTCTGCCAAGACGAAGGGCAGGTAGTAGCCCCAGGTCCCCATTGCTGTGTCCCCGGGTCTGAAACCGGCGATATTATTCACTATCAGACCCAGGGCACGCCCCAAGGCAGGATTAGGCCCCAGGGAACGAGTGGCCAGGCCGTACTCAATGCCCAGTTGTTTAACGATGGGTCCGTTTACCAGCAACCAGGGCGTCTTGCATCCCGTGCTTCCAAGGTTCATCAGTTGGTAGTCCGGCTCGCCGATAGCCTCCGCGGCTGCGATAAGCAGCGGCATGAACTCCGGGCGGCACCCCGCCATTACCGCATTGGCAGCAATGTTCCGGGGCGTAGCTCGCAGATTCGCCTGTGGAAGTATGGCTATTTCCTCGTCAGGCGGGCGGTCTGTGTACTTCAGAAACTCCTCGACCTTGTCCAGGGTAGGGGGAACTATGGGAAGTCCATCGGTCCATCGCTTCTCGGAAAAGAAATCGTTTACTTCCTCGAAAGTTCCCGTGAATATGATTTCTTCTCGCTTCGCCACGTCACCTGCCGCCTTTGGGCGCTCCGCAGGCTTAGTTAGCGCCTCGATGATCCGATCAAAAGCCACCTTTTCGAGATTGTCCCTTATCTCTGCCTCCGTATGCACTTTGATCGCACCGGGGTATTCAGCAATCGGCAGGTCAGGCACTCCCGCCCAGCTGGCTATCAAGGAAGCATTTCGCACGAAAGTTGTGCCGGCAACGACAACAGCGGGAATACCAGCTTTGGCCGCTGCGATGGCTGGCCGCGTACACGCGGGCGTGCACGTGCCTCACATGCCGATGCCGGTTATCACTGCGTCGCAGCCCTTCTGCTCAGCGAGAGCTACGGCTGCCTCGACACGCTCCAGTATCTGCCTGGTGCTGCCGTGAATGTCCTGCACCGGAAACTCAGTGTAAGGAATCACCTTGATATCCGGATACCGCCGCTGCAATAGCTCCCGAATTATGGGAAATGCCACAGGGCCTCTGTGCTGCGCTCCGTTCGCTATCTCACAAATCGTCTTGCCCTTCAAGTCTTTGAGACGAGGGGCGACACCGACCTTCTCGACAGTTGGTTCGCCAAGCGGGCTTAGCACCCTGTACATCCTATTTCTCCTTTGTTATCTGATGTTCGCGCAAGACTCAAGGGACCTTCTACTTAGCTAGCCAGATGTCCTGATACTGATAAGCGAAGTAGTGGCTCGATGGTGGAGTATAGCCCCTGACTTCCTTCCACCACGCATAAGGTATGACACTCCAATACGCAATGGCAATTGGAACATCCCTGAGCAGTATTGTCTGCATCTCCCAGACGATTTTGCGACGTTCCCCCGTGTCAACCGTTTGAGACTGCTTGACGTATAGCTCGTCGTAGTGCGGATTACTGTACCCAGTCCAATTCCTCGGAGAGTCGGTTACGTAAAAGTCGCCCAGGATAATGTCTGGGTCCGTGTGCCCAGAGCCAGATGAGCCGGCATTGGTGGCAAAGGCTTTCCTGAAGCGCAGGTCCTCCCAGACCGCGGTCTCCGCTATGTTGAGGTCAACAGTGATACCAATCGCTGCAACTGCATCCTTGAAAAGCACGGCCGCCGCTTGCTGCGGAGCGGTTGACCTGACCAGGGAGTCAGTTTTGAACCCGCTGGGAAACCCCGCCTCGGCCATCAGCTTCTTGGCGCCCTCGATGTCTGGCTTTGTGTAGCCAGGCACCTTCACCATCTCTTCCTCGGGAAGCGCCCACTCTCCTGGCGCCTGGGCGGCCATGCCTACGACGCCCGCTCCCTCGAGTCCAGCCGCCAGCATTCTTTTTCGGTCGAAGGACATGCTTGCCGCCTGACGCACACGAACGTCGCTCCAGGGCGGCTTAGTCACATTGAAAACTACGCCGTACCAGGCGGGATGAAATGCAAATTTCACAGCTATCTTGTCTGACAGCGTGTTTTCAATAGTTTTCGCCTGGGACACAGTCATGTAAGACATTGGCGCCCACCACAGGATGTTCCTGGTTCTAAGGGCGGCGAATCTCGTGAACGAATCGGGGATTATGTAGCCCTTGACCCCATCCAGATAGGGCCGGCCCGGGACGAAATGGTTGACATTCTTCACCAGTTCCCAACCGACCCCGCTGGCGTAGTCCTTGAACCTGAAAGGGCCGGTCCCCACCACCGTCTTGGTCATGTCATTCCTCTTCTCCAAAACCACACGCTTCGGCATTACCGCATAGTAGAAGGCCCCTATAAGGGGAACAAAGGAAGCCTGCGGATACTTCAGCGTGATCTTGACGGTGGAATCATCTGGGCTATCGACATTGGTCACATTTGCAATCTGCTGCCGTCTGGGGCTTTTCACCAACCCCACCTGAGGATCGCGGATTCTATCGAGAGAGAATTTCACGTCCTCGGCGGTAACGGGAGCGCCATCGTGAAACCTGGCCCCTTTGACCAGGTTGAACGTATAGACTCTCCCATCGGGACTGAGCTGCCAGCTCGTCGCCAGGTCGGGAACTACCTTGAATTCTGGCCACGCCTGAGGATCATACTTCACCAGGCTGTTGTAAGCTCCCGCGGCAATTGAGAAAACAAAGGCTGATTCCTCCCGGTGAACATCGAGACTCGGCGGGTCTCCGCTGATGCCCACGGTCAAGATACCGCCGTAACGTGGCTGCTCCGCCGGCTTGGGCGTGGAGACGGGCGCCGCTGGTTTTGGCGTAGAGGGTGCTGAGGTGGTCGGTGTCGCGGCCGGCACAGCCGGGGCCTTTGGAGCGGGCGTCCCCGATGAAATCGGGGCCGGCCCACAACTCATCACAAGCGCCGCGAGGGTAATCACTGATATCGATGTCACAAGCACCTTCTTTAGTCGCATTATGGGCCTCCTACGGATGACGTGCACTTGACAGTCGGGATGTCAAACTTTGCGGTTTGCTACCCTCTCTACTTGGCCAGCCAGACATCCTGGTACTTGCTATTGTTGTGCTGTCCAACGCCCGCTTTGTAGTTTCTCACTTCAGGCCAGCGGGGTATATAGTTGTCGAACCACAGCGTGAGGACATAGGGCGCAACCTCCGACACGCGATGTTGCAGGTCGAGAACAAGCCTCTTCCGCTCCACAGGGTCGGTCGTTCGCGCTTGCTTGTCGAAGAGTTCGTGCAACTTTTCATCGGTAATGAAATAGCGATTGCCCTTGACGGAGTATTGCGCTGCCGCATCGGGATCGGTAATATCTATCCCGTCAAAGGTCGTTATTGTCTCGTAGGCGCCCCTATCCAGCCGGTCGAGGTAGGCGGCCGATTCCTGCACGTCCACCGTTGCCCGGATGCCTATCTTGGCAAGCTGGGCGGTCATGAACTCGGCTACTGCCAGAGCAGCGCCGTAGCCGGGCCTGGTCAGAATCCTGGTCTCCAAGCCGGCAGCGAATCCAGCTTCGGCCAGGAGTCGCTTCGCCTCAGCAATGTCGGCATCCTTCGGTTGCCTGAACCCTGGCTGTTTCAGTAGCTCCTCCTCCGGGAGCGCCCACTGGCCAGCTATGTTGGTGATACCCAGGGTTCCTTCGCCCTCACCTATGGCCTTAAGGGCTGCCTGCCGATCGGTGGCCAGGAAAACGGCGCGGCGAACCCGTACATCGTCCCAGGGTTTGTCGGTCATCTTCATCGCGAACATGCCGAACCTCAGCGACTTGAACGGTTGAACGATGGCCTGAGGTACATTCTTTTCAATAATCTTGGCTTCACCAGGGGTTACATAGATGTAGGGCACGGGCATCTTGATCCGGCCAGTTCGGAAAGCGGCTAGAAGCGTGCCGCGGTCTCGGATGACATACGCGGTGATGCCGTCCAGATAGGGCCGCCCGGAGACAAAGTATCCTTCGTTCTTCACGAGCTCCATGCTGACGCCAGAGGAGTAGCCCTTAAGTTTGAAAGGCCCAGTGCCCACCACTTCCTTCCTCATGTCGCCCTTGGCTTCATAGATATGCTTCGGCGCCATAGCCATGTTACCCACGGCAAGCCAGGCCGCAATTGAAGCGCTGGGTTGCTTGGCGGAGACCTTAACCGCGTATTCACCCGCCGGCTCGGCTCCCGAGATAGCACTGAGGAGGTCCTTCTTCCTGGCACTGAACTTGCGCTGGTTGTCCACGCTGAACGCGGCGTCGGCCGAGGTGAAGGGCTTGCCATCGTGCCACTTCGCATCCTTGCGTAGATAGAAGGTGTAAGACATGCCATCCCCGCTACGTTCCCACCGCTCCGCTAGGTCCGGGACTATCTTTTCGTTGTCCAGCGGATCGTACTGAAGCAGGCCACTGTAGGCGGGGAAGATGTTGAAGAGGGTGCCACTGGCCTCCCTGATCGGGTCAAGGCTCGGCGGGTCGGCCGAGGCGCCCAGCGTGAGGATGCCCCCATACCTCGGCTGGTCCGCCGTAGGCTTGGGGCTCGGTGTCGGCGCGCCTGGCTTGGTTTCGACTGGGGGAGCAGGTTTGGCGGCGGGTACCGACACCGTCGGGGCGGCGGGCGCGCTCGTCTTGGCGGGCGGCGGGGCGGCCGGCGCACAGCTTGGAACCAGCAGTCCGAGAACCGTCAGAAGGATCACGATGGCGTTCTTTGGCATTGCGGACCTCCTATAAGCGGTGCGCTATCGCAGGGGAGGGTCTGAGACACTCCCCTACCCCTTAGTCAGCGTGTCCCAACCCGCGGGCAGTCTTATTTCCTTACTAACCGGCCTGTTATAGTTACACCAAAGGCTCATTACTTTGTCTCGGTGTGCGTCTCCACATACAACAACGTCCAGCAGGTCCGCGCCGGCGAGAACCGGTATCGTTTCCTCCGGCCCAACGTCGAACCACTTTGGCAACAGCCCTTCTTCTACCAGATCGTGGACTGTAGGACCGTCGCCCTTAAACGCTTGCAGGAGGTCATCTTCTTCCCGTGCGGTGATCCTCGTATTCTGCCACAAGTATTCGGCAACATCCCGCTTCGAGTAGCCGCCGTTGGCTAGAATCTTGGCGGTCGGGGGGGTCAGGAGCATAGCTGCCATGTTGCGCTGCCCAAACTTCAGAGATAGCTCCGTGATGGTATTTCGCGCTTGATGTTTGCACGCTACCTCAAGGATTGACCGGGGCGACGGGGCCACGGGCGCTGTTGGGTGCCTGGCCGGCCATCCGCCGGGCATACCTTGGCCCCCCCAGTAAGCAGTCGTTCTCGCAGTGACGACGCTCGAACCTCTCCCGAAACCGTGCTCCACATGATACGGCTCCCAGCCAATTGCATCACAAGCATCTTCATCCTCGGCAAGTACGAAGGGCAGGTAGTAGCCCCAAGTCCCCATCCACGTTTCCCCCGGCCTGAAGCCAGCTATATTGTTCACTATCAGACCGAAGGCACGGCCGATGGCAGGGTTGGGTCCGCGTGACCGAGCCGCCACGCCGTACTCAATGCCCAACTGCTTCACAATTGGTCCGTTTACCAGCAACCAAGGCGTCTTGCAACCCGTACTACCCAAACTCATGAGTTGAAAGTCCGGTTCGGCTATGGCCTCTACGGCTGCGATCAATAGCGCCATGAACTCCGGGCGGCAGCCGGCCATTACCGCGTTGGCAGCGATATTCCGAGGGGTAGCTCGCAGGTTTGCTTGCGGGAGTATGGCGATCTCCTCATCTGGTGAGCGGTCTACATAGTCCAGAAACTCCTCAACCTTCTCAACGCTAGGAGGGATTATAGCGAGCCCGTCGGTCCATCCCTTCTCGTAGAAGAGCTTGTTCACTTCATCAAGGGTGCCCCTGAATACGATTTGTTGTGGCTTCTCATGATCACTCGCCACACTTGGGTTCCGCGCCGGTCTAGTCAACGCCTCGATGATCCGGTCAAAGACCACCTTTTCGAGATTCTCTCTTATCTCCGCCTCTGTATGAAGCTGAATTGCGCCGGGATATTCGGCGACTCCCAGGTCTGCCACCCCTGCCCAGGCAGCTAATAGAGAAGCAGTCCGCACAAAAGTTGCGCCAGCAACCACTACCGCAGGAATGCCAGCTTTTGCTGCTGCTATGGCTGGCCGCGTACACGCGGGTGTGCAGGTCCCTCAGAAGCCATTGCCGGTTATCATTGCGTCGCAGCCCCTTTGGATCGCCAGCGCAATGGCGGCGTCCACGCGCCCCTGCAGCTCACTGGTGCTGCCGCAAGTATCCTGCATCGGAAACTCGGTGAACGGAACCACCTTGACGCCAGGGTATCGCTCTTGCAGCATCTCCCGAATAATAGGAAACGAGACGTCGCCCCTGAACCCCCTGTTCCACACCTCGCAGACCGTTTTGCCACGCAAGTCTGAAAGCCGGGGGGCGACGCCTACTTTCTCGACAGTTGGTTCGCCAAGCGGGCTCAGGACTTCATACATTTTGTGTCTCCTTTGCCATTTACTCTTCCTTCAAGAGGCAACGCAATCACTTGGCGAGCCAGATTTCCTGGTACCCGTAGGCGAAGTAGTGGCTTACTGGTGGAGTGAAGCCTCTGACCTCTTTCCACCAGGCGTAAGGGACATTACTCCAGTAGGCTATGGCGATGGTAACGTCCCTGAGCAGAATTCTCTGCATCTCCCAAACGATATTGCGGCGTTCCAGTACGTCAAGTGTTCGTGCCTGCTTGGTGAACAGCTCGTCGTAGACCGGATTGCTATACCCGCTGAAGTTCTTGCCGGCGCCGGTCACATAGAAGTCGCCAAGAATGAAATCCGGATCGGTGCCCCCAGCTCCAGCGGAGGCCGCTACAACAGCAAAGGCTTTCCTAAACCGCTTCTCCATATAGATTGCGGTCTCCTCTGAATCAATGTCAACGGTCATCCCGATCGGAGCAACCGCATCCTTGAAAAGCACGGCCAGAACTTCCTGAGCCGGGGCCGACCTGGTTAAGGCCTCCGTCTTCAACCCATTGGGGTAGCCTGCTTCCGCCAGCAGCTTCTTCGCGCCTTCGATATCTGGTTTGGCATAGCCGGGCGCCTTGAGCATCTCGTCTTCGGAAAGCGCCCACTCGCCCGGCGGCTGGGCCGACATGCCTACTACCCCCGCTCCTTCGAGGCCAACCGCCAGCATTCTCTTCCGGTCGAAGGCCATATTCACGGCCTGCCGCAGCCGAACATCGCTCCAGGGCGGTTTGGTTAGATTGAAGATGGCGCCGTACCAGGCAGGGTGAAATCCCCATTTGAGAGCTATCTTGTCTGATAGCTGTTCTTCCACAACCTTCGCCTGGGACACGGTCATGTACGGGAACGGCGCCCACCAAAGGGTGTTCCTGGTCCTCAAGGCGGCGAATCTTGTGAAGGAATCCTTGATTATGTAGCCCTTGACCGCGTCTAGATAGGGTCGGCCTTTGACAAAGTAATCAGGATTCTTCACCAACTCCCAGCTCACCCCGACGGCGTAGTCCTTGAACTTGAAGGCGCCGGTGCCTACCACCGTCTTCGTCATGTCACCCCTCTTCTCCAGGACTACGCGCTTCGGCAACACCGCGAAGTAGAAACCGCCTATGAAGGGAAGAAAGGAAGCCTGCGGGTAGCCCAGTGTGATCCTGACGGTGGAATCATCAGGGATATCGATGTTGGCGACATTGGCGACCTGCTGCCGTCTGGGGCTTCTGGCCAGCCCGGCTTTGGGATCACGGATCCGGTCGAAAGAGAACTTGACGTCCTCGGCGGCGACGGGAGTACCATCGTGGAACTTTGCCCCCTTCACCAGATTGAACGTGTAGACCTTGCCATCGGGGCTGAGCTGCCAGGTCGTTGCCAGATCGGGAACTATCTTCGACTCCGGCCAGGCATGGGGATCATACTTCACCAGCCCGTTGTAAGTTGCGGCCACAATCGCGAAGGCTACCCCCCCTTCCTCTTGATGAACATCGAGGCTCGGCGGGTCTCCGCTGATGCCAGTGGTCAGGATCCCGCCATAATGTGGCTGCTCCGCCGCCGGTCTGGGTGTGGAGACGGGCGCCGCTGGTTTCGGCGTAGACGGTGCTGAGGTGGTCGGTGTCGCAGCCGGCGCAGCGGGCGCCTTTGGAGCGGGCGCGGGGCTCGGCGCCGGAGCGCAGCTCAACACCAGAAGCCCCAACACGAGAAGGAGGGTCACTGTGAAGAGAGACTTCTTGCTAGCCATCCCAGAGCCTCCTTGATATGGGCCGACGCGATATCGGAGACCGCGTCGGACCAGCCCTTACCACCTATGTGATGACGAGGACCTCGTCCCCATCCCAAGAGAACCTGGTCTCCAGTCCCTGGTCCTCGCAAAGCCAGTCCATATACTGGTGGACTTCCTCGCTTCTGCTATCTTCCCGTGAAAGAGGCTCGGGCTGCCCCAGCTTGTTGATGTAAACTGGCAAATAGGAGACCCGTTCGATTCTCTTGTTCCTGATGACGCATTTGGCGATCATGGTCTTCCTCGAATCCACCGGGAAGTGGTAGGTGGGATACTCCGGGTCTGGCTTCACCTTGTAAAAGCTCGTTTTCAAATGGCGCGTGTTGGCAGGGCTGTCGCAGGCGAAGTTGCACAGACTGTGGAAGACCACCTTGCCTTTGTACACCTCGATGCCCTTCAGGATGTGGGCATGATGGCCTAGAATAAGGTCAGCTCCCGCGTCGATAGCCGCGTGACCTACCTCAAGCTGATACATCGCCAGGACGGAGGGCACAAGGTGAACGCCCCAATGAAGGGACATCACCACTATATCAGCCTGCGACCTGACTTTCCTGACGTCGTCAACCATGGCCGCCAGGTCCTCTTGAACGGCCTGCGTCAAGATCCGGGGAGGCGTGCCGGGCTGCCAGTCCACCTGCTCATAACAAGTGGTGGCCCTCATTGGGGCGCAGCCCAGCTTATCCTCGAGAGCCTCCGCCCCGGCGGGCAGCACGGAGCAGTAGGCCAGGAAAGCTATTTTCGTCCCCTTCCGCTCCAGAATCGCGGGGCGCCTCGCGTCGGCTATATTCCTGCCCACGCCGACAATCTCGATGTCATTGCGCTTCATGATAGCCAGGGTATCCAGGACCGCTTCCTCTCCCCAGTCCAGGGTATGATTGCTAGCGAAGGACATGACGTCTAAACCGGCGGCAGCGATGGCCGCGGCGCCCCGGGGATGGGCAAGCAAGTGGAGGTGTGGGTTGCCCCTTTCAGAGAAGTTAGTTTCCAGTTGCCCGAAAGCGACATCAGCGTCCCTGAGGATGGGCGCCGTCAGCTCAAAGAGGGACTCCGGGTCCTCGCGCCTTGGGTAGACGTCGCCCACCCCCACGAGTGATATTACATCATTGTCTCGCATCCTGCCTCCACCAGCCCCCTCCCCCCGTAAACGGGGGGATAAAAGGGGGGTTGCTTACCGGGCCAGCCACATCTCCTCGTATTGATAGGCGTAATAATGGGCTAATGACGGTGGAGTATACCCCCTGACTTCTTTCCACCAAGCGTAGGGGATTCTACTCCAGTAAGCTATGGCAATCGGGACATCCTTGAGCAAGATTCTCTGCATCTCCCAGACGATCTTGCGGCGCTCTCCCACGTCAAGGGTCCGCGATTGCCTGGCGAACAGCTCGTCAAACTGTGGACTGCTGTATCCAGGATAGTTCCTCTCGGAGCCACTCAGGTAGTAGTCGCTTAGAATGAAGTCTGGGTCCGTGCCGCCATAGCCGGAGGAGCCTGCATTTACGTCAAAGGCTCTCCTGAACCGCCGGTCGTTAAAGACCGCGGTCTCCGCCAGGTTGAGATCGACAGCGACGCCGATGGGAGCGACTGCATCCTTGAAGAGCACACCAACAGCCTGCTGCGCTGCGGTTGACCTGACCAACGCCTCAGTTTTGAATCCGTTAGGGAACCCTGCCTCGGCCAGCAGCTTCTTTGCCCCTTCGATGTCTGGCTTTGCGTAGCCGGGCGCCTTCATCATCTCCTCTTCGGGAAGGGTCCACTCACCCGGGGGGTGGGCGGCCATGCCTACCACGCCCGCTCCTTGTAGCCCAGCTTCCAGCATCCTCTTCCGGTCAAGGCTCATGCTTACCGCCTGGCGCAAGCGAACGTCGCTCCAGGGCGGCTTAGTTACATTGAACATCACACCGTACCAGGCAGGATGAAATTCCCACTTGACCGCTATCTTGTCTGATAACTGCTCTTCAATGACTTTCGCCTGGGACACAGTCATATAAGGTGATGTTGGCACCCACCAGAGGATGTTCTTGGTCCTGAGGGCGGCAAATCTGGCGAACGTATCCGGAATTATGTAACCCTTGATCCCGTCCAGATAAGGCCGCCCCTTAACGAAATGGTCAGGATTCTTCACCAGCTCCAAGCCGACGCCAACTGAATAGTCCTTAAACTTGAAGGCGCCGGTACCCACCAGCGTCTTAGTCATGTCGCCCTTCTTCTCCAGGACCAGGTGCTTCGGCATCACGGCGAAAAAGAAACCGGCTATCATCGAGACAAAGGAAGCCTGCGGGTTGCCCAGCGTAATCTTGACGGTATAATCATCCGGGGTATCGACACTGGTAACTGTGGCAATCTGCGTGCGTCTCGGGCTCTTCACCAACCCGATTTGAGGATCGCGGATTCTATCCAGAGAGTACTTCACGTCCTCTGCAGTGACAGGCGAGCCATTGTGAAACTTTGCCCCTCTTACCAGGTGGAAGGTATAGACCTTACCATCGGGGCTGAGATCCCAACTCGTTGCCAGGTCGGGAACTATCTTCGCTTCCGGCCAGGCATGGGGATCATATTTCACCAGGCCATTGTGAGCTGCCGCCAGATGCGGGAAGGAGCTTGACTCTTCCCGATGAATATCGAGGCTCGGTGGATCTATGGAGAAGCCCGCGGTCAAAATGCCGCCGTAGCGTCCCGACTCTGGTCGTGATTCCCCTGCTGGCTTAGGAGTTGGAGCAGGAGCGGCCGGCTTCGCGGTAGCCGCGGCGGTAGGCCCTGTTGCCGGCGCCCCAGTCGGAGCTGGCACTGGTGGCTTCGCCGTGGGCGGCGCTGGCTGGACTGCTGGGGCGCAGCTTGCCAGGAAGAGCCCCAGCACGGTGAAGTAAACCGCTGTAACGTGAAACTTGTTCCCGAACATGGGGCACCTCCTCCATTGCCTATCACCCAGCATAGGCGGACCCATCGTTCTCTGCCAGATATGGTGGCCGAATGCCTCCCGACATCGGGACTTCACCCACCCTGCACCTCAAGGCTGGCGGCTGAAAGCTCCAACACGCAGCCTCCAACCCCCGACCCCCTATTTCTTGATCTCAACTGTTACCGGCGCGCCAACCCCCGTCAGGTAGGCGGACTTGCCCACCGGCCCCCCGACCACCCCGATGTGGAACCAGTCCGGCTCGGCCACGATGGGCACCAGCGTGTTGTCGGGAGCATCGTAAAGCCACTTCCACGCGGGAACCGTCAGTTCCCGGGTGAGGCTGCTCCCATGTTTGATGTAGCGCCATTCGACGCGGGCGTTGTGGTACATGTATTCTTTGATGTCTTTCTTCGACCATCCGCCGTCGGCGATTATCTTGGCATGCTCCGGAGCGATAAGCATGAAGGGCTGCCAGGCGCGGTCCCGCAGCCATTCGTAAATGTGGGCGCCGGGACTGGCGCCGGTGCCGGCGAAGGTCTCGAGGACGTGCTCCGGCGTGTAGCTTCGAAGATTCGTCACCTCTATGAAAGACTCTGACGCGAAAACCGTGACGGTGCTCGTCTCCTTGCTGAAACCCTGCTCCACGTGGTAAGGCGCCCACGGGCTCTGCTCCTCATTCTCAGCGAGACACATGCTGAACTTGTTGGGAGAGCCGATGGTATCCATGTCCAGTTCACCCAGATACGTGTGTCCAACGTTCATCATGATGAGCCTGATGGCCCGGCCAATGACAATGTTGGCGAGGGATTGGACCCCGGGACCCAGCGCGCCCCGGCCCGAATTGACGTTCAACTCTTTCGCGATGGGGCCGTTTATCATGAGGAAGGGAGCGTGGGGGCCTGTGGAACAGGCCAGGCTCCTGATGTTGAACCTGGGCTCCATCATGGCCTCCACCGCCGCGATGAGCACCGGCATATGCTCGGGCAGGCACCCCGCCATCACAGCATTGATGGCGATCTTCTCCACAGTGGCCTCTCCCAACCCCGGCTCCAGAATGGTCACGATATCCTTTCCTGAGCGGCTAACGCCCGTGAGCATCCGATCGACCTTCTCGGGGGTGGGAGGTATCAAGGGAAAACCGTCGCCCCATCCATTTCTCAGGAAAAATCGATTCATCTCCTCGAAGGCATCGTAACTGCTGGCGACTGGAAAGGTGAACGTCTTGGCCGTCGCCATCGCCTCCGGCGGGGCTTCCGGCTCCCTGGTCAAGCCATCGATTATGCTGCTCAGGTTGGCGGCAACAGTAACCCGCACGCCTTCTGGCGACAGGTTGGTCAGCGGCGTAGGCACGATGGCCAGGGCCACCTGCTTCAAGCCGGCGCCCCTGGCGGCGGCTCGGAACTCAGACTGGAACCCGTTGGCGACAAGGGCTACGGTAGGGATGCCGTTTCTTTCGAAGAATACCATGTCGTGGGCAAGCCACGAGGTGCAGGACCCTCAGTCGGCGGTGCTGGCGATTATGGCGTCGCAGCCGCTCTGCGCCGCCTTCTCCAGGAATCCCGGTTCGTGGGGCGGCTTGCTCCAGAATGTTTCAAAACTCAGGTTCTGGAATCTGGCCTGCAGCAGCCGGGCCGCTTCCGCAACGGCATCATCCGCCCCCGGCTTGGTGTTCGAGTAAAGGCCGATCTTCCGGCCGTTGAGATCTCTCAATCGACGCGCCGGCGGAATCGTCTTGGCGACCACCGGCGCTACCGGGTCCAGCACCTCAAGGGTCTCGATCCTGTTTTCCTGTTGAATTGTCATGTCTAACCCCCTAACTTGATAGTCCAGGCCAAAAGGCGGTCAGCCATCAGCGGTCAGCCTGGCGACTCCTGATGGCTGAGGGCTGCTACTCGAACACCGCCATCTCGGCCGGGTGGCTGATCGTCAAATCCGCGTAGTCCTCTCCGGGCGCGGCGGCGTGCCAGTGTTTTTCACCTGCTGGGATGTAAACGGTATCGCCGGGTCTCACATCCCAGGACTCGGTCTCGGTACCCACCCTCCCTTTCCCGGAGAGTCCGTAGCGAATCTGCTCGGAGGCATGAGTGTGCAACTTGCTCCTGGCGCCATCAAAGAAGTGGACGATAGAGACCAGGATTCCCTCTGGCGTCTCCGCCTCGACGAGGTGTTCCGCTTCCATGCGCTGTTCGCCAAAGACCCGCCGGGGCCCAGGCACCGGCTTCACCGAACCGCTACGTATTACCTTCACTTAGTCCTCCCCGACGAGTTTGTCCAGCTTAATCATCGAATTGTCCTAAGACCAGGGACGCTAGACTGGCGTTCCCGAGTCGGGCGCTTTCTGTCCACCACTACGGAGCAATGCCCGCCTTCATCATCGCCTGCGCGCCAATCTGGATGCTGGTGAGCCCTGTCATGGGCAACACCGCAGAGATCGCCTCCAAGACCTGTCGCGGGCTGGCGCCAGCCCGGATCGCCCTCTTGATGTGTTGCGCCGCGAGGTCCGGTAGTCCCCGCGCGCAAAACGCGGCGATGGCCACGAGCTCGCGCGCGGCGGGCGGCAGGTGGGACCTCGGCAGTTCGGCGCCTCCATCAGAGTACACCATGTCGTACAGCCTGACAACTCGTTGGGCCAGCCCCGGGTCTATCTGAGCGATGTACTGCCACTCCGGGGTCGCCCCCAGGCCAGTGTCCTCGCGTTGCGCCTCCGACCGGTCCTGGCCCAGATGGAGCTCGGGAAAATCAGCCAGCGTCTCAGGCTCGTCGGCCGGGGGGAGCCCGGCGTCGTGAGCGCTGGGCTCCTTCGCCGCTTCAATAGCGCGGACGGCGTGGAGCATGTTGGACCAGCCCAAGACGGGTACGGCCGCCAGAAAGGCCTCGAGGATAACATCGTTTGTTACGCCATAGCGGTGCAGCCTTCTGACGTGCGCCGTCGCAAACTTATCCTCGCCCTTTGAGGCTAGCATAACAGTCGCGATGAGCTCCCGCATCTGGACCGACAACTCCTGGCCTTCGGCGCCGTTGCCCTCATAACGATGGACATAGTCGGCGCACTCCAAGGCCATCACGACGGCCTCCGGGACCATGAGGGCCAGCCGCTCCATCTCCCAGTTAGCCGTGCCTCGATCCTTCCGGTGCTTTTCGATAATCGCCTGAGGTCCAGGACTTCCTATAGCCACTGTTGTCCACCTCCTTGACGCGCCTCAAGTAGCCGCGACCACCCCTCCGGCAGCGTTATTCTTCTGCTCACTGGCGCCCCTTGCTTCTGGTTCTGCATATAGCCCTTGCTCTGATTCACGCCCGGATCGCCGCTGACCACCAGGCCGATCATCTCGGGACGCAAAAAGATGCGCAGCATCCTCTCCGGGTCCGTCGACTCGCAATACTCCTTTGGTATGATCCCCTGTTCCACGCAATCGCAGAAGGAAAAATTCGACTTGCTGGCCTGGTGCGCGATCCATTCCATGGATCGTGCGGAGAGCTTCACGTTATCGTACAGATATTGCCTCACGTCGTCTTTGCTGAGGCCATCCCGGGCGATCATCCTGGCGACGGCGGGCCCCAGGACGAAGAGCGGGTAGAACTTCCCGGCCTTTATGCAGGTGGCGCTCCAGTAGCCCATGGAGCGGCGCCCGATAAGCTCGGCAACAGTCTCCAGGTGGTTGACGGCGCGCACGCCCGCGCTGTAAGTGGGCGGGCTGATGCTCATGGCGCTCTGGACCGTGACCACGTTGTCGCCCGCCCGGAAGCCGCGGTCGACGGAGAAGGGCGGCCAGCCAATCTCTGCTACGGCGTCCTCGTTCTCCGCCAGAACCACGTTAAAGGTGTAGGAAATGCTTCCCTTGTCGGTGGCGCCCGGCGCCGGGCGCAGCCCGGCGGCATTGCGCATGTAGAGCCTCAGGAAACGCCCGATGCTGCTGTTGGCTTGCCGGCCTAGGCGCATGGCGCCGCCGCCGTAGTTGAAGTCCAGGTCCTTTATGATGGGACCATTGAGGATAATGATAGGCTCCCATCCGGGCGTGCTGCCGGCGTCCTCGAGGCGAAACTCTGGGTCGGCGATGGCCTCCGCGACGGAGAGCAGGATGGGCATATATTCCGGCAGGCACCCTGCCATGACCCCGTTGACGGCGACGTTCCACACTGTCGCCTGCCGGTTCTCCGGCGGGAGGATGCCGATGACCTCTTCGGGCGAGCGGTCGGTGAAGGTGAGGAAGCTCTGTATCTCGTCGACGGTTGGAGGGATTATGGGCAGGCCATCGGTCCAAAGGTTCTTGTAGAAGAACTGCTGCACCTGCCGCAGCGTACCCTTGAACACGATGTCGTGCGGCTCTGGCTCGACAGGCTTGACCGCGTCCTCCGCCGCAGTCGCCAGCCCTCGAACGACGCTCTCCAGGAGAACATCCGCCACCTTCCTGCGCAACTCGTCCGCGGCGTCGGTCATGATGACGCCGGGATATTCCGCGATGGCGAGGTTCTCGGCGCCAATGGCCCTGGCGATGGCGCGCGCCTGCCTTACGAAATCGACGGCCACCAGCGAGACTGAGGGTACGCCGGCCTTCTCGGCGACAGCGCTGGCCCGCACCACGGCGGGCGTGCAGCTACCTCACGACCCGATGCCTGAGAGGACGGCGTCGCAGCCTTGCTCACGAAGCATCTGGGGAAGTCGCGCGATGACCTCCCTCTCCTTCGGTCCGTGGGTGTCTCCGAAGACCCCGTACTCCACGAACTTGACGCCCGGGTAGCGCCTCGAGAGAAGCTCTCTGAGGAGGGGAAAGACCTCCTCTCCCCGGAAGCGCCAGTCCCAGAGCTCACAGATAGTCTTACCCTCCAGGGAGGAGGCGCGGGAGGCCAGGGGCACTGTCTCATAGACAGACTTGCCTAGCGGCCACACCACCTCGTACGTAGGTTCTCCCATTCGGTATTTCCCCCTCTCATCTCGTCGCCCCTGCAGGACGGTCGTCGTTAGCGAGAGCGCGGAACTTGAATTTGCCGGATGCAGAGCTCAACAGGCACTTTGTTCAGTGGAAGATGCAATGACTGAGGCCCCGGCCCACCTATGACAAGCACGGTGAAATCCTGTGGGCGAGCTACCATCGGCACCAAGGTAAAGGGGTCGTGGGCGAAGAACTTCCTCCAATGGGCTTGCCAACGAGCTCCAGCGTCGGCGCCGAACTCATGATAGGGTGTTCGGGCGTGTTCGTACAGGAAGCGCTTCACATCTTCCTTGCTGAATCCCGACGTGGCCAGCCCCTTTGCCTGATCGGGGCCAAGCACCAGCGTGGGATAGCAATCTCCGTAGGAGTCCCTGCACGCGGGGGCAGACATGGTACGGGCGAAGGCAAGCAGCAACTCCTGGGACGTGCTTGCCCACGTGAGCTCCATGTGGTGAGGCGGCTCCACCGACAAGACCGTAACCGTGCTATCGGAGGGAGAGAAGCCGTGTTCCACATGGAAAGGCTCCCACGGCGACCGTTCCTCGTTCTCCCCCATGCAGTAGCACCGATTCACATAGAACCCCCAAGTCTTCCACTCGGTCACGCCCGGCAGGCCGCCGAGGTTAAGCAGAATCAACTGTAGAGCCCGCCCTATCGTAGCGTTAGCCCGCCAGCTTACGTTGGTGCCGCTTTCGCCAGAGGTGATGCCTAAGGCTTTCCGGATTGGTCCGTTGACTACCAAAAGGAGGTGCTTGCTATGGCTTGTGGTTTGAAGTTCGGCGACGTCTCCTGGCAATGGATGTCGCGTGTCGCACAAAACCTCCAGCGCAGCCAGGATCACTGGCATGTATTCTGGTTGGCAACCTGCCATGATTGCGTTGGCAGCCACCTTCTCCAGGGTCATCAGCCCACCGAGAGGTTCGAGATAGCCCACTGCTTCGTCGGCCTCGCGTCCCATTGCCTCGAGAAATCGCTTGACTTTGTCTTTGGTCGGCGGGATTGCAGGGAGTCCGTCAAGGAGCCGCTCTCCGTCCAAATACTTATAGACGGCTTCCATGTCGTCCATGACTTCGACGACTCGTGCTCTTTTTGTAGACATGCTGCCTCCCTTTGCGAAACGAACTAAAGGTAGCCCGCAGTGACTTGGTCAGGGCGCGGGAATTGCGTAGGCTTTCCGCAAGGCGTTGGCAATCAGCGGCAGGACCTCGTGGGCGGTCTCACGCATGCGCCTGGCTGCGTCGGCGCTATCTGCGAAAAGATCGCCCAAAGGAAGGGTAACAACTTGAGACTCGGGTACCTTCACAGCTCGTGCAATGGCCTTGGCAGCAACCTCCCAGGCGGGCGCTACGAGCGCACAGGCCGGGGTCCCCTGTCCCAGAAGTTCAGCGACGTGGCGGATACTCCGCGCAGTGCAGCCACCTCAAGAAGCCAGGCCCACCACGACTGCGTCCACCTCATTGAGCAGGCGCCGAAAAACCTCTCCCGGGAGGGCTTCATTAGAATTAAGCCCAAACGCTTTGTGCTCGACGACCACCGCCCGAATATGGAAGTCCTTTTCCATTTCCTCTCGCACGCTGGCTAGAGCCACGTTGGCATTAGGTCGTCGGTTGTCTATGAAAGCAACCACCTTTTCCGTAAGGTCTACGAGTGTTTCTCCACTTTTGGCGGGGGCATCCTCTCGATACTCTTCCGCCCGAGGGAAAACAAGCTGCAGTGGCTCCCTGTTCACATTCTTCTCCTTCGGCACACTCTGCGGGACCGCGGGAGGGGTCATCGCCACACGGTCTCGAGCAGTCCGCTCCTTTAGTCGGCTCATTCTAGTACTCAATTGTGCAGAAGAGCGTAATGTTTCCTCTCCCCTCGGCGGGAGAGGACTAAGGTGAGGGGGCTTCCGGTTTCACCCTCACCCTGCCCTCTCCCGTCGAGGGAGAGGAAAGAGAAAGAACCGGCGTTTGGCCCGAAAACATGCTACGTCTACTTCTGCAACTTGGTACTAGTTTGCCAGACCACACTAATCGGCGAGCCACACCTCTTGATGCCTGTTGTTGATGAACTGAGACGAAGCTATCTTGTAATTCCTCACCCGCGAACCGTGGCCGATGTTCGAGACGCCCCAAGCGATAGTAACATCCGGGCTATCCCGCAAAAGGAGGACCGTAGTTTTCACAACAGGCGCATCATGCCGAGACGCGCAGCACCCCGAACATCGTTCCAGGACAATTGACTCACACGCATGACCGCTATTTACTCAGCCACACGTCCTGGAACCGGTGACTCGCATATATTGACTTGCCGGGAAGCCAGTCCTTTACCTGAGGCCACACCACGGCATTGCGTATTGACCACACCACGATCGCCCGCGGCGCTTCACGATGAAGGAGGCGCTGCATCTCCCAAACCAGATCGAGACGCTTTCGGGCATCCAGGGTCCTGCTCTGTTCCCTGTAAAGCTCATCGAACCTGGAATTGCTCCACTTCCCCCAGTTCTTGGGACTTCCTGTCAGATAGTACTCGCCCAGAACAATATCCGGATCATCCACCGCGCTGGCATCCGTGCCGAGATTTACCTCGAACCTCCCCTCGAACTGCATCTGTTTCGTCACGGCCGTATCCTCGATCCGGATTTCTGCCGCAAGCCCGATCTTCGCTAGCTGGTCCTTGGCAAATTGGGAGGTCTCCTTCATCAGGACTTGAGGACCAGCCAGCAACGAGAATTTGAAACCCTGGGAGTACCCGGCTTCAGCGAGGAGCCTTTTCGCTTCGGCAAGGTCCTGGTCTTTGGACTTCCTGAAGCCAGGCATGGCCATCAGTTCGTTCTCCGGAAGGCTCCACTTGCCCGTCGGCATGGTGTAACCGTACCCCGGGAAGGATCCCCCACGTATCACTTTGGCTCCTGCCTCTCGATCTATCGCCAAGTTGAGAGCTTGCCTCACCCGGACATCTTCCCAGGGTTTAGCCTTCACGTTGGGCACGATCGACGGCAGGCCAGGGTTCACCCTCTCGTGCACCACAAAAGTCGGCTCGCTTCGCTTCAGGTCCGCCGCCTGAGACGCGGTCACTTCGGCCGAGAGCGGCAGCAGATGGACCTGCCTGGTGCGCAAAGCGGCAATTCTCACCATCTCATCCAGAATGACATAGACGGTTATGCCGTCGAGATAGGGGCGGCCTTTGACAAAGTAATCGGGGTTCTTCTTAACCTTAAAGGAAATCTTGTCCACATACTCGGTGAACTTGAAGGGCCCCGTGCCCATCACATCCCGCTTCATATCGCCCTTGCTCTTGACCACCGCCGGCGAGTAAACGTAGTTGAAAGGCATGGCCAGGAGCTGCAGGAAGGAAGGTTGGGGGTTCTTAAGACTGATTTTCAGCGTCAGCCCGTCCGAAGCCTCGATCTTGTCCACGTTGCCGAACACCTCCTTCCGCGCGGAGAGGACGCGCGGAGGCGGAGAGACGATCCTGTCCAGGTTGAACTTCACATCCTCCGCCCGAAGGGGGCTTCCATCGTGGAATTTGACGCCCTCGTTGAGACGGAAGGTGTAACTGAGGCCATCAGCGCTTATGTCCCAGCTCTTGGCCAGGTCGCCAATAATCTTAGTCTCATCCAGAGGGTCGTTCTGGACGAGCAAGTTGTAGGCTGGCGAGAGAGGCAACTGCATGCCCACACTCGTGTCTTGATGCATATCAAAGTGGTTAGGTGCGATCTTGCTTGCCACCACCAGGGTGCCTCCGTACCTGGCCTGTTCGGTGGCGGGCTTGGGGACGGATGTGGGAGCTCGCGGCTCAGCGGCTGCAGGCTTGGCCGCTGGCGCTAATGGCTTAGCCGTGGGCGTTGACGCCACGGTTGGGGCGCAGCTTGCCAGCAGCAGCCCCAGAACTATAAGGCAATTCGCCACCATGAACAACTTTCTCGTAGGCATAGTGTGACCTCCTTCTGAATGTGCTAATCTTGCCTCAAGAGCGGCCCCGTTGTCAAGAAGGGCGCGGGACCCGAATTTGCCGCATGCACAGCTCAACAGGCGTCTTGTGGTTGGGGAGGTGCAAGGACTGAGGCCCTGGCCCGCCTATCACAAAGACGTTGAAATCCTCTGGACGCGCCACCATCGGCACCAGAGCAGAAGGATCATGGGCGAAAAACTTCCTCCAGTAGGGCTTCCAGTGGGACGCGGCGTTGGTGCCGAACTCGTGATAGGGCGTTCGAGCGTGCTCAAACAAGAAACGCTTAACGTCTGTCTTGCTGAATCCAGATTCGGCCAATCCTTTGGCCTGATCAGGTCCGAGTACCAGGTTAGGATAGCAGTCCCCGTAAGAGTCGCGGCACGCGGGGGCGGACATGGTGCGGGCGAAAGCCAGGAGAAGCTCCTCCGACGTGCTCGCCCACGTAAGCTCCATGTGGTGGGGTGGCTCTACCGTCAACAGGGTCACCGTGCTGTCGGAAGGAGAGAAGCCGTGTTCCACATGGAAAGGCTCCCAAGGCGATTGTTCTTCGTTCTCCCCCATGCAGTAGCAGCGGCTCACATAAAACCCCCACGTCTTCCATTCGGTCACGCCTGGGAACCCGCCCAGATTCAGCAGAATCAACTGGATTGCTCGCCCGATAGTAGCATTGGCTCGCCAGCTTACGCTGGTTCCGCTTTCACCGGAAGTGATCCCCAGGGCTGTGCGGACCGGTCCGTTGACTACCAAGAACACGTGCCTGCTATGACTCGTGGTCTGCGTTGCCGCCACCTTCTCCGGTAGGGGGTCGCGAGTATCGCACAGAATCTCGACAGCAGCCACGATGACAGGCATATACTCGGGACGGCAGCCAGCCATAACTGCGTTAGCCGCCACTTTCTCGTAGGTGACCTGCCCGCCGAGAGGTTCGAGGTAGCCAATTACCTCCTCCGCTTCACGCCCCACGGCTTCGAGAAAAGCCTTGACCGCGTCTGGAGTAGGGGGAATTGCCGGCAGCCCATCGAGTAGCCGCTCCCCATCCAAATACTCGTAAATAGCATTGATGTTATCAACGACTTCAACGATATCCTCTGTATGTGTTGTCATACCACCTCCCCATCCTGTATTTCGAACCACACACGACAAATGACGCGATCAGCGTGCGGGAACGGCGCAACTCTTTTTCAACGCCTCTACAACTGATTGCACGACCTCATGAGCGGTGTCTCGCATGCGCTTCGCCGCATCGGCGCTGTCGGGGAAGAGCTCACCCAGCGGAAGAATGATAATTTGGGAATCCGAGACACTGAGAGCTCGGCCTGTCGCCCTGGCCGCACGCTCCCACGCTGGCGCCACCAGCACAACGGCAGGGATCTGATGCACGCTGAACTCGGACACATAGCGGACACTCCGCCCCGTGCAGCCGCCTCAAGAGGCTATCCCTATTACGACTGCATCCGCCTCGGCAAGTAGACGCTTAAACACGTCCGCCGGCAAATGGTCTGCCGGTTCCAGGCCAAAGGTCTTGTGCTCCACCTGCACCGGGCGGATGTGGAAGACTTCCACCAGTTCTGCTCTGATGCTTGCTAAAGCTACATCAGCATTGGGTCGACCGTCATCCACGAAAGCGACGACCTTCTCCCTGAGGTCGGTGAGCATCCGTCCATCTTCAGCCTTGGGGCGCTCCAGATATTTCGTCGCCCGAGGGAAGACAAGCTTAACCGTCACCTCTCTCACAGTCTTCTCCTTTTTCTCCCTCACCATGCAACCCGTCCACGCCAGTTTCAGGCATGGGGGATACTGCGGGCCAGCGCGGGGCCTCTCTCTACGACAGATCCCACCATCGCCCTTACTCTTGAGTCTCGCCACAAGGGAAAGGAACATAAGTTGATGGCGTCAACGGATTCTAACGGATAAACGGATGATAGTAGTGTCGCTTATCCGTTTGTCCGTTGCCTATCCGGTGACACCGGCCCCAAGAAATCCCTCCCCGCCTTGGCTCAGACTCGTCTAGCATGGTGGAACTCCGGCCTTACTTGGCAAGCCATATGTCTTCATACATGAAAGCCTGTACGAATCCGACTGGCGGAGTATAGCCTCGGACCTCTTTCCACCAGGCATAGGGGACCTTGACCCAATAGGCCAGAGCGCCCGGGACATCCTTGAGCAGAATTCTCTGCATCTCCCAGACGATCTTGCGGCGTTCCGCCGCGTCGACTGTTCGCGCTTGCCTGGCATAGAGCTCGTCATAATGCGGATTGCTGTACCCGCTGTAGTTCATGCTGGAACCAGTTACGTAGAAGTCGCCCAGTTGCGCGTCAGGGTCCATAAGCGGTTGGCCGAAGCCGCTTGAGAGCGTCGCGAAGGCTTTCCTGAACCGCGCATCCATATAGACTGCGGTTTCCACTATCTTCAGGTCGAGATCGATGCCGATCGTCGCAACCGCCTCTTTCACCAGGAGCGCGATATCCTGGTGCGGTTTGGTTGTCCGGACCAGGGAGTCACTCTTGAACCCGCCAGGCACTCCCGCCTCGGCCAGAAGTTTCCTGGCGCCTTCGAGGTCTGGCTTTGCATAGCCAGGCACCTTCAGCATCTCCTCTTCTGTAAGGGCCCACTCCCCTGGCGGCTGGGGGGACATGCCGACCACCCCCGTTCCTTCCAGGCCGATCGCCACCATTTTCTTCCGATCGAAGGAGAGGCTTACGGCCTGTCGCAGCCGGACGTCGCTCCAGGGCGGACCGGTTACATTGAAGAAAATACCGTACCAGGAGGGCTGGAACTCCCACTTCAGAGCTATTTTGTCTGAAAGCGCATCTTCAAT
Organism: Chloroflexota bacterium; assembly: GCA_016190665.1. Taxonomy (GTDB): domain Bacteria; phylum Chloroflexota; class Dehalococcoidia; order JACPQD01; family JACPQD01; genus JACPQD01. The sequence goes on from JACPQD010000103.1 coordinate 34,473, forward strand.
CATCTTCGCCTGAGGGACGCTCATGTAGGGTTGCGGCGCCCACCACAGGATGTTCTTGGTTCTGAGAGCCGCAAATCTCGTGAACCCATCCAAAATCAAGTAGCCTTTAACCCCGTCCAGATAGGGCCTGTTCTTGATGAAGTAGTTGGGATTCTTCTCCAGTTCCCAGCCAACTCCGCTCGCGTAGCTCTTGAATTTGAAGGGGCCACTCCCAACCACCGTCTTCGTCATGTCGCCTTTCTTCTCCAAGACCACGTGCCTCGGCATGATAGGGAAATAGACGGTAGAAATGAGGTTGATGAAGGAAGCCTGAGGATATCCTAGAGTGACCTTGACACTGTTGTCATCCGGGGTATCGATACTGGCGACATTGCCAAGCTGCTGCCTTCTGGGGCTCTTCACCAACCCCAGCTGAGGATCCCGGATTCTATCGAAGGAAAATTTCACGTCCGCTGCGGTAATGGGAGTGCCATCGTGCCATCTTGCCCCCTTGACAAGATTAAACGTATAGACCTTGCCATCAGCGCTGAGCTGCCAGCCCGCGGCCAGGTCCGGGACTACCTTGAACTCTGGCCAGCCTTGGGGGTCCAGTTTCAGCAGGTTATTATAGGTCCCAGACGTAATCGCGAAGGTAAAGGCTACTTCCTCCCGATGAACATCAAAGCTTGGTGGATCGCCGCCAATGCCGATGGTCAAGATGCCGCCGTAGCGCCCCGACTCCGGCCGGGATTCCACGCCTGGCTTAGCGGTCGGGCTGGGCGCGGCGGGTTTGGGCGTCGGGAGCGCGGCAGCCACAGACGTCGGCGCTGACTTCGGAACTGCGGTTGGAGCTGCAGGAGCAACAGGCGAGACCGCGGCGGGGGCGCAACCTGAGCCCAGAAGCCCCACAAGCGCAAGAAGACTGACAACGGTGAGATTGTCCTTCCTCAGCATCACAAGACCCTCCTTTGCTCCAGCAACATTGCTGCGGCCACTACTTCACCGGTTTCCACTTCTAGAGTATCTGCTCCAGTACAACGTGACATCGACTTATCCGTACTCTCCCGGGTTACACTTCCAAGCATCTGCCCCGCCGGCTTCGCCCCCGTTCCGTTTCTTTCTTTCCCGTGCTGGAATCTACTTCCGTCCCTCATTCAACAGCCTGTCCCAACCGGTTGGAAGCTTTATTTCTCTAGTCACCGGCTTGAAATAGTTGCACCAGAGACTCATCAGCTTGTCTCTGTGGGCATCACCACATACGACGATGTCAAACAGGTCCGGGCTGGAAAACATAGGGATCGTCTCCTCCGGTCCCACGTCAAACCATTTGGGCAGTGTGCCATTCTCCACCAGGTCGTGGACTGATATTTGGGGACCGTAATGTGCTTTCATAAGCCAGTCCTCTTCGCCCACTTTGATCCTCGTGTTCTGCCAGAGGTGCTGTGCGACATCGCGTTTTGAGTACCCAGCTTTGGCCAGGACCCTGGCCGTCGGCGGCGTTACGAGCACGGCGACCTGATTGCGCTCCCCAAAACCTAACGACAGCTCGGTGATCGTGTTTCGCTCCTGATGTTTGCAGGCGACCTTCAGGACGGACAGCGCTGCCGGACCTACAGGATTCCCAGGAGTGCCTTGTCCGCCCCAGTAGACCGTCGCTCTCGCCGTAACCGTGCTCACATCCCTGCTAAAACCATGCTCCACATGGTAGGGCTTCCAGCCAATGGCCTCGCAGGCGTCTTCGTCCTCGGCGAGGACGAAGGGCAAGTAGTAGCCCCAGGTTCCCATCCAGGTCTCTCCTGCCCTGAATCCGGCTATATTGTTCAGTATGAGGCCGAGAGCGCGTCCAATGGCAGGATTCGGGCCCCGGGAACGAAGTCCTATGCCGTATTCGATGCCCAGTTGTTTCACGATCGGTCCGTTTACGAGCAACCAGGGTGTCTTGCAGCCTGTGCTGCCAAGGTTCATCAATTGGAAATCCGGATCGCCTATGGCCTCTACGGCCGCAATCAGAAGCGGCAGGAATTCCGGGCGGCATCCCGCCATTATCGCATTGGCGGCGATATTGCGCGGGGTGGCTCGCAGGTTCTTCTGCGGGAGCACTGCGATTTCCTCATCCGGCGAACGGTCGGTGTACTTGAGAAACTCCTCGACCTTCTCTACGGTGGGAGGAATTATGGCGAGCCCATCGGTCCATCCCTTATCGTAGAAGAAGTTGTTCACCTCGTGGAGCGTCCCCGCGAATATGGTCTCCCGTCCCTCCCTGAGGTCAATGCCAGTCCCTGGGCTTACGGCCGGTTTGGTCAAGCCCGCGATGATCTGGTTGAAGACCGTCTCTTCGAGAATCTCTCTTATCTCCTCCTCGGTATGGAGCTTGATGGAACCCGGATAGTCGGCGACCGGAAGGTCGGCGACTCCTGACCAGGAAGCGACTAGCGAGGCCGTCCTGACAAAGGTCGTGGCGACGAGGGGTATGGCGGGGATACCTGCCTTGGCGGCTGCTACGGCTGGCCGCGTACACGCGGGCGTGCAGGTGCCTCAGAAGCCGTTCCCTGTTATCATCGCGTCGCAGCCCTTTTGCAGGGCGAGGGCGAGCGTCTCATCCACGCGCTGCCGCAGACCGGAAGTGGTGCCTACAACGCTTTGCAACGGGAACTCCGTGTACGGAATCACCTTTACGTCTCGATATCGCTTCTGCAGCAATTCTCTGATTATGGGAAACGTCACATCACCCTTGAATGACCCATTCCATACCTCGCAGACCGTTTTTCCGGTCAAGTCGGGAAGGCGAGGGGCAGGAGAAGCTTCCCCGATAGTTGACTCGCCAAGAGGGCTTAAGACCTTGTACATCTGTGTTTCCACCCCTTCAGTAATCTGCGGAAAGGCCCCTTTCGGGCAATACCAGCTTGAGGTCATGCGCGAAGTCTCGACCGTGCAGGATGGCGAAACTCAGGGTCGTATCGGCTTGATGGCCGGGCTCGCCCAATCCCACACGTATCCCGATTTCCCTGAGTCCGCCCCAACCACCACGATGTTGTAGTCGTCTGGGTCCCGCACCATAGGTATCATCGCTTCGTCGGGTTGATGAACAAACCACTGCTTCCCCGGCGATACCGTGGAAGGCCTCGTTGGGTTCTTGATAACTCCCACGGGGACCCTGGAGTTATGGAACATGAATCGTCTGATATCGTTCTTGGTCCAGCCAGCCTCAGAGATGATACGCGCGTGATCTGGACAAAGTATGATGAGATGTTGAACGCGAAAGTGATCGGCGCGGAGCCAGTACCAGGACGGCGTCAAGGGGGCGTTGGCCGTGTAGGCGAAGGTGGTCAATACAGCCTCAGGTGTGCAACTCACCAGGTCGGCAACGTCGACATGGCTGCCGCAAGGGAAAACGGTGACGGTGCTGTCGTCGGGGCGGAACCCTCTCTCGACATGCAGTGGCTCCCAGGGGTTCGCCTCCTCGTTCTCGCCCATACACATGCTGTACTTGTTCGGAGAACCGATGGTATCCATATCCATGACGCCGGGGTAAGCATGTCCGACATTCATCATCACCAGACGGACGGCCCTACCTATCACGGTGTTGACCCGCGACGGGGCGCCGGGTCCCAGGGCGCAACGGCCACTGTTGATCCCCAGTTCCTTTCTGATAGGACCATTTATGACGAGGAGCGGCGTCTGCGGACCTGTGGACTGAGCGATCAGGCTGAGATAGAATTCTGGCTCTGCCATGGCCTCTATGGCCGCAATCACCACAGGCAAGTGCTCTGGCCGGCAGCCTGCCATTGCGCAGTTGATGGCAATCTTCTCTACGGTGGCCATACCTCTGCCGGGCTCCATGAGAGTGACCACTTCATCCCGCTGGCGCGACGTGCCGTTGACCATGGCCTCCACCGCCTCCGGCGTCGGCGGCACGATCGGGAAACCGTCCCCCCAGCCTCGATCAAGAAAGTCGTTGTTAAGGTTTGCCAGCGCGTCGAGGACGTCACGGCCCTGATATTGGAGCCACTGCTGCGAGGCAGCCGCGGACTTGGCTGCGACCGTCGGTTGCTCGGTAAGAGCCTTGAACAAGTCCTCGGCATGCGCCAGGACCTCTCCGCGAACACGTTCGGGCGGCAATTCCGTCAGGGTGGATTCCACGACGACCCTCGGCAGGACATCTTGTCCCATGGCGCGAGCTCGGGCTTCCCAAATGGTCGTGAAACCGGCGGACACGATGCCTGCCGTGGGGATTCCCAGATTCTCAAACTCGACGCAGTCGTGGGCAAGCCACGAAGTACAGTTGCCTCAGTCGCCCGTGCTCGCAATAACTGCGTCGCAGCCGCTTTTCAGTATCTCATCATAAGGTCCCGGCCGTTGGTCTAACTGTCGCGTAACACGAGTAAAAGTCACGTTCTTGAAGCGCTGACCAATCGCCTCGGCCGCCGCACTTAGAGCCACGTCTCCGTGAGACTTCGTGTTCCACCATAGGGCTATCTTCTTGTCATTGAGCGTATCGAGACGGCGCGCCGGCATCACTGCCCTCGGCCGCGCTTCAGCGACAGGATTCATCACTTCAATTCGCGCCTTGTTTGAACCGAGACTCGTCATTGTTCGTCGTCTCCCTTGACCAGTTCCAGCCCATACCGCGCACTAAAGTACGCGGCATGGGCGAGTTCTTCCCGTCCCCCGTCCCCCGACCCCCGGGTCCCTGTCCCCCTACTTGACCAGCCAGATATCCTGGTACGCAAAAGCGTTGTTGAAGCCAACGGGTGGGAAATAGTCCCTGACGTCTTTCCACCAGGCATAAGGGCAGTTGGCCCAATACGCTATAGGAATCGGGACATCCTTGAGCAGGGTCCTCTGCAGCTCCCAGACGATCTTGCGGCGTTCCGCCTTGTCAATTGTCTGCGACTGTTGGACGTACAGCTCGTCAACCCGCGAATTACTGTACCCGCCCCAATTCCTGCTGGCGCCAGTCAGATAAAAGTCCGGCAGTTGCGCGTCCGGATCCACGAAAGAAGCCCCGAAGCCGGCGGCAGCAATACTGAAGTTCTTTCTGAACAGCGTATCCTGGTAGACTGCCGAATCCACTACCTTGAGGTCGAGATCAATGCCGACCGCCGCGGCTGCATCCTTCAAAAGCACACCCATGTCCTGGGTCTGTTTGATCGCTCTGACCAACCCTTCAGCCGTGAACCCGCTGGCGTAGCCTGCCTCAGCCATCAGCTTCTTGGCGCCTTCGATGTCTGGCTTTGTGTAGCCAGGCGCCTTCATCATCTCCTCCTCGGGAAGGGCCCACTCCCCCGGCGGGAGGGCGGCCATGCCGGGCACCCCGGCTCCCTCCAGCCCAATTGCCACCATTCTCTTCCGGTCGAAGGTCATGCTCAGCGCCTGGCGCACTCGAACGTCGTTCCAGGGAGGCTTAGCTACATTGAGGATCGCGCCATACCAGGTCGGCTGGGAGCGCCACACAAGAGCTATTTTGTCTGACAGCGTCCCTTCAATGATCTTCGTCTGGGACGCGCTCATGAAAGGGAATGGCGCGTACCAGAGGATGTTCCTGGTCCTGAGAGCGGCAAACCTGGTAAAGGAATCCACCATCACGTAACCTTTGACCCCATCCAGATAGGGCCGACCCTTGACGAAATAGTCGGCATTCCTCACGAGCTCCCAGCCGACCCCGCTTGTATAGCTCTTGAACTTGAAGGGGCCGCTCCCCAGGGCCGTCTTCGTCATGTCATTCTTGTTCTCCAGAACCACGTGCTTCGGATAAATCGGGAAATAGACATTCGAGATAAGCGGAACAAAGGAAGCCTGCGGCCGGCTCAGCGCTATCTTGACGGTGTACTCATCCGGTGTATCAATACTGGCAACCGCGGCGAGCTGCAGCCGCCTGGGACTCTTCACCAACCCAAACTGAGGATCGCGAATTCTATCCAAAGAAAATTTCACGTCCTCGGCGGTAAAGGGGGCGCCGTCGTGAAACTTCACCCCTTTTGCCAGGCGGAAAGTGTAGACCTTGCCATCCGGGCTAAGCTCCCAGCTCGCGGCCAGGTCCGGGACCGGCTTGAACTCCGGCCAGGCACGGGGATCATATTTCAGCAACAAATTGTAAGTTCCAGCGCCAATGGAGTAGGTAAAGGTTGATTCTTCGCGCTGAGTATCGAGGCTCACCGGGTCCCCGCCAATGCCGATGGTCAAGACGCCGCCATAGCGTGGCCCCGACTCCGTCGGCGCCGGCTTGGCCGTCGGGCTGGGCGCCGCTGGTCTCGCCGCGGTTGGAACGACGGTCGTAGCAGGTGGTGGAGACGCCGCCTTCGAGGCAGGCGTCGGCTGCAAGGCCGGGGCGCAGCTTGCCAGGAGCAGCCCAAGAACCGCCAGGCAACCTGCCGTTGCTAAGAGCCTTCTGGTCCGCATGTGGAGCCTCCTTTAGGTTGCACTCAGCCAACTGAAACGCTTCGTTGCTAAATGCACTGCTCGGTCCGATTGATGATTTCGTCCTGGACCTCCGGCGTCAGGTTCACGAAGTAGGCGCTGTAGCCGGCCACGCGCACCACGAGGTCCTTATACCGCTCGGGATGTACCTTGGCGTCCAGGAGCACATCTCTGTCCACGAAATTGTACTGGATGTGGAGCCCTCCGTTCCTGATGAAAGTGCGGGTCAAGGCGCCGATTTTCTCGATGGCTTCGTCATTCTTCACCAGCGTCAGCGGGAACTTCTGGTTCAAGATGGCCACAAAGGACTCCTTGTAGTCTGCTTTGAGGGCCGAGTTGAGGACGGCGGTGGGGCCATTTCGGTCCATTCCTCCCATGGGTGAGAGGGAGCCATCCACCAAGGGAGCGCGAGAGTAGCGCCCGTTCGGCAGCGCGCCGATCCCCTTCCCCGCCCCGTAGTGCCAGGACACGCCGTTGCGGTTGATGCTGTACGGCTGACCGAAAACGTTCCTTTCGGAGAAGATCACTCCCGCGCTGAACTTCGCCACATCGCGCACCATGAGATCGACCTCGTCGATGTCGTTCCCGTATTTGGGCGCCGCCAGGCACATCTGACGTATTTCCTCGCCCCTTTCGCCGGCGAAATTGGAGTCCAGGGCGTCCAGTAACTCGGCCATGGATAGCTTCTTTTCCTCGAAGACCAGCCTCCTAATAGCCGTGAGAGAATCTGCGACGTCCACCAGGGCTCTGTCCTTGACGTGCCAGTTGGGGTAGATGCCGCACCCGCCCGCCAGGTGGCTCTGGCCGTTCTCCACGCTGGCGAAGTCCAGAGCGGAGCGGAGAGGCATACGAAACCGAGGAACTTCCGCCAGGTGCATCAATCGCGTCAAGCGGAAAAAGCGCCGGAAGACGAACTCGTACTGTTTCTTGTAGGCGGCGTACATCTCCTCGAAGGTCTTAAAGGTCCGGGGATCGCCCGTGCCGCATCCGAGCTTCTTCCCGTTAAGGGGAGAGACACCATTATGGAGCGCCAGATCCAAAGGAGTGGCGGTGTTCGTCTGAAGGACGGAGTAGTGCCGCTGGGGCGATGCGACCGGCTGGGAGCAGCCAACCAACCCCCAGTCTCGTGCCTCTTCGAGGGCAACGCCTCGGTCGTGCAAGTAGTTGATGACGTGCTCGTCGTTAACATACATGGGGATGCCGTTTACCTTGCGGTTGGTCTCCAGGGCCTTGTCCAGCAGCCAGCGTGGCGTCTGATCGCTCAGGCGAACAGTGGCGTGCGGCTCCGCGTATTTCAGGAGGCTCAGCACGTGCAGTAACAAATAGGTCAACTCATTGCTGGCGTCCACTCCGTCGCGGCCCACGCCGCTCAAGGTTATGTGGTTGATCATCGTCGCCTGGTAGGTCTCCGCGCCCTTCAGTTCCTTGATCAACTGGAGCCGCGCTAGATACGTGATAAAATCACCCAGTATGTCGATAGCCCTCTCCAGGGTCAATCTTCCTTCTCGCAGGTCTCCCATAAAGAAGGGATACAGCAACTGGTCGAGCCGGCCGATATCCGGGCCTTTGCGGCTGTTCTCCAGTAGCAACGCCACGTGAGTGAGTCGCAAGGCCTGGACGGCCTCGAAGAAAGTGCGAGGAGGGTTCTCCGGCGTCCAGTCGCAGGCCGCGGCGATGTCTTCGAGCTGCCCTCTTCTTTCCGGATCGAAGGTCCGGGAGGCCAGGTCGCGCGCGGCTGCCCCGTGACGATGAGCGAAGGATACCACCGCCTGGCAAGCTATGACCACCGCGTCCCAGAAGTAGAGCTTATCGGGGTCGAAGTCGTTTGATTCCCGGAAGCGGTCTCTGGCGCACCCGACGTCCCGGATAATGCCAGCCATGCCCTTTTGGAGCACCTTCTCCCAAAGGGGCACCCCAGGCAGATGGGGCTCTTCATCATATTGGGGCGTGATGGCGCGCAGTTCCACGGCCTCCTCATACCAGTCCCCCCACATCTCCCGCGCCACTTTGCGCGCCGCCTCCGCCGGGGTATGCTTCCGGAAATAGGCCATCGCCTCCCGACAGATTTGCATGTCCTCGTCAGCGATAGTGCCCACTTCCGCCGGGCTGCCAAAGGTCACCTTGTGCCCGTCGGTCACCTTCTCGAAATAGTCGCTGTACCAATCGATGAAGGGGGCGCAGCCGCGGAAGAAGCGGCTCTGGCCCCCCGCCAGAATCTCCCCCTCGTGGATGACTATGGGCATCCCTTCCAGGATTCTCTTCAGCTTCTTGGCGCTGCGGATTTCGATGGGCTCGCCCTCCGTCTCTTTCCAGGCCTCCATGGCGAACTTCAGGCGTTGAGCGCAAGCCTGTGGGAACTCCTGGAAATATTTCGCCCTGAGCTGCTGCAGACGCGGACTCAGGTGCAGCGCATCAATCTGCTTTCGGAGTTCTTCCTTTGTTGTAGTGGAAATCATCACCATCGCCTCCAGCGTCTTACGGCGCGCCGAGCACATTGGCTTCGCAGATAGGGAATTCCCTCTTGTCCGAGACGTTCCCCTGCCTCAGTTCCGCCAAACGTACTCGCTACGTCACCTTACTATTGGTCTCGTTGCCGCCAGTGAATCGCCCATTGTCATAATATAGATGGAATGAAAGCCACCCAATCCCCCGGCAACAGCGATGAGGAACTGCTCCGGCCGTGCCGAGACGGGCACGAACCCGTCGACCGCTCGATTACTATCTATGAGAAGCTGCTGGCTTCCTCTAGGGAAGCGGTCCATCGGGGCGCGCGCGTTCTCGACGAGAAAGCGCTTGATATCGTCAAGGGAGTACCCACCCCGAGCAATGAAGGCAGCGTGATCGGGGCACAGGATGAGAAGAGTTTCGCCGTGCTCCGCGGGACGGCGCATCCTGTTGCTCCCTACCCAGTCCATGGAATGAGCTATGCACATAAGAAGGTCCTCGGCGGTCTTCACGAACTTGCTGCTCCCGATGTCCTGCGAACCGTTCGCGGCGATTACCGTCACCACGTTTTCCCCGACCTGATAGCCGCGCTGAACACTCAGTGGCTGCCAGGGGTTCTTCTCCTCGTACTCTCCTATCACCCAGGAATACCTCCCCGGATGTGCGAACGCCGACTTGCTCACGCGACCAGGGATTGCCCCCCCAATATTGACTAGAACGAATCTCAGCGCCCGTCCTATAGTGGCATTGGCGCGCCAGCCAGGGCCAAAACAGCCGTAGCTGCAGTTGATATCAAGCTCGCTCCTGATCGGCCCGTTAATAATGAGCAGGGGCGCCACTGAGTTATTGGTGGTCATGGCGCCAAAGAGGGCGAAAGCCGGGTCCGTCATCGCTTCGACAGCGGCCAGCAGCACCGGGAAGTAGGAGGGGAGACACCCAGCCATCACGGCGTTAATCGCTATCTTTTCGATGGTCGCGCGCCCGACTCGAGGTGCAACCTCGGCCACCAGTTCTTCGGGCGCCCTGCCAACAGAGGCTATCATCGCCTCTACCTTGCCGGGCACCGGCGGGACAATAGGCAGACCGTCGGTCCACCCTTGGTCATAGGCAAAGTCGTTAATCTCGTCGAAGGAATCCTCGACTTTGATTCGCCTTGAAGTGAAGTCCATACTCGTCAACCCGTCGCCTCCCTGGCTACCGCAGGTTCCGTGAGTCCGGACGCGATTTCTCCCAGCTTCTCCGACGCTATCCTGAGTATCTCGTCACGGGTCTTCGTTTCGAGCGGATGGGGAACAGTAACTATCTTCAAGTCCGGGTATCCAAGGGATTTGGCGCACGTATCGGCCACGCCCGCGAATTCCTCGGCAATCACGGCTACCGCTGGCACGCCGGCCTTCTCTACCCTTACCGCGTCGTGGATACTCCACACCGTGCAGGTGCCTCAAGCACCTAAGCCCACGACAGCCACATCGATCCTCTTGGCGAAGTCGTCCACGGCCTCAGCAACAGAATCCGCCTGCCCCGCCCGGAGGCCCTTCCCCCTCAATAAATCGAATTTCAGGCGGACAACATCGCCGATGCCGTGTTCCGCTCGCAGGAGCTCCTCCAGCTTTCCACAGAAGACATCGAAACTATCCCAGCAAATTCGCATACCCACCACTTTGCCACCAAGCTCCCTCGGCCGAGGTGACAGCTTGGTTTGAACACTCGCCCCCTCAGCTACCGGGTCCAGGATTTCTATCTGTGCCACGACAGTCTCCTCTCGTCACCAGGGATGTCGACCGGGTGTATTCAACTTATGCTGGCACAAGGTCCTCAGCGATGTTGGCGACCGCTTTGGTAGCCGCAGCAGGGTCACGCCTTCATGCTGCCACGGTTAAGTAGTATAAGAGGCGTTCGCAGCCTGTCTAGGTTTTGAGGGCGATGCCAGCCTTGATCATTGCCTGTGCGCCAATCTGCACGGTGGTGATCCCTGTCATCGGCACCGCCGAGGAGATTGCTTCCAGGATTTGCCGTGGGCTGACGCCATAGCGCGTCGCCCTACGCATGTGTTGGGCCGCGAGGTCCACTAATCCCCGAACACAAAGAGTGGTGATGGCGATGAGCTCGCGTGCGGCAGGCGGCAGATGGTTGGCAGGTCGTTCCACGCCCCCGTCGCAGTAGACCAGGTTGTAAAGCTGGACAGCCCGCTCAGCCAGCGTCGAATCGATCTGCGCAATGTACTGCCACTCGGGGCTGGAGCGAAGGCCAGTGTCTGCCCGCTGGGCATCAGGCCGATCATGGCCCAGGTGCAGTTCCGGAAAGTCGGCCAGGACCTTAGGCTCGGTTATGCCCGCGTGCAGCCCGGGCATATCGTCCAGGGCCTTCGACCCGGCATTCTGCGGCAGCGCTCCCTCAACCTTGCCTGGCTCGCTCGCCATGTGGATGGCGCGCATGGCGTGCAGCATGTTTGACGAACCCACGATAGGGACGGCCGCCAGGAACGCCTCGATGATCACGGCATTGGTGACACCGAAGCGATACAGTCTCCTGACGTGGTTAGCGGCAAAACGGTCCTCGCCCTTGGCGGCCAGCAGAACCGTCGCGATGAGTTCCCGCATTTGACCTGACAGCTCCTGATGGCCGTCCCCATGGCCCTCGTAGTGGTGGACGTAATCGGCGCAATCCAGGATGGCCACGACTGCCTCCGGTGCCATCTGGATCAGCCGGTCCATCTCCCAGTTGGAGCCACCTCGATCCTTTCGATGTTTTTCAGCAATGGCCTGAGGATCAAGATTGCCGGTAGTCACAGTGCTTTGCTTCCCCTTCCTTGCGAAGTCTTTCAGCGACTAATAGAGCATTATTGGCCGAGCCAGACGTCCTGAAGGTTATTGCCCACAAACAGCGAGTTCCCCTGGAACCAATTCCTCACTTGAGGCCAGGAGGCGGCATAAAATGTCGACCACACGACGCCGATCCTGGGCGCCTCCCGGTGGATAAGCCTCTGCATCTCCCACACGATCTCCTTGCGTTTAGCGAAGTCCATAGTCCTGCTTTGAAGGGCATAAAGCTCATCAAACTTCGGGCTGCTCCAGCCACCATAATTCTTCGGGCTGTCCGTCAAGAAATACTCGCCCAAAAGTATATCGGGATCATCCGAGGCGCTGGCGTCCGGGGTAGTGGCCAGACGAAACCCGCCTTCGAAGACCACCTTTTTCCAGGCGGCTGACTCCATGGATTCGAGCTTCGCCTTGATCCCGACCTTAGCCAGTTGGTCTTGAGCAGCTTGGGCAAGCTCCTTGGAATACACTGTCGTTCCGCTCAACAAAGGGGTCTCAAAGCCTTCGGGATAGCCAGCTTCCGCAAGGAGCCGCCTGGCTTCCGTAATGTCCCCGTCCTTGGGCCGCCGATAGCCGGGCAGGGACATCAACTCCTCCCTGGGCAGCTCCCAGCGACTCCCTGGCATCGCGTAGCCGTAGCCCGGATAGAAGTCGCGAATGACCTTGCTGGCCGCCTCACGGTCGATAGCCAGGTTCACCGCCTGCCTCACGCGGACATCGTTCCAGGGGGCGACCTTCAGGTTGGGGATAAGGGGGTTGGGACCAGGGGTGACCCGCTTCTGGAGGACAATGCCCGGTTCAGTCTTCTGCATTTGCAGCGAAAGGGAAGTGGATACAGCGCCGTAGAGGGGTAGAATCAATAGCTGCTTAGTCCTCATGGCGGCGCTCCGGGTCATCTCGTCCGTTATGGTATAAAAGACTACCCTGTCCAGATAAGGGCGCCCCTCGACGAAATAGTCAGGGTTCCTTTGGGCCGTGAAGGAAATGCTGTACACAGAGTCGTGCATCTTGAAAGGCCCTGTGCCCACCACGTCTCTCTTCATGTCCCCCTTTTTCTTGATCACCTCGGGGTCGAAAATGAAATTGTAGGGCAGGGCAACCAGCGTCAGGAAGGAGGCTTGGAGATCCTTCAAGGCTATCCTCAGAGTCAATGCGTCGGCGGCCTCTATGCTCCGGACGTTCCGGTACAACTCCATCCGGGGCGACAGGGTGCCCTTGGGGGGCGAGATGATCCGCTCCAGATTGTACTTCACATCCTCGGCAACCAATAGCCTGCCGTTATGGAACCTCACACCCTCATTGAGACGGAAGCTATAAGTCAGCCCGTCAGCGCTTATCTCCCAACCCTTGGCCAAATCGCCCGTTATCTCAAAACCTTTCAGGGGATCCTGCTGGATGAGGAGGTTATAGCATGGGGCCAGGGGAAGCTGCACGCTCCCGCTCGTTTGCTGCAGCATGTCGAAGTGAGGTGTGGGGGACTTAATGGCCACTGTCAATGTGCCTCCGTACCTGGCCTGTTCAGCGGCAGGCTTGGGCGTGGACAGGGGAGCGCGTGGCTCAGCCGAGGCCACACCCGCGGGTTTGGCGGCTGGGGCCTTGGCAAGGGGTGTCGGCGCCACGGCTGGGGAGCAGCTACTCAGAGACAAACTTAAGACCGCTAGACAACCTGCCAGTCTACCGAGCCTCCACTTTTGCATCGCTGGACCTCCTCTCTGATCCAAGAAGCGCCAAGAAAAGCATAAGCGATCCGCCGAGTCTTCTAAAGCAGGATCGCTTCTACCCCACAGTGGCCTCTGCAGCTACGACGCCATTCTTCCCGAGGCCAGAACACGACCGCCGCTATTCTGATGTGGTACTAAAAGGGAGGCCGACCGAGAGCGTAGCCCTCGACAGCCTCAATATAATATGCCCAGCCTCTTCTTGTCAATGGGCCGAATATGGTAACACTTAAATTAGGTCAATTCGCCCTGTTCTCTTGTTAGCCCACTTGTGTTAAAATCAGACCATGTCATGGGTAACGCGTAACTTGAGTCCGCATGCACCGCGATGCCCTGGCGGGCGATGCGAGGCGGCGGGATCGCCGTGACCGCCTACCAGCCTCACGAGCCGGCATGGCGCCGTTGGCTCCATCCCCTTCGAGCCAGCCTCACGCCCCGGGCGCTGGCAGAGAGACTGCCCGAGCTATTGGGCTGCGCGACGAAGCGCTCGCCAGCGTTGATCGCCCCAACGGCGCTACTCTTGGGCGCGGTGGGCGTGATGTTCCTGGGTTACCAGTTCCTTGAGCCAGCTTCAACTTCGGGGTGGTTCTTCGGCAATTCCAAAGAGGCGACGGACCGCGGCGTCGAAGTACGCCTGTTGCCTGATTCAAGGGGGAGAGCGGTCGCCCAGTCCAGGCGCCGGTCCGGACCGCCCGTCAAGCCGCGGGAAGTCCCCTTCATATCACAGTGGGTGGCTGAAGAGCAGTCGGGAAAGAACAACTGCTTGCCCGCGGCGGCTGCCATGGTCATCGCCAGCTATGGAGGGAAGGTCGGTCTCCACGATGCGGTGCTGACGATCCGCGACGGCAAGAATGACGCGCGAAACAGCCTGCTCGATTTCGACGAAAGCACGTGGGAGGTTTTGCTCCGACGGTTCGACATGGTTCAAGAGGAAGTGAACGATATTGTGAGCTTGCGTGACCAGCTCGATGAAGGGCACCCGGTCATCATGCTTGTGGATAACAGGCAATTCATGCGGTCAGAAAACGGACGTGAAGTCCCCTACCCTCCCGGGAGAGGCTTCGAGGGGCCTCATTTCGTAGTTGTCACCAGATACGACCTGAACGGCGCAGGGGAAATCGAAAAACTGTACATTAACGACTCCCTCGCTGTGAAGCAGGCGGAAGGCAAGAGGCTGGTGGCCGACCCCGATACCGGAACAAACTTCCCCGTGACGATAGAGGCCTTTTTGCGCGCCGTCACGCGAGCCAAGCCCCCATGGCACGGCTTGGCCGTGTTCCCCAAGTGACACTCGACGAAGAAGAAGATCTCAGCCGAATTCTGCAAATCGCGTGACGTAGCTGTGATGCCGCAGTGACAGGTGTAGATGGGCGCTACCGGGCGGAGTTTAGCGACGGCTCTTTACGGCCGAGAAGAACTTCCGACCCATCGAGAACTTCCTCCATTACCTGAGAGCCAGGGAGCTAATAGCGTACCTACATTGCGAACCGGATTTCCTTAATACCTTACGAATGGATTCTTGCGCGCGAGATGTGCATGACTTCAACATTCATACTCAGCCATCAGCTCTCAGCCTTCAGCCTTCAGCATTTTCATCATTCATCGCTCAGCCATCAGCTCTCAGCCTTCAACATTTAGCACTTAGGCATTTAGCATTCATCACTCAGCCCCAACCATATCCTCCAGGCCCAATTCGAGAAGCTTCTCTTTGGTGGGTATGCCCTCCTCGCTCCATCCCCGGTACTGGTAATAGAAGTTCAGCAAGGCGCCCAGGGGAGGGAGATTGTCAGGAGCATAACCCTCGCCGCCTCGCTTCCGGGTAAGCAGCCGCGGCGGGAGGGTATCGTCCTTGCGGCTCATCCCGCGACGCACGTTGAAAAGGCGTTTGAGGGTGAAGATGCGCTCGCCAACGCGCATGAACTCCGCCTTATCCATCCTCCAGCCCGTGACGCAGTTGAGCCATTCCAGGAAGTGCGGCGGCTGAACGCCGAAGTAGCCTTCAGGGACCTCCCTCAGCCAGACACGGGGCAGGTAGAGGAACTTGCAGACGCCCAGGGAATCGAGCAGGTTGTCAAAATCCTGAGACCATGCGGTCAGTTCCGCCATCCCGACAATTGCGACACGGTTCTGCACCGCAGCCTTGGCTTCTTCGCTCTTCAGATAAGGAGTCTGATAGCCTTCGAACCACAGCGTGGCGCCCTCCATGTGGTCGCCCCCCCGGCTGGCGGTGGCGTTTTGCAGTGCCCAGGCATTGTGACATCTGGGATCATGCAGCGATGTCTCCATACCCTTGACATGAACTGCGTATTCGGAGGCGCGCGGACCGATCCTCTCGGCTGCAAGCTTCACGCCTTGTCCCAGAAGCTCACCGAATCCTTCCCGCTCGCCCATCCTTGTCACCATCTCGATCATGGCCTGGCTATTGCCCCACTTCAGCTCGATGCCCCCAGTATCAGCCTGGCTGATAAGTCCCTTTTCGTAGAGTTCCATGGCGAAGGCAACGATATCCCCTGCTGAGATGCAGTCCAGGCCGTAGCGGTTGCACAGGTCGAAGGCCTCGTACAAGGCTGGGACGTCGTCTATCAGGCAGTTCGCTCCCATCGGGCACCAGGCCTCAGCGTGGTAATGTCGGCTCCCCCTTGTCAACTGGGACACCACACAGCTCGTTCGGCAGCCTTCACAGGGCCTCGATTCCTCAGCTTCGAGCATAGTGGGAGCCATTTTCTCACCGAAGCCTGGCCATCCTCCCAGGGTGAAGTTCTTAATGCCAGCCCGTGCATCGGTTATGTGGAGATAGTTCTGCATGATCCGGCTTCGCTTCCGCGCGGGGTCTTCCTCGGTGCTGGGGAAAAGTCGCTTGATGCTCTCTTTCAAGCACGTTTGATCATGGATTTCAGGTTTTCCAGTCCCGCTCAGCGCGACCGCCTTGAGTTTCTTGATCCCCATCACGGCGCCCATTCCGGTCCTGCCGGCGGCTCTGGCATGAGGGCCGTCAGACATGATGGCGGCGATGTTCACCAGTCTTTCGCCAGCAATGCCGATGGTGGCCACGGCGGTCCGTTGGCCCAACTGCGCCTTGAGTATCTCGGCCACTTTGTAGGTGTCTTCACCCCAAAGGTGGCTGGCATCCACTATCCTGGCGCCGTTGTCGCTGATATCGAGATACACCGGCCCGCTTGCTGCACCTTTGATGACCATCCCCAGATAGCCGGTGCGGCTCAGCGCTCCGGCCCAATCACCCCCGGCGTGGGCTTCGCCATAGATACCGGTAGCTGGCGATATGGCGGCCACGGTATACCGATTGGCGCTGGGCACCGGTGTACCCGTCAGGGGGCCGACCATGAATATCAACGGGTTGTCAGCCGACAACGGCTGGGTGTTGGCATCAGTCTCGTCATACAGTATCTTCGCTGCCAGCCCGGCGCCCCCAACGAATTTCCTCATCAACCCGTCGTCCAGCTCATAACTGCCGATGGTCTCCGAAGATAGATCAACTTGCAGGATCTTACGTTTCGTCATGTTCGGGTCCTTAGCTCAGAGTCAGACAGTTGAACTACGAGTGGACGCTGTGGACAAGGTGGACACCGTAAACGCGGTTTGTGCCACCCGGCGTATCGGTCTATCCGTTGCCGCATCCGGTGACACCTTTGCTCAGCACTCATCACTCCGCACTCATCATTTATCATTTATCATTAATCATTTCGGCGCTAGCCCTTCCAGTCTATGCGTTTGGTCACCGCCCAGGTATCCCCAAAGGTGGGCACGAAGGTGGCGTGGTACGGCTCGGGACCTCCGGCCGAGACAATCATGATGTCCTCGGCGCGCCGGCACGGCCTGATGATGCCTTTGTCGTCCGTGGCCTTTTCCATGCGCTCCCGCCGCATCGAGGGCGGATAGTCGCTCAGAGGGAAGCCGAGGAGGTCCCATAACAACTTCTTGGTGTCTTGTTTGGAGAAACCCGCTTTGCGGAGCAGCTCAGTGTGGCCAGGAGTAAGCAGCAGGAGGGGCTCGCCGGCGCCCAACAGCACGTTGTTGCTGCCCATATAGTTCATCGCATTGGCGATGACCTTGAGCATGTCCTTAATGTCGATGAGGCATGCCGTGACCACGTTGGTGGTGCCTTGCGCACCCACGATGGTCACTGTGCTATCTTCCTTCTTGAAGCCGCGCTCCACGTGGAGTGGCTCAAAGACGCTCTCCTCTTCGTTTTCGGCGATACAGAAGACGTACTTTCCCGGATAGCCCTGGCTGGCTTTGTCGACCTCCTCCGGGATGCCGCCTCCTATGTTCAACATGATTAGCCGCATTGCTCGACCGATGGTGGCGTTGGCCCGGTTGCCCGGCCCCATCACACTCCTGCCGGAATTCATGCCCAGATCCTTCCGCACGGGCCCGTTGATGATGGTCATGGGACCGACAGGATTCGTGGTGGCCTGCATGCCGTGGAGGTTGAGCTGAGGCTCGGCCATGGCCTCTACCCCCGCGATCAAAACAGGCAAGTAGGTCGGCAGGCAACCCGCCATCACGGCGTTGATGGCGATCTTCTCGACGGTGGCGGCGCCGGCCTTCGGCGGAAGAGTCGCCACCACCCCATCCGGGTTCCGGTCAGCGGAGCGCAGCATCTGGGAAACGCGCGCCTCCGTCGGAGGCACTATGGGAAGGCCATCGGTCCATCCTCGCTCGTAGGCCAGATTGTTAGCCTCGTCGAGCGAGTCGTCCGTGTAGACAATGGCTGATTGCCACTTCTTCATATCGGACATCTGAAGCTCCTTCTATCATGTAGTCAGAACCACTGATGGACACGGATGGAATTGGAGCGCGAAGCGAGAAGTCCCGACGCATCGGGATCGCGACAAAGTCGGGACACGAAGCATGAAGACGGAGCCCAGTTGCCGCGGCGCCCCCCTTCCCGCTTCACGCTCCGCGCTTCGTGCTTCACCTCTCTATGTCTGTCAGTGTTCATCCGCGGTTCCGTCGTTCCCGGATTCCCTCTTCAACTATGCTGGAATCGGCGTTTCAGGAGCCGAGCCTTTCAGTTTTGCGACGACCTCCTGGAAAGCCTTGTCCGCAGCCACCCGTATCTCTTCCTCGGTCATGAACTCTGCGTTCGCGGGTAGAGCGACGATAGGCAAGGTGGATACGCCCTTCGCTCTGGCTACAGTGCGGGCCAGATTAAGGAACTTCTCGGTTACCAGGGTCACAGAGGGCACACCCCTCTTCTGGAACTCAGCCCCTTCGTGGACACTCCACGCTGTGCAGGAGCCTCAGTTGCCCAGCCCGACGACTACCGCATCGGCTCGGGATGAGAGTTCATCGAAGACCTCCTTCGGCGCGGTGTTAGAGGCGTCGGGCTTCTTCTTCCAGATGACCTTGCTGGTGCGAGCCTGGGTCTGAAAGAGGTCCTCGAATCTGGTCAGGACCTTCCCGAGGCTCCACCACCCGTTGTCAACAAAACCGATGACATCCAGCTTGGCAGCCGAGTGTGGCTTACTGTCTGGCACCCTCACCTCGGCCACCGGGTCAAGCATTCCCAATTGTCCGCTGTGGCTAGTCTCTTGCATGGTCTCCTCCTTCTGACTCTTGTGTACGGGCACGGTGCATCGCGCCCCTACGATTGCGTGCGGTGCACCGCGCCCCGGCGTGCGAAGACCTACGGCGGACGCGACGGAGCGCGTCCCTCCGCAAAACACCTCCTACTTGTGGCGCGGCGGCAGGCCGCCATTCATCACTTTCCCAACCAGCGGATGGCCGACGGTCTCTTCGGCGAGCCGGGCCGCCTCGATGAGCTTCTCCAGGTCGATGCCTGTCTCGATTCCCATTTCCTCGCAGAGCAAAGCTACGTCTTCAGTCGGCAGGTTGCCGGCAGCCGCTTTGTGGGCTGCGAAGGGACAGCCGCCCATGCCGCCTATCGATGTGTCGAGGTGGTCAATCCCCATTTGCAGAGCAGCGTATATGTTGGCCATGCCCATGCCCCTTGTATCGTGCAGATGGAGCCAGACGGCCTGGTCCGGGTGCCTTTCTCTGATAGCGGCGACGGTACGCTTCAATTGCTCGGGGTTGGCCCAGCCCATCGTGTCGGACAGGCGGATACGCTCGAAGGTCACCCCACGTGCCTTGCCGATTTCCAGCACCCTCTCCACCACGCTGAGGACCTTGCTCAACGGAATTTCCCCCTCGAAATTGCACCCGAAGGCGGTCAGGATCCCTGCTTCGGCCACGGGGACGTCGTTTTGCCTGTACCAGTCCAGCCAGGTCGGTATCTCTGCAATTGACTCTTCAAGAGTCTTGTTCGAGTTGCGTTTGGAAAACTCGTTGCTGACAATGATTCTAAGCACGCCGGCTATGTCGAGCTTCCCGTTGGCCTTCGCCCTTTCAAGCCCCCGCTGGTTCAGATAGACCGCGGCATAGCGGACCCCGGGCTTCCTCTTGAATCTGTTTGCCACTTCTTCCGCATCGGCCATCTGTGGCACCCATTTGGGGCTGACGAAAGAGGTCACCTCTATGGCGCCGAGGCCGGTCTGTGACAGGGCGTCGATCAGCTTCACCTTGTCCGCGGTCTGTATGAACGTCTTCTCGAACTGGAAGCCTTCTCGCGGACCGACCTCCTGAAGGTGAACTCTCTTTGGCAGATCACTCACGTGTCCTGACAACCTCCTCAAGATGTGACTTCGACTCACCGTCGCATCGAGTGACCCATGGTTCTCTCGTTCACGCCCTCTTCCGTCGAGAAGATATCGTCGCCTCTGAAAAGCCAGTCCCACAACTGGCAAACGGTCTTCCCCTGCAGGTGCTCGGAGCGACCCGCAAGATGTAACGGTTCGACTGTCGACTTACCAAGCGGCCACACTACCTCGAACACTGGCGCTGCCATCCGTTCTTCCTTTCAATCTCTACCGCTTTCGTGTCTTCGCGGCTTCGCGTGAGCCACCGGTGGACACAAGTGGACGGAGTGGACTTGCTCCCCGCTCCGCGCTTCTACCTAGATTTCGAAGGTCTTCCATTCGCCCGGTTTCATGATTACGGCCGTCGTGGCGGGAGCCAATTTCCTGACCGCCAGGGCGAAGTCTTCGGGAGCGCTGGCACCTTCGATGTAGTGCACCGGGATAGCCCATTTCAGACCCATCCACCGGCAAATCAGCGCCGCTTCCTCCGGAGACATGTCGGAGGCGAAATCAGGTGGCCCCATGCCTCCCACGGGGAGCATCGCGATTTGCGGCTTGTAAAGTTCGCCGTAGAGTTTCATGTCGCCGAAGATGCCTGTATCGCCAGGGTGATAAATGCCGATACCGGACTCGGTGGAGAGGATGAAGCCAAGAGGCGTGCCACTGATCATCTCTCCATCGGAGTTCATGAATGAGATGTGTTCGCTCCGCACGCACTTGATCTTCACCTCTCCAAAAGTAAGGCTCACCCCATGAAGCGCGTAACGGAAACGCGACGGATCGATGCCTCTCTTCACGAGATGATAGCGGACCTCAGGGCCGCACAGGATAAGACTACGGGGCATCATCTTGGCCAGTTGCTCCGTGTCCCCGACATGGTCCGCGGCTGCGTGGCTCACCAGGATGAGATCTATGTCCTTGATCTCCTCCAAGGGCACGGGCGATATCCCGTGTCCCTCGTACCCCGTGATGCAAGGGTCGATGAGGACCCTCATCCCCTCCTCCATAACTACCTCAAAGGCAGAGATGGCGAAGTATCGCAACTGAATTCGGGGCATTCATGACCTCCCGATCAATTGATCTGGGCCCTCAGCGCTGTTCGCCTTATCTTCGCCTTCTCAATTCTTCCACCGACTTGACTGGCGTCCCATCCTTGAACGCGATCGCTCTGGTGACCGGCACCGTGGGATCGCCGAAGGTGGGCATGAAGATGTTATGCACGCCGGCGGCGCCAACCACCACGACCATTATATCCTCCCATTTGTCGGCGACGCTTATCAGGCCGTCCGTTACCTGCCAGTTGAGGTGAGGCCTGCGGAGCTGATAGTGGGGCACCTCGTCAGGGTGGAGCTTGCTCATGGGCGCGCGTACGTTGTCGAACAGGAACCGCTTGACCCCCTCTTTCGAGTAGCCATCACGCGCCAGGATTGCGGCGTGTCCGGGGTTCATAGCGATGACGGCGGTCCCCGCGTGGAAGAGATTATTGGTGCCCATGGCGGACATGCCGTTCAGTATGGTTGAGAGGATGGAACCCGGCGTAGAAGCCCAGGATACAAAATTGTGGACCGCCTGGGCTCCCACCAGGGTCACTGTGCTCACCTGGGCATCGAAGCCTCTTTCCACGCTCAGCGGCTCCCAGGGATTTTCCTGCTCATTCTCGGCGATACAGAAGGTGTACTTGGCAGGCTGCCCTTGAATGGCCTTGTCGGTGGTGCCAGGTATCCCGCCGCCGATATTGGTCATGATAAGCCGTATAGCTCTGCCGATGGTGGCGTTGGGGCGCCAGCCCGGGCCGAAAGCGTTGAAGCTGAAGTTGATGCCCAGTTCCTTGACGACAGGCCCGTTGACGATGGCCAGCGGGGCGACCGGATTAGTGGTAGCCTGGAGGGCGAAGAGGTTAAAGCTGGGCTCAGCAAGAGCTTCAGTGGCTGCGAGCACAACCGGGAAATACTGCGGCAGACAGCCGGCCATCACCGCATTGACGGCTACCTTTTCTACGGTCGCCTTCCCCCATCGGGGCGGAATCTTCCCTACGACGTCATCAGGACCCCTGTCAGTGTAGGCGAGCATGTCCTCCACTGCTGCCTCGGTTGGCGGCACAATGGGGAGGCCGTCGGTCCAGCCCCGCTGATAGAAGACGTCGATGGCCTCGGCCAGAGAGGCAGGAGCCCTGACCGGCTCGTAGGCGTCCGTTGCCCGAGGCCGAGAAAGCTTAGATTCGACCTGCTCCACTCCCTGCTTGTTCCTGAACTCCTCGATGAGTCTCTCTCGGGGAGTGATGAGCGCCGCTACTACATCACCAACCAGGGTTTCAGCGGTCTTCTCGATCTCCTCGTCCGTCAGGCCAAACAGCTCATAGGGTATGGTCACTATGGGCAGCGAGGGCACCCCAAGGGTCCGCGCCTCCGCCCGTCCCAGGACATCGAAGCCCGTCGAGCAGATGGTGGCCGTCGGCTTGCCCCTCTTTTCCAGCTCGGTGGCGTCGTGGATACTCCACGTGGTGCAGCCGCCTCATATACCGAGGCCCAGGATGACCACGTCGGCCCTTTGGCCTATTTCCTTCAGGCGGGGCGCCGGCCCGCTGGACCTTCGCTTGCGGTCATGGATAATTTCGGCGAACTTGTACTTCTCTGTAAGCTTCTTCTCCAGGCGGGCCAGGAACACGTTGGCATATTCCTTCCCGTTGTCGATTATGGCGACGATTTTGCCGTTCAGCTCTTCGACGCGGGGCGCCAGCCCGATGTCCAGAACATCCACTTCCCCCACCGGGTTGAGCAGGTATTCCGCTCCCAACGCTGCGGTCTTCAACTTGAGTCTCTCCTTCAATAACGAATGCCTCACCACGAAGAGGCGCCTTCCTCGACGTCTTTCAAGGACATTGATGCCAGGAATAACAAAGTGGCCGCCTTCCGTGTCATTCCGAGCTGGAGATCGATAGGGCTGGAATTCAGCAACAGCGCCTGCGGCGAGGAATCTATCCTCCTGGCCGAACGCGAGATTCTTCGCCGCGAGCGCGTTTCCCAGACCCATCGTGATCCGCGGCCAGCTCAGAATGACACTTCAGAGGCCTTTTCAATGCTGGCTGTTTAATGTCCTTTCATGTGTCCGGCAGCGAAACGCGGCCTAAGGGAGCTTTGAAGGACATTGAGGCTAGAAACATAGGTAACAGAGGCTCCTTTTCCTGTCTTTCCGAGCTGGAGATCGATAAGGCGGGAATTCAGCAACAGCGCCTGCGGCGAGGAATCTATCCTCCTGGCCGAACGTGAGATTCTTCGCCGCGAACGCCCTTCCCAGACCCATCGTGATCGGTGGCCAGCTCAGAAAGACATACAAGAAGCGTTTTCAGCAACGCTGAAGCCATGCACCTATGTCCTTCCCGGTGTCCGGCAGCGTTCCGCTGCCTACTGAAGCTCGGAAAGCCGGTAGGATTGACAAAAGGATAGCTTGGACCGCAATCGCAGTCAATGATTGGTTGTTATAGAACTATGTGATTCCGGTATAATGGGAGAAACGTGCCGTCGTCCACCCTGCGGCTTCGGCGTCAGGGGCGTGGCGCGCGATCAGAGACACGAGGTGAAGGTCGATTGAACCTCAGACATCTGAAGTCTTTCTACTGGGCCGCCAAGCTCGGCAACTACAGCCGGGCGGCGGAGCAGCTTGGTGTGACCCAGCCTGCTGTCTTTCGAGCTGTACAGACCCTGGAGAAAGCTTACGGAGTGCGGTTACTCTGCAGGGAGACCGGGAAGCTGGCGCTGACCAATGCCGGACAGATGCTCTTCAGCTATGCCGAGAAGATCGATGGCCTGGAAGCGCTGGCCGACCAGCTCATGGGTGAGACGACTCCCCTGGCGTTCGTCTTCGGGAGCACTCCTTTGCTCACGCAGGCTATCTGCGAGTCCGTGATAGAATGGAAGCTGGAGCACGCTTCCACGTGCATCGGATTCCTTTCTTCCGAAAGCAGCGACCTCTATGCCCACTTGCTGTCGGGAGAGCTGGCGTTTGCCGTTGCCCCCATCGTTCGGCTGCCTCCGGGGCTGGTTGAGGACGGGCTGGGCTATCGCGACGAAGTGGGCTTCGTGGCGAAATGCGGTCATCCGCTCTCGAAGCGGAGAGCAGTGTCGCTTGAGGAGCTGGCAGCGGAGGAATTCGTCACGACGTTTCCCACTACTGCGGTCCATCACCTGCTGATGCAGATAAGCGAGGAAGCCGGCCTGCGGTTCAAAATCGCCATGGTCGTCGCTGACGCCGGGCAGGCACTGCAACTTGTGGCTGGCGGAGTCGGTGTGGCTTTAGTGTCGAAGACACGCTCGGCCGAGGCTATTAAGGAAGGCAGGATATGCCCGATTTCGGTGAAGGGTTTCTCGCGGTTCATCCCCTATGGCACCGTCACGCGCGAGGGAATGGCCTTGTCCGGCGACGCCTCTTCCCTGCTGTCTCATCTACGCGCGTCGCTTCAGGAACAACTTCGTTCCGGGAAGCATGAATGAACTCAAGGTGTCGAGAGGCGCCAACGGTTGAGGCTTGGCAGGGGGCACCTCATGGCGCTGCCTCTGCCTTGAGCCAACGGAATACCCCTCTTGCAGGCGGGTGTATAATGGCAGTTATCGGAAGGAGCAGCCACGGAGTGAAGGGCGTGTCCAGCTCGCCCACGATCTCGGCTAGCGGTATGCTAAGTAACGTTCATGCTTGCGGATAAGGACGGCTGAGAGCCGTAGCCGTAGGGTGGGTGAAGTCACGATGCTCGGACCTTATTGGAGACTCGATACGTCGGAAAGATCGTGACTTCACCCACCATCATCTGTTTGGTGGGTTGCGTTCGCTTTACCCACCCTATTGCTCTATTCGATGTTACAAGCTACCAGCAGGATTACAGGTATTGTATGAAGAAGCACCGCCAGGGGGTGACCGACTATGCCTATCATCAACCGGCAAGATGCCGCCGAAGTTGAGCAGTACATAACCCGCTTTTTCACATCGCCGCCCTCAAGCCGTGCCCAGGCTCTGCGGCGTTTGTTCCTAGAAAAGCTAGACTTCGCGAGCGCTACCGGCGTCATAAGCCTAGCTAATGCCCCCAAGAACGTCGCCCTTCCACTCTCTGCCGAGCGTATCGCCTCCATGGAAGGGCTACACGTCGTGTATGTCCCGCTGAGCGGCGACGGCCCCGACCGCGTCCGCAAGGCTGAAGCCGCCGCCGCCGCCAAGCTCATTGCCGACGCGCTGCACGGCGATCTGCTTCTCGTCATGACCAATCCATCTTGCAGCCAGCTCCACGTCATCTACCCGACCTTCGTCGGTGCTGCACCCTCTCTGCGCCGCATGATCATTGAGCGCGACCTGCCCAGAAGGACTGCCGTGCAGCAGCTATCCAATATCTTCTGGCAGTGGAAAGACACGGGCAGCGTCTGCATGGCCGTGGACAGGGCCTTTGACGTTGACGCCGTCACCAAAGAGTTCTTTGCGAAGTACAAGAGCGTGTTTGAAAGCGTCCTGGCTTCGGTCAGCGGATTTGGCCTGAGCACAGAAGAAGCAGAGGCGAAGAAACTCTTTGTCCAGACCCTCTTCAACCGCCTGATGTTCATCTATTTCCTTTCCCGCAAAGGCTGGCTGAAGTTCAAGGGCGACCCCGACTACCTTAACGCCCTTCGGAAGGACTACGCTGCCCAATCTGAAGACAAGGACTTCTATACCAGCCGACTGAAGTTGTTGTTCTTCGCCGCGCTCAACAATCCTCAGAGCTTCGATCTCAGCAAGAACAACCCAACACTGCACTCCCTCGTTGGAGATATTCCCTTTCTCAACGGTGGCCTGTTTGAAGAGACAAAGGACGACAAGCGGCCCAACATCCTTGTCCCCGACCCGGCCATTGACCTTATCCTGCGCCAGCTCTTTGACCGGTTCAACTTCACCGTCATGGAGTCCACGCCCTTTGACGTGGAGGTGGCCGTGGACCCGGAGATGCTGGGCAAAGTCTTTGAGGAGCTGGTCACGGGCCGCCACGAGTCCGGCTCCTACTATACCCCGCGCCCGGTAGTCTCCTTCATGTGCCGGGAGGCGCTCAAAGGCTACCTGGAGACTCAAGACACCAGCGCCTCTGCCGAGGCCATCGCCGCGTTTACTGATCACAAGGACAGCGCCGGCCTTACCCTTGCCTCTGCGCCAAAGGTCGGCGAGACCCTGGCCAGGATAAAGGTGGTTGACCCCGCCTGCGGCTCCGGGGCGTACCTCCTGGGCATGATGCAAGAGCTGGTGGAGCTGATGACGGCCCTCTATAGCGCCCAACTGAGCCACCAGGCCCAGGACCTGTACAAGCTGAAGCTGCGCATCATCCAGCAAAACCTGTACGGCGCGGACATTGACCAGTTCGCCGTCAACATCGCCATGCTGCGCCTGTGGCTCTCCCTGGCCATTGAATATGACGGCCCGGTGGAAAAGCTGCCGCCCTTGCCCAACCTGGACTTCAAGATAGTGCGCGGCGACAGCTTGCTTGGGCCGGACCCCAGCCCGGAAAATTACGGCACGCTGTTCCGCCACCGCATACACCAGCTTGCGGGACAGCTTGCAGACCTGAAGGCCAGGCACATGGGGGCCACGGCACAAGAGAAGGCCAATCTCGCCGAGGACGTAGAAAGGTTGAAGGCTCAGCTCCGGGAAGCCCTGGCAGACTCCGCCGCTCGAGAGGGCGTTGTAGACTGGCGCGTGGAATTTGCTGAGGTCTTTGACCAGAACGGCGGCTTTGATGTGGCGATTGCAAACCCGCCCTACAACGTTTTGAATAAGTTTGAAGCAAAGAATTCCGTCCATGATTACAACGTTCTTCGCGTAGACCCCATGATGGCCGTGGCTTTCGGCGGCGTACTCAATATTTTCCGCCTTTTTGTCATTCGTTCGTTTCAACTCATAAGAGATGGAGGAATCGTCACCAATATCGTTCCTATGGCCCTAATGTGTGATACGACCTCAACAGGTCTTCGACGTTTCCTCTTCAAGAACCATCAGATAAAGTCTTTCGATGCCTTCCCAGAGCGGGACTCCGTAAAGCGTCGACTATTTGAGAAAGTCAAGATGTCGACTTGCATCATAATGGCCCAACGCGCAAAAGAAACGTCAAACTTCCCAGTGCGGGTTCACTTAGACCGTAACGTCTCAGTTTCGGCGTACGAGTCAAGTGTTTCTCCTATGCTACTGGCTGAACTGGACGCTGAGCGACTACCTATACCGTTGTGCGGCCAAGAAGATATTAAGTTGCTCCAGGCGTTAGCACGCTTACCCAGATTGGGACAGTTTGCCACTTGCTTTACAGGTGAAATCGACATGACTCTAGACCGGCCAGCCATATCCTTGGGAACGACAGACACGCCACTACTTAAGGGTGCCCAGGTTCAACGGTTTCGCATATCTGCGGGAATGAGCCAAGGCCAATTCGAATTTGTGAAGATTGGCAACATGACATCAACGAAGGCAAAGAAATGTCTGGATTTGGTAGCTACCCAGCGCATCGTCATGCAAGGGGTAACTGGCGTTAACGAAAGTAATCGTCTAAAAGTATCTATGTTACAGGGAGCCAAGGCTTGCGCCAACTCGGTCAATTATTTGCTCATTAATGACCTTCCGGTTGACCCGTGGTATTTGGTGGGGGTGTTGAACTCTTCGACCATTAACCGCTTTTTCAGATCCCTCAGCACCAACAGCAATGTTAATGGTTACGAAGTTGATCGTCTTCCTCTTGCGACTCCATCAGGCCAGGTGCAACAGCAGATTGCATTTATAAGCCGTCAACTCTCAGAAGAGTATGGAAAGATGGAGTCTCACGCCCATTCGACCAGGCAGTGGCCGACTTCTGTCACAGCATTGGAAGGACAGCTTGACGCTTTGGTCAAGAAGGCGTACCAAATTGAAACTGCCTTCTGAACCACTGCGCTCTCAAGCGAGTGCCGTCAATAATAATCTGTCCAAGTCTGTTTGTAACTAATGAACATCCTCCACGCCACCACAGACCCATGTCTGTTGCACCGCCTGAAAGAGATGCTGGGCAGTTCGGCGCGTGCTGATATCGCCGTGGGCTACTTCTTCATCAGTGGCTTTGACCAGGTGTCAGCAGAGCAACTGGAGGCCTACCGGGCGGTGGTGGAGCTGGTGAATGGCCGGCTGAGCAAGGCCAGGAGCGTGTGATAGCATGGCTCTGCGAGTGTCCGGCCAGGGCGAGGAGTGTGGAACAGGAACCTGAGAGTGCGCCATAATGAAACTACGCGCTGTTGTTACACGTTTACGACAGGATGGTTGGTATGTAGCACGGACCAGCGGCAGCCATAAGGTATGGAAGCATCCAACTAAAAAGGGCATTGTGATCATCGCCGGGCGCCCGAGCAAGGATGTTGCGCCTGGTACCCTCAAGAGTATCTGGAAACAGGCGGAATTGGAGGGCTGAGCGTGAAAGAATATGTGGTGATTTATGAATGGGCAGGTCGCAACTACTCGGCTTACGTGCCTGACCTTCCAGGCTGTGTCGCGTGCGCCGATACGCTGGAAGAGACAGAACGGTTGATGGTGGAGGGTATCAAGCTGTGTATCGAGGCGCGTAAGGAAGCGGGCCAGCCAGTCCCTGAGCCAATGACGAAAGCAAAGCCAGTTGTAGTAGCCGTATGAGCCTGAAAGTTAGTTACGATGAAGAGACCGATGTGTTATATCTGGCCAAAGAAGGTCAGGAGGGGGAGGTAGTGGAGGTCTATCCAGGGGTTAACCTGGAATTTGGGCGGAAGCGTGAACTCCTGGGCATCGAAATTCTCGGAGCTTCCCGCATCCTTAAAGGGGTGGCGGACCCCCTTAGGGAGAAGGCTGCCCGGTCATGACCGGCCCCGCCGGAGGCAATCAGGCCAGGGAAGAGTGTTTATGCCCCACGACACCGTAGACAACCGGCAGCGCCGCTAAAGGGCCTTCGTGGTATGCAATTGGTGAACGCTCAATGAACATCCTCCACGCCACCACAGCCCCGTCCCTGTTGCAGCGCCTGAAAGAGATGCTGGGCAGCTCAGCCCGGGCGGACATCGCTGTGGGCTACTTCTTCATCAGTGGCTTTGAGCAGGTGTCGGCCGAGCTGAACGCGCTCAAGAAGGTGCGCATTCTGGTGGGACGCACGGATCGCCAGGTGGTGGAGCAGGTGGCCCTGGGCTTGCAGCAGGCGGAGGCCCTCCAGGCTAAGCTGGAGGCGGACAGCACCGTGCGGCGCAGCCAGCAAGAGGCGCTGGCGGCCCAGGCCGTCACTCACGTTGCCGAAGGCGTCGCGATCATGCCCCAGACAGAAGGCTCGCAGCGCGCCGTGGCTGTCCTGAGGGAGATGGTGGCTTCCGGCAAGGTGGAGGTGAAGGCCTACCTGCGCAGCACTCTGCACGCCAAGGCCTATCTGTGCTGGTACGAAAACCACGCGGAGCCGGGGGCCGCCGTCGTCGGCTCCTCCAACTTCACCCTGGCCGGCTTCACGGGAAACACGGAGCTGAATGTCCGCGTCACCGGCGACGCGGAGATGGCGGAGCTGAAGCGGTGGTTTGAGGAGCTGTGGGCGGACTCCAAAGACATCAGCGCCGAGCTGGTGGCCCAGCTTGAGCGCTCCTGGCCCCTGGCACAGACCACTCCCTACCAGGTCTACCTCAAGGCCCTCTACGAGCTATACGGCGACGCGCTGTTGGGCGGCGGCCCCCTGCCCATACCGCCCCGGGAGCCTGCCCTGGCCAACTTTCAGATAGATGCAGTCGCCCGCGCCCTGCGCATGATTGATCGCTATGACGGCTGCTATATCGGCGATGTGGTGGGCCTAGGCAAGACCTTCATCGGTACCGAAACCCTTCGGCAGCTCCGCCTCAGCTACCCCCATGACGGCGACCCGCTGATTATCTGTCCTGCCGGCCTCAAGTCCATGTGGGAAGGGGTGAGCGAGCTCTTCGGCCTTGGCGCCGCCGTGGTGTCCCACAGCATGATCGCAGCCCCCGCCGATGCGGTGTTTGACGAAGAGTTAGGGCGTTACGTGGACGCGACCTGGGACGGCAGCGGCGTCCTGTTGGAGCAGGCGTACCCCCGGCGCGGGCCGGTGCTGGTGGATGAGGCGCACAACTTCCGCAACCTCAACCGGCGCTACCTTGGGCTGCGTAGCTACCTGGAATCTGGGGAGCACAAAGTCGTCCTCATGAGCGCCACGCCTCAGAACCTGGGGCCTCGAGACATCTATCGCCAGCTACGGCTCTTCCTGGACGAAACGGACCACGGCCTGAATATTGAACCCCTGAGGCTGGAGGACTTCTTCCGGGCCATCGACGAGTGGTATAAGTACCGCGCGGAGTTTGAGAACTGGCAGGAGGAGTTCCGGCTGTGGCAGCTTGGCAACAAGAAAGGGCAGCCGCCAGCACCGCCCCAACAGCCAAAGTCGCCGAAGGCCAACATCGAGCAGGTGCTGCTGCCGGTGCTCATCCGCAGGCGAAGGAAAGACATCAAGGAGCTGTACGGCGATACGGCGGTTATCAACGGCAAGCCTGTCGTCTTTCCTGAGCCGGAGCTGGACAACCTGGAGTATCGGCTTGACCACGTGTATGCCAAGGCAGGGTCCTTTGCGAACCTCCAACGCAGGCTCAAGGAGCACCAGGCTTACCGTTACCGCGTCACTGACTACATCAAGCCCGAGGCCAAAGACAAGCCAGTCTACCAGGACCTCTGGCGCGCTCGGAATCGCGTCGCGCGTTTGATGGGCGCGTTGCTGTTCAAGCGTTTGGAGTCCAGCATAGAGGCGTTCCGGGGAACGTTGGGTTCACTAATGCGGAGCAACCGGAACTTCAAGGAGGCTCTGGAAGGAGGGCTTGTGCCTATCGGGGCCACCGCGACGCGGCTTCTGGCAGGGGAGTCCATAGACGCAGACGAGTTGCTGGACATTCTGCAGCAGGAGGAGGAGCGGCGGCAAGAGCGCCGTCTGCCCAAAGCCACCCTGGTACACCCTACCGCCGATTTTAAGGTGGAGCAGTGGCTTGAAGACCTGGACAAAGACTACGCCGTGCTATCGGACATTGCCGCCAGGGTTGCAGGCATAGCGCCAAAGGACGACGACAAGCTCCAAAGCCTCAAGCGCTTCCTGGCAACGCCCGATGTAAGGTCTCAAAAAATCATCATCTTCTCCGAGGCTGAAACAACTGTAGACTACCTTTACGCTCAACTGAACCCGGGTGATAAGGACCCTACCATTGCCAAGCTCTCCGGAAGCAGCCGCAGCAACGTGGAAAATGTGGTGAAGCGGTTCTCGCCGACGTGGAACCTGCGGCCCAAGGAGAGGATTCCTGGCCCGGAAATCCGCATGGTCATCGCCACCGACGTGGTGTCAGAAGGCCAGAACCTCCAGGACTGCGGCCGCGTGTTGAACTACGATCTTCACTGGAACCCGGTGCGTCTGGTGCAACGGTTTGGACGCGTGGACCGCATCGGCACGGAGCACGCAGTCATTCACTTGCACAACATGTGGCCCGACGTGGACATAGACCTTGGGCTGTCGCTCACGGACCGGTTGTTGAACCGCATCCAGACCTTTCACGATTTCATAGGGCTGGATAGCCGCCTCCTCTCCGACACGGAGCGGCTCAATTCAAAGGCTATGTACCGCATCTATCAAGAAAAGAAGCTGCCAGACGCCGATGACGAGCTGGACGACGTTGCGGCCTATCAGCGCGGAGCTGCACTCTTGCAGAGGATTCAGGCAGAAGACCCAGAACTCTGGAACACCATCACCCGCCTCCCCGACGGCATCAGGTCTGCGGTGCAAGTCCCGAGAGGCGCAGAGGAAAACGCTGAGGCCGTCAGATTTGCCCAGGGGGTGCTCGAAATAGAGGGCGCGCAGATGCCTCTGATGTCCCCGGCGGACCAGGCTGGCGTCGCTTCCCCCTTTGATGGGCCTAAGCCTGGCGAGACCGTCGTCCTGCTTAGCACTGGGGGCGTAGCGGATGCGTACGCTGTGGGCGATGACCTCGCGCCCCGAAAGATCACCTCGGGACAGATTATCGCTGCGGTGGAATGCAAACCTGACACTCCGGCGCGCCCACTGCCTCCCAGGACGAACGAGCGGGTTATGGCTGCCTTTGGGCAATTCAAGGAAGAGTCCCGCAGTCACCTTGGCAGAGCCAGGCGTCCCACCGCTGATACCCGTTTACGCCGTTATCTTTCCAAGCAACTGAATCTGCTCAGAGCGCGCTACAAAGACGATCCCACTGAGTTACGGAGGGTAGACACCCTCCGGCTCATTTTCCTAGATCATTTGCCGCCAAGGGTTGAAGCAGCTTTGTGCGATGTGCGTGACCTTGGGCTTGAAGGCGACGCCCTTGTCAGGAGACTCGAGGCGCTGCGGGAGAGGTACCGGTTAAGCCCGCCTGATCCAGAGGAAGCGAGAGAGCAAGAGCCGGAGGTAGTCAGGATCGTGTGCTCAGACGGGTTGGTCTAGATACAGGATAATCGCACGCACCAGGCTAGTACCACGTAACACTCGCGGGCACAAGGCCCAATCCCCCGTCTTCGCTGGCAGAGGCCCTCTGTGTAGCGGGAATGCGAAGATCTTCGGCATGTTTTGCGGCTAGGCGCTTGCCCTTGCCAACCGCCGCGACATAACACGGGCAGCCAATCCTCAGTAAGTGTTCCTTCTCAGTATCGTCCAGCTTGCCAGCCATTTGCTGGCAGCCGCCAGTTTTGCTGTCAGTTTTGCTGTCAAAAGGCCGACATTGTGACAGAAGAGACAAACCAGAGGGAATCTTGAAGCTAAAATCTGGTGAGCCGTATGGGATTCGAACCCATGACACCCTGATTAAAAGTCAGGTGCTCTTCCCCTGAGCTAACGGCCCACAGGGGTTCGACCCGGCCTAAGAGCCAGCCTTCTCCAGGCTCAACGTGTAGTTGGGAGCCAGCCCCCACTTGCTGACAGGCCAGTAGGACAACCATGCCTTGCCCACTATATTCTCACGCGGGACCATGCCCCACACGTGGGAGTCGCTGCTGTTGTTTCGGTTATCGCCCAAGACGAAATAGTTGTTGGGCGGCACTGTCTGTGCCTTCAGGCCGTAATTCGGTCCTTCAGCAAGATAGCTCTCTTTCAGCAGCATCCCGTTGATGTAGATCTTGCCCGCCTCTATTTCAACCTTTTCCCCCGGTGTGGCGATCACCCTTTTTATGAAGTCACGACTGGGCTCTTTGGGGAAGCGGAAAACGACCACATCTCCTCGCTCCGGCGGATGGAAGAGGTAGAGAAGCGAGTCCCCCTGGCGTCGCAAGAAGGGTAGAATCTTCGCGACCTGGTTCATTTCTACCGAAAAGTAGTCTATTTTGCTTACCAACAGATACTGGCCATTGTGGAGATTCGGCTCCATGCTCGATCCCTCTACCTTGAAGTTCTGCACTACGGCGCGCATCAAGAAGAAGATCACGAGGGCGAGGAGGACCGTCTCTATGATTTCTCGGAATGCTGATCTCATGTGATTACCTGTAAGACATAGTTTGTTCTTAATTATAACCGAAAAGCACGGCCCCACGCCACGCTCAGCCTGATAGCTTCAAGTTGCCTTTTGTGAACCTATGTCATGTGTTAAGATAATGTAACACAATATCAAGGGATGTTGCCGGAATGGGACTGGAAGAGGCTTACCGGAAGGCTGTTCAGGACATGCGGGACTGCAACCCCTATGTCGTGGCTGCGAAAAGCGGGGTCGAATTCGAAGAGGGCAAGTTCAGGCTATCTTACTTCAATCGACTTCTCGTCATTCACCATCCGCAGGTCCGCATCGAGGAAGTCGGATCGAAACAGCCCGTTCCCCTGTGGCTGGAGCTGATCTCCTATCATTACCTGGTCACGGCTGACGGCGTCTCCATCGCCGACGAGTGGATTACCTACCGGCTACTCCCCGGCGCCTTCCTTTTCGAACAAAGGTTCGGCGCTCAGGCGACCCTGCCCCTGGTGAAAGCCTTCGGCAGCGACATCGAGGCTTTCAAGCGAGCTGGTCTGGCCCTGGGTGGCATGCCAATGAGCCGCACGGGCGACGCTTCTTTCCGTTTTATGGCCTTGCCTCGGCTGCCTGTGGCATGCGTGCTGTACCTCGGAGACGAGGAGGTCTCCGGCTCTGCGGCCATCCTTTTCGATAAGACGGCGCCCCATTATCTCCCCACCGAAGATCTGTCGATAATTGGCCACTACCTCGTCCGCACCCTCGTGGGCTTGAAGGGATCCTGAAGATGTCGGGGGTCGGGGGTTGGGGGC
>JACPQD010000105.1 GCA_016190665.1 Chloroflexota bacterium
GGCGGGGGCGGGGGGTGGGGGGTTGGGACCCACCACCGCCCGCCCACGGGATTGGGGGAGAGGTTGAGGACCCCGTAGGGGCATAGCTTGCTATGCCCAGAGGCAGCGGGGCTGTTTGGAGTGCGCAGGCTTGCCTGCGCTGTAGAAAATGGCGGCTTGCCGCCGCACTCCATATCGCTCCCCGGTACTTGGGGGCGGTTCCCTTCGGCTTCGCTCAGGACAGGCGTGAACCGCCCTCGCTTGGTGGGCTCGTAGGGGCATAGCTTGCTATGCCCAGGCACAGCAGGGCGGTTTGGTGTACATGCGCGGACGGATTCATAGCGCAAGGCAGGAGGTGTGGCGGGCGAAGTAAGGGCATAGCGTGCTATGCGCTGGAGATAGAGCCAAATAAAGGGAAAAGGAGGCCACCATGATCGATCGGATGATCCGAGCCGCCCGTCTGGACGTGTCCCTCTATGAGGAGGTGGAGCGGGACACGAAAGCCACATCCCAAGCTCTCCAGGTAGTCATCATCGTAGCGCTGGCCACCGGCATCGGGAACTTGATATCGATGGCTGTTACCCCGCGCGGCCTGGGGGGTGGGGCCGCGGCGCTTCTCGCTGGCATTATCGGCGCAGCTGTCTTCTGGGCCGTGTGGTCCTTTCTCATCTTCTTGATCGGCACCAAGTTCTTCGGCGGCACAGCCACCTACGGCGAGGTCCTCCGCTGCATCGGTTTCGCCGACACCCCGGGCGTCCTGAACATCCTGCGCTTCATCCCCGTCCTGGGCGGCCTTATCAGCCTCATCGTCTTCATCTGGCTCATTGTTGCCGGAGTCATCGCCGTGCGCCAGTCGCTGGACATCGACACCGGCAAAGCGATAGCCGTCGCCTTCATAGCTGGAATCATCGGCATAATCGCTATGGGGATAGTGATGATACCCTTCGGGGTGGCGATGATGTAGGGAAGAGGGGCTGCGCATCGCGCGATAGTCAGGATTCCTCACAACCGTGGCATAAGGATTCTGGCCGTGAAGCTGTGAGGGGCTCTGCTGAGTGAAAATGTCTTGGGGCTCAGCGAAGCCGTCGCAGAGCGAGAGCGGCGCATTCGTCCAGTCACCGACGCTGTCATAGCATGTGATGGTAAGTAACAGTAATATATTGGGGAAGTCGGTTGACCGGCATTTATGCCCTGCGATATAATAGCGGTGGCCGTAAGGCTCCAGGGCAGCGGTTCGCGTAACAAACGAACGCAGGCCGGGCCGGGTTATTGCTGGCGCTGCGGGTGCCGGGGCAATGCGGTCGCAAGCGTGGTCTGGCGCGCATGGTCCGCGGGCATCCGAGCGGACATTGCCGATCCAGTGACTACCATCGGGAGGCTTGGAATGGCACCCCAGTTGGAAAACCCGTTCGAGTACCGAGGCGAAGGCGTCAGGATGCCCACCGACTTTGTTGCGCGGTACTTCAAGGAACCTTATCGCTTTGCAGAACTGCGGGAGCCCGCTCACCAGTACGTGCAGGGTCACTGGGGCACTGGCAAGACAATGGTGTTGGAGTACCTTTCCGCTCCAGTGGTCATGAGTTCCGTGCGGGACGGCCGTACCAACGAGAAGACGGAATACCCCCACAAGTGGATCGGATGCTATCTTTCGTGCGACACGGGGCAGGTGGACGTTTTCTTGCGGGCTACGGAATCCGAAGCCGGCAGACGGTTCTTTGGCCACTGGTTATCCCTCGCGATCGGCGAAGCGGTGACGTATGCGCTGCTCCATGTCAGAGAAGCGAGCAATCTTGGGCTGTCCACGAAAACGACGGAGTCGGGGCTAGCACGGAGTCTTGTCAAGGCCACCACTCTACGGAGGAAGTGCGCGACTCTAAGCAGCCTGCACAAGGAGCTTGTACTAGCGCTAAACCAGACTCGGAGTTTTGCTAGCCCGCTCGACGAAAAGGGTTATCTGGATGATAACGCTTGCTGCGTGTCTCAACTTCTGGACCCCACATCCTTCATTCGAGAACTATCGCAAGAGGTATTCAACGCCGCACCCGAATTGCTTGACAGAGACATCGTCCTCTTCCTCCTTATCGACCAGTTTGACCAGTTGACGGCGGCGGCTCAGAACGTGGTCCACTCGATTGTGTATCGGGCTCCCACTCTTCGTTGCTTCTGCAAGATAGCCGTTCGGACAGCCTGTATACGCTCTGCGCAGGACGCGAATGGGCGCCGACTCTCGATTCCGCACGATATTCATCCGGTTCCCATAGGCTACCCAGACCCGGAAGACACACAGTACCTTGAATTCATGGAAACACTGACGCGCACGCGGCTGGAAGAGTACGCCCGTCACAAGAACCTGCCCCAGATGCTCACGGATCCCAAGAACCTTTTCGAGCCATTTGACGCTGCGGCTGCGATCAGGGACGTAGGATCTGCAAGTTTGGACGAAGTGGAGCGTGCCGTGTCCGAGATGCAGACGCTATCCTTGAGCGCTCAGCCAAGAGACACGGTGCAAAGGTACAAGATACTCGACCATCTCGTGTCCCGTGGAGCCATCTTCCAGCAGCAAAGTCGAAAGTACGGTGGTTTTGAACAACTCTGCATCCTCGCTTCCGGCGTTGTAAGGAGCTTCTTGATACTGTGCTCGACTGCGTGGAATCAAGAGATGTCCTCAGCACGGCAAAGCCCTGAGGTAGGCGGTACCATTTCAGTGGAGTCACAGTCCGTTAGCGTGACCGACTTCGCCAATATGTCATATTCTGCACTAGGGCACAATCTCCTTCGGGGTGACGAGGGACGGCGGCTGGTTGATGGTTTTGCAAAGGAAACAATCGCCCAATGGAGCGCTCCCAAGATGGATAGACCTGGAGCGCATCTGGTGGAAATCCAAACCAGTGAGCGAAAGCCACTCAGTGCGGATGCAGCGTCGTTACTTCACGAGATGATTCAGGGGTCGGTGTGCTTAGGCGAAGAGCAGGATGTTCTTTGCCACCCGGTTAGGTTGCGACTTAGTCGTATTTACTGTCCCAAACACAACCTGTCTCCCTACAGCCTCGGCCCTGTCAGGATGGAAGTGAAGCGGCTGGAAAGCATGGTTGCACCCCCTTTGGGCCGTCCTTCAGATACCGAGCCCAAGAGCTTCTTCTTTTCAATCGCCTTTCCCCGCCTTGATTGGCATGAGTGGGTGAGATCGACTTTGCAGGAGATTTCAAAGACGCATGGTGTGGAGTATCGCGAAGGCGAACGGCACCATTACGCTGAGGTCATAGGGGCGGACGTCCGGAAACTGATCAAGAACGCCGATTTTGTCATAGTCGACATAAGCGACCGGAAGCCAAGCGTTTTCATGGAGTACGGAATGGCTGTCGCCGCAGGTAGACCGACTTTTCTGTGGCATAATGAGACGATAATGGGGCTCTTTCAGAAATCGGAGGTTCCATTTATCATTCCTCGGGTTAACAGCTACAGTAGCGTTATGGAGTCCCTTGAGAGGATGCTCAGCACAGCAAGAAGAGAGACTAAGGAACTGCCTCGGCGGGCGAGAAAATGGTACTGTCCGTCCCACCCGCGCCGGTACTGCCCTAACCACGATCGCTCAATTGCGGGGACGATCTTCCTTGAGGGGCCGGACCGAAACTCGGCGCTCGCTTGGTGGAGTATGGAAGGAAGACTCCGGAAGCTTGCCGAGAGCCAAAATCTACATCTTGTACTCAGGAACAAAGTCGCAAGCAAAGATGTTTGCGAGGTGTGCGACGCCATTCGCCAGTGTAATTGTTGCATCATCGACTCCTCAGCTTTCAAGACCGGCGCTAATCTGCATACCTGCATGACCATTGGGTTCGCCTTCCAACTCAGGAAGCCTGTATTGCACCTGTACTCCCGCACCGCCAAGGGATTCGACACTGACTGGCTTGGGATCAAGGCTCACGAGTATGGCGACCAGTCCGAGTTGGTCGATATTGCCGAAACATGGCTGAGCCAGGAAGGAGCGAGAAGATGACGGTTCTTGGTTCCAAATCCAAGTCATCTAGAAACCCACCGGACACTGGGCAGCGCGTTTCCGAAGCAGTTGTAGACAAGGTGGGCACCATTGAGCCAGGAGTACCTGACGACGTGTTCCTGTGCTGTTCAAGCTTTGAGACTAGGACGCTGAATGCCATACGAAGATTCGATGAGGGCTACAGGACGCGACGGAGTTTCTTCGTTGTCTATCGAGGAGACCTTGGCAACGATGAGAGCTACGTTCGGGACCGACACAGCGAGATGATCTATCGCGAATTGTCAGACGTTAGTGACACCGAGCCGGTACCCTTGTTTTGCGAGCGGTCGAATCCGTTGGAGCTGTTGGACGTCCTTCAAGCTGAAATGAGATCGAACTGCGTACCGGCAGCTGGCGCCAGAATCACCTTAGATATCAGCACCTTCACGAAGCAACACTGCCTCGTCCTGCTGAGGGTCCTGCACCGGGCGTGGCAAACGAGGCTCAGACTTCTCTATACTGTGCCTCTCAAATACCCCGACAGGCCTACTAGGGGCGTCTCCCACGTGGAGACGATTCCCTACTTCGCTGGGCTGTGGAAACCTGGAAATAAGCTTCTGCTGGTCGTCTTACTCGGACTCGAGCACGACAGGGCAATGGCGATCGTCGACCGGCTGGAGCCTCACGACGTGTTAGCCGCATTGAGTGTTAATCCATACGACCCTGGAATAGGGGAGCGGGTGGTAAAGCTGAACCAGTTCCTGTTCAGGCGTCCAAATGTGGACCGTTGCCCAAACCCACTGCAAGGATACAGCCCGTCTCAAAACGTGCCGCAACTGCTCAAGGTTTTTCAGAAATGGCGGCCAACGCACAATATTTGTTTGGCTCCTCTTGGTCCCAAATCTCAGACTCTCTCCGTCTACCTGGCGACTTCTGTTTATCCTGAAGTTCAGGTCGTATATGCAACGGCGGCTCGCTACGACACCGCCTACTACTCCCGCGGATCAAGACTTGTATATGAATACAGGCTGCCAGTTATGAAGGGGGCAGGCTGGCCCCCTTATTGACTTTCAGATGGACGAGACCTGTCATTCGCCTTCTTGCCCCACTCTCTTCCTCTGCTCCTGGGCCAGGCGTACCTGCTGGTCGGTGGGGTGGTAGGCGGGGATGTGAAGGAGCATGGAGCATGGAGCAAGGAGCCCGCTTTTCGGTTTCGTGGCATAATGCACGATAGTGAAAAAGGTATTCCTATGCGTATGAAATTCACCCTCACCGACTACATGGAGCAGGTTCTCTCCCAGGCGACCTACGACAAGTTGGAGGACGGGACGTTTGCAGGCCGTGTGCCTAGGTTCAAAGGCGTGATAGCCTTCGCAGCGACGCTGCGTGAGTGTCAGGACGAACTGCGCTCCACCCTGGAGGACTGGATCCTGCTTGGCCTCAAACTTGGCCACTGCTTGCCGGTGATCGCTGGCATTGATCTGAACGGAAACCCCAGGCAAGTGGATGACGACCAGCTCAGGCAAGAACTCATAAAAGGTTACTCGGCGAGGCGAGATGAAGACGCCGAGATCAATGCGGAGTGGGAGCGAATCACCCTGGAGAGTTGGCCGCCGTAGCTCACGCGAAGCCGCGAAGGACGCGAAGAAACTGCTTGTCCATTGCTGGCCGTCTCAAAGCAGCAGGAACAGGGCCCGCTTACCGTGCCATTCCGGCGCAGTTCCACATGCCCCTGTGGCGCGCCACGGCGCATGAAAACGCCGTAGGGCAGCGGGCTTGTCCCCTGCCGCCGTCGTGGGGCGTTGCCAATCATTTTCATAGTAGTAGGCCGGAATCCACAAGACGCCGATGCGTGAGAACTGCCATAGCGGCTCACGGACGCGTCTGGATTCCAGCCTACGCTGGAATGGACGTTGGGGAGCGTCTTTCAACCTAACTTGTTAGCTCCCAAATAGCTGGCGGTATCCGCCACTTCCACTCGGAAGACATGAGGAATTGCCCATTTTCGCGCCGAGGTCTTCATGCAATCTGCCCTTGCCTTATCCCGTCCATTAATACTCTCCGCCATTCCATCTGCCCATCCATGTTCCTCTCCCATTCCATCTTCATCCCTGTCCATCCTGTCCATCCATGTTTGCAACCGTTTTTCCCCGCTGCGCCCGCACCCATTTCTCCTTCTGGGCCAGGCGCACCGGCTGGTCCGTGGGGCGGCAACACGGCGACTCAGTTGCGCTCTCCACCTTCGTGGTATAATGGGCCGAGAGGTTACTGCTATGAGTGTGAGATTCGTTCTGACCGACTACGTGGAGCAGGCTTTGTCGTCGGCGACTTACGACAAGCTGGAGGATGGCGCCTTTGCGGGCCGTATCCCCCAGTGCAAAGGCGTCATAGCTTTCGGGGCGACGCTCCGAGAGTGTCAGGTGGAACTGCGCTCCGTCCTGGAGGACTGGATCCTGCTTGGCCTCAAACTCGGGCACCCACTGCCGGTGATCGCCGGCATTGATCTAAACAGGGAGCCGCAGCGTGAGCCAGTGGGGACCCTGTAGGCGGCGTGACTTCATCCGGCGGCTCAGGAGGCTGGATTTTCATGGCCCGCTCTCGGGCACACGGCATGAATTCATGGTCTTTGGGCTGCATCGTCTACCTATTCCTTCTGGCTCCGAATACTCTGTGCCTCAATTGCGAATGATCCTTCGAGAGGTAGCTGACATAGTTGGCCGTGAAATCTCTGTAGATGAGTGGAACCGCCTGAGATCATAGGCGCGGCTCCACCAAGAGCTCATAGATGGCTATTCAGCGAGGCGAGAGGAGGATGCCGAGATTAACAAGGAGTGGGAGCGGGTCACTCTGGAGGGTTGGCCGCCGTAGCTCACGCGAAGCCGCGAAGGACGCGAAGAAACTGCTTGTCCCATGACCATGTGGCTGGGAAGTGCGTCGGATTCCTCGCGGGGGTAGTCTTTTCAAGGGTCAGCTACATTCGACCACTCGCTTTCAATGAACCGGAATGACAGCCAACAGACGCCGGATTCCTCGCCGCAGGCGGTGTTGCTGAATTCCAGCCTCGTCGATCTCCAGCTCGGAATGACAGGCATGGGGGCCTCTGCTTCCTTCCTGCGCTTTTCGTCAGGCCCGGTTCATTGCTGCACATTGGGCCGGGCAACCGGCCTAGATGAACTTTCAATGAACCGGGCTTGACAGCGATAGAGCGCCGCTTCGACTAGCCATGCCCGTTTTTGTATCTACGCCTTCTCCACATCGGCCCTTACCGCATCCTGTCCATCCTGTTCATCCATGTTCCTCCCCCATTCCGTCTTCATCCCTGTCCATCCTGTTCATCCATGGATGAGACCGTCCTCCCCCGTTGCGCCCGCACCCACTTCTCCTTCTGGGCCAGGCGGACCTGCTGGTCGGTGGGGCGGTAGTCGTGGAGGAAGCCGGCGCGGAAGGATTCAAAGCTGCCGTCCAGGATGGCGCGGCGCATATCCTCCATGAAGCGGACGGTGAAGCGCAGGTTGTGGAGGGTGGCCAGGCGGTAGGCCAGCAGCTCCTCGCAGCGGAAAAGGTGGTGCAGGTAGGCCGCCGTGAAATGGCGGCAGGTGTAGCAGTCGCACCCGTCCTCGATGGGGCCGAAGTGCTCCCGGAACTGCGCGTTCCGGATGTTGAGTCGACCCCTCTTCGTTAAGAAGGCCCCGTTGCGCGCCACGCGTGTCTGCAACACGCAGTCGAACATATCGATGCCTCGCGCCACCGCCTCCACCAGGTCCTCCGGCGAGCCCACGCCCATCAGATAACGAGGCTTGTCCTCCGGCAGGAAGGGCGCCGTCTCCTCGATAATGCGGTAGGTGACCTCCTTCGCCTCCCCCAGGCTCAAACCCCCCAGCCCGTAGCCGTCGAAGCCCAGGGACACCATGCCCTCAGCCGATTCCCTCCTCATCGCGGCGTCCAGGCCTCCCTGAACGATGCCGAAGAGCGCCTGCGTTGGCTCGTCGTGCTGGCGGACATCGCCAGAAAGACCGATACCGCGTACTTCAGTGCGCGGTATCCAGTGCTTCCGGCATCTCTCCGCCCAACGGTAGGTGCGCTCCAGGGCGGAGCGCACGGCGGCGGGCAGGGCGTCGTGGGGCGGACATTCGTCCAGGGGCATGATGATGTCGGCGCCCAAGGCGTGCTGTATGTCGATGGCCTTTTCCGGCGTGAGCAGGTGCTCGGAGCCGTCGATATGGGAACGGAAGAGGGCGCCATCCTCGCTGAGGCGGCGCAGGTGGCCCAGGCTGAAGACCTGGAAGCCGCCACTGTCGGTGAGGATGGGGCCATCCCAGCCCATGAAGCGATGCAGCCCCCCCGCCTTCTCGATAACCTCGACGCCGGGCCGGAGATAGAGGTGGTAGGTGTTACCCAGGATGATCTTCGCGCCCAGGTCCTTCAGTTCATCGGGCGCGACGGTCTTGACGGTGCCCTGGCTGCCCACGGGCATGAAGGCTGGGGTGGGGATTTCGCCGTGGGGCGTGCGGATCAGACCGGCGCGGGCGCCGGAGGCGGAGGTGATCAGTTCGAAGGAGAACTGGAACACTGGGGAGGACCTCTCCCGTGATCCCTCCCCTCCTCTGAGAGGGGA
The DNA here is from genome assembly GCA_016190665.1 of Chloroflexota bacterium. GTDB lineage: Bacteria > Chloroflexota > Dehalococcoidia > JACPQD01 > JACPQD01 > JACPQD01. Next base: position 8,568 of record JACPQD010000105.1, read on the forward strand.
GAGTATGCGTATGAGACATTAGTTCCCCCTTCCCGACACGGGAAGGGGGCCGGGGGTTAGGTTGGCTCTGCTTCCGTCCCAACCTCCCCGGGGTCAGAGACGACCCCGACTACAGCGTGCAGGTCTCCAGGCTGCTTCTGGTAGAGCCGGTTTGTCGAAATGTCATTCTGGCGAATCTTGTCCCGTGCCAGCAATGGGAGCCAGAATCCGGGGCCGAAGGGAAGACGCCTGGATTCCAGCCATCGCTGGAATGGCAATATGGCAGTAGGGGGGCCAGGAGCTAAACCCACAAGTCCACCATCATGACCAGGAAGATCAGCCCCAGATAAGGGAAAGCGGAGAGCTTATATATGCGCCAGGCCCGACCCGCGATGTTCCCCTTCAAGAGGGGGAAGCTGGCCCAGACCATCGTCGCGCCGAGGACCAGCGCCCCGGCGAGATACAGCCAGCCGAAGTAGCCAGTGAGATAGAGCCCGATGGACACCGCCCAGAGCAGAACAGCGAGAAGGAAGAGAAGTCGTGTGGAGGAGAGGGGGCTCAAAGAGAGCGGGAACATACGCACCCCGGCCTGAAGGTAGTCGTCGCGGTAGGCAGTCATCAGGCTCCAGACGTGGAGGGGCACCCAGATAGCAATGAGCAAGCAGAGAAAGACGACGGCCGGGTTCAGGTCGGGGTCGATGGCGAGCCACGCCAGCAGCACCGGGGCGCACCCGGAGATGCCGCCCATGAGGTGGGTTATGGCCATCTTGCGCCAGATGAGCGAGGCGATGGTCCCCACCAGCCCCACGGCGAAAGCGGCCGGGTTGAAGTACCAGGCCAGCGCCAGGCCGATCAGGACCAGCGCGGCCGCCACGGGCAGCATCCGCTCCGGCGGCCAGATGCGCTGGGAGGGGATAGGGCGGTGGCGCGTCCGCTGCATCAGGGCGTCCACGTCCCGATCAAGGTAGTTGGTCAGGCCGTTGCAGCCGGCGCTCCCCAGTCCGACGGCTGCAAATACCAGAAGCAGAAGGTCCAACGCCGGGCGACCTCCTGCCGCGATGATCGCCCCAGCGACGCCGATGAAGGTGAGGAGCGCGGTCTCTCGCGGCTTGAGCACCTCCACGTAGTTCCGGAGGGCCTGCCCCAGACCGGCGCGGGCAACGGGAGCGGAGGCAGCGCCGGTTTCCTCTCGTATCGGGGTGGACGTTTCTCCTGTGGACGCCGTGGACGTCATGCTCCCTCCGCCTTGATGTGGCGCTCGTACCTCCAGAGGGCAGCCAGGGCCCGGGCGGCGCGCTCCGGCGTGGGATAGGCGGGTATGCCCCGGCGCGAATAGAGGCTCATGCCTTCCACCGACAGCGCCGGGTGGCCAGGCACGACGACCATGGGCCGGCCAGTCCTGTCCCGCAGGCTTGCCAGGTCAGCCAGGAACTTCTCCTCCGTCATAGGATAGTAGTTGATGATGAGGAAAGAGTCAACGGCCGGGGCCATAATATCCAGGCAACTCAGGAAAAGTCGCGGGGACTCGTCGTAGGGCGGCCAGACCAGGTCCACGGGATTGGCGATGCCCGCCGAAGGCGGGATAACGCCTGCTAACAGGTCTTTCAACTGCCTTTGGATATCCTCGGGCAAGACGGGCGCCTCCAGGCCGAGACTCCCACACGCGTCCGCAGCAGCGGCGGCGCCCCCGCCGGACTCCCCGAGGAGTCCCACCCGATTACCCTGGGGCAGACATGGCGAGCTGAAAGCCAGGGCCAGGTCAATAAGCTCCTCCAGGTCATGGGCGCGCAGGACGCCTGCCTGTCTTGCGGCGCCAGCGAAAATGGCGTCGCTGCCCGCCAGAGAACCGGTGTGAGTGGCCACCGCTCGCGCTCCCACCTCCGATGCCCCAGGCTTCCAGATGATGACCGGCTTCCTGCTGGATACCTCCATCGCTGCCCGTAGGAAAGCGCACCCGTCCTTTATCCCCTCGATGTAGGCGCCAATCACCTTAGTCTGCGGGTCGGCGCCGAAGTACTCCAGGTAATCGACTGTCGATAGGTCGATCTGGTTCCCGCTGGAGACGACTTTGCTGAAACGCAATCCACGCTCGCGGCCGGAGAGGATGAAGTTCTCCGTCACCCAGCCGCTCTGGCCGAAACAGGCCACCGCGCCTGTCTCCGCCGGCAGGACGACTTCGGGCGTGATGGTGTTGATATGGGCCTGAGGATTGTAGAGCCCCATGCAGTTGGGCCCCACGATTCGTACCCCTCCGCTCCGAGCCGCCTCCAGGACCCTGGCCTGCCGCTCCCTCCCCTCCACGCCAAGCTCCCCGAAGCCAGCGCTGTGGATGATGGCGAATTTCACGCCCTTTCTGGCGCACTCCCTAATAATATCGGGCGCGACGGCCGCCGGCGTGACGAGCATGGCCAGGTCCACTTCACCGGGGACGTCCAGAATGCTGGGATAGCATCTCAGGTCCATGACCTCGGACTCACCGGGTTTGACGGGGAGGATGCGGCCCTCGAAGCCGTAGTTGAGAAGGCTCTTGAGCAGGCGCCCCCCCGCCTTGCCTTCGTCCCTGGAGGCGCCGATAAGGGCCAGGGACCTGGGATGGAAGAGGAGGTCAAGATTACTGCCACGCATGATTCAACCGCAGCACCGCAAGGAGGCTCGTTGGTAGGAAGGAGATGATCAACCTAACCCCCCGACCCCCTTCCCGATTCGGGAAGGGGGAGAACTCCATCTTGGCGCCGGGTAGGGATCCAGGGAGAGGCTGACCGACTCCGCAGTCCCCTGACCCCCGACCCCTATCTCGCCGCCAGCCATTCCCGGTATGCCGCCACCTTGGCCACGGCGGCCACCGCTCTCTCCAGAGTCAGGAAAACGGGGATGCCCGCCGTGTGATAGTAGCTGACGGCCCGCCGCCGCCTGGCCTCCAACTCCACGGCCTTGGTCCCCGTGGCCTCGACCGGCAACACCATCGCGATGGCTTTGTCCGCAGTTTTCTTGAACCGGACCGGCAACTCCAGCATGTCCGGCGTTTCATCGCCATTGATGGAGATGTAGGTTGACAATGCGTCCACGATAATAGTATCGACGTTCGGGTCCTCGGCGGTGACCTCCAGCGCTGCCTCAAGGTGCCTGTACTCCGGGAAGACGGTCCCCACGTCGATGGGATTCGCCACAGAGGTTCCTACTGGGGGAAGGGCCCGGACCAGTCGCTCCTGAAGAGAGGGCGCGAGAAACGGCGTCTTCAGTCCGGCCCGCTCGCAGGCATCCGCCGCGCCGACGCTGGTCCCTCCGCCACCACCGACGACGGCGACCCTCCGCCCGCACCTGGGAGCCAGATGAACAAAAGCCAACACCGCGTCCATCATCTCCTCGAAGGAGGCGGTGCGCGTGGCGCCGGTCTGCCGGAAGACGGCTTCCCAGATAGCCTCTTCGCCAGCGAGGGACCCGGTGTGGGAGGCAGCCGCCCGGGCGCCAGACTGGGTGAGCCCGCCCTTCCAGATGACCACCGGTTTGACGGGCGTGGCGCGCTTCAACGCCTGGAAGAAGCGTCGCGCATCCTGAGCCCCCTCCATATAGCTGGCGATGATGCGAGTCTCCGGGTCGTCCGCCAGGTATTCATAGAAGTCCGCCTCATTGAGGTCGACGCCGTTCCCGTAGCCGATAGCCTTGCTGAAGCGTATCCCCAGCCCCGCGCCGCGTTTTGGGAAGCGGCGGAGGAAGACGCCGCTCTGGGAGGTGAAGCCCACCGGCCCGCTCTCCCTGGGGAAATCGCCGCCAGGCATGATGGTCAGGGTGCTTGCCGGGCAATATATGCCGAAGCAGTTGGGGCCGATGACACGCAGTCCCCTGCCGGCGATCGCCTTCACCTGGTCTTGCAGCCGTCGGCCCTCCTCCGTGCCCGCCTCGGCGAAGCCCGAACTGATGAGCTCAACCCCTTTGACGCCTTTAGCCAGGCACTGCTCCAGGACCTGGGGAACGGCCGGGGCCGGCACTGTAATGCCCACAAGGTCGATCTGGTCTGGCACGTCCAGGATGCTCGGGTATGTCTTCATGCCCAGGATTTCGGATTCTCGCGGATTGACGATGTGAAGCCTGCCCCTGAACCCGAACTGCAGTAGAGAACGAAGAAAACGGCCGCCGAATTTCGAGTCGTCCGATGAAGCGCCGATCAGCGCCAGCGACCCGGGATAGAATAGAGGCGTCAAGTCGTCTCTATGCATCTCCACCGTGAGCCGACACCCATTGCCGGTAGCGGACACCCTTAGCAACGGCGGATACGGCCCTTTCTAGCGTCAGGAAGACAGGGATGCCGTTGGCGTGGTAGTAATCGCAGGTCCGGCGTCTTTTCGCCTCCGCGGGCAGGTCATCGACGCCGGTGGCCTCAACGGGCAACACTGCCACGATGGGTTTGCTGGTCGATTTCCTGATGTCGACGACCGCCTGGGCGACCTCCGGAGTGTCTTCGCCGTTGAAGCCCGCATAGACCGATATCGCATCGAGAATGATCGTGTCAACGTTTGGGGCTTCGATAAGGATGTCTAAGGTGGCCCTCAGCTGGTTCACCGCAGGAAAGGGCGTGCCAACATCCACGGGATTCACGGTGGACGTTCCCACCGGGGCGAGGCTCGCAGCCAGCCGCTTCTGAAGCTCCGGCGCCAGAGGCGGCGTCCTCAGACCCGCCCGCTCGCAGGCGTCGGCGGCGCCGACGCTCGTGCCTCCACCCCCGCCGACAATGGCCACCCTTGGCCCGCAGCTCGACGGTAGATGCAAGAAGACAAGCACCGCATCCATAAGCTCATCGAGACCTGTGACGCGGGTGGCGCCGGTCTGCCGGAAGACGGCCTCCCATATCGCCTCCTCCCCGGCCAGCGTGCCTGTGTGCGAGGCAGCCGCCCTGGCGCCGGCGGCAGTCAGGCCCCCTTTCCAGAGTATCACCGGTTTCGTCGGGGTGGTGCGCCTCAATACCTCGAAGAAGCGCCGCGCCTCGCGGGCGCCTTCCATGTAGCTGGCGATGACGCGGGTCTCCAGGTCTTCGGCCAGGTACTCATAGAGGTCTGCCTCATTTATGTCGACGGCGTTGCCGTAGCCGATGGCCTTGCTGAAGCGGATGCCCAGGCCCTCGGCGCGTTTGGGGAAGCGCCGCAAGAAAACGCCGCTCTGGGAGGTGAAGCCCACCGGCCCGCTCTCCCTGGAGAAATCGCCGCCAGGGAGCACGGTGAGCGTGCCCGCGGGGGAATACACACCGAAACAGTTCGGGCCGATGACGCGTATCCCGCGCTTGGCGATCTCCCTGATCCTCTCCTGCAACTCCCTGCCGTCTTCCGTGCCCGTCTCGCCGAAGCCTGAGGTTATTATCTCCGCGCCCTTGACTCCTTTGGCCAGGCATTCCTCCAGGACCTGAGGCACAGCTTTCGCCGGCACAGCGATGCCGGCCAAGTCCACTTCGTGGGGGACGTCCAGGATGCTAGGGTACGTCCTCATGCCCAGGATCTCGGACTCCCGGGGGTTCACCAGGTAAAGCTCGCCTTTGAATCCGAATCTGAGAACGGAGCGAAGAAAGCGGCCGCCGAATTTCGAATCGTCGGAAGAGGCCCCGATCAGGGCCAGGGACCGGGGGTAAAAGAGAGGGGCGAGCTCCTCCAGCTTGCTGCCCATGCTTCTATGCAAACGCTCCTTAACTCTCCAACAGCTCACTCAGAACCTGCACTACCAACTCCTCCGGGACATCGTTGCGCACGACCGCCTGTCCCAAATCTGACAGAAGCACCCAGCGGATGGCCTTGCCCCTCACCTTCTTGTCCAGCGTCATAGCAACCATCACGGCATTGACCGGCACCTTGCGGACGGCGACGGGCAGCCCCAATCGTTGCAGGAGGGCGCGCTGCCTGTCGACAACCTCTGAACCTATCAGTCCCAGGGCGCGACTTATCATGGCGGCGCCCATCATCCCGATGGCTACGGCTTCGCCGTGGAGCAACTCCCCGTAGCCCGTCACCGCCTCCAGGGCGTGGCCGATGGTATGGCCATAATTCAGGGTGATGCGTTTGCCCGTCTCCTTCTCGTCCTCGCTGACCACGGCGGCCTTCAGGGACGCGCTGCGCCGGATGGCTTCAGTGGTAACTTTGGGCTCCAGCTTCATGAGGCCGTCCGCGTTGGCCTGCATGAAATCGAAGAGGTCGGCATCCATAATGAGCGCGTGTTTCACTACCTCCGACCATCCTGAGATAAGCTCGCGACGAGGCAGCGTCCCTAGCGTCTCAACATCCATAAGGACTAGACGAGGCTGATAGAAAGCCCCTACAAGGTTTTTCGCCTGCGGCAGATTGATCGCTACCTTCCCGCCCACGGCGGCGTCCACCATCGCCAGAAGACTGGTCGGGGTCTGAACCAGAGGCAGACCTCGCAGATACGTGGCGGCGACGAAGCCAGCCAGGTCTCCGATCATCCCCCCGCCCAAGGCCACCACCGGATTGCCCCGCTCTATCCGGCGCTCAACCAGCCAGTCGAAGATCCTGGTGGCGGTCTCCAGGGATTTGGTTGTCTCTCCGGCAGGCACCACGAAGGATTCGACGGAGAAGCCCGCCTCTTTCAACGAGGAAAGAGCCTTAGCGCCCTGGAAGCCGTAAACGATGTCATCGCTGATAAGGCTCGCGGCGCCCGAAAGCCCGGCATTACGCATGCGCCCGCCCAAATCTCTGAGTATGCCCCAGTCAATGAAAACCGGATAGGTCTGGGTAGCGGTAGCGACGACGCACGTCGCCCCGGCCTCCTGGCAGTAAGGTGAGCTGGACTCCACAGCGTTGGGCAGCTTAAGGGATGTCACCGCTTCCTCCTTTAGAAACCGTCGACGGGCGTACTCCCAGCCGTGCACCACTTCGTGGCAGACTTCGGTGGGCGTCAAGTTGTCGGTGTGGACAGTCCAGTCGGCGATGGTGTAATAAGGCAGACGCGTCTCTTTGATAGCCTCGATACGCGCCAGTGGGTCGGGGCCAGCGAGAAGGGGCCGCGCCAGCGAGCCCGGGTCATCGGCGTGCTCCAGAAGGCGCCGGTGGATGGTCTCCGGCCTGGCTTCCAGTCGTATAACCGCCCCCGAGCGGACCATGAGCTCCCGGTTATCGGGGTCGAGGACGGCGCCCCCGCCTGTAGCTATGACCCTCTTTTCCTTGCTGTAGGCGTCGCGGAGGACCCGGCGTTCCATCTCGCGAAAGTGCTCCTCGCCTTCTTCGGCAAAAATGCGATAGATGGGCTTGCCCGCCAGGCGAATGATCTCGTCGTCGGTATCCACGAGGCTCCATCCGAGGCGCCGGGCAAGTTCCCGGCCCACCGAGGACTTGCCCGAAAAGGAGAAACCGATCAGGGCTATTCTTTCAGGAGCTGTCTCACCCATTCCACACCGTCTCTATAGTCATAACCGCCTAAAGCCGGGGGATACCGTTCGGAGCTTTCCAGAATGACCGTGGCAGAGGGTACAATCGGCTTCAGTACATCAATCACCCGGGGGATGTCCACCCAACCCTCCTCCCGTTTCTGCGACGGATGGACCGGAATGTGACGGTAATCTTCATAATCTTGCGGCCCACGCGTATTCCACAGGTGAACAGAAGCCACATAGGGAGCTATCTGCTCTAGAAAGCCAAAGTAGTCGAAGCCGTCCCGCAAAGCGGAGAGCTTCATGTGCGCGGAATCAAAGCAATAGCTCAGCGAGGTGTACTGGCCCAGCACCTCGATCAGGAACTCTGTGCTCAGAAAGGGACTGGGGCCAAATCCTTCGATGTGGATCGGGATTTTCCGCCTGGCGCTCAACTCTGCCAGGCCATCGGCGCTCCCCAGAGCAGTGTCCCTCAGCTTCTGGTCCGACAGATAAGAGATATCCGATTGCGGTGGCGCCGGGAAATGGACGACTATGTATTGCGCCCCGAACTCCTCGGCGTAGTCCAGAGTCTCGATGACCAGCTTGATGTTGAGTTCCCTTTTTTCCTTATCGGGGTCACAGAGGAAGGACCAGGTAGGAGGCCGGGGATACCAGTCAACCCTGGCCAACGGGGTATGGATACTCATAGCAATATTGTTATCCAGGAGCCAGTGCTTGAGATTGGGCAGGTCCTCCCTGCGAAAATTGTAGAACTCGCCGTGGTGGAGTCTGTTGCCTGCGATTCGCTCCTCAACGTGGCCCAGATGATTACAGTGGATGCCTAACTTCATATCCCGACTTGTTCTTCCAGATATCCACGGTAATTGCGCAGTGTCTCGCGCATGTTGTCGCCGCCGAATTTTTCCAGCATGGCCTGGGCGAGCACGATAGCCACCATAGCCTCGGCTACCACACCAGCGGCGGGCACCACGCAGACGTCGCTCCTCTCGATATGCGCCTGAACCGCTTCACCCGTGGCCAGGTCGACCGAGGGGAGTGGCTTGGCTAACGTCGGAATGGGCTTCATGACGCCTCGGACGACGATGGGCTCGCCGTTGCTCATCCCGCCTTCGATGCCGCCCGCCCGATTCGTAGCATGGCGCCAGCCGCGCTCGTCCGCGGCTTGCGGCGGGACAGCATCGCATGTCTCCTCATCGTGTGCGCCCACGTCCAGCCGCGGTTCCACTGGAGCGTGGAACTCGATGATATCGTGCACCTGGCTCCCTCTCAGTCCGGCAGCAGCGGAAGCGGAGCCAATTTCCACAGCTTTGACGGCGTTTATGCTCATGACAGCCTGAGCGAGAAGACCGTCCAATCGTCTGTCCCAATGGACGTGGCTGCCCAGGCCAATGGGCGCACCGGTAGCCACCACATCAAAGGCCCCGCCCAGGGTGTCCCCGGCAGCCTTCGCCTCATCAATGGCGGCCATCATAGTTTCCTCGGCGGCATCATCGGCGCAACGCACGGGTGACGCTTCCACAGCATCCCAATCCACCTGACCGGGAGTCCGCGCCTGACATCCGCCGATGGCAACAGTATGGCTGTGAACCTGAATGCCAAACTCCCAGAGGAACCGGCGCGCCACCGCCCCGGCCGCGACGCGCACCGCAGTCTCGCGGGCGCTAGCACGTTCCAGGATGTTGCGTACGTCCCTCTGCCCATACTTAATCGCCCCCGCCAGGTCGGCGTGGCCGGGACGGAGGCGAGTCACCGGCTCCACTTCACCCTCCGCAAGAGATACGCCCATAACTTTGGTCCAGTTCTCCCAGTCGCGATTGGGAATCAGGAGCGAGATGGGACTGCCCAGCGTCAAGCCGTGCCGCACGCCAGAGAGGATCTCGGCCCGGTCCCGCTCGATCTTCATGCGCCCGCCGCGCCCGTAGCCTCCTTGACGGCGGGACAGGTCGGCGGCGATGCAGTCTTCATCCAGGGGTAGTCCGGCAGGCACGCCATCGATTATGACGGTCAGGGCTTTGCCGTGGGACTCCCCGGCGGTGAGGAAACGGAACATTGATCGGTCTCCTGCTCACGCGCCCAGCGCCTTGCGGGCTGCCTCGAACATTACTTCCAGGGGCGCTTGTCTGCGCGTCCACAGTTCAAAGGAAGCCGCCCCCTGGTAGACCAGCATAGACAAGCCACCAAGCGTGGCGGCCCCGGCCTTTTTCGCCTCCCGCAGCAGAGGCGTCTCTAGAGGATTATACACTATGTCGAAGACCAGCGCTTTTCTTGGGATTACTTCGCTGGGCACCGGCGACCGCCCCTCCGTGGGGCCATGCCGCATACCGATAGAGGTACAGTTGACGATGAGCTCGGCGCTCCGCAAGGCTCTGGACTGGGTAGGCACGGACCAGGGAAGCGCTTCGGCCAGCGGCGCGAGGGCGGCTGCCAACCCTTCTGCCCTCTCGCGACTGCGATTGATGATGGCCAGGGACTTAACGCCCGCCCCCGCCAGGGCGAAGGCTACGCCACGCGCCGCGCCACCCGCCCCCAGGACCACCACCCGTTTACCGGCGGGCTCGAACCTTGCCTCCTCCCGAAGCGCCCGGAGGAAACCGCGAGCATCGGTGTTGTGGCCCGCTAGCGCGCCTTCTCGATTGACGATGGTGTTTACCGCCCCGATCCGTTGGGCGAGGGGGTCGAGCTCATCCACTAGCGGCAGCACCGCCTCCTTATGGGGCACCGTGACATTGGCTCCCAGCTTGTCCGGCGCGCGAAGTCCCGTCACGAGATCAGGCAGGCCAGCATTATCCACTTCCCACAACTCATAGCGCGTGTCGAGGCCGTAGTAGTCAAAAGCCGCCTGCTGAAACTGGGGAGAGATGGAGTGCTTGATGGGATAGCCGATGAGGCCGACTTTCGCCGTCATGGGGAAGCTATCTGCCCTGCGCTCTCGCGTTTCGAGCGTGCTCCTCGAAGGTGACGGAGAAGGCGTGGCTGCCGTCACTCCTGGCCACAAAAAAGAGGTAGTCGGTGGTGGCCGGCTCCAGCACGGCCATAATGGATGCCAGCCCGGGGTTGCTTATTGGGCCGGGGGGCAGCCCCTGGTTGCGATAGGTGTTGTACGGGGACTTGACCTCCAGGTCAGCGCTGGTAAGCTCGGTCTTCCAGTAGCCGTTTTTGGCCACGCTATCAGCGCTCGTCGTCAAGGCGTATTGCACCGTGGGATCGGCGGCGAGCCGCACACCCGCGCGCAGCCGATTAAGGAAGACACTGGCGATAACGGGTCTTTCTGCGGCAAGCACCGCCTCCCGCTCAACGATGGAGGCCAAAGTCAGCACTTCGTAGAGAGACATGCCCTGGGGAGCGGCCTTCTGCCGTACAGCCGCGGGGAGCCGTGTATCAAAGTTCTTAAGCATGCGGTTGATGAAATCCTCAGCGTTAAACCGGGAAGGGACTCGATACGTATCAGGGAAGAGGAATCCCTCCAGGCTGCTCTGCTCCGGGCGGCTCGCCAGGAACTCATGCTCGAACTTGCCTTCGCGCGCCACCCCGAGGAACTCCGTGGCCTCGAAGATACCCTTCTTTTCCAGAAGCTGGGCTATCTCCTCCATGCGCCACCCCTCGGGGATGGTGACCGTTGTCGACCTGACGGTTCCATGGCTGAGTTTAGCTATGACCTCGCTGGAGGTATTGCTCGGTCGCAGCTCGTACTCCCCGGCCTTGAGATCCTTGTCCACACCGTAGTACAGGACAAGGAACCGAAAGACGGAGGCGCTCTTTACGAGCTTCTTCTCCTCCAGGTTCCTGGCGATGGTTTCGGCGTTGTCGCCTGGCTCAACGGTGAAACTCACCGATTTGGAGTCTGTGCTGGCCGGGGTGTCCAGTCTATCAACAAAGTAGCCGAGCACGTCCGCGCCAGACTGGCAAGAGGCGAGAAGCACGGCGAGAGCTGGAGGCAAGAGCCATAAGACCACCCTGGATTTAAGGCAAGCACTCACGAGCGGTCCCTGTGTCGGGCGGCATCGAGGTACCCCTGCAAAATGATGGCGGCGGCCAGGGAGTCGCGCCGCTCTTTCCGTTTATTCAGCCTTATCGCCATTTCCCCCATGATGCGGTCCGCCTCCACGGTCGACAGACGTTCGTCCCAGGTTTCCACGGGCACCGGGGAGACCTCTGCCAACCTTTCGACGAAGGCCAGCACCTTCTGGGCCTGGGGGCCGATGCTCCCATTGAGGGAGCGCGGCAATCCGGCCACAATGAGCCCCGTTTCCTCCTTGCGGGCGAGCTCCACAATGGCTGCCAAATCTCTTTCCGTTTCCCTCCTGGTGATGGTGGTCAGGGAGCCGGCCATGATGCCTTCGGGATCGCTCACGGCCACTCCTATCCTGCGATCACCGATGTCCAGTCCCAAGACGCGCATATGGCTCACTCCTCCTACCCTTCCGCCACCACCTGAAGCTCAATCCGCCAGCCGAATTTGGGAAGGTCCGTGGCCCAGCCTGGGTAGAGGTTGATCACCGGGGGAGCGGCGAGTTGGAGGTTCTTCAAAAGATAGTTCTCGGCCTCGGCTTTGCTGTGGCCAGTCAGCTTCTCCTTGATATCGTCCCGATTCAGAACGGGCAGCACCCGCCCCTGGCCAAAAACGTTGAAAGTGACCCTGTCCTTGTCCCAGGACCGCGCTTCCAGGGGACGTATGCGCAACGATTGCGTTTGGACTTCCCCTTGGCCTGAAACACTGGTCACAAGCTTCTGCGCCACGAGCTTGTTCACGTTAGGGCCTTCGAAGCCCACGCCCGTGGCGACCACTCTGGCTTTGACGCTGAGTACTGGTGCGGCCTCCCCCTCTCTCGGCTCGAACTGAGAGTCGACCACTCTGACCTGCACAGTCTCCGGATAAATGGACTCCTCCGGTCGTTTTGTTGCGGCTAACTGCTTTATCGCTTCGGGCAGGGCCGCGTCTTTCACTTTCTCCAACAGCTTTGCCTGGTCGGCTGCCGTGACCAGCTTCACGGTCTTCTCGGAGCCGCCCTCCGTAGGCTCCTCACTCACGATGGCCAGCCGGGGAGCCAACTGTCCGTCCAGTATGCGGTCTACCGCCATCGCCTTGACATTCCCCAACGGGCCCGGTTCCGTTGCCACAATGCCCACCGACGCCGTGGAACCGGAAGTGGGAGCGAGAACAACCTCCGCCTGAGTAGAAAAAACGATGCCAGCGGCGGTGCTGACCTGAGTGCCCCGTGGAACCACCACCCTTTCGTCGCTCCTGTTGATGAAGGTAACCCGGCCCGTGGCGGGTTTGTCCGGCTCCGAACGTGAGCCGCTGGTCTCTATCCTGGCCGTGGTCTCCAGCGCAGCCTCGACCAGCCTGGCGGGTATCTGCGCCAGTTCCAGATTCGGTCCGCTGGCATCCGTCCGGGCGGTAATGGTCATAGTCGTGGATACCAACTGGGATGTGGGCTTGATAACCACCGTGGCGCTGGGCACGAGGAAGGTGGCCGCCAGGTAGGCGACAAGGCCAATCACACCGACCCCACCCAGAACCATCGCCACAAGCTGGGCGGCGTCAAGCACGTCCCCCCAGGTCAGCTTGCCGCCCCTCAGCAGACGAGCCCATTCCCTATCGAGGGCCTTCAGGGATGAAAAGGTACGAAAGCCCTCGCTTCGAGCCAAAGAACGGATGATGGCATCGCCCGTGACAATAATGATATCCTTGGCCAGGCTATCACCGTGGCGGTGCAACAGGCGCAGGTACAGAGGAACGCGCAGTTGCCTCGCCTTCCTGGCCAGAGCCAGCACCACTACGTCATCCGGGGTCACCTCTACTTTGCCGTTGATGGAGGCGATGTCGTCGTCCGCGTCAACCGAGACGACGCTGAAAGGACGCTGGCTACTCTGTGGAACTGAGCTGAATGACGAAACTTGTTCTGAGTTAAGCGAAGGAGTCTCCGACAAAGGCGCCTTCCTGACTATGCGGGGCCGAGACCGAGTGAATGCTGAAAGCTATTCTTGCACTATCCTGGCAACGAGTTGGAGGGCCTCATCGACCCTGGCTGCGTCCTTGCCGCCAGCTTGAGCCATCTCAGGCCGCCCGCCGCCGCCGCCCCCGGTCACCGCCGCCACGTCCCTGACTATCTGCCCGGCGTGGAACCCTTTGGATACCAGATCGGGGGTCACCATCGCCACAAAGCTAGGCTTGCCTTCCACGATGGCCCCCAGGACGATGACCCCGCTTTTCAGACGCTCCCTCAGCTGGTCACCCATCCGGCGAAGGGCGCCCATGTTGGGAACAGAGACCTTGGCCGCCAGGACAGCGACGCCATCCACCGAGGTCACCCGGTCAAGAAGGCACTCGGCCTCCCTCTTCGACAGCTCCTGCTGGAGCTGGGCAGCCCTTCTCCGCTCAGCCTCCAGGTCCCGGGTGACCGCCGCCACCTTCTGCGGCAGCTCGGCGGCCGTGGTCTGAAGATGAGCGGCTATGGCATCCATGGCCGAAAGGCGTTCCGAGACGTACTTCTCCGCGCCGCGGCCGGTCACCGCCTCAATGCGGCGCAGACCGGCGCCGATGCTGCCTTCGCTGAGGATGTGGAAGAACCCTATCTCTCCTGTGGCGGAGACGTGGGTGCCGCCGCAGAGCTCGGCGCTGATCCGCCCAAGGCGGACGCCGGGCCGCCCCACCTCCATCACGCGAACCGTATCCCCGTACTTCTCGTCGAAGAGGGCGATGGCGCCCTCGGCCACCGCCTCCTTGTAAGAGAGTACCTTGGAGCTCACCGGTAAGTTGGCTTGTATCCTCTCATTCACCAGGCGCTGCACGCAGCCTCTCTCCTCGGCAGACATAGCGGCGAAGTGGGAGAAATCGAAGCGCATGCGGTCCGGGGCTACCAGAGAGCCCGTCTGGCGCACATGGCTCCCCAGGACCTGGCGCAGCGAAGCCTGGAGGATATGGGTCACCGTATGATTGCGGGCGATGTCCAGCCGCCGCTCAACGTCCACCTCCGCCTCGACAGGGTCTCCCACGGAAATCGTCCCCTCGACGACTCTGCCCTGATGCACAATCAGCCCCGGCACCGGCCTTACGGTGTTGGTCACGGCGAGCTTGCCCCGTTGGCCCCGGACCTCCCCCTGGTCGCCGACCTGGCCGCCCATCTCGCCATAGAAGGGCGTTACCGGCAGCACGATCTCGGCGTCCTGGCCCTGGTAAGCTGTCTCCACTGGCTGGCCATCGACCAGCACTGCCGAGACTGTCGATGGCTCCTGGAGCTTCTCATAGCCCACAAACTCCGTTGTCTGACCGATCTGCTGGTACACCTCCAGGGCAGCTTTGCCGCTGAGGCTGAACCTGTGCGCTGCCCGCGCCCGCTCGCGCTGCTCCTCCATGGCGGCGCTGAAGCCCTCCTCATCGATGGTCAGGTCGTTCTCCTGGGCCACCTCGGCGGTGAGCTCCCTGGGGAAGCCGTAGGTGTCGTACAGGGTGAAAGCTTCGCGGCCGGGGATAACCCGCTGGCCCTTGCTCTTCACATCGGCGACGGTCTTGTCCAGCAGACTGAGGCCCGCGTTGAGCACCTCGCCAAATCGCTCCTCCTCAAGCTGCAACACCCGATAGATGAATTCCCGGTTGGTCTCCAGCTCGGGGTAGACATTGGACATTTGGCCGATAACCGTCCCGGCCAGATCGACCAGGAAGGGCTTATCCAGGCCAATCTTCCGGGCGTAGCGGATGGCGCGGCGCACTACGCGCCGGAGGACGTAGCCTCGCCCCTCATTGCTGGGCACTACGCCGTCGCCCACCAGGAACGTGGCCGCACGGCCGTGCTCCACGATGATTTTGACGGCGTGATCGACATCCGGGTCCTTGCCATACTGACGCCCTGCCAGCCCGCAGACCCGCTGAACCACGGGGGCGAAGACCTCCGACTCATAGAAGGAATGGACGCCCTGCATCACCGCCGCGACCCTCTCCAGGCCCATCCCAGTATCGATATTGGGCTTGGGCAGGGGCGTCCGCCTGCCGTCGGCGTGCTGGAAATACTGGGTGAAGACCAGGTTCCAGATCTCCACGAAACGGCCGCAGTCGCACAGGGGGCCGCAGTCAGGACGGCGGCAGCTCCATTCGGAGCCGAAATCGTAGTGGATCTCGCTGCACGGGCCGCAGGGGCCGGTCTCCCCGGCCGGGCCCCAGAAGTTGTCCTCCTCGCCGCAGCGGGTGATCATCTCAGCGGGCACACCGATATCGCGCCAGTATTGGAAAGCCTCGTCGTCATCGAGGAAAATGGTGACACGGAGCCGCTCTCGAGGCAGCCGTAGCGTCTGGGTGACGAACTCCCAGCCCCACGCTATCGCCTCTTTCTTGAAGTAGTCCCCAATGCTGAAGTTCCCCAGCATCTCGAAGAAAGTCAGGTGCTTGAAATCGCCCACGACGTCGATATCGGTCGTGCGGAAACACTTCTGGCAGGAAGCGAGGCGGCGGCTGGGGGGTTCAGCTTCACCAATGAAGTAGGGCTTGAACTGCACCATCCCGGCGCTAGTCAAGAGCAGAGTAGGGTCCCCCTGCGGTATCAAAGAGGAACCAGGGATAATCATGTGTCCCCGCTCCTCGAAGAAACGTAGAAAGGCCTCCCGTACCTCGTCGCTGGTACGGGGCGCCACGATTTGATCGGGGCGGGCTGCACGTGTCAAACCGGCGTTGCCTCCTTAAGCTGATGAAGGGCGCTCAACTGGGGACCTCTCCCTAACTCGGCTGAGCCGAAACCAAATGCCAGCGAGCGGTCAGCTTTCAGCCATCAGCTATCGGGCCGCTGAGACTGATTGCTGATGGCCGAAATCCAAAATCCAGAATCAAAAATCTAAGATCATGCGCACCTTGCGCGCAATCTCATTCGTAAGGTACCAAATCCCTCCCCTGAAGAGGGAGGGACTTGGGCGCGCATTCATCATTGATCATTATCCCTTCAGCCGCGCGATCTCCTGTTTCGCCGTCTCGAGAAGACGAGTGTCTTTGGCGACGGTGACGAAGAACTCGTAGTCCGCCAGGGCCTCCGCCTTCTTGCCCTGCTCCTGGTAGGTCATGGCGCGGTTGTAATAGGGCTCGCCGTACTGAGCGTCCAGTTTAATGGCAAAGGTATAGTCGTCGACGGCCTTGTCCTTGTTCCCTTTCTGATAGTTGGCAAGGCCGCGATTATTGTACGCCTGGGGAAACTGCGGCCGGAGCTGTATCGCCCTGGTGTAGGACGAGATAGCCTGGTCGTACTGCTGCAGCCAGTAGAGCGTGACGCCGATGTTATTGTAAGTCTCGGGACTGTCCTCTCCCAACTGGAGCGCCCGGTTGAACTCTTCGAGAGCGTTCTTCCACTGTTGCCGGTTCATGTAGCTCTGCCCGGACTGGACATGGGCATCCCGCGTGTCCTGGCACCCCACAAAGAGGAGGCCAATCAGGACAATGAGGCTAAACCACCGTATCTTCATAGTATCTTGCACCCCCTGACCACTTGCTACTCTGCATCCAGGCAAACCTAGAAGCAAATTATAGCCCGTTTACCATCCTCTTACAAGTCAGCTCGCGCTCTCCTGAGGTTTCACTATAAGGGGGGAGTGGTAGTTCGGCTATGCGGATCGACGGACGAGTTCTGGTTCTCGCGTGCCCGAAGGCATGTTTTGGGGCTTGGGGGGTGAAGGCCAGGTGGCGGGAAGGGAGTGCAAGAGGCGTCTCGTGTGTCTGACCAGGAGCGTGGTCTCGAGAAGGGAATAGTATCCCTATGCGAGGGTCTCTTTGGGGGGCTTATAACGGTGGAAGCGCCGGGGCGGGTTGCCCGAGAGGTA